>NZ_JAVXRL010000012.1:0-67209 GCF_036643715.1 Clostridium sp. | reverse complement strand
AATTTAATAGATAACTAAGGAAAGATAGTAAAGTTGATATGTTATTATTTGGTAATTGTATATCAAAAAATAATTAAAAATGTATTTATTAAATATTACCACAAATTTAAATAAATAATATCAAAAGCAATGGAATTTAGATTTTACGTAATACTAAATTCAAGTATGTACCTGAATTTAAAAAAATATAACTGGAAAAAAATCCAGTTATATAATAAAGATAGAATATTAAATTACAAAAAACTCTTCTATATTCTCATTATCTCTAAGTTTTGTTGAATATTTTAAATGACTTTGCTAATTTGTTATTCTTCTAGCTGCATAAAAACTCCAAATATTTGAAATTTTAACTACATCTCCTGTTTGAGGAGCATGTATTATTTTACCGTTTCCTATATAAATTCCTACATGATGACTACTCGGAAAAACTAAATCACCAACTTTTAAATTTGACCTTGATACTGATTTACCCTCATTTATTTGGGTATATGTAGTTCTACTAATATTTATTCCTAATGCATGTTTATATACATACTGAGTGAATCCTGAGCAATCAAATCCATTAGGAGTTGTCCCACCATATACATACTTTGTTCCTAAGAATTGCTTAGCATAATTTACTACTTCTTCTCCTTTGTTTTCATATTTTCCACTTTTAGAAAGGTAATAACCATCAATAGTAGTATTGGTCATCATTTCTCCATTTTTAGGGTTTAAATAATACCAGGAATCTCCATCCTCAAGCCAACCTGTTTTCATTTTACCGTTTTCTTTATCAAGGAAATACCATTTATTATCCAGCTGTCTCCAACCTGTATCCATACTTCCATCAGGCTTTAAATAATACCAAGAGTCACCCTCTTTAAACCAGCCTGTCTTCATTTTACCGCTTTCTTTATCAAGGAAATACCATTTATTATCCAATTTCCTCCAACCTATATCCATACTTCCATCAGGCTTTAAATAATACCAAGAGTCACCCTCTTTAAACCAGCCTGTCTTCATTTTACCGCTTTCTTTATCAAGGAAATACCATTTATTATCCAATTTCCTCCAACCTATATCCATACTTCCATCAGGCTTTAAATAATACCAAGAGTCACCCTCTTTAAACCAGCTTGTCTTCATTTTACCGTTTTCTTTATCAAAAAAATACCATTTACCATCAATTTTTTTCCAGCCTTTAACTAATGTATTATTTTCATAAAAATATACGTTACCTTCATTATGTATTAGTCCATTTTTAGTTGCTTCAGAATTCACTTTTTCATTAGAAGTTACTTTTTCAGTAGCATTAACCTTTTCGGTATTAATGCAACTAAAACCTATGATGATAAGCAGTGCAACTATAAAATTTGTAAATTTTATATATTTTTTCATATAATCACCTCTTTATTATTATATTACATTTATAGTTTTAAAAAAAAATAATTGATTTTTTTTACAAAATATTTAATATATACACAGATATGTAATAAATGTATAATAGATAAATTATTATATATAAATAAACGGAGATAAAGGTATAGAAAGAGAATATATGAATTTTAGATAATCGCATAGTAATACAAAAAAAGATGAAACTATAAGATTTATTTTTAAAAATCCATATGGATTGATAAAATGTTTAATAGAAAAGCCATTTTTTAAAATTAGACTTCATATATTGTGCAGGGGGCAATATTTATTATAAATAAGAATACTTGCTATATGAGTGTGTTCAGAAAAAACTCTGTTTGTTAAAATTGAATTATATGAAAACTTGGATTTAAGTAACAAAAGAAGTATCTATAATAGATGGTAATATTGATATATTAGTTGTGATACAACCTAAAATGAGTGTTTCAAGTTGTATTGATTTCTTGAAAATAAAAGGGAATTTACTTATATTTAAAAAATGAAATATAAGTATGGAAATATTAGGTGAATAATAGTTTAAGTAGATAAAGTTAGGACAAATAAAAAGGTTAGTGAAAAATATATAACGTATAAAGAAAAAAGATATGAGTTGCTGATAAAATAAGTATAAAAGAATGTATATATATTTTTAAATTAAAAGAAGTAACAATAAAAATATAGATGACAACATTTTTAAGGTCGTAATATGCAATCACCATTTGGGTATGTGTTAGATACTAATCAAAATATTTATAACTGTGATAATTATAAATTTACAATGAAAGGAAGAATGCACTTGGAATACAATAAAAAAATAGCCTTATAATTTCAAAAAAACTTTGAAATTATAAGGCTTATTTTAAAACCTCTATTTATATAGATGTTACTTCATTTTCTAATTCAGTCATTAAAGATTGTACAGTTGTAATCTCTTTAATCTTACTAACATTTTCTCCACAGAAAATAAGTCCATTGTCTAAATCACCATTAACTGAGTTAATAAGTGCTTTAGTAATACAGTATGGAGTTGTCCTTGGGTCACAAGGCGTTAAACATCTAAAACATTTTTCAACCTTAATTGGACCTTCCTTAGTTCTATTTACAAAAGGATTAAGAATAGCTCTTCCTGGCATACCAACCGGGCTTGTTACTATACCAACTTCCTTTTCACCTGCATTTACGTAAGCATTTTTAAATTCTAAAGAAGCATCACATTCTTCTGTAGCAACAAATCTAGTTGCCATTTGAACACCAGAAGCTCCAAGCTTTAAGTATTTAGCTATATCTTCACCTGTAAATATTCCACCAGCTGCAATAACTGGTATTTTCTTATTATATTTATCTTCGTATTCTTTAACATGATTAACTATATCAACAACCGTATCATCAAAAGTATCACTAGCACTTTCAATTTCATCTTTTTTAAATCCTAAGTGACCACCGGCTTTTGGTCCTTCAACAACAATCATGTCTGGTGTTATGTTATCGTGTCTATCCCATAACTTCATTATAACTTTAGCTGCCTTTAGTGATGAAACTATTGGAGCAAGCTTAACATTATAACCTTTTGTAAGCTTTGGAAGTGCAGTTGGCATTCCAGCACCTGATATTATAAGGTCAATACCACTTTCTAAAGCTGTTTTTATATATTCTGCGTATTCTTTAGTTGCTACCATAACATTTACGCCAATTATTCCATTATTACATTTATCTTTTGCTAATTGTATATGTTTCTTTAAAGCTCTTAAATTAGCTTCAAGTGGATTTTTATCAAAATCAGCTTCTTTAAAGCCTATTTGAGCAGATGATATAATTCCTATACCACCAGCATTTGTAACAGCTGATGCTAAATTTGAAAGAGAAACACCTACACCCATTCCCCCTTGGATTATAGGAAGTCTTGATACTAGATCTCCTATTTTTAGAGAGTTTAAATTCATATAATACACCTCATTTACTTTGAAATTTAAATATTTTGATTATCAAAATATATTTTAGTATATTATAATCTAAAAATTATAAATTAACAATATAAAAAATTAATCAAAAAAAATATTATTGACATAATGTAGCATATCATGGTAAAATTAAAAACGTCTTAGGGGTATGGCTCAATTGGTAGAGTAGTGGTCTCCAAAACCATTGGTTCTGGGTTCAAGTCCTAGTGCCCCTGCCACAAAACACTTAGTACTTATGTATTAAGTGTTTTTTTTATTCAAAAAAATAAATAATTAATACATAAAAATCAAATTAAGTAATATTATTCAATAACGAATTATTATAATATATATAGTTATTTTATGAAAAGCTTTTCCAATTTGAAAAAATTCAAAATAAATACATTTAAATATGAATTTTGTTAATATAATAGGTTATTTTGTAATAATAGTAAAAAATATGGCTAAAAAACTAACAAAACAAGAAAAGTTTTAATAAAAACGTAAATTTGTTAATACTTATTTAAAAAATATGATATAATTTAACAAAGAGATTCGACAGGGGGATGGAAATGAAAAAAAGAAATAAAAAGATTTTAATCGGTGTTTCAATTCTAATATCGATTGCTATTATTGGATTTTTTATATCATCCAAAGTACTTAATGAAAAGAAAATAATAGACTCAACTGTTAATGTAAGTGTTAATAATGGAAACAAAGTAAATGATGTTGTAAATACTATAACAGAAATAGATTATCAACCATTAACCTCTTTAAAAGAAGAAGATAGTTCAAAAGCTTACGTTGTAGTTAATTTAGATAATAAATCATTAGAAGATAAAATAGGTAGTATTATAGATATAGCTAATAAATCAAAAATAAAGATAACATTTATAGAAAATGAGGATATTGCAGATAAGAGTAAACCTTATTTTAATATGATAGAAGAAAATGGACATACAGTATTACCAAATAATATAGATATTAAAGACATATTATCAAAAAATCACGTAAAGATAATAGATGAAGATCAAAAAAAAGATTTTAAAGATTTGGAAAATCAAGACGTAGCATTTTTTATTGATATAAATAATGAAGTGGAAAATATAGATAATAGAGATAAAGATAGAATTTTCGAATGTATTTTTAATTTGAAAAATGATTTTTACTCATTCAAAGCACTTATATAGAAAAAATTGCATAATGATTTAAAAATTACATGTAATTAAAAAACTTATTGTGGTTAAAATACTAGTGTAAGATAAATTGAAACAATTAATCTTACAAAATACCATAAAGCCTTAGGAGGGATCGATTATGTCAAATAGAGTAATAGTTCCAGAAGCAAAAGAAGGATTAAGTGCATTTAAGAATGAAGTAGCGAGAGAGCTAGGAGTACCATTTTCAGACTATAATGGAGACTTAAGTTCTAAACAATGCGGCTCCGTAGGTGGCGAAATGGTTAAGAGAATGGTTGAACAATATGAAAGTTCTCTAAAGTAAACACTTACTAAAAGTTAATTAAGAGAAAGCATTGGAAGTTACACCACCAGCAACTTAAATGTTGTTCAACCGAGAGGGCGATTTTATAATCGCCCTCTTTCTTTTTATGGGAAATATATGATAAAATGAGAACAAAAGTTCGTAAAAGAGAGGGTTTTTCATGAAAACGGTAAGAATACTTCACTGTGCAGACATACATTTTGATACACCTTTTAAGGAATTTACAAATGAGTATGCACAAAATAGTAAAGAAGAGATTAAAGAAGTTTTTAATAAAATAATAAATATATGTAATGATGAAAAAATTCAAGTGATGCTTTTAGCAGGTGATATTTTTGATAATTATACTGTTAGTAAAAGTACATTAGCTTTTATTAAGGAAACAATAGAAAAATTAAAAGGTACAAAAGTTTTCATAAGTCCAGGTAATCATGATCCTTATAATTTCAAATCTTTTTATAAATTAATTGATTGGCCTGAAAATGTACATGTTTTTAAAAGCGATATGGAAAGAGTAGTAATAGATGAATTAGAACTTTGCGTTCATGGAGGAGCGTTTACAGATAATTATGTAAATGAATCTATGTTAAAAAATATTGATATATATGATGGATATATTAATGTTGGGGTCATACATGGTGAATTAGCAAGTGGATTAAGTGGAAATGAATATAATCCAATTACACTAAAAGATATTGAGGATAGCAAATTAGACTACTTAGCATTAGGACATAGACATAAATTTAATGGGATATTAAAAGAAGGTATAACTAGCTATGCTTATAGTGGATGCCCTCAAGGTAGAGGATTTGATGAAACTAACGAAAAGGGCGTATTAATTGGGGAAGTTAGTAATGGATACGCTAACATGGTATTTAAAAAAACTTGTAAAAGAGAATATTTAGAAAAAGAAATAGATATAACATCACTATTTGGATATAAGGAAGTAAAAGAAAAAATAATAGAAGAACTTAAAGATTTTAATATAAAGGAAGATATTTTTAAAGTAACTTTAACAGGAAGTTTGGAGGCAAGCTTTAAAATTGATGAGAAAGTTCTTAAAGAAAAGCTAAATAAAGATTTTTATTTTATAAAAATTAAAGATAATACAAACATAATATCAAATACAGATGATGTTTATAATGAACATTCAATAAAAGGGATTTTTATTAAAAATTTAAATGATAAAATGAGCAGTGCAACAGGTGAGGAAAAAGAAATAATAGAACTTGCCCTAAAAATAGGATTGCAAAGTTTAACGTCAGAGGAGGTGAATCTAGATGATTATTAAAAAGATTAGAATAAAAGCCTTCGGTGGAATTAAAGAAAAAGATATAGATTTAACAGATGGAATAAATCTTATATATGGTGAAAATGAAAAAGGAAAGAGTACTGTAGAAAATTTCATTAGAGCATGGTTATTTGGATTTACAGCAGCTAGAGGTGGAAAGAATAACTTAAGGAAGAGATACATGCCATTTACTGGCGAGAAGATGCAGGGAGAGCTATTAGTAAGTCATGAAGGTAAAGAATATATTATAGCTAGAACGTTTGGTAATACTAAGAAGGAAGATACATCAGTAATATATGATGGATTAACAGGAGAAGAGATAAAGGATATAAATAAGGATGAGCCAGGAACGTACTTTTTAGGAGTTAATGGAAACACTTTTGTTAAAACGTTATTTATACCTCAGCTTGGAATATCTTTTGCTAAAGATAGAGAAGAGCAGATAATGGACAAAATAATAGATGTCTTTGGTTGTGGAGAAGGTGAAGTATCAGCATATAAAGCTATTTTAAAGCTTAAAGATAATAAAAAATCATTAACGACAACAAGAGGCAATGGTGAACTTGATATATTAAAGAGCAGATACAATAAAGTAATAGAAGAAAGATATGAAGCTTATAAAATAGCAGAAGAAAATTTAGAAGATGAAAGTGAATTAATAAATAAAAAAGAAGAAAGAAAAAAACTACGAGATGAAATTAATAAATTAGAATTATTTAAAAAGTATTTAAAGAAGAGCAAACTTCAAAAGGAATATGGAGAAATAACTAATTATTTAAAAAAGAGCGAAAACTTAAAAAGACAAGAAAAAGAATTAGAAAATGAATTAAAAAGAGAAAAGGGATATATAACTGAAGATTATATAAATGAATTAAGTGAAGAAAATAAAAAATACTTAACTCTATTAGATATAAAGAAAGAAAATGAATATGATTTAAAAGAATTAGAAGAAAAAATAGAAAGAGAAACTTTAAATGTTAATGGATATGAAGTGTTTAAAGACATGGAAGATGGTCTTAAAGAAAAGCTAATAAGACTAAATATAGAGCAAGAAGCACTTAAGGAAAAAGTTATGAGAAGTAAAGCGTTAAAGCTTTCAATTAAGGATGAAGAAAATAAGTTAGCTAAAAAGAAACAGTTTTTAGGTGACATAATTAAATTAACGCCTCATAGAGAAAAGATAAGGAGTTTATTTAAAGAGTACGAAGATAATCTTCATAGATTAAAGGAAGAAATAGAATCAGGAAATTTTAAAGATAGTGATAAAGATGCTAAAAAATCATTACAGACCAAAAGGAATGTTGGTTGTGCAATTGCAACTATTGGAATAGCTATTTTTATATATAATATTGCGTCAAGTAATAGCACCATTATGTATATAATTGCTGCAATACTATTTGCATTAGGGGGAATATCTTTCGCTAAGATTAATAGTGAACTTAAATATTTATATAGTAGTTATGAGTGTGAAAAGAAGATAGAAAGTTTAAATGTAGAAATTAAAAAAATAGAAGATAGACTTAATGATTATTTAAAATTAATTGAATGCAAAGATTATGAAAACTTATTAAGAGCTGTAAGTGCATTAGAAAATTTCTATATGTTAGAAACTAAAGTTAAATTAAGGATAGAAGAAAGAACATTACAACTAGAACAAACATATTCTGAAAAAGACATGGAAAATTACAATAAGAATAATAAAATGATCATTCAAATAATGAAGCTTTGTGGTTGTGATACTATTGATGAAATATATTTAGAATTAGATGCGTATGAGAAAGTTAAAAGAGAAATAGAAGTACTAAACTTAGAGAAAAATTCAAAGAATGAATCATTAGAGAGAATTTCTTTTGAACTTGAAGAAAAAGAAAAAGGAATAAAAGAGAAACTTGAAATAATGGATTTAGATCATATTAAATTAGTGGATTTAGAAATGTACTTAAAAGAGTTTAGAAACAAGCTTGAAGGTAAGAAGGATTTAGAAAAAGCACTTGAGAGTGTTGAGGAAACTTATAAAGTTCTTTTAAAGGATAGAGATATAGAAAATATAAGGGAAGAACTATCAGATATACTAAGAGAAGATATGGAGTATAGCTATGAGTCAGAAGAAGAGATAGAACAGGAAGTTAAGCTTAAGTCTAATGAATTAATTGCTATAGAAAAGATAATTTCAGACTTAGAAAATGATATTAAAAATAGTTTCTTAGGTAAGAGAACAATAAATGCAATAGAAGAAGATTTAGAGAACTTAGTAAATGATATAAAATCATCTGAAAAGAGATTACTTGCTATAAATATGGCTATAGAAAACTTAGAAATTGCAGGAAGAGAATTAAGAGAAAGTTTTGGACCTACACTTAATAATAAAATACTTGAAGCGTTTAAAGAGGTTACAGGAGAAAAGTATTCAGAAGTAAAGCTTGGAGAAAATTATGAAATGGCTGTAAGGGATGAATATAATATATTTTCTGGAGAATACTTAAGTAATGGTGCAAATGATCAATTATACTTAGCACTTAGAATCGCATTTATAGAATTAATATTTAAAAGCAAGGAAGTAGTTGTAATATTAGATGATGCATTTATACAATATGATGATATTAGGAGGGAAAAAGCTCTTAATATGATAAGTAATAGAAATTTTGCACAAACTATAATATTCACATGTCAGTCTATTGAAGAGGAAATATTAAATAAAAATAATATAAAAAACAATTATATTTCTATATAGAATTGACAATAATAGTGAATAATATTAAAATCATAATATGCAAATGCAAATCATATGCAAGAGAGGTGCGAATTTTTGAAAAAGTTTATAGGAATAATAGGAGCTTTAATTATGTCTTTTGCTCTTATAGGATGTTCTCAAAGTGGGGACAATAAAGCTAAAGATAATGGAAAGCTTCAAGTTACAGCGTCAATTTATCCATTAGAACAATTAACTAAGATGATTGGTGGAGATAAAGTTGATGTTTTAACATTAGTAAAACCAGGTCAAGAACCACATGACTTCGATTTTAAACCAGCGGATTTTGAAAAGCTTACAAAGAGCGATATATTTGTTTATAATGGGTTAGGACTTGAAACATGGCTTGATAATGCTATGTCACAGCTTAAAGATAATGATATATATATGGTAGAAGCAAGTAAGGGTGTTAATGTAATAAAAGATGGAGATAAAGTAGATCCACACGTTTGGTTAAGTTTAAAGGATGCTACAATTGAAGCTGAAAACATAAAGAATGCATTAATTGCAAAAGATCCTTCTAATAAGGATTATTATGAAGAAAATTATAAAAAGCTAAAATCAGAATTTGAAGGATTATATAATGAATATAAGCCAAAATTTGATAAGCTTAAAAGAAAAGATTTTATAACAGGTCATGCTGCCTTCGGATATTTATGTAAAGAATTTGGCCTAGAACAGAAGTCTATAAAAGATATATATGGAGATGGAGAAGCTACTCCAAAGAAACTTGAGGAGCTTACTAAATACTGTAAGGATAATAACATCAAAACAATATTCTCAGAAAGTTTAGCAGAGCCAAAGACTTCAGAAACATTAGCAAGAGAATCTGGAGCTAAAGTTGAGAAAATTTATAGCTTAGAATCAAGTGAGGATGATAAAACTTACTTAGATGGAATGAGATATAACTTAGATGTTATATATAAGAGTTTAGAACAAGAAAATAAATAAACGTGATTTAATGAAAGGTTTGATGTGAATTAATTTTTATATCAAACCTTTTATTATGTGCTTAAGGATAATGTGTGAATTTTTTTCGTTTAATATGGTATAATAATTTATGTAAATAATGGAAGAGGAGGCGGTATTCATTAAGGCATTAGAATATTACAAAAACAATATAGAGAAAAGTAAAAAAGAAATTTCAGATATGGAAAGTAATATAAGTAAAATAGGTTGGAGTAGGCTTATTGTAGTAATAATCATGCTAGCTTCAGGATATTTTCTTTATAAAGAGGATAACCTAATACTCCTTATAGTAGCGGAAATTTTATTGATAGCTATTTTTATAGGAGTAGCAATATATCACAATAAACTAATAAGCAAGAGAGAAAAATTAGAAAGATTTTTAGAAATTAATGAAAAAGGTGTTATGAGAATAACAGGAGAATTTAAAAATATAGAGGATAATGGTAAAGAATATATAAATGATTCTCATCCATTTTCATCAGATATAGATATATTCGGGAAGAGTTCACTTTTCCAACTTATTAATGATACGTTAACTAAAGGTGGAAGAGAAAAATTAGTTAAGGACTTAACTCTAGAAGAACTTCCTAAAAGAGAAGAAATTGAAAAAAGACAGCAAGGAATTAAAGAACTTGGCGAAAAGATAGAGTGGAGACAAGAGCTTCTTGTAAGAGGAAAAAGCAAAATAAAGAATAAAAAGAAAGAATTAAATGAATTACAATCACTTTTAACTTGGAGTAAAAATAATAAAGCTAAAAAGGGAAATAAGAAAATAATAGCTTATTTATTTATTTTTATAACCTTTGTAAGTATAGTTGCGGCTATTCTTAAATTTATATCACCTAGTTATGTGTTGCTTGTACTTATGGTTAACTTTTTAGTTATTAAAGGATTAACAAAGGATTATAAGGAAGAGCTTATACTAATTAATGATATAAAGGGCACTGTTAAGAATTACTCTGAAATATTAGAAATGATAGAAAAAGAAGATTTTAAGAGCGAATATTTAAGAGAAATTAAAGGTAGATTAAATAATTCAAAAGGATTATCTTGTTCTATTGAAATGAAGAAGTTATCTAATTTATTAGATTGGGTTGGAGATAGTTCAAGTAATGCTTATTATCTTATACTTAATATATTAATATTTTCAGATATATTTATAATGGAAAACTTAGAGGAATGGAAAAAGAAGAATTCAAATGAACTTGATAATTGGCTAAGTGTAATGAGTGAAATCGATTCTTTAGTTAGTATTTCAAATTTATATTTTGATTTTGATGAGTGGAACTTCCCAAGTATTTCAAATAATAAAGAAGTTAAAGGTAAGAAGATAGGTCATCCTTTAATAGGTGAAAGAGCAGTTAGAAATGATTATGAACTTTCAAATGAAAAGATGGTTACTTTAATAACAGGCTCAAATATGTCAGGTAAGAGTACTTTCTTAAGAACTATTGGACTTAACCTTCTTTTAGCATATATTGGAGCACCAGTATTCAGTGAAAAGTTTACTTGTGGAATATTTAATATATATACATGTATGAGAACTAAAGATAATCTAGAAGAAAGTATATCTTCCTTCTACGCAGAAATTCTTAGAATAAAGATATTAATTGAGGCTACAAAAAAAGGTGAGGATGTTTTCTTTTTACTTGATGAAATATTTAAAGGAACAAACTCAGTAGATAGGCACACAGGAGCTACTGAACTTATAAATCAACTTATAAATGGTGGTGCTATGGGACTTGTATCTACACATGATTTAGATCTTTGTGATTTAGAGGAAACTGACAAGAGAATAGAGAATTATAACTTTAGAGAGTACTATGAGAACAATAAAATAAAATTTGATTATAAGCTTAGAATGGGAAAGAGTAGAACGCAAAATGCGATTCATCTTATGAAGCTTGCAGGTATTGAATTTAAATAAAAGGGGATAGAGAAGAGAGGAATTTTACCATGGGGTATGTAATAATAGACTTAGAGTTTAATAATTTGAATAATATAACAAAGTATTATCCAAAATTTTATGAGAATTACAATTGGGTTAATGATTTAACAGTTCAAAATGAAATAATAGAAATAGGGGCAATTAAGGTAGATCAATATATGAAAGTTAAAGGGAAATTGAAGGCTTACATAAAGCCTTCAATACTTCCTATATTGAATCCTGAAATTGCAAATATTACAAATATTACTGAGGATGATTTAAAGACAGGTATATCATTTGAAGAAGGAATGGAAAAGCTTAAGGAATTTGCTGGAGATGATGTTCTTTGTTCATGGGCAAAAGATGATATAACTCAAATAATCATTAATGCGCATCATCATGAGTACGAAGATCTTAAATGGATTAGAAGTTATCTTGATATTCAAGAGTATGCTAGCAATGTAATAGGAGTTAAGAAGTCACTTAGTCTTAAAAATGCTTTAAAAAGATTAAATATAAGAATAGATGACTCGCTTCTTCATGATGCATTAAATGATGCTGAGTTTACTGTTCAAGTGTTTAGGAAACTGTACAATCATCGAATAGTTAAAAACTACATAGTTGAAAATATTTATGATATGCCAGCAATTACAGTTAAAGAATTAGAAGGTCTTTTACTTGATAACGATATGGTTAAGTCATTATGTCCTAGATGCAAAAAGAAGATTCAACTAGACTTTGAATATATGCCGCTTAGATGGAGATTTATCTCTGTAGGTAAATGTTCTAAATGTAATGCTTCAGTATTAAATGAAGTTGTAGTTAAAAAAAGTTTGCATGGAAAAATAATGTATTATGAGATAGGAAGTATTGTTGATGAAGTAGACTATTCTGATTATAGCTACAAATTAGATAAATATTTTCTTAAGAAAGAGAAAGCACTATAGACATACAAAGAAAGTTGAAGTATGTTAAAATAGTACAAGGTATTTAAATAAAATATTATGAAGAGGAAGGAATAACTATGAATATAGCATTTTTTCTTACACCGAAGAATGAAGTGGTTTGTGAGAACTTAGAATCTACTATGAGACAAGTTATGGAGAGAATGGAACATCATGGCTATACAGCTATACCACTAATAGACAAGCATGGGAGATATGTTTCTACATTAACAGAAGGTGATCTTTTATGGGAGCTTAAGAACACTCCAGATCTTAATTTTAAAAACACTGAATGTGTTAGGGTTAAGGATATTAAAACGAGAAGAACACATAAAAGTGTTTCTATAAATGCAGATATTGAAAGTTTAATATCACTTGCAGTTAATCAAAATTTTGTTCCGGTAGTAGATGATGAAGGAATATTTATTGGGATAATAAAGAGAAGCGATATAATTAATTATTGCTATAATGAAATAAAGAAGTAATTTCAGGGAGCCGTTTTGGCTCTCTTTTTTTTGTGTGTGGGGTACTTGGTATGATTAACTATACGAAACACTATATTTCAATGTTGCACATATATATTGGTAGCTAGAATTAATAAAAGTCGAATAATAAGGTAAAATAAAATAAATGAAAGTAAAACGTAGAAAAATGTAGAACTCGTATTGAATAAAAAATACATAATTATTAATAAATAAGGCTTGTACAAATTATATTAAACAGAAATAACATAAAAAATTGTATTGAAAAAATTAAGAGCAAAATATTGCATTTATAATATTTGAAGTCATTACTTTACTTTTGAATGAATCCTCAAAAACATGAATAAACCAATCCAAATAAGCATCTAAGTACTTAGTTGCAACTCCTCGGAATATGCCAAGCCATATTTTCAATAATGAAGAAAAAGAATACAAAAAATCTTTTAAATTAATCTTCTTTAAAGGAGGACATTCCCTAAAGTTCTTAAGCTCATTATTCAATCGCTTAGCAATTGCGGGGGCATATCTATCATAATATCCTATAATATTAGAATTGAATTTTACTTTTTCTTTTAATAATTTATAAGAAAGTGGTTGATATAACATACCTTTAGATATTATTTTAGAAAAAGATACACAGTTTTCATTAATTGCTACAGATAAAAAAACTTTTCTTCTAGGTTCTGCAATTAATGTTACTGGTGGAACTTTTTGACCTTTGAAACTTTCTATGAACTGCATATGTTTTAAACCAACATAATTATAAAGAAATATATTATTGTTACAATTAGGTAGTTTATTTAAAATCTTATGTCTCCATTTAAATGATGTATTAATACTTATGTGTAATTGCGAAGCACATGCACGTATACTATTACCAGAAAACATAAGAAAACAATAATCATACCAAACCTTTGATTGTTTTTTAGAATTAAACCAAATAGAATTTGTTGATTCTGAGAAGGTTTTGTTGCAATCTTTACATTGATATCTTTGTATTTTTTTATAATGACCGTATTTTATAAAAGATTCGCTTAAGCAAAAGGGACATTGTTTATAATTATTCATATATATTCACCTCATTAGATTATAGACAATAAAATAGAGTTTTAAACTACCAACACACAAGATGAACATGGTAATATGAAAAAAAGTTTCATATAAAACAAACAACTCATAAGTAAGGGTATTAATAGATAAAATAGAATGTTTATTAATGATTTGTAAAATAAGACAGATTATATAAACAATTTGAAATTTCTAATAAGTAATTAATAAATGTGTTGACAGCAGTTATCAATAAGCGTAATATTAAAAATATGAAACGCACCCCCCATGGGAGGGGGTAGGAGGTAAGATTTATGAATGAAGATAAGAAAAAAGCAGTCCAAGTGTTAAAAACATGTAGAGGACAGATTGATGGAATAATAAAAATGCTAGAAGAAGGAAGATATTGTGTTGATGTATCAAATCAAATAATAGCAGCACAAGGATTATTAAAAAAAGCAAACAAGCATGTATTAACACAACATATGCACCACTGTGTAAGAGAAGCATTAGATAGTGATGAGGCAAAGGACGTAAAGGTTGAAGAAATTATAAGCATACTTACAAAACTAATAGATAAATAGCAAAAAGGGTATGAGAAATATATGGAGGTAAAAGAATGAAAAAACAATTCACAGTAAAAGGAATGACATGTGCATCATGTGCAGCTAGAGTAGAAAAGGTTGTTAATAAGATGGACGGCGTGGATGAAGCTGTTGTTAATTTAGCTACAGAGAAAATGACGGTTAATTATGATAAAGATAAAATAGATACTAAAGATATAGAAGAAAAGGTTAAAAAAGCAGGATATGAAGCTGATGAAATAAAAAGTAATGATACTGTAAATGAAAGCTTTAAAATAAATGGAATGACATGTGCATCATGCTCAGCTAGAATCGAGAAAGTTTTAAATAAGACAGAAGGAATAGAAAATGCTATTGTAAATTTAGCAACAGAAAAAGCAACAGTTACTTATGATAAAGGAAGTATTTCTCCTAAAGATATAATAGATAAAGTGAAAAAAGCAGGTTATGATGCAGAAGAGATAAAAGAAAGTAGTAACTTATCTAATGCGCAGTTTAAAGTAAAAGGAATGACATGTGCATCATGTGCAGCTAGAATACAAAAAGTTGTTAATAAGATGGAGGGAGTAGATGATGCTTCAGTAAATCTTGCAGCAGAGAATATGAATGTTAAATATGATAGCAGAAAAACTTCAATAGATGATATTGAAAAGATAGTTAAAAAAGCAGGATATGAAGCAGTTCATATAACAGAAGATAATAAAGATGATTCTAAAAAAGAAGGAGAAGAAAAAGTAAAAAGAGCGAGAAATAGATTTATATGGTCTTTAATTTTTGCTATTCCGTTAATAACAATATCCATGGGATCAATGCTAGGACTTAAACTTCCAGACATAATAGACCCAAGTGTAAATCCTTATAATTTTGCAATGATACAACTTATATTAACTTTAATTATCATATATGTTGGAAGAGAATTCTTCATTCATGGATTTAAAAACTTATTTAATTTAAGTCCTAATATGGATACTCTTATAGCGCTTGGTAGTACAGCAGCTCTTTTATATGGTATTTATGCTTTAGTTAAAATTGGTGGTGGAGAAGTTCACTTTGCTCATCACTTATATTTTGAATCAGCAGGTATGATTGTTGCATTTATAAGTCTTGGTAAATATTTAGAAGCTCTTACAAAAGGTAAGACATCAGATGCAATAAATAAATTAATGGGATTAGCACCAAAGACAGCAACAATTATTATAGATGGAAAAGAAAAAGTAGTTCCAATTGAAGATGTTAGAGTAGATGACATAATAGTAGTTAAACCAGGAGAAAGACTTCCAGTTGATGGTGTAGTTGTTTATGGAGCTTCAGCAGTTGATGAAGCTATGCTTACTGGTGAAAGTATTCCAGTTGAAAAAAGTATTGGTTCAGATGTTTATGGAGCTAGTATAAATAAAACAGGTATGTTTAAATATAAGGCAACAAAAGTCGGTAACGATACCGTACTTTCAAAAATAATTAATTTAGTTGAAGATGCTCAAGGAACAAAGGCACCTATAGCAAAACTTGCAGATGTAATATCAGGATACTTCGTTCCAGTAGTAATAGTACTTTCAATAATATCAGCACTTGCATGGTACTTTATCGGAAATGAAAACTTAGAGTTCGCTCTTAATATATTAATATCTGTTCTTGTAATAGCTTGTCCTTGCGCTCTTGGATTAGCAACACCAACAGCAATTATGGTAAGTACAGGAAAAGGTGCAGAAAATGGAGTGTTAATAAAAAGTGGCGTGGCACTTGAAGAAGCGCATAAGATTAATACAATAATCTTTGATAAGACAGGTACAATAACTGAAGGTAAACCTAAAGTTACTAATATAATAAGTATATCACTTGATGACTTAGAATTACTTAAAATAACTGCAGCTGCAGAAAAGGGATCAGAACATCCACTTGGTGAAGCTATTGTAAAAGCAGCAGAAGAAAAAGCAATTGAACTTCCTGAGATTCATAACTTTGATGCAATTCCAGGGGAAGGTATTAATACAGTTATAGATGGCAAGGCTGTTTCAGTAGGTAATAGAAAAATGATGACTAGAAATAATATAGATATTTCTTCATTAGATGATAAAGCTCACGTACTTGCAGAAGAGGGTAAAACTCCAATGTTTATTGGAATAGATGGTAATCTTGCAGGAGTAATTGCTGTTGCAGATACAGTTAAAGAAAATAGTGCTAAAACAGTTAATGCACTTCACAAAATGGGAATTGAAGTTGTAATGTTAACTGGTGATAATGAAAGAACTGCAAAAGCTATTGCAAAGCAAGTTGGAATAGATAGAGTAGTATCAGATGTATTACCAGAAGGTAAAGCAAATGTAGTTAAAGAAATACAAAAAGAAGGCAAGAAAGTTGCTATGGTTGGTGATGGTATTAATGATGCACCAGCACTTGTTACAGCAGAAATAGGTATAGCAATTGGTTCTGGTACTGATGTAGCAATTGAGTCTGCAGATGTAGTATTAATGAGAAGTGATCTTTTAGATGTTGTTACTGCAATTCAATTAAGTAGAGCAACAATTAAAAATATAAAAGAAAATTTATTCTGGGCATTTGGATATAACGTATTAGGTATTCCAGTTGCAATGGGTATATTACACATATTTGGAGGACCACTTTTAAATCCTATGATTGGTGCTTTTGCAATGAGTTTAAGTTCAGTATCTGTACTACTAAATGCTTTAAGACTTAAAGGATTTAAACCTAAATTTTAAACTATGATATATATATTATTTAATATATAAAAAAATAAAAGGAGTGATTATTATGACAAAATACAATGTTAAAATTGAAGGAATGGGATGTGCTAACTGTATAGGACACGTTCAAGAAGCTTTAGAAGACTGTGTAGAAGTTAAAGATTTTACAGTAGAACTTGGAAGTGCAATAGTTGAAGGTGACGTAACTGAATCTAAATTAAAAGATATAATTGAAGATGCAGGATATGATGTAGAAAGTATTACAAAAGCTTAGTACATTTAAAAAACCTATCCTAAAAAGGTAATTATAAATTGCTTTTTTAGGGTAGGTTTTTATTTGTATATGTACAAAATGGTTGTTGTTAATAGATTGTTAAATTAAAGTTTATTGACATTTATAGTAAAAAATACTGTAATAAAGATAGGGAAAAATTTTTAATGAGGTGATTTAAATGAGTAAATTAATAAGTAAATATGCAAGTTGGAGAAGATCATTAAAGAATAATGTTTATACTTCAGATGATGCTGCAATAAGAAAAGATTTTAGTAAGTTTGCAAAACTAGATAAAGAGATAGAAACAGAAAAAATGTTAGAACTAGAAAAAGAATACGAACAAATGTAAGTGATAAGATTAAGTTAAAAATAATCTAAGCCATAACTGTGCCATATTTATATTTAATAATGTACTCATAACAAAAGAAACAAGGAGGAGTACATTATGTTTAGTAGAGGATATGGATGCTTTGGAAATGGGAGTGGAAGAAGCAGTGTTTCTGGAAACGGAATTTCTAATGGAATTATGTTTGGAGGATTTAATTTAATCTTATGGATAGCTATAATATCAGTTATAGTACTTGCAATTATAAGCAAAAAATAATAAAACATAAGAAACTCATTATTAGTATATAGTTCTACTAATAATGAGTTTTATTATATAATGAAATATAAAATATATGAGGTGAATATAATGGGATATGATATTCAAACGAGAACACTATTAACTAATCCTAAAGCAGGATCATTTAGTGAATTCATTATAGAAATTCCTATAAAAAATAATATATAAGTAATTACTTATTATATGTATTAAAAAACTATATATTTCTTATATAACAAACAAGTGTATAATTAAAATAAATATAGTTTTAGGAGGAATTGCAAGTGGCATTAACTAATGAGAAGAAAATAGAACTTAAGAAGATGGGCATACTTTCACAAAAACAAGAGGGATATTATGTTATAAGATTTTTAAGTAAATGTGGATATTTTTTAGCCGATGAAATGATAGCTATATCTAATATTGCAATTAAGTATGGTAATGGTGAAGTTAGCTTAACTAGTAGACTAACTATAGAAATACCTTATATAGAAGAAAAAGATTTAGATGAAGTAATAAATGTAATAAATAAAAGTAATTTAAGAATTGGTGGTACAGGAAATACAGTTAGAGCAGTAGTTTCATGTAAGGGAAATGTATGTGTTCACGGGCTTATTGATACTAAAATATTAAGTGAGAAAATTGAAGATGAATTTTTTGCAAAAGAGCTTCCAGGTAAGTTTAAAATAGGTGTGTTTGGGTGTGTAAACAGCTACGGAAAAGCACAAAGCAATGATTTATCAATTATGCCAATTAAAAGTTCTAACAACGAAGAAGTAGAATTTTTAATATTTTTAGGTGGAAGATTAGGAAGAAAAACTAGACTTGCAACTCCAATGAAAAGAAAATTTAAAGAAAATGAATTAATGGAAGTAGTAGAGGCGGCAATAAGTTACTACGGTGAAAATGCAAACACAAAGGAAAGATTTGCGGAAGTTATAAACAGAATTGGAATAGATACTGTTCAGAAAAGTATAACTAGCAAATTGTAATATTAATATAAATGATAGTATATACTATTTTAATTATTGTACATAAGCTAAATGGGAAAAGAGGCGAAAGTTATGATAAAAATAAATAATTTTGTTTTCGATTTAATGAAGAAGTTAGATGATTTAGATATATACAATTGTTTAGATATAAGGTCATATAAAAAGAATAGGAAAGTTATTATTGAAAAGTTAGAAGATTATTTTAATCTTTATGAAGATGGATTTTATAAAGAGGAATATATTAATTTATCTAGAGAGGAACTTAAAAGGTTACTTAGATTAATAGAAAAAAGAGAGTTTCCAAGAAGTAATAATATAAGGTTCTATATTTTAGAGTCTAAAGATAGTAGTGCTTGTAGAGCTAATTATAGAGAGGAAATTGAAAAGGAAGAGGAAGTTAAGAGAAGGAAAATATTAATAGAAGCATCATACAGTAATTATATTCCTATAAAAAATATAATTGAAGACAATAGTGATGAAATTGATAAAGTCGATTTTTCAGAGACAGTATCAGTTAGTGCTTTTTTAAAAGATGTTACTTATAATATTTTGAAAAAATATATTAAAGATAGAACTGATATTAAAATGTATGCTTGTTAAAAAGATTTTACAACTTTGAAACAACTAATATACGGTAATGAGATGTTGGTACCTTAAAATAAATTTAGAAGTAAATGAGAAGTATTTACAAAATAAGTTTTAAGGGGATACGGAAAATTATGTGTGGATTTGTACAATTATTTAAAAAAGATATATTAGTTAAAGAGATAGATTTATTAAGATCCGGGGCTGAGGTAATAGTTCATAGAGGTCCAAATGATACTAAGGAAGTAAATCATAAAAATGCAGCGTTTATATTTAATAGATTAAGTATAGTAGATATAGAAAATGGTGCGCAACCATTTAATTATAAAGATAAATTTACAATTATTTTTAATGGAGAAATATATAACTATAAAGAATTAAGACAAGAACTTACTGATGATGGATATAGATTTAACACTAATTCTGAAGTTGAGGTAATTAGTGCTTTATATGATAAGATGGGAAAAGATTTAGCAAATAAGCTAAGAGGAATGTTTGCTATTGTTATATATGACAGTGTAAAAGAAAAAGTGGTAGCTTTTAGAGATTACTTTGGAATAAAACCATTATATTATATGAATTTAGATGGAGGATTATATTTTTCATCAGAACTAAAAGCTTTAAGCAATATATGTCAAAATTTAATTTACAAAAAAGGTTTGTTAGGAGAATATGCAACATTCCAATATATACCTTCAAATACTGAAAGTATTTTTGAAGATATAAATATACTTCCACCAGGTAGTATATTAGAGAAGAGGCTAGAGCAAAAAGAAACTATTCATAAATATTTTAATGTGAAATTTAAAGAGGGAAATTGTGATCAAGACACTTTAAAGGATAAAATTAAAGATACGATCAAGGAATCAGTTAGAATGCATATGCAAAGTGATGTTCCTGTAGCAACATTTTTATCAAGTGGAATAGATTCATCAATAATTACTAAAATAGCAAGTGAAATTAACCCAAACATTGTATCTTATACGATAGGCTTTGATATAGAAGGATATGATGAAACTGTAAGTGCAAAAAGATTTGCAGATGACATTGGAATTAAAAATATAAGTATAAAGCTTAATTATAAAGATTATATAAGGGAGCTTCCTAAAATAGTTTATCATATGGATAGTCCAATAGGGGATCCTTCAATTATACCGTTATATCACATTTGTAAAGAAGTAAGTAAAGATTATAAAGTTATTTTATCAGGAGAAGGTGCAGATGAATTTTTTGGAGGATATAATATATATACAGAAGATGAATCATTAAAAATGTTTAACTATGTACCAAAAGGTATAAAAAGTGCTATGAAAAGTATAGCAAATTGTATTCCTGATACTGTTAAAGGTAAAAGTTTTATATTACGAGGAACAACTGATTTAGAAAAAAGATATTCAGGTAATGCTAATATTTTTAATACAGAAGAAAAAAGTAAAATATTTTATGGATATAATACATTGAAAAATGACCTTCAAATTACAGAAGAGTTATTTAATGATGTTAAGGACTATGATAATGTAATTAAGAGGCAGTACATTGATATTAATACATGGTTAGTTGGTGATATATTAACTAAAGCTGACAGGATGTCTATGGCAAATTCATTAGAGGTTAGAGTTCCTTTTGTGGATAAGGAAGTATTTAAATTAGCATCTACATTAAAGAAAGACCATAAGACTCAAAAGTTTAGAACTAAAGTAATGCTAAGGGAATCATTTAGAGATGAACTTCCTGAGTACCTTTTTGATAAGAGAAAACTTGGATACCCAGTTCCAATGAGAGTTTGGCTTAAAAATGAATTGTATGATTGGGCACATAATATAATAGATAGCAATCCTATAGAAGAAATAAATAAATTTGAAGTGTTAAGCATGCTTCAAAAACATAAGGATGGAAAAGGGGATTATTCTAGAAAAGTATGGAGTATAATTATATATATTTTATGGTACAGATTATATATAGATAAAAGTTTAGATAAAGATTTTGAGTTTGAAATTTAATAAGAGTGATATATAAAGAGTAAATGCAATTAAAAAGTAAGCATTTACTCTTTAATTGCATTAAACATAATTTAAGTTAGTCTTCTAATCTATAACCAACTTTGAATATTGTTTTTATATTTTCTTTAAGTTGTAACTTATCTCTGAGCCTTTGGACATGAATATCTATTGTTCTTGTTTCACCTATATAATCAAATCCCCAAACTTTTTCTAAAAGTTGCTCTCTTGATAGAGCAATATTTTTATTTTTTAGAAAGACAATTAAAAGTTCATATTCTTTTAATGTAAGATTAACTACTTCATTTGATTTTTTTACTATTCTTTCATCTAAATTTACTTCAATGTCTTTAAACTTTAAAGTTTTATCAGATTTAGAGTATCTTCTAGTTACAGCTTCTATTCTTGCGAGTAGTTCAATTGTTTCAAAAGGTTTAGTTATGTAATCATCAGCACCTAACCTAAGGCCTTTAACCTTGTCCACAACGGAATCTTTAGCAGTTATAAAAATAACTGGGATGTCTTTAGCTTTAATGTATTCTATTAGTTCAAATCCAGTTATTTTAGGTAACATTATATCTAAAAGGACTAAATCAATTTCTTCTAAATCAAATAATTGTTTACCTTTTGCACCATCTTCTGCAGTGAAAACATTATATCCAACAATGCTAAGGTTTATAGCTATTAAATCGCGTATAGCATTGTCATCTTCAACTAATAATATATTCATTTTATCCTCCAATATATAGTTTATTAAAATGTATCAGTTCTTAGAAAAGAACATTAGCTTTTTAGTAGGAATATCAATAATAAAATAATATTTATCTGTACCTTCGTTATCTTTAAGTACTATAGATTCCTTATCAAAGTTTACATCAGTACTCATAATAAAATCATCTATGTTTATGCCTAAAGTTTTAGAAGGTTTTGATAGTATTTTTGTAATTTCTTTTTTATCTAGTGAATTAAATTTATGATTATAATCAGAAAACTGCATAGTAAATAGACCAGCGTCCAATACTTCACCAGTAATTGAATTTATATGAACAAAAAATTGTTTAACATCATTTTTATCACTTAAAACTATATTCCATACAAAATTAGAACCGTTGTTATCAAGTCTTATTTCTTGATTTAAAGAGTTTTTATTTATAGGTAAATCAAAATCAGAATCTAATATTTCAAATGATTTGTCTAATGCCTCTTTTCTTGTTACATGGGTATCAATAGCATCAGAATCGTTAGCATAGCCTGGAATTTTAGATTCAGAATATACTATATTTTCACTATAACCTAGTGGGTTATAGTTATAGGCTAAATATATGGATATAATAATTATTATTATAATTGATATAAATAACGTAAATTTTTTAAGGTATTTCATATCATAACCTCTCAGTATTAAAAGTTAGTTGTATTGTTGTCCCAATATTTAAGGTACTAATAATTTTTAAGTCTATATGGTGTATAGTACAAATTTGTTTAACTATTGATAAACCTAAACCTAGTCCATTATTGGCACTATCACGAGCCTTATCAACCATATAAAAAGGTTCTAGTATTTTATTTAAGTCTTCTTCTGGTATTCCAACACCGTTATCTTCTATATATATAGTATAGGAATTATCTTTAGTGTAGGAGCTAGTTATATTAACAGAACCAGAATTAGAACAAGCCTTTATAGAGTTTTCTAGTAAATTAATAAATAATACTATTAAAAGTTGTTTATCACCTAACATTGTAGTATCTGTTATATCCATATTTAGTGAAATGTTTTTATCATCTATTTTATAACTCAATGAGCATATAGCTTCAATAATACATTGTTTTATAGAAATAGGATATTTGCTTACAGTATTATTTTTAAGCGACATTAATTTTATTAATGTTGAACTTAATCTTTCAAGACGTTTTCCTTCAGAATTTATATATTCTAATGATTTAAATTTTATATCATCATTTATGTTACCTTTTAATAACAAGTCAGAATATCCAATTATAGATGTAATAGGAGTCTTCATTTCATGTGTTAAGTTGTTTGTAAACCGTTCTTTTTCTTCATTTAGTTCTTTCAACTCTGTAATTTTTTTATTTAATACTTCTAGCATATAATTAAAGTTAGTTGAAAGTATACCAATTTCATCGTTTGTACTTTTGTATAAACTTCTAGCACTATACTCACCATTAGCAACTTTTATTGAAACTATTGTTAAGTCTTCAATAGGCTTAGTGATTTTTTTAGAAATTAAATACATGCCAACTATTAAAATTCCGTTTATAAGTATATCTAAAAAGAAAAAGGTTTTATAATTATTTATTCTAGATTCATAAACATAATTGATGTTTCTATAAAGAACTAATTTATAATTTCGATTTTTTAATTTAAATTCAGAGGCAACTAATAATACTTTCTCATTATTAATAGTTTGTATAAGGAAATTCTTTTTTGAATTAGTAATATTTAATAATTCAGTTGAATTTACGTTAGATTCAGTATGACGGAGTGAAGATATTAGTTTATTATCTGAATTATAAATCTCGATATTTTCAATATCGTTTTTATTTACGTAAAGATAATTTTTAAATATCATCTCAAACCAAACATTAAAGTTTTTATTAGTTGTTTCTGAGGTAATAGAGCTATCGTAACTTAAATAAATAGAATTAATTATATTTTCTTCATTGTACATAGTATCTTTAATTACTTGATCTAAATTATTTTTATGTAGATTTTCTACTAAAAGTACTCCAACACCATTTGTTATAATCATAATTAAAATTGTGGAATACAAAAAAATCTTTTTCCAAAACTTCATGTTATTCCCCTTTAGATTTATTCATAGATTCCATTTCTTTATTTAAGAAATAGGATATAAATGTTCTTATAACAACAATTGATGCTAGTAAGACCATATCTTTAACTGATGGATTTAAAATTGATTCTATAATATCAGCACAAATTAAAATTTCAAGACCAAATAATATATATGATCCTAGTCTATTTTTTATAAGGTTATTTTTATTAATTACATCTGATCTATTCTTCGATGAAAATTCGGATTTTATAAAAGCGAGAAATGCAATAGCAACTCCCCATGCTATAACGATTATGGATAGACTATCTAAGATGAAAATTAGTATTTCTAAAATATGTTTCATATTCAAATTAGTACACTCCCTTCATTAAAATTCATTATATAAATTAGTATAACATAAAAGGAAAATTCTATTAAAAAATAGTGTTATGACATGTTATTATATAATAATTGATGTAATTAGAATGAAATTTTGGTATAATGTAAAGATAAATAGTAGCATCCAATATAGGTGGTGCTACTATTTTTTTGAGGATTTATTTGTAAATATAATTTATTGAATTGTTGTACGATATAAAATGATAATTTTACATATAATATTCTAGTGAAATAAATATAAGTTGGAGGATATTATGACTACGAAAGAAAAATTTTTAACTGATATAAAAAATGGAGAAAATGTAACAATATCTTTAATGATAATGAAAGTTATATATAAGGATTCATCAAAGACAGTTTGCATAGCAGCAGATAAGAGTGGGGATATTAAAGCTAACATTCACAGTAGAAGTGAAGACCTTAAAGAAGGAACTGTATTAAAAATAGAAGGTGTTAAAGACGGCAATTTAGATGTTAAGAAATTTGAAGTTGTCTCTGATTATAAGGCAGAAGATTACCTTCCTACAGTTAAACGTCCTATTGAAGAAATAATGAATGAAATTGAAGAATATTCAAGTAAATATATACTTTCTAGAGAAGGAAAGGCTTTAAATGATTATTTCTTTAAAAATGAAGATTTTCTTGATAAGTTTAAAAGAGGTATAGGTGGAGTATCTATGCATCATAATTATATAGGTGGTCTTGCAGAACACACTTTAAATGTTATGTACATAACTACTGTATTATGTGAAAGATATGATTGCAGAAGAAATGAAATAGCTGTTCTTGCAGCAAAGCTTCATGATATAGGAAAAGTATATGAACTTTTCTATGATGGACCATTTAAGTATACTTTAAGAGGTGAAATGGAAGGTCATATTTTAATAGGTGTTCAGCTTATTGATGAGGCAGTTAGAGCAAATCCAAATTTCTATAGCGATGATTTTGTTGCTAGAATAAAAGGATGTATAACTCAGCATCACGGTAAACTTGAGTATGGTTCACCAAGAGAAATGAATATGGAAGAATCATTTATAGTGAATTTTGCAGATTCAATGGATGCAACTATGAATAAGATTAGTCAATTAAAAGATAAAACAGAAGATGGCAAGTGGTCAGAATACGATAGAAGATTAGACACTAAGCTATTTTTATAAATGATAATTAAGAAAAGTCTAATAAGTGTTAGACTTTTCTTATTTTTTTATTTTAATATATCAAGGTTTAAAGCATCAGATAAATCTTTAAGAAGATGGATTCCTGCAATACTATTTCCTTTGTCATTAAGAGTAGGACTAAATATTCCTATACTATATTTATTAGGAACAACTGCAAGTATTCCGCCACCAACGCCACTTTTAGATGGAACTCCTATAAGGACAGAAACTTCTCCTGATTCATCATATAATCCGCAAGTTGACATAAGTGCTTTAATAATAACTGATAATTCCTCTGAAATAATTTTTTCATCATTCCAAGGTAATATACCGTTAGTTGAAAGTACACAGCCTAGTTTTGCAAGATCTAGAGCATCAATTTCTATAGAACAATTTCTAAAGTAAGAATCTAATATATTAGATACATCTCCATCTAATATTCCGTTTCCCTTCATGTAATAAGCTAAAAATCTATTAATATCTGCAGTTTCCTTTTCAGATAAGTATAACTTTTCATTTATTTTAATATCATTATTGTCTGTAAGAACTTTAATAAAATCTAACATACGCTTTGAAACATCTATTGAATTAGCACCTTTTATAAGTGAAGTTGTAACTATTGCCCCTGCATTTATAAAAGGATTATTTGGTTTATCTTTATTTGTTATTTGCATATCCAAAATAGAATCAAAAGAGAAATTGGTTGGTTCAGTATTAACTCTGCTAAATACATAATCTAAATCGTTATCAATAACTGCCAGCATAAGAGCTGGAATGTTTACTATGCTCTCAATTGCAAATTTTGAATTATAATCTCCAGAGCAGTATTCTTCATTGTTATGCTGAAGGTCAATAATTGCAATTCCAAGTTTATTTGGATCAACCTTTGCAAGTTCTGGTATATATGTTGCTAAATTGCCATCTTTAATGTATTGTTTATTTTTTTCTACTAAGTTATTTAATAAATTAATCATAAAATCACCTCATAATAATTAATAATAGTTATGTAAATTTTCAAGATGGCGCTAAAAAAATCATAACATTTCAAAATGGATATTCAATTAATTAACTATGAACATTAATACAAAATTTTCTAATTAAAAAGAAGTGATAAAACATCACCTCTATTCTAAATAGTAAACTATATATACTTTTTCATTTCAGCATCTAAATCTATTGATAGTTCTGAAGGCTTACTGTTTTTATTTAATTTGTCTTCAACATCAAGTAATAATACATTTAAGTTAAATAAGTTGCGCTTAAACTTATTTATTGAATTCAAAATGTCTTTATTAAATTTTGAGAATAGAGCAAGGTCTTTAGCATCTTCATAAATGTTTATTATTTTTTTATATTCAAAATTTAAACTATTTAAAAAAGACTCTATGTTAAACCTTGTAGCTTCTATATAGGAAATAGATGCTTCTAATGATTTAATTTCTTCATCTTTATATAATTTCTTTAAAATAGCTTTCTTAGAGAGCTTCTCATTTCCTCTATCAATTGATAATTTAATTTTATTATCTAAATCAACACATTCAATTTTAGCTGCTTTTAAATTATCATTTAATGAATTTAATGTTTCAAATAAACTGAGAACCTCGAGTTTACTTTCGTCTAGAAGAGATTTTATTTCATTTACTTCTTCGTATTGCTTTAGAGCCATCTTTTTTTTAGATTTAAATCTATCAAAGAATGCCATAATTACCTCCAATAATAATCAGTATTATATATTTAATATATGAGGGGAAATATAAATGTTGAGACTTTTAATGTAATGCTTTTTCTTGTATTAAATTAAAGTATGGATTAAAATTAATAGTGAACATATATGGGGAAATAAAAGGAGTGATTTTTAAAATGACAAATGAAAATACTATGGGTGAATTTTTAGATTCATATGACGTTAAGAAAATAAATAAAGGTGATATATTAACTGCAAAAGTTATAGATGTTACTGAAAAAGGCGCAACTGTTGATGTTAAGTACGCATTTGATGGAATAATTACTAGAGAAGAGCTTACAGCTAATGATCAAAATCCAGTTGACGTTGTAAAACCAGGAGATGAATTTAAAGTAATAGTTCTTTCACCAAATGATGGAGAAGGATTCGTTTCATTATCAAGAAAGAGAGCTTTATCAAGAGAAGAAAGAGAAGAGATAAAGAATGCTTTCAAGAATGAAGAAGTAATAACAGTAAATGTTAAAGAAGAAGTTAAAGGTGGATTAGTAGCTTCTTATGGTTCAATAAGAGTATTTATCCCAGCTTCACTTGCAAGTAGAGATAGAATAGAAATTAAATCTTTAGTAGGTAAAGATTTAGAAGTTAAAATAATAGAACTAGACTTTAATAATAATAAAGTCGTTGCTTCAAGAAGAATTATTGAAGATGCAGTTTATGAAGAAAAGCAAAAAGCTTTATGGGACGAAATAGAAGCAGGCGAAATGAGAAAAGGAATAGTTAAAAATGTAGTTAAATTCGGAGCTTTCGTTGATATCGGAGGAGTTCAAGGTTTAGTACACATAAATGATTTAGCTTGGGAAAGAGTTAAGAATGTTACTGATATCGTTAATGTTAATGATGAAGTTTCTGTATATGTTGCTAATGTAGATAAAGAAAATAAAAGATTATCATTAGTATTAAAAGATAACAATAAAGAGCCTTGGAAAGTTCATGGAGATGATCTTATAGTTGGTGGTACTTTAGAAGGTACTGTTGTTAGACTTGCTAAATTTGGAGCTTTTGTTGAAGTATTCAAAGGAATTGAAGGATTAGTTCACATAAGTGAGATAACAGATGAGCATATAGCTAAACCAGAAGATGTTTTAAAGTTAGGTCAAAAGGTTAAAGTTAAGGTGTTAAATACTGATAAAGCTCAAAAGAAGTTATCATTAAGTATAAAAGATGCTGCTGAAAAGAGCGCAGAATATAATCAATACGTTAATAATAACGATGATGAAGTAACTTTAGGAGATTTATTTAAAGATTTATTTTAATATAAACTTATAATAAAAAGGGATGCCACTAGAAATCAATTTCTAGTGGCATCCTTTATTTAATTGCTTAAATTTTTTCTATCTTTAACATATTAGTTCCACCAGTATGTGTTGTTGGCATACCAGCTGCAACTATTATTTCGTCACCTTCATTTATGAAATCAAAGTTTTTAGCAATTCTCTTAGCTTCGTCTAAAATCTCATCAGTTGTATTAAACATTTTACAATGAGCTGGAATAACTCCGAAGTTAAGTGCAAGACCTCTCATAACATAAGTGTTTGGAGTTATTGCAATAATTGGTGCTTTAGGTCTATATTTTGAAAGTAATCTTGCAGTTGCACCACTTTGAGTTGCAGCAACTATAGCTTCAGCTCCAACAGCATTTGCAGTTCTGCAAGCTGAGTAACTAATTGCATCTGCAAATGATAAACTTCTAGGATCAATTGAATCACCAGAAGATAGGTGTGAATAGTCTAAGTTAGCTTCTGTTTCTATAGCTATTTTAGACATTACTTTTGCAGATTCTATTGGGAAGTTACCAGAAGCGCTTTCGCCACTAAGCATTATACCGTCTGTACCATCAAAGATTGCATTACATATGTCACAAGCTTCAGCTCTTGTTGGCATTGAATTTCTAATCATTGAATCAAGCATTTGAGTAGCTGTAATAACAACTTTTCCTGCTAAATTACATTTTTTAATTATTTTCTTTTGAATTATTGGAACTTGTTCTATTGGAATTTCAACTCCCATATCACCTCTAGCTACCATTACGGCATCTGTTGCTTCTATTATAGAGTCTATGTTTTTAACACCTTCATTACTTTCTATTTTAGCAATTACTTTAATGTGCTTTCCGCCATGTTCCTTAAGGATTTTTTTAACATCTAGAATATCTGATGATTTTCTTATGAATGAAGCTGCTATAAAGTCAACACCGTTTTCACATCCAAAGATTATATCCTCTTTGTCTTTTTCTGTTATTGAAGGAAGGTTTATTGATACATTTGGAACATTAACCCCTTTATGGTTCTTAATCATTCCACCAACTTCAACTGTACAGTTAATTGATTTGCCTGATACATCCTTTATTCTAAATACTAAAAGACCATCATCAACAAGAATAGTACCACCTGGTTTAACATCTTTATAAAGTTGCTTATAAGTGATAGAACATCCCTTTTCATCACCTAGAATTTCATCATCACATATAAATGCAAAATCATTACCTTCTTTTAAGTCAACTCCATCATTTTTAAAATTGTGAGTTCTTATTTTAGGACCTTTAATGTCAAGAACTATAGCTGTTGATGAACCCATTTCTTCTCTTAACCTTTTGATTAAATCAATTTTTTCTTTATGTGTTTCGTGAGTTCCATGGGAAAAATTAAGCCTAGCAGCACTCATTCCAATTTTAATGAACTCTCTTAAAATTTCTTCCGAATCACTTGCAGGACCAATTGTAAAAATCATTTTTGTTTTTTGCATAGAATCACCTCGAAAATATATTTGTAAAATCTTTGAATATAGCACGTATATATTATATGCAAACTTTTAATAAACTAAAAAAAATATTAGAGTTAAAATAAAAATACTGTGTTATACTAAAAATATCCACAACATAATTTTAACACAAATTGATAGGAGGTAGACGAAAAATGTCAGTATTAGAAAATTTACAACCACAATTAGTATTTAAATATTTTGAAGAAATATCACAAATACCAAGAGGATCAGGTAATGAAAGAGGAATAAGTGATTATTTAGTTTCATTTGCAAAAGAATTAGGATTAGAAGTTATACAAGATGAGGTTTTAAATATTATTATTAAAAAACCAGCTTCTAAAGGTTATGAAAGTGCACCAACTGTAATTCTTCAAGGACATATGGATATGGTTTGTGAAAAGAACAAAGATACAGAACACGACTTCACAAAAGATCCTTTAAAATTAAGAATCGATGGTGACTTTATATATGCAACAGGAACAACTTTAGGTGCAGATGATGGAATAGCAGTAGCATATGCTATGGCAATTTTAGCTGATGATACTATAGAACATCCAGCAATTGAAGTTCTATTAACAATAGACGAAGAAACAGGAATGACTGGGGCTATGAATTTAAATCCAGCTGATTTAGATGGAAAAATCATATTAAATTTAGATTCAGAAACAGAAGGCGAACTTTTAGTAAGTTGTGCTGGTGGAGTTAGAACTAAATCTGCATTTAAAATGAATTTTGAAGAAACTTTAGAAAACCATGTAGGAATTGAAGTAATAATCAATGGATTACTTGGTGGACACTCAGGTATGGAAATAAATAAGCAAAGAGCTAACTCAAATAAGCTTATGGGTAGAGTTTTAAGAGGACTTTTCGAGAAGTTTGATATAAGACTTTCAAATGTTTACGGTGGTTCAAAGGATAATGCAATTCCAAGAGAAGCAGAAGCTATGATGACAGTAAATAAAGCTATGTTAGCTGATCTTAAAAATGAAATTTCAAACTTTGAAAAAATGTTTAAACATGAATTCAACGTTCAAGATAAGAACATAAAAATATCTGTAAATGAAGGAATTGAAATAAAAGAAACTTTCGATAAGAAGAGTACAGAAACAGTTATAAGTGCATTATACTTATACCCAAATGGTATAAATACAATGAGCATGGCTATGGAAGGCTTAGTAGAAAGTTCAACAAACGTTGGAGTTGTAACTACAACTGATGGCGTAGTTAGCTTTGATAGTGCAGTAAGAAGCTCAGTTTCAACATTAAGAGAAGAAATCGTATTAAGAAGCAAAACATTAACTGAAATGTTAGGTGGAGGATTTGAAACACATGCAGAATATCCAGCATGGGAATATAAGAGTGAATCACCTATAAGAAAAGTGTGTGTTGATGTATACAAAGAAATGTACGGAAAAGATCCAGAAGTAGTTGCAATACATGCAGGTGTCGAATGTGGATTATTTGAAGAAAAACTTGGTAACCTAGATATGGTTAGTTTTGGACCATCAGTTTATGATGCCCACAGCCCACAAGAGCATGCAAGTATAAAATCAATACAAAATGTTTGGGAATATTTATTAAAAGTGTTAAAAGAAATTAAATAATAATAACTATCTATTAATAGGCATTGTAATAGCTCAAACGTTGATGTAAAATTAATTTATAATATTTGTTTGGAGGTATTTACTATGGATATAGAAGCAAAAATCATAGAAGCATTAAATGATTCAGAAAACCCATTAAAGGTTTCAGAAATTGCTGAAATTACTGGAATAGACAAAAAAGAAGTAGATAAGGCAATTAAAGAATTAAAAAAGGAAGAAAAAATAATTTCTCCTAAAAGATGTTTTTACGTACTTAACAATTAATTTATATATAACAATCCCATATAACAAAAAAATCTTCACTTATTTAATAAGTGAAGATTTTTTTGTTACATAATGAATATTATTTAGGGCCTCTTAATATATTTTAACAAAGTATTTTTTTTTAGGAGGTTTAAAATGGGATACACGAGATATAACTATAAACCAAAAAAGAAACCAAGAGGGAATTTTTTCACTATAGGACTAGTTGGTATAATATGTGCTATAGTTCTTGGAATGTTAATTGCAAAATATATTTTTAAGGATGAATTATTTCCAACTGGAAAAGACGGGAATCCTACTATAGAAAATGACAAAGATATTAAAGAGAATGCTCCAATTGAGAAAACTGATGATAAGAAAGGGACAACTACATCATCTTCAAAGAATTTCATTATGCTTCAATGCGGATATTACGGTAAAGAGGAAAATGCAAAAAAAGCATTAGAAGAGATACCATCAGAGTTTAATAAATTTACAATAAAAGATGGTGATAAGTATAGAATAATAGCTGGAGTTTATAACGAAGAAGACGGAAATAAAATGAGTGATGAGTTAACAGAAAAAGATATAGTCAACGTAAAAATAAAGTGTGAGTATAACGGAACTGATAATGGAGATGCAAAAACATCAGAGATAATTCATGGTTTTATGAAAATTTTAAATGAATTAGAAAATGATCAAGTAAAGAGCGTAAATACGACAGAATTTAAGAAATGGACCAAAGAACTATGTGAAGATTCTAAAGGTGAAAGTAAAGAAAAAACAGAGGGGGAAGAGCTAAAATCTGTAAGGGAACATATAGAAAAATTACCAGAAGAATTAGATAGAGAAGGGGCTAAAAATTCGCTAGAATTTATATATAAAATCCTTATAAAACATAGAGTATAAGTAATTCTTAAAAAAAAATTAATTCGACCATTATAACTTGTTTTCCCTTGTTTATAATGTAATAAAATGATAAACTATATTAGGTGTAGTAATCTTTTTTTATTAAAGAATACTACACCTAATATTATTTTAAATTTGTAATATTTTGTGCTAAAGCTCTTAATTTGGCGAAAAACATAAAATGTTGTTTTAAAGGAGATATTATGAAATATATTTTAGCATCAGCTTCCGCTAGAAGACAGGAATTATTAAAAAGAATCGTTAAAGATTTTGACATTATAGTAAGTGACTTTGATGAAAATATAATTGAATTCAAAGGATCTATAGATAAATATGTGGAAGATATTGCACTTGGAAAGGCGAAAGCTATTTTAAGTGATGCGGGTAATGACAGTATTATAATATCAGCAGACACAGTTGTTTCTTATAAAGGTGAGATACTAGGGAAACCTAAAGATAAAGAAGATGCCTTTAGAATGCTAACAATGTTAAGTGGAAATACTCACGAAGTATATTCAGGAGTTTGTATAATAAATACAAAAACAAATGAAATATTAACTGATAGTTTCAAAACAGTTGTAGCTTTTTCAGAAATAAGCGATGAAGACAAACTTAATTACATTGAAAGTGGAAGTCCTTTAGATAAAGCTGGATCTTACGGAATTCAAGACGAAGGTGGAGTTTTTGTTGAAGGAATAAACGGTTGTTATTATAACGTCGTTGGATTACCACTTAATAAGGTAAAAGAAATGCTTAAAAAGATAACTAAATAATTTCACGGGGGATGGGTATTCTAAAAAGTGAGGAGATAATTAATGATTAATAACCTTAAAATATTAGATATGCCTGAAAGTGAAAGACCTAAAGAGAAGTTACTAAGATATGGTGAGGAATCTTTAACCAATTCAGAACTACTTGCAATAATACTTAGAACTGGGACTAAAGGGGAAAATGTATTAAATTTAAGCCAAAGAATAATCGCAGAACTTGATGGATTAGATGGGATACTTAATGCATCAATACAAGAAATGACGAAAATAAAAGGTGTAAAAGAGTCGAAGGCATCGCAAATAATTGCAATTGCTGAGCTTTTTAGAAGGTTTAATACCTATAAATCTTTAAATGAGTTTAAGAGAGTAACATCGCCAAGAGATATATTTAATATACTTCATGGTGAGATGGTAACATATAACCAAGAGATACTAAAACTCATTATACTAAATACTAAAAATGAAATTATCAAAATAAAGGATGTATTCAAAGGAAGTTTAAATTCTTCACTTGTTCATCCAAGAGAAATTTTCAAAGAAGCCATAAAAAATAGCGCGGCTTCAATAGTGATATGTCATAATCATCCATCGGGAGACCCAACTCCGAGTGCTGAGGATATATCCATTACTACCAGACTTAATGAAGGATCGAAAATAATAGGAATTAATCTTATAGATCATATTATAATAGGTAGAGAAAAATACGTAAGCTTAAAAGAAAAAGGAATATTATAATCGAAAGGGGAATGAAAAATGGGATTTTTCGGAACTAGTAAAGACATGGGAATAGATTTAGGAACAGCTAATACGCTTGTATTTGTAAAAGGTAAGGGCGTAGTTCTTAGAGAGCCATCAGTTGTAGCAATAAACAGCACAACAAGAAAACCACTTGCAGTAGGTACAGAGGCTAAGATGATGATAGGTAGAACACCAGGAAACATTGTTGCTATAAGACCTTTAAGAGATGGAGTAATCGCAGATTTTGATGTTGCTCACACAATGATAAAATCATTAATAGAAAAAGCAGCAAGCAAGAGCGCATTCAAAGCACCAAGAATAATCGTTTGTTATCCTTCAGGAGTTACAGAAGTAGAAAAGAGAGCTATTGAAGAAGCAACAAAACTTGCAGGAGCAAGAGAAGTTATATTAATGGAAGAACCAATGGCTGCAGCAATTGGAGCAGGACTTCCAGTTAGTGAACCAACAGGAAGCATGATAGTAGATATCGGAGGCGGTACTACAGAAGTTGCTATAATTTCACTTGGTGGAATAGTTACAAGCAGATCACTTAGAGTTGCTGGTGACGAATTAGATCAATCAATCATTGCATACATTAAGAAAGAATTTAACTTAATGATCGGTGAAAGAACAGCTGAACAAGTTAAGATGGAAATCGGATCAGCTTATAAGGTTGACGAAGAAGTTAAAGAAATGGAAATCAAGGGAAGAGACTTAGTTACTGGATTACCAAAAGTAATCGAAGTATCAGAAGTTCAAATAAGAGAGGCTTTAAAAGAGCCAGTATATGCAATAATCGAGTCAATAAAAACTACGCTAGAAAAAACACCACCAGAGTTAGCAGCTGACATAATGGAAAAAGGAATAATGTTAGCAGGTGGAGGAGCAATGCTAAAAGGATTAGATGTTTTAATTATGAAAGAAACAAATATGCCTGTACATATTGCTGAATCACCACTAGATTGTGTTGTTCTAGGAGCAGGAAAAGCACTAGAAGATTTTGACAGAATAAGCAAGGAAGATAGATAAGAGCATGAAGCGTCTTAAGAACAAACTGGCAGTTACTATAATAGTGCTGTCAGTTGCATTTTTAGGATTAATTGTTCTGACTTTTAAGAATCCGGACAAAAATATGGTGGAAAGTGGTGCAGGAGTTGCTTTAAACCCGATACAAAAAATTGCGTATACTGTAAATACAAATCTTAAAAGTTTTGTGGACTTATGCTTAAATTTCTCAACTGTTAAAGAGGAGAATAAAAGTTTAAGTGAAGAGAATGCAAACCTAAAAAAAGAATTACTTGAATATTCAGATTTAAAAACACAAAATGATGAATTAAGAAAAGTTTTAAAATTCCAAGATTCAAGAAAAGACTATAACTATGTTGCTACTAATATTATTGGATATAGTGGTGGAAACATATTAGATGGATACATTGTAGATAAAGGTGAAAATGATGGAATCAAAAGAGGAATGATAGTAATAGCATCAGAGGGACTTGTTGGTCAAGTAACTAATGTTGGTTCAAATTGGGCTATTATTCAAAGTATACTAAATGAAAATGTTGCTGTAGGAGTAAAAGTAGAGAGTACTAAAGAAAATACAGGAATATTAAAGGGATACAGAGATAATGGTGGATCATCAATTTGTGAAGTTGAAAATCTTCCTATGGATTCTAATATAAAAGAAGGCGATACTATCGTTACATCAGGTCTTGGACAAATTTATCCAAAAGACATAATGGTAGGTAAAGTTAAATCAGTACAAGAAGACAAAGTTAAAGTAATGAAAAGTGCGGTTGTAGAGCCGGCAGTTGACTTTAATAAATTAGAAAGTTTATTTATTGTAGTACCAAAAGATACACGCGATATTAAGTATGATTAAGAGGTGATAAGATGAAGAAGGTTATACTAGTTTTAATATCAATAGTTTTATTGATACTAGATAATTCCGTAATGCCATTTTTAAGTATACATGGAGCCTTTCCAAGCTTATTATTCACCTTTGCAGTTTTATATTCATTAATTAATGGAGCAGAAGATGCAGTATTTATTGGAGTAGTTAGTGGATTACTACAAGATATTTTTTTCTCAGGGGGCATGGGGATTAATGCTTTAACTAATATGGTAATTTGTTTATTAGCAGCATACGTAGGAAATGGAGTATTTAAGAAGAGAAAATTAATACCTATTTCAACTGTGTTTGGAGCTACTATTATAAAGCACATAATAGTATTTTGTATATTCTACGTATTAAATTACAAAGTCGGAATAGGTAATATACTTATAATTGCAATTTATAATACAATTGTAGCATTCATATCATACAAATACGTACTAATGCTTTCAAATACTGAAAGTGCAAACAGTAAGTGGAGGTTTAAATGATAGTTAACAAACCGAAAAATAAAAAGAAAAAGCTTTCTAGATATACAGTTCTTTATATTGTAATGTTTTGTATATTTGCATTAATATCAGTTAAGTTAGTGTATCTTCAAATATATAAACATGACGATTATAAAGATAGAGCAAATGAGAATGCAACTAGATTCGTTGCAGAAAAAGCTCCTAGAGGAGAGATATTAGATAAGAATGGAAATGTATTAGCAACAAACAAGCAAACTTATACATTAACATATACAACTACAGATGAAGCAGAAAAGAACTTTTACCCTACAATGACAAAGCTGTTTAAAATTCTTAAAGATAATGGTGAAACTGTTCAAGATGACCTATTATTAAAGATTGATGATAAGGGAGAGTTGTATTTTGCATATAAGAATTCATCTCCAGATGATCAACAATTTGAAAAGATAAGATTTTTAAGAGATAGAGGGATGAATGATAAAATAGAAAGTGATTTATTTGGGCCAGAGAAAAAGGACTTAACAGATAGTCAAATTTCACAGGTTGATAAGAAATTACTTGAGATAACACCAGAACAAGCCTTTGAATATTTAGTTAAATCTTATTCATTAATTGGGTTAGTTGATCCAAAACCAACTAAAGATCAGCAAAAAGCTTATAGTGATATGGATGGCAAAGAATTAACAGATTTAATACTTAAAAAGTATTCAAAAAAAGAAATAAGAGATTACATGGTTGTTAAAGATGCAATTAAAATGCAAAGTTTTAAAGGATATAGATCAGTAACAATTACAAGTAATTTAAATAAAGATACTGCTTTTATAGTATATCAAAAACTAAATGAATTACCAGGAGTTAATGTGGATCTTCAACCGGTAAGAAGTTATCCATATAAAACATTAGGATCATCTGTTTTAGGATATGTTGGTCAAATTGATAGTTCTTTAGAATCAGATTACAAATTAAGAGGGTATGATGCATCAACAGATCTTATCGGTAAATCAGGTATAGAGTCTGCCTTTGAAGATGAACTTAAAGGTGTTAAAGGTGGAAAGACTATTAAAGTTAACTCAAAAGGTCAAGAGACAGAAGAGTTATTCAAACTTGAATCTTACCCAGGAAATACTGTTAACTTAACAATAGATAAGAATGTTCAATATGCAATGCAAAAATCACTTGAAGATACAATAAATAATATAAGAACTACAGGTTCAGATAGTGAAGGTCAAACTTTCCCTAATGCAACAAGAGGAGCAGCTGTTGCTGTTAATGTTAATACTGGGGAAATAATTGGTCTTGCAAGTTATCCGGATTTTGATCCTAATATATTTGCAATACCAGGACAGCTTACTAAAGCTCAAACTGAGCAATATTTCGCACCAGATCTTGAAAAGTTCGGTAAAGAAGTTATTAAGAAAACAGGTGCTAAAAAGTCACTTGATGAATTATTCCCTAAAGATAAAAATGGTTACAGAACAGATCCTTACGATTTATATCCAAAGCCATTTTATAATTATGCAACACTTGGTACATTACCACCAGGTTCTATATTTAAACCAGTTACAGCACTAGCTGGGCTTGAAGAAGGGGTAATAACACCAACAGATACAATAAATGATACAGGTAAGTTTAATGTCCATCCTGAAACTTTTGGTAAAGGATTCGGACCAGTTTGTTGGATTTATCCAGGTGCTCACGGACCAGTTACTGTAGAAAAAGCACTTCAAGTATCATGTAACTTCTTCTTCTATGAAACTGCATATAGACTTTACGAAAAAGAAGGAGCTAATATAAATGCATTAGATGCTATTGCTGAATATGCATGGAAATTAGGTCTTGGAGTTGATCCAAAGAGTAAAGCAAATCCTTCAACAGGAATTGAGATAGAAGAAAATACAACAGGTCAAACATATAATTTTGATTCAGTTAAAAAAAGTACAATAGGTCTTGCTAATTTTGAAATTGCAGATTTTTTAGAAAAAGAAGATTCTAAAGGATCAGCTAAGGCTACTTACTTAGGTTATTATAACTTTGTTCCATTTGATTTCACACGTAATGATGATGATTCAGAAAAAGTTAAAGCTTTAAAAGTAGACTTAAAAGAAAAGATAAAAGAAAGATTCGAAATTGTTGGAACAGGAAAGCCTGCAATAAATCAAGATGCTTTTGCGTTAAGCATTTTACCAGATGTAAAAGGAATAATGCAAAACTCTGATATATATAAAGGTAATGTAAAGAAATTTGAATCTAAATATAATAAAACTGTAAATGTAGATGAACAAGCGTCACTTGTTTCAAATGCTATAGCAAGATACGTTGTAAGTGATAAGTCAGCAGAAATGACATCACCAGCGCAGCTTGTATATGCAGCTATCGGTCAAGGTATAAATAACTATACTCCACTTCAACTTTTATCATACATTTCAACTATTGCAAATGGTGGAACAAGATATTCACTACACTTAGTTGACAGTGTAACAGATACTCAAGGGAAGATAGTTGAAGAATTTAAACCTAAAGTGCTTGAAAAGATGAATATTAAGAAGTCAACATTAGATGCAATTAAAGAAGGTATGAGAAGAGCTAATGATGAAGATGGTGGTACAGCTTCAGCAGTATTTAGTACATTCCCAATTCCGACAGCAGGTAAAACAGGTACAGCTGATTACTCAAATACTCAAAGAGATTACGGTAGATCTCCATATGCAACATATGTGAGTTTTGCACCAGTTGATAAACCTGAAATTGCATTTATAGGAGTTATATATGATGGTGGCCATGGTGCCTTTACAGCACCAGTTGCAAAAGCAACATATGAAGCTTATTTTAAGGATGAACTTTTAAAGAAAAATCCAAATTACGCAAGTACTTCAGATAGTTTTAGAAAGTATGTTTTAGGGGCTCCGAAAGATAACTCAGCAGAAAGTCAAAAGAAACAACAAGAAGAAGATAAAAAGAAGGCTGATGAAAAGAAAGCCAACGATAAGAAAAAAGCTGACGAAAAAGCAAAAGATAATAAAAATTCATCAAATAATCAATAATATACAAACTTTAAATTGTATATGTGAAGCAGCATGAAGTATTGATATACTCTATGCTGCTTTAATTTTTAAATATGAAGTAAAACTACAAATACTTACATATTAATGATATAATAATAGAGGAATTTATTGTGTTTTGTAGAATAATGTTATAGTGACAAAAATTGGTGGAGGGAACCAATGATGGATGAGAGAATAATTATAAAAGGAAATAAAAGTGGTATAATTGCAGAGATAAATATGCATAAGTTTAGTGATTTTAAAGAAATGCTAGAACTTTTGATATCTAAACTTGCAAAAGGAAAGCGCTTTTATAGAAGGTCAACCTTAACTATAAAAACGAGTTTAAACTTAATAAGTGAAAAAGATCTAATACATCTAAGAGAAGTATTAATTGATGAAATAGACATAAATGATGTCATACTACAAGATGACAATGTTATAGAAAAAGAACAAAAGATTTTCTCAGGTGTATATGAGGGAAGAACAAAATTTTTGAGAAAGACAGTAAGAGGTGGGCAAAGTATAAATTATAATGGGAATATCGTTATAATAGGAGATGTAAATAGTGGTGCTGAAGTAAGAGCAGCAGGAAATATTATAGTGCTTGGATGCATTAAAGGGAATGTTAGTGCAGGAGCAAATGGAAACATTAAAGCTATAATTGCGGCATTTAATCTTCAACCAGAAATTTTAAAGATTTCGAATATAGTAACGTTGTCACCAGATGATTCAGAAAAGCCAGAGTATCCAGAGGTCGCAAAAGTGAAAGATGGAGCGATAATAGTAGAGCCGTACTTACCGAATAAATATATTTATTAAAGCATGGAGGGATTGTTAAATGGGAGTATCTATTGTAATAACATCAGGAAAAGGTGGTGTAGGTAAAACTACAACAACGGCAAATATCGGTACTGCATTAGCTGCACTAGGGAAGAGAGTAGTAGTTGTTGATGGAGATACAGGACTTAGAAATTTAGACGTATTAATGGGGCTTGAAAATAGAATAGTTTATACTATTGTTGATGCAATAGAAGGAAGATGTAGATTAAAGCAAGCTTTAATCAAAGATAAGAGATTCCCAAATCTTTGTCTTCTTCCAACAGCACAGACAAAGGATAAAGATGATATAAGCGCTCAAGATATGTTAAAGCTTGTGAAAGAATTAAAAGAACAGTTTGACTATGTTTTAATAGATTCTCCAGCAGGTATAGAACAAGGATTTGAAAATTCAGTAATAGGAGCTGACAGAGCTATAGTTGTAGTAAATCCAGAAATAACATCAGTTAGAGATGCTGATAGAGTTATTGGAAAGCTTGACGCTAAAGGTCTTGAAGATCATGCGGTTATTGTAAATAGATTAAATCACGAGATGACTCAAAGAGGGGACATGCTTGATGTAAGTGATATTATAGAAACTTTATCAATTGAATTAATAGGTGTTGTTCCAGATGATAGAGATATTACTATTTCAACAAACAAGGGAGAGCCTATAGTTTTAGAAGAGGGTGCAAGAGCTGGAAAAGCTTTTAGAAATATAGCAAAGAGAATAACAGGTGAAAAAGTGCCTATGATGGATCTTAGCGAAGAACCACAAGGAATATTTGGATCTATAATGAAGTTATTCAAGCGTAAGTAGGGGGTATTTGAGATGGGGTTCTTTAGTAGTTTTACAAATAGTAAACCTAAGCCAAAAGATGTTGCTAAAGATAGATTAAGATTAATACTTATTCATGACAGAGGAGATCTTCCGGCTGAAACATTAGAGAAAATAAGAATGGAAATATTAGAGGTTATTTCAAAGTATGTAGAAATAGAAGCAGAAGATGTTGAATTATCAGTAAGCAAGAGTGAAATTGAAGAAGGCCCAGGGGCATCATCATTAGTTGCTAGTATTCCGATAAAGAACATTAAGGGACAATAAATTTTACATTTAATTTAAAAGATTAGAAGTAGGGATGTTTAAATACATCTCTTTTTTTATATTATTAAAATTTTATTATTTTTTTTCTCATGGGAAGTTTTAATATAGAGAATAAGGGAATTATAAGATATAATATAAAAATACGAGTTTTTCAGGAGGTGAAAGATTTTGTTAAGAGGTAACTCAATGTTTGACAGACAAAGTACTTATAACAAATACAAGTTAGACTTTAAAAAAGTTAGAGACATAGATAAGCTATTATTGTTATCTACGGTAGGGTTAGTATTATTTGGAGTATTAAATATATATCTTGCAACAAAGGGAGAAGACTTTGCAATGAAACAATTAGTGTGGTTTGCTGTTTCTCTTGTAGCGCTTTATATATTTATGGCCATAGATTATAGAGTTTTATATGCATATGTGCCACTATTTTATTGGAGTGGTGTATTTCTTCTTGTATTAACGAGATTTGTAGGTTCAGTTAGAGGTGGAGCTAAAGGATGGATAACCTTTGGACCAGTATCACTTCAACCAGCGGAACTTGCTAAAATTGGTATGATTTTAATGCTTGCAAAGAAGCTTGAAGAAATGGATTTAGAAATTAACAACTTGAAAAATTTCTTTACCCTTGTATTTTATGCAGCGGTGCCGGTTATATTTATAATAGTTCAACCAGACATGGGAATGACAATGGTATCATTCTTTATAGTTCTTGGTATATTTTATGTAGCAGGATTAGATGGAAAGATAATTGGTGGAGGACTACTCGCACTTGTTGTTGGAATAATGATAGTATGGAATTCAGGTCTTATTCAAGATTATCAAAAGGGTAGAATAACATCATTTATGAATCCAGAAGCGAATATGTCAGGTTCAGGATACCATTTAAGTCAATCTCTTATAGCTATAGGGTCTGGAGGTATCATCGGTAATACATCAACGTTAACTAATGATACTAGCACTGGATATGCAGCGCAGCATGTTCCAGAAGTACAAACAGACTTTATATTTGCAGCAATTGCAGAACAATTTGGTTTACTTGGAGTAATATTCTTATTATTTATGTACGGATTACTAATTAGTAGGATGATAACAATAGCACGGACTTCTAAGGATATATTTGGTTCAATTATATGTGTTGGATTAATATCATATTTCTTATTTGCATTGTTACAAAATATCGGAATGACAATAGGTCTAGTTCCAATTACAGGTATTACATTGCCACTTATAAGTTATGGAGGTAGTTCTCTATTAACTACAATAATGTCAATTGGATTAATACTTAATGTTGGAATGAGAAGAAAGAAAATAAGATTCTAAATTATAAAAAAAGAGCTATCTCAAAATTTTGAGATAGCTCTTTTATGTTAAATTAAAGTTCTCATAAAATATGCATCCACCTAATATAAATATAGTAGTAAAAAAACAAGGAGATAATAAGGATGGGGAGTTATAGAAGAGAATATGAGAATTATTACAATGGATTAATTAATAATAATGATAATAAGAAATCAAGTGTTAAAAATGAGAGATCGGGAGGAGGATATAATAGAAATTATAACGGGAGAAGAAATAATAAAAAACCAAATGGATATGTATCAATATTAGTAGTTCAAACTACAGGGGCATTACTATTATTATTAATTATTATGGGACTAAAGTATGCACCTTATAAAGATATTAATAATGTTTATGCAGCATTTAAAGAAATAAGTGGTGAAGAGACATTTGATGCTAGTGGCTTAACTATAGAAAATATAAAAAATATTGATATAGTTGAGACCTTTAATAATTTTAAAGAGGAAATTAAAAATAGTAAAGATGAATCTACTAAGAAGGATGAAAAATTACTAAATCCAATAATAGGTGATGTTAAAGAAATTGAAGATGGTGTAACTATAAGTACTAAGGAGGAAAAGGACGTATTTTCAGTCTTTGAGGGTGAAGTAAAGGAAGTCAAAAAGGATGACAGTGGCAATAAAGTTATAATAGATCATAAAGATGGAACAGAAAGTTATTATAGCAAAATTAATAATCTAACAGTGAAGATTGGGGATAAAGTAGAAAAAGGTGAATGTATAGGTAAAAATAGTAAGGTTAAAGATGGAAGTTATGAATTAGATTTTAAAATAAGCTTTATGGGAAAATTTAAGAATCCTAAAGACTATGTTGATTTTAAATGAAAATAAAAGGAGAGGTAAAACAATAATTCGAGGTTTTTATAATGGGTAAGTCTTATAAATTAATAGTTATAGAATTGATGTTATTAATACTTGCAATAAGTTTTGAAAGTGAAATATTTATAGGCATTATATCAATAATATTGCATGAATTTACACATATTTTCATCGGAAACAAATTTGGATGTAGATTATATAATGTTAAGATTGGAGTAACTGGTGCAAGAGCAGAGCTTACAGATTTAGATGAGCTTTCAGATAATGAAAAACTTATATTGTACTTAAGTGGACCTTTAATGAACTTGTTTTTAGGGGTTATACTTTATGGATTATACAAAATAACAAATATAAATATATTAAACATAGCATTTGTTGCAAATATAGGACTTTGTATATTTAATCTCCTTCCAGCGTATCCTTTAGATGGTTCTAGAATTTTAGAAATAATACTATCTAAATATAATTCTTACAGGAAAAGCAAAAAAATAGTAGAGAATATAAGCTTTTTTATAGCAGGTATTTTATTAGTATTGTTTTTTATATCGATATTATTACATAACGTGAATATTAGTTTAATGTTAATTGGAGGACTTGTAATATATTCAACTATTCTAGAAAAAAAATTTACAATGTATATTGTTATGGGAGATATGATAAAGAAGAGGCGAAGACTTGTAAAATATGATTTTATAGAAAATAAAACAGTATCTATTTTTTATAAAAATGAATTGCTAAATGTAATGCGATTAGTTGATAAAAGTAAATTTAACGTATTTTATATATTAGATGAGGAACTTAAAGTTTTAAAAATAATTTCAGAAGACGAACTTTTAGAAGCACTTAAAGACTATGGAAATATAACTTTAGAAGAATATATAAAATTAAATAAATAATTATTTAAAGCAGGATTAAATAAACACTATCCTGCTTTTTTTAATCCATTTAAATGTAGTAGAACAAACTTTTAATTTATGCTAGAATATAGGAATGTGTATAGAAGGTTAGATATAGCCCTATATATAGACTAAAGTTTAGGAGGATGTAATTTAATGAATAAAATTTCAGATAGCATCTTATGTAGAGTTGAGAAACCAGCTAGATATGTTGGGGGAGAGCTTAACCAAATAATTAAAGACCCAAAAGAAGTAGATATTAGATTTGCTTTTTGTTTTCCAGATGTTTATGAAGTAGGAATGTCCCATTTAGGAACAAGAATACTTTATCATACTATAAATAATAGACAAGATACATATTGCGAAAGAGTATTTGCACCATGGCCAGATATGGAAGTTCAAATGAGAATGAACAATGTACCTTTATATGCCTTAGAAACTAAGGATTCAATAAAAGACTTTAATATGTTAGGGTTCACTCTTCAATACGAGATGAGTTACACTAATATTTTAAATATGCTTGATATGGCTGGAGTTACTTTAAGAGCATCAGAAAGAGGGGAAGATGAGCCAATAGTTATGGCTGGTGGACCTTGTGCTTATAATCCAGAACCATTATACGATATAGTAGATTTCTTTGAACTTGGAGAGGGAGAAGAAATGATGAATGATGTACTTGATGTTTATAAGAAGTATATCGGTCAAAAGGGTAAGAAGAAAGATTTCTTAAGAGAAATATCAAAAATAAGAGGTATATATGTTCCTTCATTATATGATGTTACTTATAATGAAGACGGAACTATAAAAGAATTTAAACCAAAGTACGATGATGTGCCAAAGGTTGTAAGAAAAAGAATTGTTGCAGACTTTGATAAGGTAGACTTCCCAATAGAAGATATGATAGTACCTTATACAGAAGTTGTTCACGATAGAATAGTTCTTGAAACATCAAGAGGATGTACTAATGGATGTAGATTCTGTCAAGCTGGTATGATTTATAGACCAGTTAGAGAGAAGACAAGAGAAACATTAGTAGAGCAAGCAAGAGGTTTAGTTAAATCAACAGGTTATGAAGAAATATCTTTAGCGTCATTAAGTATATGTGATTATTCAGATATTACAAACCTTACACATGATTTACTAAAAGAACATGAAGAAAATAAAGTTGGGATAGCGCTTCCTTCAATAAGAATTGATGCTTTCTCAGTTGATTTAATAAAAGAAATTCAAAAAGTTAGAAAAACTGGTTTAACATTTGCACCAGAAGCTGGATCTCAAAGAATGAGAGACATAATAAACAAAGGTTTAACAGAAGAAAAAATCCTTGAAGCTTCTAAGAGCGCATTTGAAGCTGGTTGGAGTACTATAAAACTTTACTTTATGATAGGTCTTCCTTACGAAAATATAGAGGACTGTGCAGAAATCGGTGAGCTTGCAAACAAAATAGCAACTGAATACTATGAAGTTCCAAAGGAAGTTAGAAAGAAAGGTCTTAGAATTACTGTAAGTACTTCAATATTAGTACCAAAGGCATTTACTCCATTCCAATGGGCTCCGATGGAAAGAATGGAAGTTGTAACAGAAAAGATTCAGGCAGTTAAACAATCAATAAAATCAAGAAGCATAGTTTATAACTATCATGCACAAAAGACTTCATATATGGAAGCTGTATTTGCAAGAGGAGATAGAAGACTTTGTGATGTTTTAATAAGAGCATTTGAAAAAGGATGTAAATTTGATGGATGGTCAGAATACTTTAATTTCTGGGCATGGCAAGAAGCTTTCAAAGATTGTAATGTAGATGGAGATTTCTATACTTACAGAGAAAGAAGCTACGATGAAATACTTCCTTGGGATTTCATTGATATAGGAGTAAATAGAGACTACTTAGTTAGAGAAAATGAAAAAGCTAAGAATGAGGAACTTACTCAAAACTGTAGAAAAGGATGTACAGGTTGCGGTATAAACGTAAACTTTAAAGAAGGAGAGTGTTTTAAGGGTGCGATATCTAATTAAATTTACTAAAGAAGCTAATATAAAATTTATATCTCATTTAGATTTAATGAGAACAATCCAAAAAGTTATAAGAAGATCAGGTCTTCCAATTGAATACTCAAAAGGATTCAATCCTCATATGACACTTTCACTAGCACAACCGCTTTCAGTTGGAGTGTATTCAAGTGGTGAATATTTAGATCTTGTTTTAACAGAAGAGAGAGATCCAGAAGAGATTATAAATAAATTAAACGAGCGTACAGCAAGTGGTATAAAGTTCTTAAATGCAACAGGAATAGAAATTATTCAAAATGTTAAGAGATTACCTCAAGCTATGGCTCTTGTTGATGCATCAAGATATACAATTAAAATACAATATAATGATGTTTCAAAATTTGAAGAAGAAATGAAAGCATTTTTAGATAAAGAAGAATGGATAATGCTTAAAAAGAGTAAAAAAGGTCAAAAGGAAGCTGATATAAAGCCTTTAGTTCATGAAATGAAATATTGGATACAAGATAATGAAGTTGTATTTAATATATTAATAAGCTCAGGAAGTAGAGTGCACTTATCACCAGACCTTTTTGTTAAAGCTATAAAAGATAATACAACTAACTATAATGAAGAGGAATTTGTTACGATAAAGAGAGAAGAAATGTATTTAAGCAAAGAGGATACATTTGTACCCCTTTATAAATGTGTATAGGAAGTGTGTATTTAAATGAGAGAAATTTTTATTGAAAGAAGAGATAAATCTTTAAGAATTGCAGTTAAGAATAATAATGAATTAGAAGAATGTTTCATTGAAGAAAAGAGTGAGGAACCAACTACTGGAGAAATATACAAAGGTAGAGTTAAAAATATAGTTCCTGCTATTAATTCATTATTTATAGACTTAGGCCTTCAAAAAGAAGGGTATATGTACTTTAGTGAAGAACTTAAAAAGACTAACATTAAAAAAGGTGATGACCTTTTAGTTGAAGTATTAAAAGAACCTTTAAATGAAAAAGGTGCAAAAGTTACTAATAAGTACAATATACCAGGTAAATACTTAGTATTTACTCATGGAGAAACAGCTATAACATTTTCAAAAAGAATAACTGACGAAGTAAAGAAAAAGCTTATAGAAGCAGAACTTGAAGAAGTTAGCGGAGTAAATATAGTTGTAAGAACTGAAGGTGTTAATGTTCCTATCGAATTACTTAAAAATGAAAGAGAAAAGCTTAAAGAAGCATATGAAGAAATGAATAGAAAGCTTCTTTATAGTACAGAATTAAGTAAGGTATACGGAGACGATATCTCTTTAAATAAAGTTTTAAAAGATAATATAACAAAAGGAAATCTTAAAATATATGTAGATAACATTAATGATTATGACTTTGTTTCATCATGTATAGATGGAGAAGAGAATGTTAATGTTGTAATATATGAAGGTCTTCGTACATTGTTTGATTATTATAATATTGAGAAAGAGATACTTAAGCTAAGACATAATAAAGTTAAACTAAGCTGTGGTGGAGATATTGTAATTGAGAAAACAGAAGCTATGTACGTAATTGATGTTAATAGTGGAAAGAATACTAAAGGAAGAACTCTTGAGAAGACAATACTTCAAACAAACATAGAAGCTGCTAAAGAAGTTTCTAAACAGATAATGCTTAGAAATTTAAGCGGAATAATTGTAATTGACTTTATTGATATGAGAGATAAAAGTCATAGATTTGAAGTTATGAAAGCTTTAAAAGAATCACTTAGAAGTGATAAAGGTAATAGTAAGATATATCCATTTACTGAACTTGATTTAATTCAAATTACTAGAAAGCGTAGAGGAAAGAGCATTTATGATTCAATTGAAGAAAAGTGCTCACTATGTAAAGGTAGTGGAAATATACTTAAGTTATCTTATATAGAAGATTTAATAAAGAATGATATATTAAGATCAGTTGAAGATAATACAATTGAAAGTTTTTATATAGAACTAGATAGTATATATAGAGAAAGAGTTAAAGGAGATTTATTTAACTTCCTAAAAAATATTGGAGGCTTAGATAAAGAAATATTCTTGAATTACTTAGATGGTATTGATGGATATAAAATTGAACCTTTAATTTTTAAAAATCAAAAAGACAACTTAGAAAGCTACAGAGTTAAGAACATTGAAAAATATTAATCTAATTTCTTTACAAAAAATGTAGTATATGATAAGATAGTTTAGTAAACCGCTCACGATAGGGTTTTTTTGAGTATAAACAGAATTTTTATTTTGTACCCGTAGTGGCGAGACCGTTATGAGGAGGTGTTTTTAATGTACGCAGTAGTATTAACTGGAGGAAAGCAATACAGAGTTCAAGAGGGAGACGTTTTATTCGTTGAAAAACTTGACGCAGCTGTTGAATCACAAGTTGAATTAACAGAAGTATTAGCTGTTTCAAACGGAGAAACTTTAACAGTTGGAAAGCCAATGGTTGAAGGAGCTAAAGTTGTTGCTAAAGTAGTAGCACAAGGAAAAGCTAAGAAGGTAACAGTATTCAAGTATAAGGCAAAGAAGGACTACAGAAGAAAAGCTGGTCACAGACAACCTTACACAAAATTAGTTATCGAAAAGATCGAAGCATAATCTATGATTTTTGCAAAGATTAATTTTAAAAAAGATACGATATTAGGATTCGTCATTGACAGTCACGCAATGCCAGAAGACAGAGATTTTAATAATGATGTCTTACTAGTAGGTGAAGCTTTTGATATGGTTTGTAACTCAGTTTCAGTCCTATCACAAAGTGTTCTTATAGGTATTGATGAAGTTTTAAAACTTAATTGTACATATGAGATTGGAGACGGATATCTTAAGCTAGATTTATCTGATTTTTCAGAAGAAGATTTAGTAGCATCACAGGTTTTACTTAAAACCTTCGAGAAGAGTTTAGAAAGTGTTATTTCTAGCTTGGATCAAATGTTTGGATATAATAAACGTAGAGAATATATAAAATTAGTGAAAGAGGAGGTGTATTGACATGATGATAATTAACCTTCAATTATTTGCCCACAAAAAAGGTATGGGTAGTACAAAGAATGGTAGAGATTCTGAGTCAAAGAGACTAGGTGTTAAATCAGCAGACGGAGAATTCGTTTTAGCTGGAAACATCATAGTAAGACAAAGAGGAACTAAAATCCACCCAGGCAACAACGTTGGAAGAGGTAAGGATGATACTCTATTTGCTAAAATTGATGGAGTTGTTAAGTTCGAAAGAGTAGGAAAAGACAAGAAGAAAGTTTCTGTTTATCCTGTAATGGTTGAAGAAATAGCTGAATAGTTATTAGATAAAGCATAAAGAGCACCCATGTTTATGGGTGCTTTTTAAATGTAAAAAATTAAAGATTTCCTTAATAACGGCATTTGTAATGTTTTTATTCTTTAATTATAATATCTTTGTGTTATAATGAAGAAAATATTTTCTAAATATATCGGTTTAATATTCATAGAAATGGAATAATATGAATATAGAGATTTTGCATAAGGAAAGGTGATTATATGTTTATAGATAAGGCCAAAGTGTTTGTAAAATCTGGTTCAGGCGGAGGCGGAGCAGTTTCTTTCAGAAGAGAGAAGTATGTTCCACTTGGAGGACCAGATGGTGGAGATGGTGGAAAAGGCGGTAGCATCATTTTCAGAGTAGATACAGGAATAACTACCTTAATGGATTTTAAATATAAAAGAAAATTCGTAGCTGACCAAGGAGAAAACGGTGGTACATCAAAGTGCTACGGTAGAGATGGAGAAGATCTTTACATAAGAGTTCCTCTTGGAACTATAATAAGAGAGGCTTCAACTAATAAAGTTGTTTGTGACCTTTCAGAAAAAGATGACGAATATATTCTTTTAAGAGGTGGTAAAGGTGGTAAAGGGAACTGTAAGTTCTGTACACCTACAAGACAAGCGCCAAACTTCTCAGAACCAGGAATGCCTGGAGAAGAGATGGAAATAATACTAGAATTAAAATTATTAGCTGATGTTGGACTTTTAGGATTCCCGAATGTTGGTAAGTCAACATTCTTATCAATGACAACAAAAGCTAAGCCAAAGATAGCTAACTATCACTTCACAACTCTTAAGCCAAACTTAGGTGTTGTTGCAACAGAAGGAATAGAAGCATTTGTTATGGCAGATATCCCAGGAATAATTGAAGGGGCAAGTGAAGGTGTAGGCCTTGGACTTGAGTTCTTAAGACACATCGAAAGAACTAGACTTCTTATACATGTTGTTGATATATCAGGTATAGAAGGAAGAGAGCCTTTTGAAGATTTCTTAAAGATAAACGAAGAACTTAAGAAGTACTCAGTAAAACTTTGGGATAGACCTCAAATAGTTGTAGCTAATAAGACAGATTTACTTTTTGATGATTCAGTATATGATGACTTTAAGAAGAAAGTTAATGAATTAGGATACGACAAGGTATATAAAATGTCAGCAGCAACAAGAGAAGGTGTTGATGAAGTTCTTAAAGAAGCAGCTAGAATGCTTAAAGAAATTCCAATAACAGGACTTGAAATTGCAGATGAAGAGAGATATATACCAGAAGAAAAGAGATTCACATACGAAATTACAATTGAAGATGGAGAAGAAGATAACAAGTTATATATTGTTTCAGGAAGCTTCGTTGATAGATTATTAGATACTGTTAATTTATACGACATGGATTCTTTAAGATACTTCCATAAAGTATTAAAGAATAAAGGTGTAATGGATGAATTAAGAGAACTTGGAATTCAAGATGGTGACATGGTTAGACTTAACGATTTTGAATTTGAATATATATTTTAAGGAGGAAATTTATGCTAATAGGAAAACAGAGAGCTTATTTAAGAGGGCTTGCTAACGATATACAACCAATATTCCAAGTAGGAAAAAACGGAATCGAAGCTAGTTTCTTAAATCAAGTTAGAGATGCACTTGAAAAGAGAGAACTTATAAAGATAAAAGTTTTGGAAAATAGTGGATTAGAAGCTAGAGAAGCTTCAGATCATTTATGTGCTGAATTAAAATGTGAAGGCGTTCAAGCAATTGGAAGCAAGATAGTTTTATATAAAAGATCTTCAAAGAACCCAAAGATAGAAATACCAAGAAAATTTAAAAACGTAAAAAATAAATAGCATGAAAAAGTATGGGATTATTGGTGGAACCTTTGATCCTATCCACAATGCACATCTTTATATAGCTTATGAAGCGAAAGAAATTTTAGGCTTAGATAAAGTTATTTTTATACCAAACGGAAGCCCCCCACATAAGAAAGATAAAAATATTACGGGGGCTTCTTTAAGGTATAAAATGGTTTTAGAAGCTATTAAGGACTTTGAGGATTTTGAGGTTTCAAAATATGAAATTGAAAAAGAAGGATTAAGTTACACTTATGAAACTTTAGCATATCTTAAAGAAGACGATGTAGAATTGTACTTTATAACAGGTGCAGACTGCCTAGTTGATTTAGATAAATGGAAGAATGTAAGTGAGATTTTTTCTTTATGTAAATTTGTTGTTTTTACAAGACCGGGTTTCAGAGAAGAAGATTTAATTGAAGATAAAGAAAAGGCAGAAAAAAAATATAATGGAGAAATTATATTTTTAAATATATTAGATTTAGAAATTTCATCAACAGATATTAGAAAAAGAATTTCAGAAGGAAAGAGAATAGATTTTTTTTGTGCCTAGAAGGGTACTAAATTTAATAAGAAAAGAAGAAATCTATAGTGAAGGGAATAACTAATATGGAAATTACTTATATTTATGATTATTTAAGAAAAAACTTAAAAGAGAAAAGGTATATACACGTATTAGGTGTTGTATCTACTGCTAAAAAATTAGCAGAATTATATGGTGTATCAGAAGAGAAGGCAGAACTTGCAGCTCTTTGTCATGATGCAGGGAAAAACTTAACAAATGAAGAATTATTAAATATTATAGAAGAGAATAACATAAAGTTATCATTAGATGAGAAAAAAACACCAGAACTTTGGCATTCAATTGTTTCACCGATAATCGCCAAAGAAAAGTTTGATATATATGATGAAGACGTACTAGAAGCTATGAGATGGCATACAACAGGAAAGCCTGATATGACAGCGCTTCAAAAGATAATTTATATTTCTGATATGATTGAGCCTTCAAGAGTTTTTGATGGAGTTTCTATTATTAGAGAAAAAGTTTTAGAGAATTTAGACTTAGGTGTTATTCAAGGAATGGATCACACAATAAGATATCTTTTAGATAAAGGTCAAATTGTAGATAAAAATACAATTGAGGCTAGAAACTATTTAATTATTCAAAAAAATAATATTTAAGTTATTTAAAGTAGATGGGGTGTTAGTTAAATGGCGGATGATAGAAATTCTATGAATTCTTCAAGAAGAAGAAGAGCAGAACTAGATAGAGAAGAGCGTATAAGAAAAAAGAGACGTATGGCAAAGAGAAATGAAGAGCTTGATATGGGTAAAAACCCAAGGAGAAGGCTAGATTCAGAGTCAATACCACTTAATGATTCAAGAAGAAGAGTTGATAATAGAAATAGACGAATTCCATCAAGTGATGAAGGAAATCGTAGAGATAGAAGACCTTTAAAAGAAGGCAAAAAGAAGAAAAAAGGTACAATAAAAAGAATAATAAAAATAGTATTAGTAGCTTTATTAGCATTAATTGTTTTATTAGGATTTAGAATTGGAAAGCTTGTAAATAATATAAGTACAGATAATATGATAGCACCAGTTGAAGTCCCAATGGATCAAACTGTTAATATACTACTTTTAGGAATGGATGTTGGGAATATAGATAATCCAAGTGATGAATCTCAAAAGAGAACAGATACTATGATGGTTATTAATTATAATCCAACAACTAAGAAAGTTAAGATTATTTCAATTCCTAGAGATACTTTAATAACAATTAATGGACGTAACTGGAAGATGAATGCAGCCTATCCAATAGGGGGAGACCAGAGAGTAATTACAGAAGTTCAAGAACTTTTAAATATAAAGATTAATTATTTAGCAAAATTAAACTATGAAGGATTTAGAGATTTTATTGATGCTATAGGTGGCGTTGATATGAAGATTGAAAACAACATGGATTATACAGATAAATCACAAAATCTTAGAATTAAGTTTAATAAAGGTGAAGTAGCACATTTAGATGGAAAGAAAGCGGAAGAATTCTTCAGATGGAGAAAAAATAACGATGGAACAGGACTTCCAAATGGAGATATTGATAGAATTAAAAATCAACATGCATTTTTAGAGCAAGTCGTTAAGAAATGTACTAGTCCATCAATAGTATTTAGAATTCCAAAAATATTAGAATCAGTAGAAAAGAATGTTGAAACTAATATGAAGGGTAAGACAATATTTAAATATGCACTAAAAGCAGCGCTTATTAAGCCAAGTAATGTATCTATGGAGACTATAAAAGGATCAGCAAAAATGATAGATGGTCAGTCATACTTTATATTTGATAAAGCTGCAAATGATGCGCTTCTTAGAAGTTTACATGAGTCATCTGATAGTACAAAAAGTATGAGTCAATCAGATGTTAGAATTCAAATATTAAATGGAACAAAGATAAGTGGTCTTGCAGCTACTTATCAAATACAACTTAAGCAACTAGGATACACTAATGTTGATGTTGGAAACACTGATTCACTTAGAGATAAGAGTATTATAATGGTTGATGATCCTAACATAAAGAAGATGCTTAAGAAAGATTTTGATTCAATAACAGATTACGGAAGTATAGATTCGAAGTTTGCATCACCGAATTATGATGTTGTAATTGTTCTTGGAAGCGATGCAAAGAGTTACTAAATCTTTATACTAGGAGGACATAAAAATATGAGCACCTTAGAAAAAAGTGTTTCATCTAAATATGATGGACTTAAAATTAAGTTTTATTTAAAAGATGAGCTTGAATTATCATCAAGGCTTATTAAAAGAGCTTCAAAAGAGCAACGTATTTTTGTAAATAATAAAGCTATTAGAATGGACTATATTATTAAAGCTGGAGACAATGTTAAAGTTCAATTAGATAGAGAAGAAAGTCAAGATATTGCTCCAGAAAAGATGGATTTAGATATTGTATATGAAGATGAAGATATACTAGTTATAAATAAAAATCCATATATAGTGGTGCACCCAACTAAAAATTATCAAAGTGGAACATTAGCAAATGGAGTAATTAACTACTTTAATGAAACAGGTCAAAATCATATTGTAAGATTAGTTAGTAGATTAGATATGAATACTTCAGGGCTTATTGTAATTGCAAAAAATCAATATGCACATATGGTACTTCAAAAAGAGGATATAAATAAGAGGTACATTGCAATTGTTCATGGTAACTTAGAGAAGAAAGAGGGTACAATAGACCTTCCGATATATAGACCACAACCAGGAGATGGGTTTGATAGTATAAAGAGGGTTGTAGATGACAGAGGTCAAAGAAGTGTAACTCATTATAAAGTTTTAGAAAGTTTTAAAGGCGGAGACGTTGTTGAATGTTTACTTGAAACTGGAAGAACTCACCAAATAAGAGTGCATCTTTCACATTTAGGTCATCCTATATATGGAGACTTTATATATGGAAATGGTGATGAAGAGATGGATTTAATTAAAAGGCAAGCATTGCATGCTTATGGATTGAATTTTAAATCACCAAGACATGATGAGGAACTTAGCTTAAGAGCTAATCTTCCAGATGATTTTAAAAGCTTAATTGAAAAAATAAAGTAGGTTATTACAACTTACTAAAAAAGGATTTTTTTATTAATTTAAAGAAGTCCTTTTTTTATTTAAAGTAGTATATATGCTTTAATATACCTTAGAATATATTATATAAGAAATGGAGTAAGAGGTATTGTGAATAATTTTAATATTGCAAAAGAATTTATTTTAAACTCAATTAAACCGTTATCTACTGGAATAATTACATTAAAAAAGAATTCATATATACATGAACAATGCTCAGAAGTAGATAAGGTTTATATAATTACTGAGGGGATATGTGAGACAAGTATATTATCTGAAGATGGGAATGAACTGAAATGTTGGCTTTATAAAGAAGGAGATATAGTAGGTTGGAGATGTCTTCTAAATGAAAATAAAATTTCGGAATTTGGAGTTAAAGTTATTAGTGAAGAGTTAAAAGCGTATTCGGTAAGTGTAAAATCTATTGAAAATACGTTTAGAGACGATTTGGAGTTTTATAAAAACTATATGGTTTTGTATGGAAAATATAGTAAGTATATTTTAAGTAGGGAAGAAGACTTTATTTTTTATGGTAAAAAGGGTGCATTATATTCTATATTAATTAGATTATCTAATTCAATAGGAAAAAAAGTTGAGGATGGTATACTTATAGACTTTGAAATTACTAATGAAAAACTTTCTTTATTTACAGGAATATCATCTAAAGAAAGTATATGTAGAATGCTAAAAGAGTTAAAAAATAAAAAGATTATAAAAACATATAAAGGGAAAATTATTATTATGAACTTAGATTATTTAGTTTCTATTTCATTTTTAGATGAACTTGATGAAACAAATTCTTTGTTTTTAGATGAATAAAATTCTTAAAAAGTTGATTTATGTTAATGCAAACAATATAAAAATAGAATAAAATTTTATAAATATAACTATTATTTTTAGATAAACTTAAAATCGTTTATAAAATAATAGTTATATTTATTTCTTTAATTATTTCGAATAAAGGGGGGATTATGAGGCGTAATAAGAAAGAGATCTCTAATTTTCTGTTGCCATTAATAACGTCAATAGAGCATTATGAGAAAGGAGATTTTATTTATAATCAAAATGACAGTATAAATAAAATATATATTATAAAAAGTGGATTTATAAAGTTAGGTAGGAAAGTTGCAAGAAATAAATATTATAATATAGGGTTATATAAAGAGAATGAAACTTTAGGGGTTATTGGTTTGTTTGATGAAGATCCAAAATATCCAAGTGATGCACAAGTTATAAGTAAAGGTGCTAGCGTGTATGTGGTTATGAGAGAAGACATAAAAGCGGAGTTGTTTGATAATATTGAATTTTATAAGAAATGTATAAGCTTTTCTTCAAATTGGTTTTGTGATCATACATGGAAGTTATATGATATAGCAATATTAAGGAAGCGAGAGGCACTGTATACAACTATTACTCGATTAGCAAATAGTTATGGTGTTGAAACTGATGATGGTATATTAATAGATATTCAAATTACTAATGATCAATTAGCAGATTTTTCTGGAGTATCATCAAAAGAGAGTATTAATAGAATGCTTAAAGAACTAAGAGAGAGGAAAATAATAAGTATAAACAAAAAGAAAATAACAGTACATAAGTCTTTAATTGATAAAAGTGAAGATTGTTACATAAATATTTGAATTAGCGAGGAGGAGAGTAAATGGGATAATTTTTAATGGGGATTATTATATGTATTCTCTTATAGTAGTAGATATAATTATAATTGTATTAGTATATCGCTTTTTAAAAGAATGAAATAAATATAAAAAGTCTAAAAATATAATATTTTTAGACTTTTTATTTATCTTTTTAGATGGTTCCATCTTTTTTTAAAAGCTAATTTTTTACGTCTTCTTCTAACTCTAAGTATTCTTATTACTACAATTAAAATAACAACAGCTACAACGCCCATTACAATAAGAAATATAGAATTATTCTCACTAAACTCATTCATAGCAACTTCAGGAGAATAATCTCTTGAAATACCACTTACTAAGTTGACCTTTGAAATTTCACGAGCATCTACATTAATTGTGGCAGACGTTAATTCCTCATCTTTTTTTAGTGATTTCTTTGTTATATCATTAGGTAAAGAGTAGTTTAAATCTGACTTAACAGAATCGGGACTATCTATTGGTACTGTTACGTAAACATCTCTATCAATAAGCACTGGAATATTTGTGTCATCAGTAACTTTAATTTTTTCTATTTCATCACCTTTAGAAAATATTTTAACATTTTTAAAGTTGTCAAAACCATAATCTAATATTTTCGCCATATCCTCATAATTCTTATTTTTATCCTCAGCCTTCAAAAAAGTAGCAACTAAAGTTCTACCATCCTTTTCACCTGATATTGTAAAAGTATGTCTTGCGACATCTGTATAACCACTTTTACCAGCTAAGGCATATTTATAAAAATATTTTGAATTAGGATTTATTAAATAATTGTGGTTGTTCGTCCATCTTTTTTGTCCATCCAAATTACTTGGAGGAAGTTCAACTGATATAAGACGAGAAATTCTTATGTAATCTTTATTTTTTATTGCTTCTTTCATTATTAAAGCTAAATCTTGTGCTGTAGTTACATGATTTTCATCAGGTAAACCGCTTGGATTCACAAAATTTGAGCTAGTGCAACCAAGTTCTGTCGCTTTTTCATTCATCATTTTTGCAAAATTTTCTACAGAACCACCTATGTGTTCTGCCAATGCTTCAGCGCAATCATTTCCAGATTCAAGTAAAAGACCAGTTAAAAGAGTTTCTACTGTGAATTTTTCACCTTCTTTTAATCCTATGGAACTTCCTTTAGCGAAGGGGGGGTTCTTTCCTATAGTTACAACATCATTAAGTTTTGTTTTCTCTAATGTAATAAGAGCTGTCAAAACTTTAGTTGTTGAAGCTGGAAAATGTTTTGACTCTCCGTTTTTAGAGAATAAAACTTCGCCGGTAGTACCATCCATTAATATTGCAGATTCTGCATTAATTTCAGGTGGTTTACTAGGAGCTGCATTAGCACTTGTAAACGTTAAACCATAAAATATAAATAGTGAAGATAGTACTTTAATTCCAAAATTTAAAAAATTTTTCATAAATGCTCCTTTAAAAGTGAATTTTAGACGTTTTTATTTTAACAAAAAATTCTTTATTTTTCCATAGAAAATGGATAAAAAATTAAATAAATGTTAATAATTTTTAATATCGTATATAAGGAGAAGTGGAATGAGAGTCGATAAAAAGGGTATTGGACTAGTAATAATAGGTTTAATAGTAGGCGCAGTTGTGTTTACAATTTATATAACAAATGGGCGAGACACACTTAAAAAGAATGACACTGAAAGCATATTTGTTGATGAAGGTAATGAAGAAGAAGTAGTAGAAGACAGTAAATCAAAAGGTAAACCTAATAAAGAAAAAGAAGAGATACAATTAAAAGATACTAAACTTGCAGTGGATATAAAAGGTGAAGTTAAAAATCCAGGTGTTTATTACTTAAAAGAAGGAAGTATAATATTAGATTTAATAAACGAAGCTGGTGGCGTAACTGACAAAGGTAGCTTACAGTCAATAAATAGAGCTGAGAAGCTTAAAGGTAATGAATGTATTATAATTCCTAGCACTGAGGAAGAGAAGAAGTTACAAGAGAATGGAGCTATTAATAGTGCACAAGGAGCTACAGTTAATAATAGTAAGAAAGAAGATGGAAAAGTAAACATAAATACAGCAGATGAAAAAGAATTAGATACAATAAATGGAGTTGGACCATCAAAGGCTAATGCTATTATTAAATATAGAGAAGAGAATGGTCCTTTTAAATCAGTTGAGGATATAAAGAGTGTAAGTGGCTTTGGTGATGCTACATTTGAGAAGATTAAAGATTCAATTTCAGTTTAACACTTTGATAATTACATCTTATGATGTAGAATAATTATATTAAACCTTTAAAGAAGGGGTGGTTAAAGTGATTAAATTAACAAATTATGCAAAAACTGCTGGCTGAGCAGCTAAAATAGAGCCGGGTGCTCTTTCAAATATACTAAAAAGTATACCCAAAATGATAGATGAGAATTTATTAGTAGGTATAGATACATCAGATGATGGTGCTGTATATAAGTTAAGTGATGATATAGCACTAATTCAAACATTAGACTTTTTTACACCAATTGTTGATGATCCTTACACATTTGGACAGATTGCAGCTGCAAACTCTTTAAGTGATGTTTATGCAATGGGTGGAGATCCTAAAGTAGCTTTAAATATAGTATGTTTCCCCAATTGCTTAGATAAAAGTATATTAGGTGAAATACTTAGAGGTGGAGCAGATAAAGTATTAGAAGCTGGAGCAGTTGTAATTGGAGGTCATTCAGTTCAAGATGATGAACCTAAATATGGACTTTCAGTTTCAGGAGTTGTACATCCAGATAAAATACTTAAAAACTGTGGATCTAATGAAGGAGATATTTTAATAATAACTAAACCTTTAGGTACTGGTATTATAAATACTGCAGCTAAAGGGGAAATGGCATCAAAAGAAGCTTTAGATGAGGCTATTAAATGGATGTCACTTCTTAACAAGTATGCAGGAGAAGTTGTACGTAAGTATGATATTTCAGCGTGTACAGATATAACTGGTTTTGGACTTATAGGTCATGCACATGAAATGGCAGATGGATCTAATAAGACTTTTGTATTCCATAAAGAAAGTATACCTTACATAAAGGAATCAAAAGAATATGCAGACTTTGGTCTTGTGCCTCAAGGAGCGTACCAGAATAGAGCTTACATCGAAGGGCAGTATAATCTTCATGAAGATGTGAAGCCATGGCTTAGAGACATTCTATTTGATCCACAGACATCAGGTGGACTTCTTATATCTTGTAGTATTGATGAAGGAAATAAAATATTAAAAGAATTCAACGAAAAAGATATAAAAGCTTGGGTTGTTGGAAATGTAGAAGAGAAGAAAGAATATAGTATTATAGTAAAATAATTAAAAATGGAGGAATTTTTATGGAACTATTAAGAAAGTTACCGAAGGTTGATACTCTACTTAATAAAGAAGAGGTTAAAATGTATCTTAGTAGATTACCTAGAAATTTAGTTGTAGAAAAGCTTAGACTCTCCATAGACATTGTTAGAAAAAATATTTTAAAGATGGAGGATGTATCCTCCATCTTTTCTTTAGATAAAGAATGTTTAAGAGTATTTTATAAAGAAATTTCAAAGGTAGAAAATATGAATTTAAAAAGAGTAGTAAATGGAACTGGCATTGTAATACATACTAACCTTGGAAGAAGTTTATTATCGCTTAGAAGCAAAGAGGCTTTAATAGATGTTGCAAGTCATTATTCAAATTTAGAGTATGATTTAGATGAAGGTGAACGTGGGGATAGATACAGAAATGTTGTGGATTCTTTAAAATATTTAACTGGTGCAGAAGATGCGCTTGTTGTAAATAATAATGCAGCAGCTGTATTAATTACATTAAATACTTTATGTAAAGATAAAGAAGCTATAATTTCAAGAGGAGAGTTAGTTGAAATTGGAGGCTCTTTTAGAATACCAGACATAATGGAACTTAGCGGAGGAAAACTAGTTGAAGTAGGTACAACAAATAGAACTCATCTTGAAGATTATGAAAATAAAATTTCTGAAAATACAGGAGTAATATTAAAAGTACATCCATCTAATTATAAAATATTAGGGTTTACAAAAGAAGTAACAGGAAAAGAACTTAAAGTACTTGGAAGTGAACATAATATACCTTTAATTGAAGACTTAGGAAGTGGACTTATTAATAATATCATAGGATTAGAAGATGAGAGGACAGTTAAAGAATGTATTGAAGAAGGAATAGATGTAGTAACATTTAGTGGTGATAAGCTACTTGGTGGTCCACAATGCGGAATTATAGTTGGAAAGAAGGATTACATAAATAAAATAAAGAAAAACCAATTAAATAGGGCACTTAGAGTTGATAAGTTCACATTAGCAGCATTAGAAGGAACTTTAAAAGACTATATTTTAGGTAACGGATATGATATTCCAACAATAAAACTTTTAACTAGACCTATAGAACATATAGAAAAAGATATTGATTCACTTATTTTTGAGCTAGAACTGTTTAGTGAAAAATTTAAATTTGAAAAAGAAAAGGCAAGTTCTTTAGTTGGTGGAGGAGCTATGCCGCTATTTACATTAGATACTTTTATATTAAAAATAAGTTCAAACTACTTAAAAGAGAGTTCTATAGATAGATCACTTAGAGAAAACAATGTACCTATAATAACTAGAGTTAGCAAGGGTAAAGTTATTATAGATGGTAGATGCATGCTAGAAGGTGATATAGAAATAATAAGAGAAGCTTTTAAGGAGATAAATAATAAAATATGAAAACAATAATATTTGGTACATGTGGACATATAGATCATGGAAAGACATCTTTAATAAAAGCATTAACAGGAGTTGATGCAGATAGATTAGAAGAGGAAAAAAAGAGAGGAATAACAATTGATTTAGGATATGCAGATATTGTACTTCCATCTAACAGAAGAATAAGTTTTATAGATGTGCCAGGTCATGAGAAGTTCATTAAAAATATGCTTGCAGGTATAACAGGTGCAAGGAAAGTTCTATTTATTGTTGCTGCAGATGAAGGAGTAATGCCTCAAACAGTAGAGCATCTTGAAATTATAAATGGACTTAATATAGATGGTGGAATTATAGCATTAACTAAATGCGATAAATGTGATGAAGAGCTTATATCATTAGCAATTAATGATATAAGAGAAACTTTTAAAGGAACTGCCCTTGAGCATTCAAAAATTATAAAGACATCAGTTAAAACTTCTGAAGGATTAGATGAATTAAAAAGTTATTTTGAAGAAGTACTAGATAATAATGATGAATACTATAATGATGATTTATTTAGAATGGATATAGATAGAGTATTTACTATAAATGGAGCTGGGACTGTAGTTACAGGAACAATAATATCAGGAGATGTTACAGACGGTGATGAACTTATATTATATCCATCAAAGAAAAAAGTTAAAGTTCGTGGAATAGAAGCTTATGGACAAAAAGTTATCAAGGTAAAATGTGGAAAAAGATGTGGATTAAATATTTCTTCTGTTGATAAAAGTGAAATAAAGAGAGGCCATACATTAAGTAAAGATTATAAATTAGAACCATCATATATAGTTGACTGTTCTTTTAATAATACGAAGAAGAATTATAAAATAAAACATAATGAAAGAATTAGATTTTATCATGGAACAAATGAAATAATAGGTAGAGTTTATAAAGTAGATGAAGATGGACATTACATTCAAATAAGATTAGAAAAAGAAATTATATCAAAAAAGGGAGATAAGTATTACTTAAGGAGTTATTCACCTATGTACAACATTGGTGGAGGTAATATTATAAATTCAAATTCAAGTAAACTTAAGGGAGATTTAAAGGAACATTTAAACAAACTTGAATTGCTAGAGAAGGGCACTTTAGAAGAAGTTATAATTAATACTTTAAAAGAAAAAGAATTTATATATTTAAGTGAATTAGATACACTAAGTAAATATGGAGAGATCGAAGTAGAATATAAATTAATAGAACTTGAAGAAAGTAAAAAAATTACAATTATAAAAAATTGTAAGGAAAATATTATATTCTTAAGGAGCAAGTTAGATATAATAAGTAAGTACTTAGAAGACACAGTGCTAAAACACCATAAGAAAAATGCCTTAGATATTGGAATGGCAATTGAGGAACTTAGGAAAATTATACTTAAGAGAATACTCACTCCAAAGGAGTTTAGTTCTCTACTAAAAATAATAAATTCAAAAGATAAATTTATTATTTCAGATGGATTAATTTCATTAAAAAGCTTTAAAAACAGACTGAATTTAAATCAAAAGAATTTCAAAGCAGAATTATTAAAGGAATTAGAAGTTGGTTTTATATCATTAAATGTGAAAGCACTTAGTGAAAAATATAAAATAGGTAATACAGAATATTCTAAAATAATAAATTATCTTGTATTAAATAAAGAAATTTTAAAGTTAAATGATGATGTCATTATAGAAAGTAAAATATTCAACGCAGGATTACAAAAGGTAGAAACTTACTTAAAGGAACAGGGAGAAATCACACTTGGGGACTGTAGAGACATTTTAAATACAAATAGAAAAATAGCATTATCATTTCTTGAAGAATTAGATAAGCGTAAAATTACAAAAAGAGTTGAAAATAGGCGTGTAAGATTGTAAAAATGGTAGTATGAGTGTTATAATTAAAGAATATGAAGAAATTTAACTAACTAGGGGTTATTTTAGGAGGTAACAATAATGATTAAAAAAGCCATAGGAGTACTAATTGCAACTACAGTATTATTTTCATTAGCAGGTTGTGGAAATAAGAAGGAAACAAAAAGTGAAGATAAGTCAAACACAAAAGTTGAACTTAATATAGATAATCAAGAACAGTTTAAGGATTTAAAAGGAGATTGGATCAGAGACTTTACATATGATGATTTTAATAAAAGTGCAAATGATTTAATGGTTAAAGTTGAAGATACAACAAAAGGATTTGGATTAGATTATCAAAAAGATGAAAAAGTTGAGCAAATTGAAGGAAATACAGCTAATGTAAAATCAATCTACTTAGATAATAAAAATCCAGAAAATAATAAATTAGAGAGCTTACAATTTGAATCACAACTTATAGGTAATGCTCAGCAATATGGAAGAATTCAAATGAAACTTTCATTAAAGTTTGATGGAGCAGGTGCTATAAAGGATAATAACTTTAACCTTGGAGACACTTCAATTGCTAAGTATGCTGAAATAATGACAAATACTAAAGATAGAGATTATAAAGATATAAATAACAAAATTATGGATATAATTAAAAGTGATAAATCAGAAGGGGTAGTAAAAGATTCTATAAATGGATTAGAAGAAGAGTTTGCTGTAAGTAAAGATTATATAGTATATACTCTATCAACTAAGATTTATGAATTTACAAAGGCTCCTAGTGAAGGTGTAAAATAAAATTTTAGGAGGATCATCATGAGTAACAAGGATGGTATGGATATGAATAAAAAGGATGATAATATTACAGAAGAAGTATTAGAAAATAATGATTTAGTAGAGGAATTTCTAGAAGAAGACATAGTTGAAGAAAATAATGAACCTGAAAAAGTAATAGAAGAAATTGATATTAAACCATCTTTTTTAAAAAGATTACTTGCAAGTTTATTAGACCAAGCAATACTAATAGGGGTGGCTGCTCTTTTATTAGTTGTATTTAACTTCTTAATAGGATTTATAGGGTTTATGGTAGCAATGCCATCACCAATGCTTCTAATATTCTTTGGAGTACTAAATGTATTTTATATTCCTGTATTTGAAAGAAAGAACAGAAGAACTATCGGTAAGAGAATATTAGCAATCGGATAAAATTAATAACATTATAAAATGAAGTGATAGGAGAAACATACAGTGAGAAGAGGAAATGAAATAACAGTTAAGATTGAAAGAACTGAATTCCCATCAGTTGGAATATCAAGTTTTGATGGTAAGAAAATTTATGTTAAGAACGCTTTCCCAGGTGAGACAGTGAAAGGGAGAGTTAAAAAAAAGAGAACTGATTATGCAGATTTAAAACTTATTGAAGTTTTAGAAAAAGCACCTTACGAAATTGAAGCAAAGTGTCCTCATTTTGGAATATGTGGTGGATGTTCATCACAACATTTAACTTATGAAAAGCAATTAGAGTTCTTAGGTGATGAAGTTCTAGAATTATTTAAAGATGCTGATGTTACAACAGGAGAATATGAAGGTGTTGTTGGAAGTATAGATCAGTTTGGATATAGAAATAAGATGGAGTTCACTTTTGGTGATGAACATAAAGGTGGAGAACTTTGTCTTGGAATGCATATGAGAAATCAAAGCTTTGGTATCGTAACAGTTAATAAGTGTATGCTTGTTGATGAAGATTTTAGAAAAGTTATTGATGCAACTGTTGATTACTTTAGAGGAAAGGATCTTCCTTATTATAGAGTAATGAAAAGAGAAGGATATTTAAGACACTTAGTTATAAGAAAAGCTAAAAATACTGGAGAACTTCTAGTTAACTTAGTTACAACAACTCAAATTGATTTTGATTTAACTGAGTGGGAAAATATTATAAAAGGTTTAGATTTTGAAGGTGATTTAGTTTCTATCCTTCACACAGAAAATGATTCTTTATCAGATGCTGTAATACCAGAGAAGGTTAATGTTCTTTTTGGTAAGGATCATATAATGGAAGAACTTTTAGGATTAAAGTTTAAAATATCACCATTCTCATTCTTCCAAACTAATACTAAAGGAGCAGGAGAGCTTTATAGTATTGTTAGAGAATTTATGGGTAATTCTGATAATAAGGTAGTATTTGACCTTTACTGTGGTACTGGAACTATAGGTCAAATTGTTGCACCAAAGGCTAAGAAAGTTATTGGACTTGAGCTTATTGAAGAAGCAGTTGAAGCTGCTAAGGAAAATGCTAAGTTAAATGGTCTTGATAATTGTACTTTCATTGCTGGAGATGTAGCTGAAACTATTAAGGAAGTTAAGGATAAGCCAGATATTATAATTTTAGATCCACCAAGAAGTGGAGTTAGTCCTAAAGCTTTAGATTATGTTGTTAAGTTTAATGCTAAGGAAATTGTTTATGTTTCATGTAACCCTAAGACTTTAGTTGAAAATTTAAAGGATCTTATGGCTCATGGATATAAGATAGAGAGAACAAGAATTAAGGATATGTTCCCAAATACTCCTCACGGTGAGGTAGTGGTTAAGTTAACAAAGAGCTAAGCGATGCCGTTAACTTTTTACCACTACCCATGCAAGGGTTCACCAAGAATTCGAGCCTAGCGA
>NZ_JAVXRL010000011.1:15677-70862 GCF_036643715.1 Clostridium sp. | reverse complement strand
AAAAAAGGAGATGCTTAAAAATTATAACTATCAAAATTCATAATAAAATTTATGGATTTTCTTAGTTTATTCAAACATCCCCTTTAAATATCTTGTATTTAAATTATATTTCCTTCACCATCAACTTCTTCAGCTAATAATTTCTTATCATACATCTTTACAAATGGATAGTACATTATTATTGAAATAATTATACAAATTATATTAAGAACTGAAGCTCTCCAGTCTCCTCCAGTAGCTAAGAATGCTCCTATAGGTCCTGGTAATGTCCAAGGTGCTGTAACTGTTACTTTATTTACTAAATCCATACTCATTGCAAACCAGGATAAGGTGGCCAGTACCATTGGAGTTAATACAAATGGTATTATTAAAATTGGATTTAATACTATTGGTGCTCCAAATATTGCAGGTTCATTAATATTAAATATTCCTGGAACTAAAGCTGTTCTTCCAAGACTCTTACCATACTTAGACTTACATATTGTAGCCATTAGAATTACAAGTCCTATAGTTGCTCCTGATCCCCCAACCCATATAAACCATTGGAAGAAAGGTTCTGCTGCAATTCCAGGTGCTGCATTTCCAGCTGCTACTGCTGCTGTATTTTGGTCTAATAATTGAAGCCATAAAGGTCTTGCAAGTGAACCTATAATTGATACACCATGAATACCAAATGACCAGAATAATGTAATTAAGAAAACTAATATTAATACACTTGGTAGTGTATCTGATGCTGATACTAATGGATCAACAACCTTTGCTATAATTCCGTGCCAATCGAACTTTAAGAAGTAAGTTAAAGTTCCCATTAAGAATATAAGTATAGCTGTAGGTGTAAGTGCTTCGAATGATCTTGCAACTGATGGTGGAACTTGTTCTGGCATTTTAATAGTGAAATTCTTCGTTGTTGTAAACCTTAGAATTTCTACTGCTAGAATAGAAACAATTATTCCAACGAACATTCCGCCTCCACCCATGTTAGCCATAGGCATTACAAATCCTAAACCATCTACTACTTGAGGAACAATTGTAAGCATAAATGCAATTGCTGCTAATATACCACCTGTTACTCCATCTAGTTTATATGATTTAGCTAAACTATATCCAATACCCCAGGTAGCGTACATGGTCATAATGTACATTGTCATTCTGTAAGGAAGCAGTATAGTTGCTGCATTTGCTTTTAAATACTCAGTAATCCCCCATGATTCTGGTAATGGTGGAAATGCAATAATTAAGAAAAATGATCCAACAATGATTAAAGGTAATGTTGCAATAATCCCATCACGTACTGCACGTAAGTGTCTTTGTTCAGCTAATCTTGCCATTGGCATAGATAACTTATTTTCTAAAAAATCCGTAAACTTTTGTAACATAAAATTCCCTCCCCTTTATAATGCCTTTTATAAATTAAGTGTTTCTTTAACTTGTTGTAGAAGCTTTGCTCCTCCAAGTGGGCTGTATGCTTGTGGTTTAATTAATACACATGGAACATTTGCATTATCTGCATATTCCTTTAAGTAATCAAACCTGTGTCTAACTTGTGGTGCAACCATTGATATATCATAGCCGTTTTTAACTTCTTCTTCAAACTCTTGCGTACTAACAGCTAATACCTCCATTTCAATGCCTGCTTTCTCTGCAGTCTTTTTAAGTGCATTTACAGCTATAGCACTTGACATACCCTGTGAACAAACAAATAAAACTCTCATAATTATTCCCCCTTTAATTTGGTTAACGTTTACAAATCATCTCTGTTTTGTAATTTAATTTCATTATTTATTTGTTTTAAAAGAAATATTATTTCAATATCATTATAGCAAGTCCTATTTATCTTTGCAATAGTTTTCATAATTCTTTTTTCTATTATTTGTAACATTTTTCAAAGTTATAGTTGTTTTAAAAAATTTTTTCATTATAATTTAAAGCTCAATAATAAAGTTTTAAGAATCTAACGTCTTACACTTTATTATTGAGCTTATTAATATTATTTGTATTAATTTTTGTACTACTTATTTTATCTTCTGTATTACTCTTCTAGTCTCTTTTATATAATCTGTAGTTCTATCTATACCCTCTTTTGCGATTCCAAGGTATAAAATATCAATTAAAGTAAGTGCAGATATTCTTGATGCTATAGCACCAAGTCTTATTTCCCTTTCCTCATTTGGAATATATAAAGGTATATCTGCATTTTTTGATAATGTACTACTAACATACTTAGTTATTGCAATTACTTTTGCACCCTTACTCTTTGCTTCATAAACTGCTGCATTTACTTCCTTCGTTTCACCGCTGTAACTTATAGCAATTACGACGTCATCTTTTTCAATGTGTGATGACGTTGTAAGTTGTATATGTGAATCCGTTGTATAAAATGCTTCCTTCTTTATTCTTAAAAGCTTATATTGAAAATCAAGCGCCACAAGTCCTGATGCTCCGACACCATAAATATATATTTTTTTTGCTTTTGAAATACTATTGATTGCCTCTTCTAAAAGATCTAAGTTAAGTAAGTTATATGTCTTCTCTATCGTACTTATATTAGATTTCATAGTCTTTTTAACCATTGTCTTTACATCATCATTTTTACTTATCATTTCAGTAAAATCAATTGGCTCATCATCACTTTCTTTTGCAAGTTCAACTTTAAGTGCAGTAAAACCTTTAAAGCCAAGTTTTTTTGAAAATCTTACAACTCCAGCAGCAGAAACATTAACTCTCTCTGCAAGTTCTTGTGCTGAAAGACTTACTACTTCATCTTTGTTTGCTAATATATACGTACCTAGCTTTTGCTCACTACCTGTAAAACTATTCATTCCTTCTTTTATAATATATAAACAACTCATACTCTTCTCCTAAATTGATTTTTTAATGAAATTATACCATATTAGTCTTTTTACTCATTTTACTCAAAATTATAGCCCCTATATCTGCTGTGTATTTAGGCTTTATTATTACTACATTATCCTTTAAATTCTTTTTTAAAGGTTTTAAAATATACTCTCCAGATTTAAATACTCCACCTAAATAGGATACATGTACACTTCTATTATCATAATCCTCAACTAATAAATTAATCATTTCACTTAATTCACTAGCTGCACTTGAAAATATATTTATAGCTTCATTATCCCCTTCTTTAGCAGCCTCAAAACATATCATTGATAGTTCAGCAATTTTCAATCTATCACATTTTATTTCTTCATTAATGTATTTTATTAAATCATAGTCTGATGTTATATCTATATACCTTTTAAGCATGTCATATATTTGTGTTTTTTCTTTTCTGCCATCTGCCTCTTTACTAAATATCTCAATTATTTTCTTACCTATATAATATGCTGACCCTTCATCACCAATTGTATAACCCCAGCCACCACATCTTTTATAAGTTTCACCTATTTTTGAAAATGCAATTGAACCTGTTCCTGCAACTATTACGATGCCATCTTCACCTTCTAATGCTCCAGCATGGGCTATTTCAACATCGTTTTTAAGGGTAACATTAAAACCTTTAAAGACATCATATACTATATCTTCTAAAGCCTCCCTATGTTCTTTTACGTTTCCATAACCTGCAATTCCAATTCCAACTCCAGCTAATTTCTCTTCTTTAATATTACATTTTTTAAGTATATCTAAAAATCCAGTTTTTAAAACATCCCTAACACCTAAAAGTCCTATTTGTTTAAAGTGTGATGTTCCCTTGTTTAATGTACCAATTACATTTAATTTTTCATCTGTAATTGTAAATTGCGTTTTAGTCCCACCACCATCGATGCCTAAATAGTACATAATATTATACTCCTTTTATCAATTACTTATTTAGATTCATTAAATGAGAACTTTTGCCACGGTTTAATATAATCTAATAAAAATATCTCTTCTTCTCTTATCTTTCCAACTACATTTGATTTTCCACTATTTTTCATATTTTCTCTAGCTATTTGAACTTCTCCAGCATAATGTCCGTATTCACTACTTTCTATAATTATATCACCCTTTTCTATTATCTCTTTTGGGTTAAATAGTTTAAATTCATGACCTTTATATTTTACTCTACTTTGAGTTGATCTTATTAAGTTATCTGAGAAGTCACCTCTATTAAAATGTAATTCATCGAATAATATTTTCTTTTCTATCTCTGGTACATCTTGAACTAATGTAATATCAAAAGTAACCATATCTTTTCTCATATCTTTAATCTTTAATAATTCTTCTTCTGATGGATAACAATTTGAAATTATAATATCATTAATATTGCCCATTGCAATTAAATGCTTAGCTTGAACATCCATAGGAAGTTCTCTATGCATCTCTAAAGTTGGTAATCCATCTGTAACAGGCCATGGACCGAATGTCTCATTATTTTGACTTGTTATAAAAGCTGCTGTTCTTAATCCATGCTTATTAAATCTTTCTGTGCATTTCATAAAATGGTCAAAGTTTAAACCACTATATCTATGTGGATAAAAATTATGACATGCTATTAGATTATCCTTGTTTGGTATATAATCCATAATAGTATCAATATAACTTGTATTATTGCTCATATTTATTTCTATTTTAAGTCCTTCTTTGTTAAATGTCATAAGTGACTCTTCAAGGCCTGAGAAACCCGCATCTAATCTTAATCCATCTGCCTCAATCTCCTTGAAGAAACTCAAATCTTTATAGCTAATTCCTAAATCATCAAAAACCCTCGGACTTACGTCAACTATAACTTCAAATCCTTTTTGCTTTGCATATTTATTAATTCCTTTAAATTTTTTAACTATATTTTCTTTTGTATCTGTAACTGATAAAAGGCAAGAGAAAATTCTACTAAACCCACATTCCTTTGCTCTATCTATATACTCATATATTTCCTTTTCAGTGCTTTTTTCTTCATAAATTGATATTCCTAATCTTCCCATAATGAATCCTCCTAATACTTTTAATTATAATTTTAATGATCAATGAGACACATGAAAGTATCTCATTGATCATATTGTTAAATAACTCTTTATACTATTAAGCGTCTAATGCTTCTTCTGCCGCTTCTTCTGCTAATAATTTTTTATCGTACATTTTTACAAATGGATAGTACACTATAAGTGATATTACTATACATATTATATTTAATACAACAGCTCTCCAGTCTCCACCAGTTGCTAAAAATGCTCCTATAGGTCCTGGTAATGTCCATGGTGCTGTAACTGTAACTTTACTTACTAAATCCATACTCATTGCAAACCAAGAAAGTACTGCAAGTATCATTGGTGTTACTACAAATGGTATTATTAAAATTGGATTTAATACTATTGGTGCTCCAAATATCGCCGGCTCATTTATATTAAATATTCCTGGAACTAATGCTGTTCTTCCAAGACTCTTCCCATATTTTGATTTACATACCGTAGCCATCAATATTACAAGCCCTATTGTTGCTCCAGCTCCTCCAACCCATATAAACCATTGGAAGAAAGGTTCTGATGCGATTCCAACTGCAGGTTGTCCCGCTGCTACTGCTGCTGTATTTTGATCTAATAATTGAAGCCATAGTGGTCTTGCAAGTGATCCAATTATTGATACTCCATGAATACCAAATGACCAGAATAATGTAATTAAGAAAACTAATATTAATACACTTGGAAGTGAATCTGATGCTGATACTAATGGATCAACAATTTTAGCTACAACACCATGCCAATCAAACTTTAAGAAGTATGTTGCTGTTGCCATTAAAAGAATTATTATAGCTGTTGGTGTAAGTGCCTCAAAAGATCTTGCAACTGATGGTGGCACTTGCTCTGGCATTTTAATTCTAAAATTCTTTGTAGTTGTAAATCTTAATACTTCAACTGCTAGTATAGAAACGATTATTCCAACGAACATTCCGCCTCCACCCATGTTTGACATAGGCATAACCCATCCTAAACCTTCTACAGCTTGAGGTACAATTGTCATCATAAATGCTATAGCAGATAATATACCACCTGTTACTCCATCTAATTTATATGATTTAGCTAAACTATACCCGATCCCCCACGTAGCATACATGGTCATAATATACATTGTCATTCTGTATGGAAGCAATATAGTTGCTGCGTTTGCTTTTAAGTACTGAGTAACTCCCCATGATTCTGGTAATGGTGGAAATGCTACAATTAAAAAGAATGATCCTACAATGATTAAAGGTAATGTTGCAATAATACCATCACGTACTGCACGTAGATGTCTTTGTTCGGCTAGTCTTGCCATTGGCATTGATAATTTGTTTTCTAGAAAGTTAGTAAACTTTTCTAACATAAAAATTCCCTCCCTAATATAATTTTTACTTCATTAATTCCTACTGTTAACTTCTCATAAAAAAGTTATACTACCATTTTTTCTCTAATAAATTCTACTAAATATATTCACCCATTTTTATACCATAGAAAATTTATAAATTAGATATAAACTAAATTCCTAGAGCTTCTTTAACTTGTTCTAAAAGTTTAGGTCCTCCAAGTGGACTATATGCTTGAGGTTTAATTAATACACATGGAACGTTTGCATTATCTGCATATTCTTTTAAATAATCAAATCTATGTCTTACTTGTGGTGCTACCATTGAAATTGCATACCCATTCTTAACTTCTTCTTCAAATTCTTGTGTACTAACTGCTAATACTTCCATATCTATTCCGGCTTTTTCTGCTGTCTTTTTTAGTGCATTTACAGCTATTGCACTTGACATTCCTTGTGAACAAACAAATAATACTTTCATAATTAATTCCTCCTAAATTTTGTGCATAGTTTATTTTTATCTTATTGTTTTTTTATTTAAATGTAAGAATTTAAATACATCCAGAAGAATGCAATTATACAAAATGCTAATGCAAAACCTCCATATGTTACAAAAAATCCTTTACAATATCCTCGTTTACTTTCTATAAAATATCTTGAATACGCTAGTGCAAAACTTGTTATTACAGCATTTCCTATTATTACTCCAAAATCAAAACTTAATCCTATAAAACTAAGTACATAAGGTACTAAAAATGTTGCAATAGAAGCCGCTACAATTATTATTAAGCTACTTTTAAAACTAAATGTTGGTATACCATAATCTGTTTTACTTCCTGCAAAAGCTTTTCTTTTATATTCAAATTGTTTTTTCGCATATTTTGAACCCATATTTATCCCCTCTTCCCTTTCTGTCCATAAAAGGACTCATAGTAATTTGACCTAGTATAACCTTTTCTTTTGCTCCAGTTGCTGATGGAACATTTGAAAAATTCTTATTAAGTGTTTCATTTCCTAAAATAGTAAAAGCTATCGCCTCTTTAGCATCAGATGAGAAACCAATTTCCTCTTGAGTTAAAACTTCTATACCTTTAAGTTCTTCTTTTATAAACTTAATCAAGGTTTTATTGTGTGCTCCGCCTCCAGCTATAATAACTTTATCTAAACCCTTTTCATTTAGGATAAATTTTTTATAATTATATCCTATTGTTTTAGCTGTAAACATAGTAAGCGTTGTTATAATATCTTCTTTTGCTATATCCTTGTACTTTTCTATTAATTCTTCAACAAACCTTTGTCCAAAATCTTCCCTACCAGTTGATTTAGGTGGCTTTTTGTATATATAATCACACTTCATAATTTCTTCTAACATCTCATTATTAATCTTCCCAGAACTTGCAATATCTCCGTTTTTATCATAGGTAACATTAAATAATATATTACATGCTTCATCTATTGCCATATTTCCTGGCCCTGTATCAAATGCAAATACATTATCAATACAATTATCTTTAGGTAATACTGTCACATTTCCTATTCCGCCTATATTTTGTAGAGCTATAGTCTTACCTATCTCACTATATAAAACATATTCTGTATAAGGTACAAGTGGTGCTCCCTCTCCTCCAGCTGCCATATCCATTTCTCTAAAATTTGATACTACTAAAGTATTAGTTTCATAAGCTATTACACTTGATTCTCCTATTTGAAGAGTAGATCTAACAAGACCATCCTTTTCCTTTGGTATATGATAAATAGTTTGTCCATGAGACGCTATAAAATCAATGTCATCCATATTAACATTTGCTTTCTTGCAGACTGCTTTAGCTGCACTTGCAAATATATACCCTAATTTAAAATTTAAACTACATATTCCATGAACAGAAGATTTATCCTCTAAACACGCTTCTTTTATTTCTTTTTTAACTTCTTCATCTAGATCCAATGTTAAAAATTCTAAAAGATTAACTTTAGTGTTTATTCCACTTCCTTTAATTTCAACTAATGCTGCATCCACACCATCTAATGATGTTCCTGACATTAATCCTATAGCTAACATTAACTCACCTACTTTTCATCGATTTTTTTATATAACCTTATCATTCCTTCAATAAGTGTTTTCGCTTCTATTGATGTCATTAAATGATCCTGTGCATGCACCATTAATAAAGAAACTTCAACATTATTACCTGCCGCTTCTTCTTGTATTAACTTAGTTTGTACTGCATGTACATTTAATAATGCTTCATCTGATTCTTTTAAAAGATTCTCTGCTCTTTCATATTCCCCTTTTTCTGCTGCTTGTAATGCCTCATAAGCTAGTCCCTTTGCTTCTCCCGCATTTCCTATTATTTCGAATATTATTTCTTCCATATTTAAATTTGCCATTAAAATCTCACCTTTCAATTAAAATATTTTTAATTATTTTTTATACTATTTAAAGCTTCTGAAATCCTACCTTCATTACTGTTTAATACTTTTATTGATTCTTCTTTATTAAGACCTGATAAAATCATAAAAATAGCTATTTTAACGTTTTCATCCGATTCATAAAAATACTTTTCTGCCTCTTCATCAGTACATCCTGTACTTTCTTTAATAATTCCCTTTGCTCTAACTACCAATTTTTTATTTGTTGCTTTTAAATCAACCATTAAATTCCCATAAACTTTTCCAAGCTTTATCATAGTTCCTGTAGATAACATATTTAAAACCATTTTTTGAGCTGTTCCAGCCTTCATTCTTGTTGAACCAGTTACTACTTCTGCACCTGTTACAGCCTCAATTCCAACATCTGCATACTTTGATATTTCACCATCGCTTACACAGCAAACTGAAATTGTACTAGCATCAATACTATTAGCATATTTAAGAGCTCCTATTACATATGGTGTTCTTCCTGATGCTGCAATTCCAACTAAAGCATCATCTTTAGAAAAATTGATGTTTCTTAAATCTAAAATTGCAAGTTCCTCTGAATCTTCTGCTCCCTCTTTAGCTTTAAACATTGCAGATTCTCCCCCTGCCATAATACCTCTTACAAGTTCAAAATCCACTCCATAAGTTGGTGGGCATTCAGATGCATCTAATACTCCAAGTCTTCCAGATGTTCCAGCTCCTATATAAATAAGTCTTCCACCATTTTTTATCTTTTCATATATAATGTCTATCGCCTTAGAAATTTCCTCGATTACTCTTTCAACTGCAAGTGCTACTTGTTTATCTTCTTCATTTATTGCCTTTACAATATCTCTAGTTGCCAAGGTATCTATATTCTTCGTATTTTCATTTATTCTTTCGGTATCTAATTTCTTCAAATCAACCTGCATAAATCGTTTCCCCTTTTCATTCAGATTTATTTCAAAATCATTTCTTTTTTTCCAATGAAACGTTTCGAAATTTAATTTCAAATTTATTATAACAATTATGAAATATTATTGCAATATCTTTTTGAATATTTTGAAAAAAAATGTGATACTTGACTTTTTAGAACCTTGTGGGATATAATTTTAAACAAATGATTACAAATAAATATGTTATTGCTATGATTAGAAGTAGTACTATACTAACGTAATTTCAGAGAGCTGCTGTATTTTGGTGCGAAGCAGTATTACAAAGATAGGAACTTGTCTATAAGCTTACTTGAGACTTAAATCAAGTACGGTTTTAACCGTTAAATTATTGAGTGAGAAATTTCATTTATTATATAATGATTTTCTAACAAGAGTGGTAACGCGGAAGTATCCTTTCGTCTCTTATATTTATAAGAGATGAGAGGTTTTTTTTATTTATTTGATTATATTTTGAGGAGGAATTTAAAACATGGGAAACTACGGAACTGCCATAGATAAGAAATGGCAAGAAAAATGGGAAAAAGAACAACTTTATAAATTTGATAAATCAAGATTAGATAAGAAACTTTACGTATTAGAAATGTTCTCTTATCCATCAGGAAGCCAACTTCATGCTGGTCACTGGTTTAATTACGGACCAGTTGATACATGGGCAAGACTTAAGAGAATGAAAGGCTATAACGTATTCCAACCAATGGGCTTTGATGCTTTTGGATTACCTGCTGAAAACTATGCAATCAAGACAGGAGTTCATCCACAAGATTCAACTGATAAGAACATAGTTAAAATGGAAGAACAATTAAGAGCAATGGGCGCAATGTTCAACTGGGAAAATGAAGTTGTAACTTGTAGACCTGACTACTACAAATGGACTCAATGGTTATTCTTAAAGCTATACGACAAAGGATTAGCTTACAGAAAGAAAGCTCCTGTAAATTGGTGTCCATCATGTAACACTGTTTTAGCTAATGAACAAGTTGTAGATGGATTATGTGAAAGATGTGATACAGAAGTTACTAAAAAGGACTTAACACAATGGTTCTTAAAAATAACTGATTATGCTGATGAATTACTTGAAGACTTAGATGGATTAGACTGGCCAGAAAAAACTGTTTCAATGCAAAAACATTGGATTGGTAAATCAACTGGTGCTGAAGTTACATTTAAAATAAAAGATCACGATTTATCATTTGACGTCTTTACTACAAGAGTTGATACATTATGTGGAGTTTCATATGTTGTATTAGCTCCTGAAAATAATTTAGTTAATGAAATTGTAACTGATGAAAATAAGGCTCTTATTGAAGAATATAAAGAAGCTACAGCTAAACAATCAGAAATCGAAAGACAATCAATTTCAAAAGAAAAGACTGGAGTATTCACTGGTGCTTATGCTATAAACCCAATTAACGGAAAAGAAGTTCCAATATGGGTAGGTGACTATGTTCTTGCAACTTATGGTACTGGTGCAGTTATGGCAGTTCCAGCTCATGATGAAAGAGACTTTGCTTTTGCTAAGAAGTTTGATCTTCCAATAAATAGAGTAATTAAAGCTAAAGATGGAAAAGAAACTGAACTTCCATTCTGCGAACATGGAGTTTTGGTAAATTCTGGTGAGTTTGATGGATTAACTACAGCTGATGCTAAAGTTAAAATAGTTGAAAAGTTAGCTACATCTAATGAAGGAACAAAGAAAGTTAACTATAGATTAAGAGACTGGTTAGTTTCAAGACAAAGATACTGGGGTGCTCCAATTCCAATGGTATACTGTGATAAGTGCGGAACTGTTCCAGTACCTGAAAAAGATCTTCCAGTTAAATTACCATATGACGTTGAATTTGCACCAGATGGTAAATCACCACTTGCAAAATCAGAAGAATTCGTAAATACTACATGTCCATGTTGTGGTGGAAAAGCTAAGAGAGAAGTTGATACTTTAGATACATTTGTTTGTTCATCATGGTACTACTTAAGATATCCTGATAACAAAAATACTGAAGCACCATTTAATAAAGAACTTATTGATCAAATGCTTCCAGTTGATATGTATGTTGGTGGACCTGAGCATGCTTGTATGCATCTTCTTTATGCAAGATTCATAACAAAAGCTCTTAGAGATATGGGATACTTAAACTTTGATGAACCATTTAAATCATTAGTTCACCAAGGATTAATTTTAGGACCAGATGGTCTTAAGATGAGTAAATCAAAAGGAAACACAATTTCTCCTGATGATTACATTAAAGATTACGGTGCTGATGTATTTAGAATGTACTTAATGTTTGGATTTGCTTACACTGAAGGTGGTGCTTGGAGTGATGACGGAATTAAGTCTGTTGGAAAGTTCGTTGATAGAATTCAAAGACAACTTGAAATGTCAAGAGAAGTAATTGATTCATCTAATAGCAAAACTACAATAGATAAAGCTGAAAAAGAGCTTAACTTCTGGCTTCATAATACTATTAAGGGTGTTAGCGAAGATGGAGATAAGATGCAATTTAATACTGCCATTGCAAGAATGATGGAATTTATAAACGCTTTATCAAAATATAATAAGGAATCAAACAGAAATGGTGAATTCTTAAAAGGTGTTGTTAGTGACTTTATTAAAGTTATAGCACCATTTGCTCCTCACTTTGCTGAAGAACAATGGTCATTACTTGGTAATACTACTTCAATATTTAATGAATCATTCCCAACATTTGACCCTAAAGCTTTAGTTAAAGATGAAATTGAAATAGCTATCCAAGTCAATGGAAAGATTAAAGCTAAAATCAATGTAGCATCTGACCTTGATGAAGAAGGAATTAAAGCAGCTGCTTTAGCTGATGAAACAATCCTTTCAAATACAGATGGTAAAACTATTATAAAAGTTATCGTTATTAAAGGTAGACTTGTTAATATAGTTGTTAAATAATTTATTAGTTAAGAGTGCTTCATTTTATGAAGTACTCTTTCTTTATAATTAAAGCAAATATATAAGGCAATAGCTTTTTATTAAATTTATTATTATAAACTTAATAAAAAAACTATTGCCTTATAGTTTAAAATTGATTCTAAATATATATTTTCCATATTAACCCTTTCAGAGTTAGTTATTTTTTTAACTATTTACCCTAAAAAATATCTTATAATTTTGTAAATGTAGCTTCTTGTATTGGTGATTCATAATTGATGCTCCACTTTTCTAAAGCATATCTTTCACCATTAACTATAATGTTTTCTGAATTATCCACAATACATTCATATCCATCTGCACCTAATTTTTGACACACTGCTTTACAAAAACCTTTTGTATTGAAATATTTCTTTTCTAATTGAATTTTAATTTTATTTGTATCCATTACATTCATCTCCTCTTTTATATATATTCTATCACACTTTTCAGTTTTGTTAAATAATTAACTAGTTAATTTTTAGTAAAGGTTTTCTTTTTTATCATTTTACTATTGACATTATAGAACTATATAAGTTGCAAAACAACATTTACCTTCGTTCTTTTGCAACAGAGTTCCATATATTTTTAACTAAATGTTTTATTCATTGCAAAGTAGCAAGCTACAAAACTACCAATAGACATAATTACAAAAGTAAATGTACTATTTACAGACATAGTCTCAGATAAAAGATTAAATATAAATTCAAAAAATAGCATCAATGCAGTAAATATAATAACTTTTTTGATTAATGATTCTTCTTTATTTCCACTAATTTCATCCACTATAGTTTTTAATAAGTTACATATTATACATGCAGCATCACTAAGTACACATGTCATAAATAAAATAAACATGCTCATAGCAAAAGGTACTATTCCAATAAATACTTTAGTTGATAGTAAATCATCTATAGTACTTCCACTAAAATAAAAGTACGCTACTGTACATAATAATGATATTAAAATAAATAGTATTATATTCTTTTTAAATAATTGACTACTATTAAGCATCATTTCTTTCATATCGACTTTTCTTTTGTTATCTTCGTTTTTCTCCATAAAATCCTCCATTCATAAATTTATATATTCATTTTAACATAAAAGACGAAGAGTAATTAATTACTCTTCGTCCTAAATTATATATATTTTATTAATTATTTTTTATTATCTGTTCTTTTTTTCATTATTATAACTACTCCAACAGCTGCAATTAATGAACCTATCATTAACCATAATGATGAATACTCTCCCCCAGTTGCTGGAATATTACTACTGTTGCCCTTATCTCCATTTACATTTGAATTATTATCATTTCCTGAATTGCTTTCTCCTGAGTTATTTCCGTTATTATTGTTTCCACCGTTGTCATTTCCATTATTATCACTTCCACTGTCTTCATCACCCTTATTTTTCTCTTCTAATGAATCTAAAGATGCTCTTAACTTATTAATTGCATTATCTACATCCTTTTCTGTAGCTTCTTCATTATTTAATACTTTAGTTGCATTATCTAATTCATTCTTAAGTTTTTTTACACTCTTTTCTGTATATTTTGATAGATCCATATTCTTCACTTCATTAATAAGTGCTTCTAACTTTGATTTATTTGGTTTTAATCTTAAATCTAAATAAGCTTTCATTAATTTATCAAATGATTTATTTACTTCATCTTGCATTGCATTTTCATCATTTAATACTTTAATTCCATCATTTAATGCACTTTCTAATGACTTCCATGTTGAATTTATAAACTCCTCTTTATTTAATTCTTTAATAATATTTACTAATCTTTGCAGCTCTTTTTTATCACCTTGTTTAAACTCTAACATATGAATTGCATTCATAAGATTTTTAAATGCAGTATCCACTTCTTCTAAAGTAGCATTTTCATTAGAATATACTCCTTCTGAAGCTTTAAGTGCATCTTTAAATGCTTTAACAACTTTAGGAACTACACCTTCAAGTGCCCCATTTGCTTCTGCATCCTTTGCATAATCTATCGCCATCTTTAAAGCAGTCTTGTCAATTACTTCACCTTCTAATTCTCTTTCAAGTGCAATTTCATACTTAACTTCCTTTAATCCATCTTCTGATTTAATAACTATATCTAACTTTTCAAATCCATCTGTACTATATACTGTAGAGACTGATGCATTATTAGTTACATCAACTTTAACTACAGGTAACTTTTCATTACTTCCAACCTTTATAGTGTAATTAAATCTATCTTCACTAAAACCGTCTAAGTTTTTATCATTTAGCTTTATCATATTAACATTGAAATCTGAATTTGATACTACTTTCTTTTCAAAAGCTTTTATCTCAGTTATTCCAAGAGCCATATTAGCTTTAGCATCCATTTTTATTCTTAAAGCATAAGTGTTTACCATATCAAATTCATACTTATTAGTATCACTTCCTGATGTTACTTCAGGATTTGCTTTTAAATTAGATACATCTTTCCAGTTAGCCTCATTATTAAATGGTGAGCTCTCTTCTGCCTTTACATGACCTGGCTTATTTGGTAACTTAACTTCTTCTCCAACATAATATTGAATTTTAAAGTTCTCTGGTACTTTGCATCCACTATCTTCAAAGAAGTCTACTTCTAAATTATCAATGTATTTTTTCTCTGAAACTCCTGAGCCAAATATTACTCCAACCCAATCACTAGTATTCTTATTATTTCTCTTCCAATTACTCCATCTATTATTAGCAGCGTTTGGATTATGCTCTATTATATTATCATTAACTTTAGTTATACTATCTTCTGATGCTTGATCTATATCTTTATCGTTAGTGTATGATCCAATTGCCATAGGTAAATCATAACCATTTCTTGCACGGGCTATATTATCACCTAATATACTATTTTTACTTACTCTTATATTAGCTTTAGCCTTAATATCAGTTCCTTTAACTGAACCATGTATAACAAATGTTCCTTCTTTGTTTAATAATTCTTTGTTATACTCTTCCCAAGTTACTTTTGAATTTATTGACGTACCATCAGTATAGTATGCCTTAACTTCAGCTGGTAACTTTGGTTCTACTTTAATATTTGTTGCCATTGAAATATTTTCAACTTCTGAAATACCTTTTACCGTTACTTTAGCTATTGCTTTTAATTCTTGTCCTTCTACAGAGCCTTTAACTTCGAAAACTCCATATTTGTTGTAATCTTCTTCTTTTATATTATCCCAAGTTACTTTAACATCTCTTGGAAGTCCAATATCAAATGTTGCTTTAACTTTTTCTGGTAATTTAGGTTTAACCCCTTTTTCAGTCTCTATATTTACTTTTTCAAATGATACTATTGTTTTGTCTGATTCATTTTCTAAAACATTAATATCTAAAGTATTAGTTTTAACTGTTTTACCTTTGTAAGTTACCTCAGCATATAATTCTACTTTTCCTTTAGTGTAAGCATATAACTTATCTTTATCTACTTTAACTTCTCCACCATTTTCTTTAATATGATATTTAATGTCTAAATTACTTCCATTAATCTTACTTCCATCTTGTAATTTGGCATCAATTAATATGTCAATCACATCATCTTCTACAACCTCGTCCTTAGATAAAGAAATTTTAGCACTTTCAATAGTTGGTGCCTCTTCTTTAAATTTAACTGAATAGTTTTTAGTTAATTGTCCATCCTCTGCTGTAACAAAAATCATAGCACTTCCATTATTACTAAGTGATGGTACTACAAATACACTTGCATTGTCTTTAGCTAATGCTGTAACAGTTGGAACTTTACTTCCATATGGAACTTTAACTGTATATTCAGTTGTATTCTCATTAAAGCCTTCTATACTATTATTATTAACTTTAATATCTTTAAGTTGTGCTGTTCCTTCCATTGACATAACTTCTGAATATACTTCAAACTCAGTAAGCCCAACTGCCTTATTAGCTGTTGTATTTTCCTTTAAGTATGCCCTTATCTTATTAGTTTTTATAGCATCAAAAGTTATTTCTTCAGTTCCGACCTCAGTAAATCCCTTTGTTTTACTTTGATTTTTTACTGGAATAAATTTTTCTCCATCAAAATATTCAATTATTATTTCACTTGGAATTTCAACTCCTGAATCTTTATACAAAGATAGTCCTACTTTTCCAATTAAATAATCTTTATCAAACTCTATTCCTACATAATCATTATAATCTTGACTTCCTTTACCCCAGTTTGTCCACCTATTTTGAGGTGAATTCCCCTTTGAGATTATTCCATCATTTATATTATTTATATTGTCTGGTCCTGAATAAGTTGTAAATGCTTTAGGATAACTTCCACCTTCATTTAAAGCAATATTTTTAATTTTAGTCTTATCTGAAACAACTATTATAGCTTTAGCTTTTAATTTTTCTATACCTTTAACCACACCGCTTATTTCGACTGTTCCAGCTTTCTTTACATCCTCTTCTGTTAAAGTTCTATCCCATGTTACTTCCTCTTTTGATATACTTCCATCATTTGATATAACAGAAACCTCATTTGGAAGCTCTACAGTTTGCCCAACTGGTACTAATAGTCTAGTATCTAAAATACCAATAATATCTTTAACAACTACATTTATAACTACAGGTACATCACTATCTGCTACAACACCTTTAACTTTAAACGTTCCAGCTGTTTTTAACTTATCTTCTGGCACATCTTCCCATTTAACATCAACTTCTCCTTTATTACCGTTTGCATATAAAGCATTAACTTTACTTGGAAGTTTAAGCTCACCATTTATAGGAACAGTAATATCACTGACATCATATCCTAAAATTTTATTACCATTCATATCTTCTTCTAGTGCAGAGAAACCTGACATACTGCTTGATGATAATCCTTGACTTGAAGCAGTAAGTGTAAATGGACCTGCATTTTTATCTGATTGAACAATAACTAATGCTTTACCATTAAATGCTTTTCTCTTATTATCTTTATATCTTTCAACACTTGCAGCATTACCATTATCAACTCCAACAATCTTTCCATTTCCTGATATATCAAAGTTAATTAAATTATCTGCTGTTGGAACCATAGTTCCATTTTCATCAACAACATCCACTGTCACAAATGATAAATCATATCCATCTGCTTTTAAAACTTGCTTATCTGCTGTTAACTTAATTCCCTTAGCTTCATTAGCAGTTTTAACTACATCACGTGCTATTTCTTTTCCTTTTGAATCTTTAGCAACAGCAGTTAATTTACCTGGTTTATACGGTACTTTAAATTCTAAATGTAATTTACCATCTTCAGTCTCTTTGTACTTACCGTTGTATCCCGCATTAGTTACTTCATAAGTATCTGTTGCAACTAACTTACCTAATTCATCACTATTTACATCTTCATTTAAATATAAATCTACACTGTTTGCATTAGTATAGGCATATACTAATATTTTATCTCCATCAACTTTTATACTATCGTCATTTTCAAAGTTCCAATGAGGTAATAAGTGTACCATTGGTTTCTCTGACCATTGGCTTTGATAAAAGTAGAAAATATCTTTTTCAAATCCTGCAGTATCAATAGCTCCAAAGTATGAACTCTTTGAAGGGAAAGAATTATAATAAGGAGTTGGTTCTCCTATATAATCAAAGCCTGTCCAAATATATTCCCCTGCAATATATTCTCTATCTCTATCTCTCTTCCACGCTTCTTCTGCAGTTTTTCCCCAACCAACATAATCATTATCATATGATGATTGCTGCTTATCTGCATGAGTATGCATTTGTAATTTTTTCTCTGGATGATCATATACCCCTCTACTTCTTGTGGCTGATGAATTTTCAGAGCCATAAATCTTCCAGTCTGGATGCTTAGCTCTAAGGCTTTCATAATTATCTTCAGCATAATTAAATCCTACTACATCTATAATATCAGCTACAGCTTCATGGGAACCTTGTCCACTACCCATTCTAAATTTATCTTCTCCCATTGTTGTTGGTCTTGTATTATCAATTTCTTTAACCCATTTATTTAAATCTTTTGTCGTTTGAACTGCCTTTGCTTGATTAGTTTCCCATATTTCATTTCCTAAAGACCACATTATTATACTTGGAGCATTTTTTCCTCTATTGACCATCTGTTTTATATCAAATTCTGCCCAAGTCATATCTCCATGAATTGATTTCTTCTCAAAAAATCTTCCATAGTCTTGTGATTTCTTTCCGTCATACCAAGTATCAAAAGCTTCTTCTATAAGAAGTATTCCTTCTCTATTACATATATCAATTAATTGCTGTGATGCTGGATTATGAGTTACCCTTATAGAATTAACTCCCATCTCTTTTAGCTTCTTAACTTGTCTTTCTATTGAAGCTTCATTTGATACTGCACCTAAGGCACCTTGATCGTGATGCATGCAAACTCCTTCTAGCTTCATTTGCTTTCCATTTAAAAAGAATCCATTATCATCAGTAAATTCAAACCATCTTATACCAAAATCGCTTTTATATTCATCAACAACTTTATCGTCAATAGTAACTGTAGTTACAACATTGTACATGTATCCATTTTCTGTGCTCCAAAGTTTTGGATTTTTAACTTCCACATCATGTGAAAATTCCTTCTTGCCACTTTTTGAAACAACTTCTGTACTACTTACTTCACCAACATTCTTTCCTTCTCCATCATATATTGTTGAAGTTACTTTAACATTTTTATCTTCCTTTTCTTCATTCAATATATCCGTCTTCACATTAACTAAAGCTTTTCCCTTTTTATACTCTTCTTGAAGATTCGGTGTTGTAACAAATGTTCCGTACTTATCAACATGAACTTTTTCAGTTACTGTCATGCGGACATCTCTATATATTCCACTACCTGAATACCATCTACTACTTGGTTGCTTATTATTAACTTTTACAGCTATAACGTTTTCAGTGACTCCATCACAAACTAAATTATCACTTATATCAAATGAAAATGGTGTATATCCATAAGGATGATTCCCTACTTCTAAGCCATTAACATACACATAACTATCCATATAAACTCCATCAAAATCAATTGATATTTCTTTTCCTTCCATTGATTTTGGCAGAACAAAACTTTTCCTGTACCAGCCTATTCCCCCATCTAAGTAGCCACCTTCATGTGTTGATGGAGAATTTTTATTAAAATCTAATTCAATACTCCAATCATGAGGTAATGTTAAATTTCTCCACGAATCATCATTAAAATCCTTATCTTTTGCACCCTGAACATCTCCTAAATTAAATGTCCAACCATCATTAAATAAAATTGATCTTTCTGATTCTTCGCTTAACACTTTACTTACAGGATTCTTACCATCTTTTTTTGTAGTATCTGCTAAAGCACTTATTCCACTTGATGTTACTATTATAGATAATGAAAGTAACACCCCTAATATTTTCTTACATTTCATACCCTCTTTCTCCTTTTAACCCTCTTATATTTCAATATGGTGTAACTTATTTATAGTTAACTATTTGCATAATTATAATACTGTAAATTAGAAAATCACCTCTTTACTTTATTACCCCCTTTCATGGTATAGAATATTTTCTATGAAACTTTTAAATTTAATGTGAATATTATTAAATTTTATATTAAAATCATACCATGTTTTATTTCATATGTAAATATTTACTATAATATATTAATTTTTACTTTTATCCACAAAAAAGGCGAAGAGTAATTTTATACTCTTCGCCATCAAAGCAATACTTATAAATATATTTTACTAAAATTCAAAAAATTATTCTAAAACAACCTTAAATTTTTGAAGTATTTCACTTACAAGACTTTCATCTAATTTATTATAATACTTTAAATATCCTGACTCCTGTAGTGCCGCAAAAGCTTTCTTACTAAGTTCCATCCATATTTCCGGTACATAAACCCAAACTATTTCTTCATATTTGCAGCTTAATAAAAAGTGTTCTACTCCCCAGAAAGTATAATCTTCAATATTGTGAAGTTTATTAAATAGAACATAATCTGAAACAACACTTTCAGTTAACTTATATTCATAAATGTCAACGAAAAAATAATCAAAAGTTTCTGGTTTAGCTTTGTAAGCATCACCTTTTATTATCTTGATTTTCTTATTATCTTTAAAGTTCTTTCTATATAAATCAATTATATCCTCTTCTATTTCATAAACAATAATCTCTTTAACTTCATCTCTCTTTGCCATTTCTTGAACAGTATAGCCAAGCCCAAGTCCAACAACACCAACTTTTCCATGAGCATTCTTAATTATTCCATAAGTGCTTTCTATCTCTTTTGGTGATATTCTCATCCAATACTTATCATTACCTTCAAGGTCAGGCATCTTTATATTAAATTCTTCATTCTTTTCATACATATAACCTTCAGTTATTCCATCTTCGTCATATGATTTACTTATTTTATGATCTCCAATAGTATTTGAACTAATTTTTTTATCATATTCTTTAATTTTCTCTAATAAAAAATCTTTATCATATGGTTTCACGCAAAACCATCCTTTCTATACTTAGTAGTATCCCTTTATTATTGTACCCTTCTATTTATAAAGTATTTTTGTTAATTTGTAAAATTTTTTAACTATGATTGCTATTATATTTATAAATTCTCTTTATTTAACAATATTCCTTTAAAAATTTTCATTATCCTTTAAAAATTTAATTCTGACTGGTTTACTTTGAATTAAATTGTGGTATAATATCATTATAAAAAAATAAAAAATTTATTTAGGATAGGTGAGTTTTATGAAAAATATTACAATAAGCGAAGAAGCTTACAATGAATTTAAAGAATTCTTAGACGAAAATAAAGTTGAGAATTACAATATAAGAATTAATCATGCAGGAAATGCTTGTAGCGGTCCTGTATTCAACATAACTATCGAAGATGCAACTGATGATGACGTAGTTGAAACAGTTAATGAAGTAAACTTCATTATCGGTAAGAACTTAATCGATGAGTTTGGTGGATTCATTATAATTTCATCAGCTGAAAATAACGGAAATGGCTTAAGCCTTAAACCAGTAATCGCTCCAGAAGGTGGATGTGGTTCATGCGGTGGCGGATGTCACTAATTTCTAATTAGTAAAAAGGGACTATTTTAAATAGTCCCTTTTTTTATACTTAAACTTCAGTTGTTATATTTTTATATGGATATAAGGTTGTTCCACTAATATAGAAAATTCTTTCTTTAACTAATGGAATATTTTTAACATCAACTATAGTCCTCCACCATTCCCACGCTAAGCCTGTACATTCTTTTATCTTAACTGATATATTTCTCGCATTACCATCAAGTGGTATCTCAGTATTAAAGTGAGCCGTCCTATCGTAGTCATTGCCACTCCAAGTCTTATGAGTTAAAATTTCATTTCCTTTATCATCATAAGAAACTTCATCCCATGATACATAAAATCTTGCAACATATGCTCCTCTATGATCTAAAATAATTTTTCCATCATTATATTCAGTTGCTGTAGTTTCTACATAATCTGTTTTATTTTTTATTGATGCAATAGAATTATCTTTTAAAAACACGCTAGTATATGATATTGGATACCCTGGATTTTTAGCACTAAATTCAGCATTTGATTTAATTACATCTCTTATCTCTCCAAAATCATTAGTTATAATTTTATTATGTTCTTTTGAATCTCCACCTAGCACTACCGCTGTAAATGAACTTTGATTTAAAATATCCTTATATTCAGCATTAGCTTCTACATTTGTATTTTGTAATAATGCCTTAAAGGCTGATTTTACATTTTTACTTTTTGAAGTTGATTCAAGCTTTACATAAATAGTTCTTCCATAAGATACATTAGATACAAGAGTTGGTGGATTTTCATTATTAATCCCCTTCCTCTCTAGTTCTTTAAATGTAACATCCTCCCCAAAAATTTGTGATGGAGACTCTGGTAAGTCACAACTTACTGTATAAAATATTTGCTTATACGCAGCAACCATAATAGTCTTATTTCCTTCTGCCACAGCACTAAAATCTATTCCTAGTGAATTGCTTACAGCCTTAGAATTTACTTTTAATGCTGTTGAAAGTTGTGATTCACTATATACCATAGATTCAGAATACTGCGTTCTAGCAGGCAGTGTATACTTTCCTTCATACATTGAAGTCCACTTTGATACTAAAGTATCTATTGCAGATACAACATTAGAATGAGTTGGATTTTTAACTACTTTCTTGCTTTCATAACCCATTCCCGGCAAATCTACACTTATTGTTAATGGCTTTCTCTTACATACAATTAAATCTGGTCTATTGTCAACAAGTGCTTTATTAGCCCTCTGTATAGCGCCTGGATAAATTCTATCATTTACAGAATCAATAAGTGAAATATCAACAGTTGAAGTTGATATACTTTTCTTTTCACGATTAACTACTATAAATTTTCCTGATGACTCCTTACCTTGGGCTTTCACAAAACTTTCAACAGATTCACCATTGGCTGCTAATACTTCCTTTGGATTGTAATTTAAATTATAAATCCCATTATCTATTATTTGAGCATTACTATTTGTTATAGTTGCTCCGTGAGCTACTTCTATTGGTTGCATTATTATGCACAAAATTATTATTATGTAAAGTATTATTCCTTTTGAAGTTCGCTTTGAATTTAATGATTTTATCTTTTGCATAGTGCACTTCCCCCTATTAATTTGATATGTAATTATACTATTTATATGTAATGCGTTCAATAATAAATACAAATTAGTCTATTTGTCCACCTACCTTTATTAAATGTTACATAATTTCCAATCTTTATTAAATTTTTCGCTTATATATTGACTTAAAGTAAAATTTTTCTTATAATCAATTTATAGTATTCTTACTATTTTAGTAAGAATTGTTTTTATAATCTAAAAGCGATGAATAGAAAAATATGATAATTATAACTTTGCAGAGAATAGTCTTTATAGCTGAAAGAGACTTTAAGGGAATTTATCAAATAAGTGCCTCTATGAGCTCTTTTTTCGAACTTTTATTATAGTAGATTGAAGCGTGAACGCACGTTACAGCGTTATGGTATGTTTGTACCTATTAATTTTTGAGTTTTATGCAATTAATTTATTTTTGCATACAAACAGAGTGGAACCGCGGAATATTACTTCTGCCTCTGTATATTAGAGGCAGGAGTTTTTTTATACATTTTATCACTTTAAATTCTTAACATAGTGTATAAATAAATTTTATATAATCAAACTAAAAGGAGGATTTTTATTTTGAAGAAATTATTTAATAATCTAATTTTCAAACTACTTATAGGAGTAGTTATCGGTATTTTAATTGGAAGTTATGCTTCCGAGTCCGTCATAGGTGTAGTTGTAACTATTAAATACATCTTAGGCCAAATAATATTTTTCGCAGTGCCACTAATCATTTTAGGATTCATTGCACCATCAATTGCAAAGCTTAAAGAAAATGCAAGTAAGCTTTTAGGCTATGCTGTTTTGATAGCTTATCTATCATCAGTTTTTGCCGCACTTTTATCAATGGTAGCTGGTTATAACATTATTCCAAAGCTATCTATCGCAGCTGATAACACAGCATTAAAAGAGCTACCTGAATTATTATTTAAACTTGATATTCCACCTATAATGAGTGTAATGAGCGCTCTTGCACTCGCATTACTTTTAGGACTTGCAACTGGTTGGACAAAAGCTGATTTAGTTGAAAAACTATTAGATCAATTCCAAAACATAGTTTTAAGTATAGTAAATAGAGTGATTATTCCTATACTTCCATTTTTCATTGCAGCAAATTTTGCAGCCTTATCTTATGAAGGTGGACTTTCAACTCAACTACCAGTATTCTTTGAAGTTATATTAATAGTTCTTGTTGGTCATTTTATTTGGCTTTCCGTACTTTATATTATCGGAGGTATCATTTCTAAAGAAAACCCATGGGACGTTGTAAAGTATTATGGACCTGCTTATCTTACAGCTGTTGGTACAATGTCTAGCGCTGCAACACTACCTGTTGCATTAGAATGTGCTAGAAAATCAAAAGCATTAAGAGAAGATATAGTAGATTTTGCTGTTCCACTTTGTGCTAACATACATTTATGTGGTTCAGTTCTTACAGAAGTATTTTTCATAATGACAGTTTCTCAAATACTTTATGGAAAACTTCCAAGTTTATCTACAATGATATTATTTATATTACTACTTGGTATTTTTGCAATTGGTGCACCTGGAGTTCCTGGTGGAACTGTTATGGCATCACTTGGATTAATTATTAGTGTATTAGCTTTCGATGAAGCTGGAACTGCACTTATACTAACAATATTTGCACTACAAGATAGTTTTGGTACTGCTTGTAACGTCACAGGAGATGGAGCTATAACTCTTATGCTCACAGGTATTGCTAAAAAACGAGGTTTATAAAATGAAACTACGTGAAAATAAAAGAAATTTAATAATAAGAATATTAAAATTTTTACTAACAATATTTTTAGCTTATATATCATATAAAGCATTATTTTCAACTATATTAACTGAAAAATATCATATAATGAGTTATCTACTTGTCTGGTTTCTTATATCTTATTTAGTATTACCTTATTTAAATAGATTGCTTTCTAAACTCTATATACCAGACTACTTTATAGGTAGAACAAAAACAAATGATGGACTACTTGGTGATCCAATTAATTTAGCTTTCTATGGTAATAGTGAAGATATTATTAAAGCTTTTGAAATGAGTGGCTGGAATGTAGCTGAAGATCTTAATTTTAAATCTTCAATTAAAATAGGTCTAGCATGCATACTTTCTAAATCTTATTCTACAGCACCTGTTAGTTCATTATATTTATTTTCAAGAAAGCAAGATATTGCTTTTGAAAGAGAAATAAAAGGAAATCCTAGAAAAAGGCATCATATTCGTTTATGGAAAACTCCAGAAAATTGGAACTTACCAGGAGGCTCAAAAGCAGATTGGCTTGGTTCTGCAACATACGATAAAAATGTTGGACTATCATTATTCACAGGACAAATAACTCACAAGATAGATGCAGATGTTGATGAAGAACGAGACTTTGTCATACATTCTTTAGAGACAAACAATACAATAGAAGAATTTAATTTAGTAGAGCATTTCACAAGTAGTTACCACAGCCGTAACGGTGGTGGTGACCGTATTAAAACCGATGGTGCTCTACCATTTATCACAATAAAAAAAGTTACTACATTATTGTAGTAACTTTTTTTACGTCCTTAGTGAAATCATAATCAATATATTTTCCACTTACTTTATTAATTTCTCTTAAAACATCAACCCAGTATTTGTTGTTTATAACAACCTTTTCTTTATCACTATTTTCAACATCGCTTAATGCTTTATCATCTAATGTTTTAAATATTTTACTCATATTGCTAGCTAAAGACTCCATTACTTTAAAATCTTCTAAGTCTTTACCTTTTATTTTTAAATCATCACTATCAGTGCTCATTATATTCATTAAAGTATTTCCTAAATAATTTTCAATTCTAGTGTATATATCATTATCAAGTGCTGTACTCGTATCGATCTTTTTATTTTTGAATATATCTTTATCACTCTCTTTGTAGAAACTATAATCATCCCAAAGTTCTACTACACTATCTGACATGTCGCTGTAATTAGTATATAAAGTTAAGAGTTCTTCATTGCTAATTTTATAAGATTCTATAGCTTTATTAATAATTTCAAGATTTTTATCATTTTTAAGTTTTATTATTTCAATATTCTTATAAGAATTAACTCCAATTCTATGACTATATTGTTTATTTTTTAAACAAATTAAAACGTTTACTGATAAACTTATTAGCAAAATTACTATTATTGCAATAGAATAACTTTTTTGTTTAGACACCTTATGCATATCATCTCCCCCTTTATCATAAGTATTTTACCATACAGGTTACAATTTTACTACAAAAGGTATCTTTTTTAACAATTTGTGAATTTAGATAACATTTATTTAACATTATATAATTTTTCACCATTATTTTTTATGTATCTGTTTATTACATTTTTGTATTTTTTTTCAATATTTATCTTGCCCAGTCGTGAATTACACCTCTAATCATATCAAGAGCTGCTGAACCACCTTCCCCTTTATTTAACTTCCCTTTCAATTTCTTTATAGTACCAAATTTATCTCTTAAAGAAAGCTCCTCTTCATCTGTTAATACCCATATTATATTTCTAACTGTAGGCTTAACTTCAAGTTCTGTTTCCCCTACCCCATCAGTAAAATAAATAAGTACTCTATCAGATAATCTGTTTTCTTTTATATAAGAAAATACAGGTGAAAATTTAGTAGCTCCACTTTTTTTACTTCTCTCTTTAATGTCTTTAGGACTTTTTATATCATAAACCCTTCTAACTTCATTATCACATTCAATAACTTTAACGTTATGAGCTCTATTCCTTGTAATTGCAAGCACTTCAACCATAGTTTTATTAAATTCCAAATCGCTCATACTAGCACTTATATCAATAGCTACTATAACTTCAGGCACAGCATCACGGAGCTTTCCTCTCATATCCATTCTGCTTGGCTGTCTTCTATCTCTTCTAACTATAGTCTTCTTATATCCACTTTTAACTGTTGGAAGGAGCCTTTTAAGATAGTTTCCCCAATCAACTTCTTCCTTCTCATGATATCCCTTAATTACATCCAAAATTGATTTGGGTGCATCTCCTTTAACTGAACTAACTGCAGTCTTTTTCGTAAGGTCTTGAACTCTATCCTTATCTAAATTAATGTTTTCCCAAATATCATGAGCCTTCTCAATATCATATTCTCTTTTAACATTATCACTATCTTTCTTATTGTTAGATTTTTCAGCTCTCTTTTTTATAGATTTATCAATTTCTTTTGCATAATACTCAAGAGGCATATCCTCTTTAAGTGAAACATTGTATTCCATAGATACGCTTTCAAGTCTCTTACATTCCATAGGAAGATGCTTTATAAATTGATTTATTGATATATCCATAGCAACATTTACAGCTTCCTTGCTGTAAGCATTCTTAAGTGCCTTTTCTCTCTCATAATGATTAAACATTATATGATATATTTCATGTTTAAAAAGTGCTCCCATCTCCCTCTTGCTATTATTTAAAAATAGCAATGGATTAAAAAACATTTTAAACCCATTAATTGTTGGAATAGTTCCTAAAGGATGAGTTATATCAAGCTTTATTTCTCTATCTATTTTAAGCATAAAATTACCAAAGAAACTGTCTTCAAAATCCATTTGATCAATTATTACATTTTCAACTAAATCTAAAAATTGTCTATAAAATTTTGATGATACATCACTTTCACTTTTAAATGTTAATGCTTCTTTTAATAAGCTATCTCTTTTTTCATCAAAAGTTGTTGCCATAATATACTCCCTCCTATATGACTACTCATATATTGTAAAAAATGCTTCTAAAAATTCATCTTCATCTAAAAGTCTTTCATAAACATCTCTTCTACATTCAGATTTTATTTCCTTCATTATTCCAAGTCTTAAATCTCTTGGATAATACTTTAAAAGTTCCCCAATTACACTTAATTCATAAGTAAATTCTTTAAGATTTTGAACATAATTTAATGCACCTTTAGCTAAAATATATAATCTTGAATTATTTTCACTACTTATTCTCTCTTTTAAATTACTACTTAAAACTTCACTTTGGAAAAGCTCAGAAGCTTTAATCATTGGCTTTTTCTTATTTTTTATAAAGCTTGTAAAATCATTTGAAATACTAACTCCAAGATTACCTTTAACAGTGCTTAAAAATACTTCAAAAGAATATTTTTCTTTATTCTTTTTATATATTCTGTAAGCTTTTGATACTCTCTCATAACTTCTTGGCGTTCCTTTAATGCTCTCTTTTGAGTTTGGATTATGAAGATATTCTGGGAATATCCCTATAAATTCAATAACCTCTTCATCAATGTTTCCATCTGACATTGCCCACTTAATCCATTCTTTAACATCAACTTCCATATCAAGCCACACAAATCTATCCTCTTGTGCTTGATCCATATCAACAACTGAATATTCGCTATCTCTATAATTTTCATATTTATTTGAAGGGTTCATAGCAGCAACTATTTTCACATTATTATCAATAAAGAATCCATTTATTTCTCTATTTAAAATAAGATTCATAAGTTCTTGCTGCACTGCGTGCTCACATCTATTAAGCTCATCTATAAAAAGTAATACACTTTCTCCTTTTCTTGTACAATCCTCAATTCTAGAAAGTTTTTCATGAGTTGCATATATAGTTCTTCCATTAATCACAGTTGGCAACCCACCAATTTCTCCTTCTTTTAAAAGATTTGCATCTATTGTTATAAGAGTATAATCTTTCTTCTTTGCAACATCTCTAACTAAAGCAGTTTTTCCAATTCCACTTTCCCCTATAATTAAAGGCACATCATTAGCTTCCACAACTAACTCTACTGCACTTAAAACATCTGAATACCTCATAATATACTAACTCCTCCCCTAAAGCTTACAATCAACTAAAAGCTTCTTTGTTTCCTTATCTCCATATTCTTTAATGAATGATATTTTATCCATTTCTAAAATTTCTAAGTCTAAGAAATCTTTCATGTATCCTCTAGTCATATCGCCCTTATTTAACTTATCAATTAAAACTTCTACAACTAGTTCCGGATCAATACTTTCGTATAAGTACTTAACTACATTTATATTGTCATTAATAAAAATCTTCATTTCATCATAATCGTAAGTTGAAATATAGTTAATTGCTTCCTCATCTTCTAAAACTGCAAGCCTTTTAACTTCTATATGAGGGTCACTAATAAACTTTATTGCACCCCAGTAGTTTGTTACAGCAATCACTTGCACTTCACGGCTAGGCTCTTTAATATACTTAATAGAATCATAATCATTAGAAACTGCTAATCTATTTAACTCTTCATCTTGATTTTCTACATACTGAATAGCCCAACCTTTTGAATTTATAGCCTCTTTTATAACTTTTCTGCTTGGATTTTTAATATATTTTAAGGAATTCCAAAGAATTTTAACTGCAAGACTTGCTATTTCTTCATCTAAATTTTCAATATATTGAACTGCTAATGGATCATTTTTAACTGCAATCTTTTGAAGTTCTATTGAAGGGCTTTCTATAAACTTAATCATCATCCCATTTTTCTTTATAGCTACCATTTTCATTTCTTCTGTTGGATTATCTATCTCTTCAATCCTAGTTGGATTTTGTTCTATCATTTTTATAATATTTTTCTCATCCACCATATATATTCACCTCATGTTTACTAATGTATTTTGTAATCTTATTATTTCTCACATTATATATTTATATGGGATACATACTAATTGTTATATACTATCCACTTTTTATTATATAAATAACAAAGAACCTATCGGATAATTATTATTATAAGCAACTAGTTATCACATAGAAATTATATCATTTCTTATCATTTTACTCAAGATTAATAATAAAAAAAGAATTGATATTTACATTAAGTAACTATCAATTCTTTTTATAATTATAATAACTAATCTTTATATTTATCAATTTCTTTTTTAATTGAATCAAGAAGACTATTAAGCTCCCAAACATCTCCGTTTTCAATAAGTTTATTAAGAGATTTTTCGTATCTACTTGCCTCTGGAATCTTACCAAGTGAAATAAGTACTAAAATTTGATTCATCACATCTGATATAATTGCTGATTTTACTTCAAATAACTTTTGAGCATCTTTTATCTCATCTTTTATTTCAAGCATCTCTTCATCTAACTGGAATGCTGCATCTGCTGCACTTTTTAGTTTCTGCTTAAGTTCAACTGGTATCTGTTGCTTATATTTATAATTAAGTGAATGTTCTATAGTTGCCCAGAAATTCATAGCTAACGTTCTTATTTGAAATTCAGCTAATATTTCTATAGGGCCTTCAACCATATTTACAGTATACTTTATTATCATGTGATAACTTCTGTATCCACTTGATTTTACCCCTCTTACATAGTCCTTTTCATATAATACTTTCATATCACATCTACTACGTAAAAGTTCAACAACAGTATCTATGTCATCAACAAACTGGCACATAACCCTTATACCAGCTATATCTTCCATTTCAAATCTAATTCTATCAACTGGAATACCAAATTTATTAGATTTCTCTAATATACTAGATACTTCTTTAACTCTTCCAGTAACAAATTCAATTGGAGAATATTCTTTTTTCTTTCTATATTCTTTTCTAATACTTCTTAATTTAACTTTTAGTTCATCTACTGCCTGCTCATAAGGCATTAAAAAACTTTTCCAATCATTTATTGCCATAAGTAACCACCCTATTATTATTGCTATTGCTTCTACTATCAATATTATACCAAAAACTTTACCTTCTGTAATGTATTTATCGCCGTATTTCTAAATTACCTTTATTTTTCCTACTTTTTATAGTTTATAAATATATTATCTTTTATGAAATAATATGGTATAATAATGTAAAAATATAGTCCAGGAGGGGTATTGTGGGATTTTTTTCTTCCAAAACAAAGATGACTGAAAAACAACCTAAAAGTGTGATAGATACTTATGTTAAAAATAATAACTCATTTATTCCATCTATAGTAATCGAAGAAATAAACGGATTAAATGATACTAGTGATGAACTTTCTCTTTCTGCTAAGGAAATTAGTTTATCTTTAGAAATTTTAAGCGATGCAACAGTGAACCAAAGTCGTGAAATAAGTTCAGCAGCTCACGTTTTAAAAGACTTTAATAAATCAATGGACAACCTTGCTCTTATAGTATCAGATACTCAATCAAAAATTCTTGATACAAATAAAGTAGCTAATACAGGTTTAAGCTCAATAACTCAACTAGATGCATCATTAAATGAACTAGAAAATGCTTTTTCTACTTCAAGCAAAACTGTAAATGATCTTGTTGATAAGCTAGACTCTGTAAATACTATAACAGTTTCAATAAATCAAATTGCAAGTCAAACTAATCTCTTATCATTAAATGCAGCAATAGAAGCTGCAAGAGCTGGAGAAGCTGGAAAAGGTTTCTCAGTTGTTGCTGGAGAAGTTAGAAAACTTGCCGAAAATTCAAAGAAGGCAGTTCAAAGTATTACTGCTATATTAGAAGAAATTAAAGAAGAAATTTTATCTGCTTCAAGAGTAATGAATACAGGGACTACTGCTATAGAAACTCAAAAATCAACTATTGTAACTACAAAAGAAACATTTCATCAAATTCAAGATTCAATTAATATAGTTTCTAATGATATTGATGAATGTTTATCAAATATAGTTAAAACTTCAAATAAAACCGAGGAAGTATCAACCTATATAAATGAGGCTAAGTCATTAACTGAAGAGTACACCGCTTTAGCACAAGAAATATCTGCAACTACAGACCTTCAAACAGCTTCAATAGATACTTTAAGCAGTAATATATCTTCTATAGTAAAATCTCTAAAAACTCCTTAATTTTAAAGTATTAATATAAAAAGGTCTAAAAAGATGTAGTTTACTCACCTTTTTAGACTTTTATTATCTTATAAATACTTAGTATATTATTCCATTATTAGCTTTGGATCAAAGTTTAAGAAATCTGCAGCAGTCATTATATATGTAACTCCATTTCTCTCACCCTCTAATACTCTATTTATGCAATTTCCATGAAGATGCCCATATATAACTTTCTCTACTCCATATTCTTCACAAATTTTTGTAAAAACTGAATCCATAAATTTTTCATTTGTTGGTGGATAATGAAGCATAACTATAAACTTTGAAAATCCATTTTTCTTTGCTTCATCTAAAGAAAGTCTAAGTCTTATAGCTTCCCTTGAATATATTTTTTCATCATGCTCTGTGAATCTATCAGTTCCTTCGCACATCCAACCTCTCGTTCCACAAATAGCATAATCACCATATTCATAAAAATTATTTTGAAGGAATTTAGTTTTTTCAAACATACTGTTTAACTTAACTATACTACCCCACCAATAATCATGATTTCCTTTTGAAATAATTTTTCTTCCAGGAAGATTTTCTATCCACTTAAGATCTTCTTCACTTTCCCCTGACTTCATAGCCCATGAAATATCCCCAGCTATTAAAACAATGTCTTCATCTTTTATTTTAGATAACCAATTTTCTTTTATCTTTTCATCATGCTTACTCCAATGACTGCCGAAAATATCCATCGGTTTATCTCCACTTAAAGCTAAATGCAAATCTGATATCGCATATAACGCCATTTTCTTATCACCTTTCTCTATGTTCTCATATAGTTTTATTATGTTTATCATTATATCATCATACCATTAATGATTTCCATTAAATAAATTTATAATCTTAAAAAATAATATTATAAACCCTATGTTAAATAATATAACAGAGGGTTTAATTAACTAAAATATATTTATCTTTGATTTGTAATAGTACTTGCTCCTTTTGGCACTTTATATCTAGCCTTCATTTCTTTCGCTTCTTCATCTCTAATTTTTTCTTTATTAAATGCATCATTTACAGCATGTACATCTTCTTTTCTAATCACTTTAACAAATGCTAATACGCTAAGAACTATAATAACTCCAAAGGGGAGTGCCATAACAATAGTTGACCTTTGAATCATATCAAATCCACCTGCAAATAAAAATGCTACTGTAAGCAAACTTTGTATTAATCCAAGTATTACTTTCCTAGAGTTCTTAGGGTTAAGTTTTCCATCACTTGCAATTACGCTTAATACATATGTTGCTGAATCTGCACTTGTAATAAAGAATGTAAAAAGTAATATTACTGCAATTATACTTAATATCTTACCCATAGGATACTGATTAAATATAACAAATAATGCTGTTTCAGTTTTCTGTATAGCTTGTGCTCCAATATCAACTGGAAGGGCTGTACCTAATGTTCCAAATACAACAAACCAAAGCATACAGAATCCTGCTGGTATTAATAGAACTCCCCTAATAAATTCTTTTATTGTTCTTCCCTTTGATACCCTTGCTATAAATATAGCAACAAATGGTGCCCATGCAATCCACCAAGCCCAATAAAAGATTGTCCAAGTCGAATACCAATCTCCTTTTGCAAATATGTTAAACTTATCTACAACTAAAGCTTGTGCATATTGTACGAGTCCAACTGCTGTATTATTAAATAGATCCACTTTAGGAACAATTATAAAAGCTCCGACAAAAAGTAAAATTGCTACTCCTAAATTTAAATTAGAAAGTATCTTTATCCCCTTCTTAACTCCAGTTGTGGCTGATATTAAGAATAGAACTGTAATTACTGCAATTATAACTATTTGTACTAATTTTGTTTCCGGAACTCCAAACATATAATTAAGTCCACTATTAATTTGTAATGTTCCCATTCCAAGTGAAGTTATAATACCTGCTATTGTTACGAAAATAGTTAATATATCAACAGTCTTCCCAATAAAGCCTTTAGCATTTTTTTCTCCAATTACAGGAATTAATACTGAACTTAAAAGTATTGGTTTTTTCTTTCTAAAGTGCATATATCCAATTATTAACGCTAATAATGCATAACAAGCCCATGCTGAGATTCCCCAGTGTAACCATGACTTTCTAAATGCAAATGCTGCTGCCTCTTTCGTTCCACCTTCCATTCCCAATGGATTAAGATAGTGAGTTAAAGGTTCAGCTACTCCCCAAAATACTAATCCTATACCAATTCCAGCACTAAATAGCATAGCGAACCATGATATATTAGAGAATTCTGGTTTAGAATCATCATCACCTAATTTAACATTTTTATACTTACTGCATAGAAGGTATATACTAAACAGAAAGAAAAATGCCATAAGAATCATAAAATACCACGAGAAATTACTCGTTACAAAATAATATGCCTTATTAAATACATTTTTAAAATTTTCCGTGAAGAATACTCCAAAAATAAATATACTAAGTGATACCGCTATCGTTAAATAATACGTGACATTGCTTTTAAATCTACTTTTTATTTTATTCATTATAATAGGCCTCCTTTTGACAACTTTTCATAATTTACAAGTTGCTAGTTTTTTTAAAAAAATAATAAGCCGTTTTATTCTGACAACTTAATATTAACATATAAGTTTGCATTTGTAAATATTTTACTTCTATTATATTATATGTAATCAACTTTAATTCGTTACTATTAAAAATAAATAATTATTAGTAATATTATATTTGTAATCTATCTACTATATTTATGTTATTTATGGTACAATTATTCACTGATGGGAGTGATCAAATATGGCTAGAAAAACAACAACTCCAGCATACTTAAAGATAGCAATGGACATTGCTTCAAGAATAGTAAACGGAGATTTTCTTGAGGGTGAAAAGCTTTCTGGACGTTCTACGCTTGTAAGCCTTTACAACGTTTCTCCTGAAACAATACGTAGATCAATAGCTTTGCTAAAAGATATGAATGTTGTAGTAGTGGAAGAAAAAAGTGGAATACGAATTTTAAGCAAAGAAAATGCTAATGAATTTTTAAAGAAATTCAGAACTAAAAGTGAATTCACTAATATAAAAGAAGACATTTATAATTTACTTAATGAAAAAAAAGTTTTAGAAAAAAACTTAGAAAGTAACATACAAAATTTAATTGAATTTGCTACTCAACTTAGAAATGTTGGACTTATTGTTCCTTATGAAAGTTTAGTACAACCAAACAGTTTAATAATTGGTAAAAGCTTAGGCGAATTAAATTTTTGGCATAATACTGGTGCAACAATAATTGGAATTAAAAGAGATGATCAATTATTCTTGTCTCCCGGTCCTTACTTTACAATAAACGAACATGACATTGTCGTATATGTAGGAGAAAATGACGACGTTATAAATAAAGTAAAAAACTATATAACATCTATATAAAAAAACCCTGAAAATATTCCGGTAACTTTGAAAATTCCGATAAGAATTTCTAATGTTAACCTTCATATTTTCAGGCTTTTTGCATATTCTAAGTCTATAAAAGTTCTACTATGGTTTGTAGAGCTTTCACATTTACCGTAATATTAGTAGTCTTTTTCCATGTTTTACTCTACTATTAGTTTGTAGAACTTTTTCTTTCCTCTTTTAACTAGAGCTGAACCTTCACTGAAATCACTTTCTTCTAAAGTTCTCATGAAATCAGTAACCTTCTCATCATTAATTGAAACTCCACCTTGCTTCATTAATCTCTTTCCTTCAGCTTTTGAAGGGAATATATTAACAGCAACTAATGCATCTAATAATGCTCCACCTATCATGTCTTTTGCTATCTTTTCAGTAGGAACATTAGTCATATCATTTCCACCAGCAAATAAAGCTTCTGAAGCTTCTTGTGCCTTCTTAGCTTCTTCATCACCGTGAACTAATGCTGTTACTTCATAAGCTAAAACTTTTTTAGCTTCATTTATTTCAGATCCTTCTAATGCGCTAAGTCTTCTAACTTCATCCATAGGAACAAAAGTTAATAACTTTAAGCATTTTTCAACATCTGCATCAGCAACATTTCTCCAGTATTGATAGAAATCAAATGGTGATACTCTATTTGGATCAAGCCATAGAGCTCCTCCAACAGTTTTACCCATCTTTTCACCTTGACTATTTGTTAATAATGAGCATGTCATTGCAAATACATTTTGTCTTGATTTCTTTCTAACTAAATCAACACCAGCAATCATATTTGACCATTGGTCGTCTCCACCTAGCTCCATCTTACAATTATACTTTTCATTAAGTACAAAGAAATCATATCCTTGCATTAACATATAATTAAACTCTAAGAATGAAAGACCATTATCTGTTGCAAGTCTCTTCTTAAAACACTCAGCTGAAAGCATCTTATTTACAGTAAAGTGTGCCCCAACCTCTCTTAAGAAGTTAATGTAGTTAAGATCTAATAACCAATCTCCATTGTTTACTATAAGAGCTTTGTCATCAGTAAAGTCAATGAATCTCTCCATTTGCTTCTTTATTGAATCAACATTATGCTGTATTTGATCCTTAGTAAGCATTTGTCTCATATCTGTCTTACCACTTGGATCTCCAACCATTGCAGTTCCACCACCAAGTAATGCTATAGGTCTATGTCCTGCTCTTTGCATATGTGCCATAAACATCATTGCAATAAAGTGACCAACATGTAAGCTATCTGCTGTTGGGTCAAATCCTATATAAAAAGTCACCTTTTCTTTTTCTAGTAACTCTCTAGTTTCTTGTTCATGAGTGAATTGTTTTATGTATCCACGCTCTAATAAAACATCTAATACATTAGTCATTCTATGTCCTCCTAGCCTTTATTAATCCTAAATTTTGCATAGATATAGTATATCTTTTATAAAATATTTTTGCAATACTATTATACGTTTACATCCTTAATTTGAAAAGGGAACTTACTAAAATACCACATGTTAGTACTTCAATAAATCCCCTTATTTCAAAATTTTTGAATCCTTTGATTTTATTTATAGTAATCTTGATATCTACCCCATGCAAATATTCTCAAGCGTGTATTCCTCATTTATTAATTTCTATACTAATAATATGCTATAGAAATTGTTTTCATTTAATCTTAATTTAATTACTCCCTCCTTATTAAACAAATATAACTTCATTAAGCAACGTAATTCTTTAAAAAATCTGGAATCTCCTTTTCTCTATCGTAATTTATATTGATAAATACATTAACACCAAACTTATTGCCAAGAGCCCTAAGTTTGCTAAACAAATGGTAAGTTTCTTCTAATTTACATGAAACAATTCCTAGTAGCCCATCAATATATATATTTTCTATATCATAGTTTTCTGCTATAATTCCACAAAGCATTCCATAAAAACTATCACAATCACCAATATTGAAATCATCTGTAGATACAAATCTTATTCTTCTATCTAATTGCCTCACGTACCTTGAATCATCATCTACATATACAGATTCTCCTTTTACATTGTCTAAATGGTCATTAGCAAGCTGAATTAATTTCTTTGTCTTGCCTGAACCTCGTCTGTTGCAAAATACTTGAATCATTAGAATCACTCCTTAAATTTAGTTATATTACATTATATTCATCAAAATAAAATAAATCCTAACTTTAATATAAAAGTTAGGATTTATTTATTTTTTTCAATAGCTTATCATTTATACATACTTTATTTTTGCCATTTGCTTTTGCATTATAAAGTAATTCGTCGGCTCTGCTTATTACATCTGCTATTGTGTCGCCATACATACTATGGAATGCTAACCCAAAACTAGCTGTTACTTTAGCTTTAGTCTCTCCCATTACTATATAATTTTCTTCAATTGCTTTTCTTATATTATCAATCTTTTCATAAATACTTTTGTAATCATTTATGTTTTTAAGGAATATTATAAGCTCTTCTCCACCATACCTTGCAAAAATATCAGACTTTCTTATTCTACTCTTTATAACATTACTAGTTTGAATAAGAACTTCATCCCCAAACTGATGCCCATATGTGTCGTTAAATTTCTTAAATCCATCTAAGTCTATCATAACTATTGCATAATCCTTTTCTTCCGCTTTTATAAGCTCTTCAGCTCTTTCAAAGAAATACTTTCTATTATAAATCCCAAGTAGTGGATCTTTAATAACAGCTTCTTTAAGCTCTCTATAAAGTTTTGAGTTTTCAAGTGCAACTGCTATTTGATTTGAAATAGAACTTAAAAACATTTTATGTTCTGTTGTTAAATAACCTTTTAATGTATGCTCTACAATTATATATCCAGTATAGTTATCCCTGATCTTTATAGGAATACCAAGTACTGATTTTATTGCTTGTGATACATTATCATATTTCCTTATAAAATCATCATTTATTAGAAAATCCTCCCCTTTTAAGATGCATGCTTCCTCTCTATCAGTAAGTATTGCTTCACTTTTAACCGTGGAAACCTTTACTTTGAAAACCCCATCTTCGTATATATAGATACATGAATTAGTTACTCCTAAAAGCCCAACTATCATATCATTAATCATTAGAACTAACTTCTCATCTCTAATATTAGAACTTATATATTTACTAACTTCTGCTATATTATAAAGAATTCCTAATTGTTTCTGTAAATCTTCGTTAGTTTCTTTAATTTTTTCTATTTCTTTTTCTTTAATTATTTCATAATTTTCAAACTTTCTTTCGAGTTCTTTAAATAATAATTTATAATCTTTCATTTCATTCCCCCATTTACCCATTACCACAAAGATTATATAATTATATTACCTTTATTTTCTAAAAATAGCAACCAATATTATAACGAATCATACTATTTGCATTAAAAAATACTATTATTTACTTTGCTGCTTCCTATAATCCTAATATCTACATCAACATCAAACTTTATTTTTGACTGTACATTTTCTATTACTTCATTTGGATATTTTATTTCTAAAAGTCTCTCTATTTCTAATATATCTAAATCCTTTTGGGTGAATTTATCCAAAAACATCTTAAGATATTGTGAAACTGCCTCTTCTTCTTGAACTTCAAGCTTTTTTATAGCAGCATCTGAAGATATAAATCTTCCCTGTGCCTCTGCAAGAACAGTTTTTACTTTTACTTTTTTAGTTAATAATACCCTAGTTCCATCATATTCTATGTCAGTTTTTGTTCTACTATTTAATATTTCTAGTGTAATGAACCCTTCATCCATTTGAGGATTACTTATTTCTAAAGTTCCTGTTTTTATGTTATCTGTTAAAAAATTATAACTCATACTATCTTGAAAATCTATTACTTCTGCCATTTTGTTATCTTGCATAACAACTGCACCTGATAGTTCCACCCTTTGGTCTACAACGTCTTTTCTTAACCTTAATCCTCCTATAAGAGCACTATTTCTTCCAATTTCTATCGTACTTAAGTAATCACTTATGTTTGTTGTTATTCCTCTAGCACTTGTTTTGTTTTTATGTACTAAATCATCTAAAAATAATCCTAAATACTCTTCATCATTAGAAGTAACATCTAAAAGACTTGCAACATCTCCAAAAAAAATAAATATGTATGGTTTAGATTGAGCTTCTTGATCATTATTTACAAAATTCAAAAATTTATCTATTCCAGTTTTAGCTGCTGCTTCTGTAAAAATTACAGCTCTATTTTGAGTAAGATTAAGCTTATAGCTTGAAGCTAAATTTATATCTCTTATTGCTTCTAAGGCAGTCTTACCATTTCCTTTATAAATAATTCTTTTACCATTATCTGAACTCTCATTTGTATTTCTATATGGTCTTACGCAATCCATATAAATAATTATATTCCCTAAATTATCTACATCAAATATTAAACTAGTCGCGAAGGTTACTGTACTAATTTCTTTGTAGTTATAACACCCAGTCATACAACTTGATATTAATAATATTATAGCTATTATTTTAATTTTTCTTTTTCCAATTCTCATATTCTTCACCTTCCCCAATTATCTTTCGTGATATTCTCTTAAGATTTCCTCTAAATAAGATATCTTTAAATTTAAATGTATCAACACTTCCTATTGGGAATAAATAAGAGTATCCAGTTGACCTTAAATCTGCAAGTCTTGTTATAAATATTAATGTAGTAACAAAAATTGCTGGAAGTCCATATACTGACCCTGCAATTACAAATATAAATGCCCAAATTGAGATAGGTCCATATAATTTTGGGATTAAAAAATAACTAAGTGTACTAAGTGCTACAACAATTATAGTAATCCTCGATGCAACACCAGCACCAACTGCAGCATCACCTAAAATAAGTGCTGCAACAATACTCATAGCTCCTCCAATTGGTTGTGGTAGCCTAAGTCCAGCTTCTTTAATAAACTGAAAGGCGAGCATCATTACAATTACTTCAAGTACTGTTGGAAGTGGCACACCTGCCCGTGACACCGCAAGTCTAAATAAGAAAAGCGATGGTATTAATGAGAAGTGATACGTTACGATTGCAACGTATAACCCAGGTACAAATGTTGCGAAAAGGAATGCTATCCACCGTAATAACCTTGTAAAATTTGCAAACCATTTATTTATGTAATAATCATCTGGCATCTGGAAATTTTCTAAAAAGAAGTATGGTGCTGTAATTACAAAAGGTGTTCCATCTACTAAAACAGCCACTCTTCCTTCCATCATTTTAGCTGCAACTTCATCTGGCTTTTCTGTATAGCCAATTGTATCAAACAAAGATTCACTTTCCCTAAGCTGACTTTCAACATAATTAGTATCTAGAATAAATTGCATATCAAGATTTTTAACAACCTTTCTAATATGGTCGACTAACTTTTTAGGGGCTACTCCATTTATGTAAGCTACACATACAACTGTTTGACTCTTTTCACCTACATATATTGGTTCAAATTTTAAATCTGGATTTTTTATTCTTCTTCTTATAAGAGCTATATTATCAACAAATAATTCATTAAAGCCCTCACGTGGTCCTTTTATTACTGATTCAGTTACTGGTATTCCAACACCTCTTCTAACGAAACCTTTAACCTCACAGTAAATCATGTCTTCAAATCCATCAACTAATATTACAATATCACCTGAAACGATATGAAGCATGGCATCATCAATATCATTCTTATTTTTAACGTAATCTGCAATATTGATTTCTAAAACATTTGTAATTAGATCATCCATTGTTTTGCAAGGATAGTCTTTATTTTTAATGGGAGTTACAATGTAGTCACTAATGAACTCAGTGCTACAAAGATTATCAATGAACACTAATGTAATTCTTCCAAGTGCACCATTAACCTCTCTGTACTTCACATCAAAGCTATCCTTAAATTTTTCTTTTATAAACTCTAAATTCTTATTCATATACATCACCTAAAAATATTATTCCTCTAGTGATGTTTAATATTCATTATTTTGTTAATACTATACTTGAATGTTTTAACTTATAGTTTTAAGGTGGTGATGTAATGAATAGATTATCAAGTAAACACTACGTATTTTTCTTACTAGTTGTCTCTTTAGTTAGTTTAAGAGGATACTCATCTATTTTTTTGAAAATTGGTGGAAGGGATACTTGGCTTGCAGCTTTAATTGCAGGTTTGATTTTTATACTATATGCTTTTTTTATTTTTTATGTTAGTAAAAAAACAAGCACTTATGATATAAGAGATGTATTTAATGAGACATATCCTAAAATAGTTAGTAATTTTTTACTATTACTATTTTCTGTTGGATTGTTTTTAGATTCAATCGAAAGCGCTGCTGCCCAGTGTGATTCAATTCACTCAAATATATTTATTGAAACACCTATATGGTATTGTCTTTTATTTTTCATAATACCTGGCATGTATTTAATTACAAAGCGTATAGATACACTAGTTGTTATCATTATATTTACAGTTCTAGTTGCTATTGGATCTGATATTATAACTGAAATATTTACAGCTCAATATCAACACCCACTTAACTGTTTACCAATATTGCCAAATGGATTTACAAATGACTTCATTATGTGTATTGCAATGAGCCTTGGTTCCTTTTGTTCTATAGCTATAGTTTTTCCATTTTTAAGATACGTTAATAAAAATGAACATTTAGTAAGAAATACTACATTAACTACATTAGTCATCGTTGTTATCGTTGTTTTTTCTTTCTTCATGTTAGTTGCAACTTTTGGACGTATAAGATCTGGTAATATATCTTATCCTGAATTTGTTGCAGCCCAAAGAATTCAAATAAAAGGATTTATTGAATTTGGAGATTTGCTATTTTTTATGAGAACTATACCTATATGGTTAGTAAAATATGTATTATGTGCAGTATCTATTTTATATTTATTTAAAGACAAATTTACTAACAAGAGAATTTTTGCTGTTATATACTCCATAGCTGCTTACATATGTGCCTACTTAGTTGGTAAAAATCATTTCTTACTATTTGAGTTTTTAAAGTATTATCAATTTGTAGTATTAGCCTTACTTGGAATAGTTCCCTTTTTAACATATTTAATATTCTTTATTAAATGGAAAAAGAAAATTAAAGCTTAATTTTCTTATAAGTATATAAATTGCCTAGGTATATAAACTAAACCTTGGCAATTTTCCTTTTATATATATAATTTTAGGCATATATTATTCTCCATATATAGCTAAAATTCTCCAACAAACTGCTTATTTACATAATATATACAAATTGACATAACTAGGTAAGAAACATATAATTTATATATATTACATTTAATTTTAAGGAGTGAAATACAATGGAAAAGCAAGACGCTAAGAAAATCATCTTTAGTGGCATCCAGCCTTCTGGCGACCTTACACTAGGCAATTATCTAGGAGCAATAAAAAACTGGGTAAAGCTTCAAGATGAATATGACTGTTATTTCTGTGTTGTCGATTTACATGGCATAACTGTTCCTCAAAAGCCTGCTGATTTGAGAAGAAGAACATTAGAAGTTCTTTCAATATATTTAGCCTGTGGTATAGATCATGAAAAGAATACACTTTTCATTCAATCACATGTACCAGCTCATTCTGAATGTGCGTGGTTATTATCATGTAACTCATATATGGGTGAACTTTCAAGAATGACTCAATTTAAAGATAAGTCAAAAAAAGCTGGAAACTCTGTTGGAACAGGACTTTTAACTTATCCTGTCCTTATGGCATCTGATATATTACTATATCAAACAGATTTAGTTCCAGTTGGAAAAGATCAAATTCAACATTTAGAACTTACTCGTGATTTAGCTATTAGATTTAATAATGCTTATAGCCCTACATTTAATATACCTGAAGGATATGTTCCAAAAACAGGTGCTAAAATTATGAGTTTACAAGAACCGACTAAAAAGATGTCAAAATCTGATGAAAATCAAAACTCATTTATTTTAATTATGGATCCACCAGATGTTATAAGAAAGAAAGTTTCAAGAGCTGTTACTGATAGTCTTGGAATTATAAATTATACAGATGAGCAACCTGGTGTTATGAATTTAATTAATATTCTTTCAGCCATTAAAAATGAAACTCCTGAAAATTTAGTTAAATCATATGAAGGTAAGGGTTATGCAGACCTTAAATCTGATGTTGCTGACACAATAATTGCTGAATTAGAGCCAATTCAAGAAAAAGTTAAAAATCTTCTTAAAGATAAGAAGGCTTTAGAAACTATATATAAAGAAGGCGCTAACAAAGCAAACTATGTAGCAAATAAAACTCTTAGAAAAATGCAAAAGAAGATTGGATTCATTCCAAGATAATATAGTTAAATAAATAAGCTACTAATATACAATTATATTAGTAGCTTATATTTTTTTATTTAATTACGAAATTCATAATTTTAAAAATACTACTTTAAAACTTTTTCCCAAGCTTTACCTTCTAAGTATTCTAATAACTCTTCTCTTAATTCTTCTTTTCTTAAGCCATATTCTATTGTAGCTTGTAAAAATCCGAACTTATCTCCAACATCATATCTTCTTCCTTCGAAGTCATATGCATACATTGCTTCTTGTGATATTAAAGTTTTTAATGCATCTGTAAGTTGTATTTCATTTCCTTTACCTGGTGCTGTATTTTCTAATATTTCAAAAATTTGTGGAGTAATAATATATCTTCCAAGTATTGCAACATTAGTTGGTGATTCTTCTCTCTTTGGCTTTTCAACTAAGTCCTTTACTTTGTATACTCTATCTTCTATGTGAATACCATCAACTATTCCATACTTTGATACATCTTCTTCTGGTACAGTTTGAACTCCAAGTATTGAAGTTTTATATTCATCAAAACAATCCATAAGTTGCTTTAAACATGGTGTGTCACTTTCAACAACATCATCTCCAAGTAAAACTGCAAATGGTTCATTTCCAACGAAAGTCTTCGCACAGTGTATAGCGTGACCTAAACCTCTTGGTTCTTTTTGTCTTATGTAATGAATATCAACCATATCTGATATATCTCTTACAAGCTCTAATAATTCATCTTTACCTGACTTTTCAAGTTCCATTTCAAGTTCAACTGATTTATCAAAGTGATCCTCTATACATTTTTTATTTCTTCCTGTGATTATAAGTATTTCTTCTATACCTGACGCTATTGCTTCTTCTATAATATATTGAATAGTTGGCTTATCAACTATTGGTAACATTTCTTTAGGCTGCGCCTTTGTTGCAGGTAAAAATCTTGTTCCAAGACCCGCTGCAGGTATAATCGCTTTTTTAACTTTCATGACTTATCCCCCTTAACTTCTATACTTCTAAATAAATTCATATAAGTCTTCAAATTTGATTAAATTTGTCTAACATTTAGTATACCATATGGTATGCTTTTATTGTAATATTTTAATTTGTAAAATTGTAACGTTATCTTTTATTAATTTGATACTTCCCTTTTATATTATTTTGTACATTACTATCGAATTATATGTATTTTTATTGATTTTTGTAAAAATCAATGCTATCATAATTGATATATTAATTTAAATCGACAGATTATACTATAATTATTAAAAATATGTTCACATATGAATTGAGAGGTTAAAATTATGAAGAAACAAACAAAAGATTTTTTAGTAGTAGGATTTGCTCTTTTTGCAATGTTCTTTGGTGCTGGTAATCTTATATTCCCACCATACCTTGGACATTTAGTTGGAGATCAATACCTAATCGCAATTATAGGATTTACACTTACTGGAGTTGGTTTACCACTTCTTGCTATTATAGCTTGTACTAAAGGTGATGGAACATTTGAAACAATGGCCTCTAAAATTGGTCCAAAGTTTGCTGTAATATTTGCAGCATTATTATTCATAGCAATTGGTCCAATGCTTGGAATTCCAAGAACAGCGGCAACAACTTTTGAATTAACTATACATCCAATTTTCCCAAGTGTTTCACCACTTGTTTGGATGCTTATATATTTTGCAATAAACTTATTCTTTGTATTTAATAAATCAAGTATCATTGATACTATAGGTAAGGTGTTAACACCTGCACTATTAGTTATATTAGGTATTATAATTGTTAAAGGTGTTATGTTCCCAATCGGAGATATTGTTACAACAAACAGTACTTCAGTCTTCTCAGGTGCTTTCCTCGAGGGATATCAAACAATGGATGCACTTGCAGCCCTTCTGTTTGCAGCAATAGTATCTGGAAACATATTATCAAAAGGTTATAAAAAGAAAGACTTAGTTCCAATGACAATAAAAGCTGGAATAGTAGCTGCAATTGGTTTAGCTTTCGTTTATGGAGGTTTAACTTTCATAGGAGCTCAAACTAACGGACTAGTTGCTTCTGATATTGGTAAAACTGGCTTACTCCTTGTAATTTCTAAAGAAATTCTTGGAAGTGTTGGTACTATAATAATTGGAATAGCTATGGGACTTGCATGTCTTACTACTTCAATTGGACTTATAACTGCTGGTTCTTCATTCTTTGAAGAAGTTTCAAAAGGTAAATTACCATATAAAATTAATGCAGTTGTTATTACTATTATAAGTATAATAATTGGTCGTCTTGGTGTTGATCACATAATCAAGATTTCAGGACCAATCTTAAATATACTATACCCTGTTGCTATAACACTTATTGCAACAACATTACTAGATAAGTTCTTAACTAATGTTAAAGCGATACGTCTTGGAGTATATACTTCACTTGTATTTGGTATACTTGGTGTTATACCATCAGTAGATTTAAACTTTATACCACTTGGAGCACAAGGATTTGCATGGCTTATTCCAACATTAATTGCGATTCTAATTGGTTATATAATATTTAGAGAGAAAAAGGTAGCGTAACGCTACCTTTTCTTTATTGCGTTAAATAGCTATTTTCAACGAATACAGCTATATAAGCCAGCTTTACACCTATTATTATTAATGATAAAATTTTCTTAAATGGATATGGGTATACTAAAGATAACATTTATAAGGAGGACAATATTATGGCAATAAAACTAATATGCATTGATATGGATGGTACTTTACTTGATAATCATCATAATATATCAGAAGAAAACAAAGAGGCTTTAAAAGAAGCTGTAAGTAAAGGCATTCACATAGCATTAACTACTGGAAGACTTTTCACTTCAGCAAAATTTTATTCAGACTTAATCGGAATAGATGCACCAATAATCTCATCAAATGGTGCTTATATAAGAGATAAAAATTCAACTAAAGTTATATATGAGAATCCCCTTTCATTAGATGAATCTCTTGAAATTTATAACTTAGTTAAAGATTATCCTTTTAGAACTTGTTTTAATACCCCAAATACTACAATTTCAAATGCACCTCTTGAAGAACGTCACGCTTACGTTATGACAAATAAGCTTGCTTCTTCTAAAGATCAAATCAAGATCATAGTTGAAAATGATTTAACTCATATTCTAGAAGAGTATAAAGGTGATATTTTAAAATCAATTTCAATTGATACTGATGGAACTCATACAGAAGAAATGCTTAAAGCGAAGAATGAATTTATTGCACTTAAAAAATATGAAGTCGTAAGTTCTGGTCTTAATAATTTTGAAGTTATGAAAAAAGATACTTCAAAAGGTAATGCAGTAAAGCAATTAGGTAATATTCTTGGAATATCAAAAGATGAAATTATGTGCATTGGCGACAGTGAAAATGATTTATCAATGATTAGATATGCAGGACTTGGAATTGCTATGGGAAATGGATTAGACTTATTAAAAAAAGAAGCTAACTTCATAACTGACACTAACGTTAATTCAGGTGTAGCTAAAGCAATAAGAAAGTTTGCATTATAATATGTAATTTAATATAGCTATAAAAAAGACTAAAGAATTAAAATATTCTTTAGTCTTTTCTATTGTAAAATATTACATTTAAATTACTTATAATAGGTTTATTTACAGATATTATCATAAATGGTATACTAACATTGTATTTTAGAAATATGGGGGTTAGGGAGAGGTTTATGGGAAAATTAAAAAAGATGGCTTTGTGGAAAAAAGTACTTTTATCACTTTTAGTTTTATTATTAGTTACAGTTGGTGGAGCTTACGCTTATGTACATAATCTTTTAAATAAGACTACTAAAGTTGAAATTAATAAGGACAACCTAGGTATAACTGCTGAGGCATCAGAAGAAAAGGAAACTAAAAAAGGCATAACAAATATCGCGTTATTTGGTGTTGATGCACCTGATGGTAAAAACGGACGTTCAGATGCTATTATGATACTTACAATTGATGAAAATAATAATAAACTTAAATTATCATCAATAATGAGAGATTCTTATACTGATATAAATGGACATGGCAAGGATAAAATTACTCATGCTTATGCATTTGGTGGACCAGAACTTGCACTTAATACAATCAATAAAAATTTCAATTTAAATATTGATAAATTTATTACTGTTAATTTCACAACACTACCTAAAATTGTAGATAAAATTGGTGGAATTAATATGAATTTAACAGAAGGCGATTTAAAATATATGAACCATGATTTAAAGCCTGGAAAAAACTCTTTAAATGGGTCACAAGCATTATCATATGCTAGAATTAGGTATGATGGCGGTGACCAAAGAAGAACTGAAAGGCATAGAAATGTAATCATTGCAATATTTGATAAAATAAAGAGCATGCCTGTTTCAAGCTATCCTGGCACATTAAATGAATTATTACCACTTGTTTCAACTAATGTTAGCGCAAGTGAATTCATGACAATTGGTAAGGACATTTTAGCAACTGGAGCATCATCATTAGATGAATATAGAGTTCCTTGTGATTCACACTCTAACGGCAAAAATATTAACGGAGTTTATTATATGACTTTTGATATTGCTGCTGAAAGTAAAGAATTACACAAATTTATATACGAATAAAAATATACTTAATTTTTAGAATATAGCTTGGTGATCTCTTAAGTTACCAAGCAAATTTTTTACTAATTAATCGAACATACGTTCTCATATTTTTATTTTACTGCATATATATTAAGTATAAATATTATGTAACTATATTAATTAATTTTTATTTTGAAAGGGGGACATTATAGTGTGCGACTTAAATTTATTAAAATTAGCAAAAGAAAATGATATGAATGCAAAAGAAACCTTAATACTTAAATACTCTCCTCTTGTAAGGAAACAAATAAAAAAATATTCTTATATAGATTGTTATGATAGCGAGGATCTTATGCAACATGGTGTATTGTCCATCCTTAAAGCAATAGATACGTTTGATATAAATAAGAGCTCTTCTTTTTCCTCTTATGTTATGTGGGCAGTTTGTAACAATTTTGCATACCTTTGCCGGGGAAATAATTGTGAAAGAAAGGCTCATAGTTTAAATGTACAAACTGAAGGTGGGGATGAAATTATAGATGTACTCGTTGATAACGTTGATATAGAAGAAGATTTCATGAATTCATTTGAAGAAAAACGCCTTAATTTAGCAGTAGAACTTTTAGATGAAGATTTTAAAGATCTATTTAATTTCCTAATGTATAGTGATGTTAAGTGTGCACTAAAAAGATATTCTGAGAAACATAATATACCTTATGCTAAATGTATTTATAAAAAGAAAAAACTTGCATCTAAGTTACGTATAATATTAAATACTATATAAATAAAAATGTAGGATGATATCAAAAAATTGATACTATCCTACATTTTTTATTTTTAATTATTATTTATGCTTGGATTTGTTTCTGAGCCATCTCCAGTTGGTGGAGTTGGTTCTGGATCAGGAGTAGGTTCTGGGTCTGGCGTTGGAAGTGGATCTGGTGTCGGAGTTGGAGTTGGCTTTGGCTTTTCAGGTTTTGGTTTTGGTTTATTGTTATTATTAGAATTATTACCGTTTGTATTTCCATTATAATTATTATTAGTGTTATTATTTTGGTTGTTTTCGTTTATTGCTTCCTGTCTTGCCTTTTCCTCTTCTTCTAACTTTGCAGCCTCTTCTTCCTTAGCCTTTATTTCCTTATCCTTCTCTTTAAGCTTTATAACTATATCATTTATATCTAAATCAGCATCATTAATATAATAAATAACATTATATGAAATCTCTTCTTTTAATGCTTCAACAGCTTTCTCTGATACTAATTTTGATAGTTTAATTTCTTTATAATCACCTTTACTTAATTTAAATATATCTTTATTTACAGTTTCCTTATACTCATTTGCAACTTCTAATTCTATATACTTTTCATTTACTTTATCTAAATCAGTATCCTTTTCTAATAAAGATATTGAGTCTATAAATTCCTTATATTTATCATCATCAAACTTAGTGCTTTCGAATAAAATATTATTATAAATAGTTTCTAATTCTTCACCTTTTGGATCTTTAATAAACTTCTTATAATCCTCTAATGAAAATTTAAGTTCCTTAACATTAGAAATATTAAATTCATCTTCTAATATTTTCTCATCTATTATTTTATCTTTATTATATATTTCACTTATATTAATTGATTTTTCACCATTTTTAACAATAAGTCTTCCATCATAATACTTAGCATTAACCTTTTTATTTTCTTTATCAAATTCAACTATAGCAAAAGAATTAAGCTTATCCTCCTCTGTTAATAATAATATAAAATTACTTATATTATTTTCTTCCTTATCTTTGTTTGCATATATATTTTTATTTCCTTCATTTGAATCATCTTTCATTGTCATACCAGTTGTTATTATACCTGATGATACTATAAAAATTGTTGCAATATAAAATGCTACATTTTGATATTTTATGCTTTCTTTTATTTTATTTCTTTTTCTCTTACCCTTTTTCTCTTCAAAATTGCTTACTTCTCGTCCTTCAACATATTTATAAGAGTACCCATTTTCCTCATAGTCAACAAATGATATTGCCCCTTCATTAATCAATTTATTAACATAATCTTTTCCAGAGAAAATTGCTAATCCAAATGTAACTACAAAATTTAATATTAATCCAATTGGCATACTAAGTGCTACAATGAGTAATATTTCTGCTACTATTAGAGCTATCCCCTTTAAAAATTCTTTTCTTAATAAATAAGCTAGTCCACCAAATAAAAACGTTACGTAATCAAAAGTGTATGGAATAACTTTTAGCTTTTCATTTTTGTCTATTAATATGGCGTATTTTATCCCATTACCTCTTAAGTATATAGCTTGCCTATCATTTTTATTATTTTTACCCATACCATCCTCCATAAATTATCTTATCAATTATAATATTAACATATTTTCCATAATTTATTAACATAATATTTAAAAAGTAATTTCTATTTAACTATTCCTAAAAATATTAAAACCCTAATAATATTTCGGTAACTGTGAAAATAAAGATAAGAATTTCTAGTATTTTTAAGTACCATTTGCTAAACCTACAAAAACTCGCTATGCTTGGATATTTCTAGGTTTTTAACGCAAATAGCCTTTCAAAATATTGAAATTCTAAGTCTTATTTTAAATGTTAACCTTCATATTATTAAGGTTTTCTAAAGTAATCTATATAAATGATACCATTATAAAAATGTATATTTATAGTAGTTCACCATATTTTTTGATGTATTTGTCTTTAACTAATTGGCATAATAACATATATCCTATTATTGTAACTATTAATATCCCAAAGTATGCTCCAGGTAATGCTGTCATTTGAAGTGCTGATCCAAGTGCTGTAAATGGCATAATAGTTCCAACTAATACTGCGATTATTGTCATTGCAATTACTGGAGCTGATGCTCTACTTCCTATGAATGGTACTTTCTTTGTACGTATCATATGAATTATTAAAGTTTGTGACCATAAACTTTCAACAAACCAACCAGTATTAAATAATGATACTAAGTGTGGATTACTAGCTGTATTACATCCAAATACAAACCACATTACTAAAAATGTTGTTATATCAAATACTGAACTTGTTGGTCCAAATATAACCATGAATTTTGCAATACTTGAAGCATCCCACTTCCTTGGTGTCTTTAAATATTCTTCATCCATGTTATCCCATGGAATTACTATTTGTGATATATCATACATTAAGTTAAGTACTAATATTTGTATTGGTAACATTGGTAAGAATGGTAAGAAAGCACTTGCAACAAGTACACTTAACATATTCCCAAAGTTTGAACTAGTTGTCATCTTAATATATTTTATTATATTACCAAATGTTTTTCTTCCTTCTAATACTCCACCTTCAAGAACCATTAAGTCCTTTTCTAAAAGTATTATATCTGCAGATTCCTTTGCTATGTCAACAGCAGTATCAACAGAGATTCCAACATCAGCAGCTCTCATAGCTCCTGCATCATTAATTCCATCTCCTAAAAATCCAACAGTATGTCCATTTTCTCTTAATGCTGTCACAATACGTGTTTTTTGATTTGGTGATAACTTAGCAAAAATATCTGTTTCTTCAACATTCTTTTGTAAATCTGAATCATCCATATTCTCTATTTCAGATCCAAGTAAAATCTTTCTATTTTCTATACCAACTTGTCTGCATACACAAGCTGTTACTGCTTCATTGTCTCCTGTAAGTACTTTAACTCCAACGCCATAATCTTTTAATGCTTTTATTGCCTTTGTAGTTGTTTCCTTTGGTGGATCTAAGAATCCAATATAACCCATAAGAACCATGTCTTTTTCATCACTAACTTTAAATTCTTCTTTTCCATTAGTTTCAGTCTTTTGAGCTATTCCAATTACTCTCATTCCATCTTCATTTAATTTGTTAACCATTTTAATTATTTTTTCTCTAATCTCTTTTGTAAGGGGAAGAATCTCACCTCTGTCCTCTACATAGCTTGAAATATCAAGCATTTCCTCTACTGCACCCTTTGTAATTAGTTGAATTTTGGAATTTTTATCTTTAAGAACAACTGACATTCTCTTACGTGAGAAGTCAAATGGTATCTCATCTAATTTAACATACTTACTTTCTAGTTCTTCCATTCCAAACTTTCTAGCATGTTCAATTATTGCAATATCCATTAAGTTCTTAAGTCCTGTTTGATAATAACTATTTAAGAATCCATGTCTTAATACTCTATCATCAGTTTTACCATTAATGTCTAAGTGTCTTTCAAGAATAATTTTATCTTGAGTTAATGTTCCAGTCTTATCTGTACAAAGTATATCCATTGATCCAAAGTTTTGAATTGAATCTAACTTCTTTACAACAGTTTTTCTCTTTGCCATTGCATAAGCACCTTTTGCAAGATTTGTTGTAACTATCATTGGTAACATTTCTGGTGTAATACCAACTGCTACTGATAATGCAAATAAGAATGCTTGAAGCCAATTTCCTTTAGTAAATCCATTTAGGAAAAATACAATTGGTACCATAACCATCATGAATTTAATAAGAAGGAAGCTTACTTTATTTACTCCTATGTCAAAATTAGTTTTAACTTTTTTACCTGTTAATGACTTACCAATCTCTCCAAAGTATGTACTATCACCTGTAGTTATAACTAAAGCTAATGCTGATCCACTTATTACGTTTGTTCCCATGAATGCTAAGTTTCTAAGTTCTAGTGGATTATTATCTTTTGTTTCTTCATCACCAAGTTCTATGCCAAACTTTTCAACTGGCTCTGATTCACCAGTTAAGGCAGATTGTCCAACAAACAAATCCTTCGCTCTTATAATTCTAACATCTGCTGGTATCATGTCTCCTGCTGCTAAATACACTACATCTCCTGGTACTATTTCTTGTAATGTAACTTCCTGTCTTCCGTTTCTTTCTACATCAACAGTTGTATGTACCATAGCTTTAAGTTCTTCTGCCGCTTTACTTGATTTTAATTCTTGCACAAATCTAAGTGCTCCACTTATTGTAACCATTATACAAATTATAATTACGCTTGAATAATCTCTTTGATCAACTGGCACTAATATTACATCTGTAAATACTGATATTATTCCTAAAACAAATAATACTATTGTAAATGGATTTACAAATGATTCGAATAATTTCATACCTGCTGATTCTTTTTTCTCATGTGATATCTCATTTAGTCCAAATTCATTTTGTAGTAGTTCTACTTGATTTTCATCTAAACCTTTTTCGCTAGTATCCATTTTTCTATATAGTTGTTCTATCGGTAGTTTACTAGCATTCATTAACTTTTCTTTTGCTAATGAAATATTTTTCTTTTTCTTTGTATCCTTTCTAAGCTCCACTTTTCCCACCTCCAAAAAAAATCTCTTATCATAGATTAACTTAAACCTATGATAAGAGATTATTGTATTTCATAATATTACTCAAAATTTACAATCATACGTTCAAGCTTTAGCATCGCAGGGCGATGAAATTGCATTAGAATATGCCTTATATCCGACATATACTGCTAACCTTCTCATAATGTCTCCATCACTCCGCGGCAGCAACCCTTATCCCTGCGGTAGCCTCACCTACCGTTTTTATATTATTTTATTGCCTTGTACGAGTATATTCCTTTATACTTTTATAAGCAATAAACATTTTAAGAAAATTTTGTAAACTTTAATTTTAAATATTATTATTTTGTCTTTGCTTTTCCTTGAATTTCAGGTACTTCTTTCATCTCATTTTTCTTTGGACTTTCAAATCTTTTACTGTTCCATGAAGACTGTTGATCTTTCTTAGCCATGAACTTCACCTCCTAAAATCTTTATAATAAGTTTCTGTTATTTAGGGAGTTATTATTCATGTCCTATGAAAGATGCATTTAAACTACTTATATTTCTTTAGCCTGTACTACAAATCTTGCATCATCAAATTCATAGCTACATGTTGATAAAGTTATAATTTTATCCTTACAGGATAAGCTAATATCTCTCTTATACATTGATTTTTTAACCATTCTTTCTAAGTAGCTTTCATATTCTTTATCACTTTTGAATGTTGGTACTAAATAATTAAAGTTATCATCTGCAATGTATACTGAAAAGATTTCATACTTTTTTTCTATTTCGCCTTCTTTTAACGTTATATATTTATTTTTATTAAAGAATGACTCATCTTTAAATTCCGATAAATTTTCAAACATAGTACCATCTTTCATATTATGTCCGTATATTATTATGTTTCTATCTTTTTCTATTTTGTCTCTATAATCTACAAATAATGTTCCACTATCATTTTTTTTATTATAAAAATTATGATTCAAATAATACTCATTATTTGTACTTTGAACAACAGGATAGTCTATTTCTGTCCCTTGAACTGTTATCCAAAATTTATAGTTTTCATTTATTTTTTTCAGACTTTCAAACTTCTCTTTATCTGTTTCTGATTTGCTTGTTTCTATTTTTCTTATATCATTATAAGCTTTATTTGCATCATGATAATTTATAAGTTTTGAAACAATTTTATATCCGCAAAAAATTATTATAATAATAAGCAATAACTTTAAAATTTTCTTCATGTAATCTCATCTTTCTTACTTTTTCTTTTTAGTTGCTACTAGTCCAATTCCTGCAACAGCCATTACTGCAACGTATCCTAGTACTCCTGGATCTCCAGTTTTAGGATTCATAATATTTATAACACTGTCTATTGTTTCTTTTATTTTCTTTCCTGTTGTATTTGATGATTCATCAGGTTTGTTTTTATCTGGTACTATTGGATCCGCTGGTTTAGCTGGCTCTTTAGGATCTTC
>NZ_JAVXRL010000011.1:0-15577 GCF_036643715.1 Clostridium sp. | reverse complement strand
CTTTAAAGATTGCTCCACTTAAAGTTTTACCATTATCACTATCAACTTTTGTTAATATTACTGACCCTGGTATTAGTTCATTCTTTGCTGTTACTTTCGCTACATCCTTTTGTGACACAACTATTTCAAAAGCTATTGGGTTACTATTTAACTTATATCCTTCTGGCGCTTTTGTTTCAATGAATGAATAATTTCCTGGCTTAAGATTATCTACTGTAATCTTTCCATCTTTATCTGTAGTTAAGTTTTCTGCAACCATTTTATTATTGCTATCTACTACTTTAAAGATTGCTCCCTCTAATACTTGTCCGTTATCACTATTAACTTTTGTTAAAACTACTGATCCTACATCCAAATCATTTTTCATATCTTGTAGTTTAACTATATTACCAATATCACTATCTTTAACTGTAAATTTAACTTCATTACTATTTAAAATATATCCATTTGGTGCCTGTACTTCTTTAATATAATAATCTCCTGTTTTACTTAAAGCTGAAGTTACTAGCCCATTTTTATCACTAGTCAATGTACTAATAACATTATGATTACTATCTAAAAGATTAAATTTAGCACCTTCTAATTTCTTAGATGGATCTTTACTATCCACTTTATAAAATGAAAGTGAGTAACCCTTTTTTGTTACAACTTCATTAGTAGTTGATTTATTTATTTTTGCAATATTATGTATACTACTTCCACCTTTAACATTGCTAAAATCAGTTTTAATTAAAACTTTTAACTTTTGACCATACTCAATTCCGCCTTTATTATTTACAACCTTAATCTCATTAGTATTTTTATCAACTGTTGCTGTAAATTCTTTTGGAACTTGTACATCTAAAATTTTAACACTTTTATCTATCTTGTCTGTCAAATTAATATAATTTGCATTAAAATATCCATAGCAATCAAAGTCAATTGAATAGTTTACAATATTATTATCTCCATCCTTAATTTCAGTTTTATCAACTGATTTATGAGCATTAATTGCACCTGCATTCATCTCATATTTAACATCAGAATCAGCTTCTTTGGATGTTTTGTTATACGTTAATTTTGCTTTGTTATTGTATTCCTTTTCTATACTTTCAACTTTTAACTTATAACCTATAATGTATCCTTTGCTTGTATTTCCAAAATCTACAGTAATTATATTATTATCAATTTTTATTTTGTCTTTAAATGAACTTGTAACCTCATTTTGACTACCATCAGCATTTTTTTCCCATATAACTATACTATTTGGAAGGAGTTTCATTCCATTAGGCATAAAGTCCTCTAATATAGCATCACTCATCTGTGCATTATTCTGATTTATATCAATTCTGTAAGTTACTTCCTCTCCAACACCACTAACTATATTTTGTTTTTCACCATTTTCATCCGTTCCTTGGTCATTAGTAAAACTTGTTTTAGTTATCATAGTATCATCATCTTTTGTTTTTACTATAGTAGAACTTTGCAAATTACCATCTTTAGTTTGAAGATTTGCTACATTTTCATATTTAAGTTTTTGAGTTTTTATTTTAGTTGTATATTGTACTATGTATTCATTACTTATATTTATAAATTTAACTTGTAGGAAATCTGGTGATTTTGAAATTACACTTTTCATTTCATCTGTTACATCTTTTGATGTACCATCGGCTCTAACCTCTTTAATTTTTACTGTATCTTCTAATAAGCTCATACCTTCTGGCATTCTATCTGTTAATACAGCATTATTTAAATTAGAAAATTTTTCATTTATATTTATAGAGTAATTTACGGTTTTTCCTACTGCTGGATTGTTTACAACAGTTTGCATCTTCCCATCTTCTGGCCATGAGTATCCATCTATTGTTTTAAAAAGTTCTCTATCAATTGGTTTTGGTGGCTGTGGTGGATCTGGCTTATCATCTGGGTTCGGCTTTATTGTTATATCAAGATTTTTTACAATACCATTTAATTCAACTGTAACCTTTTCTTTCTTTGGACTATCAACCTTTCCAGCTGTTGCTTTAATTGCGATATATCCTCCAATTGCATCATCAACATCCTTTCCAAATGTAGCAATAACAGCATTGCCTTCTTTCCTTATAGCTTTAAAATGTTCTTTAGGATGTACAGGTGTTAAATCTTTAAAATCATCTGGTAATGTAAATCTAATTTCATCTCCTTCCTTTACAGTTCCAGGTCCCCCTTTAATTTGATAATCTAATGTAAATTCAATTCTGTCTCCACTTTCAACTGCCTCTTTATTTGATGTAATATTAAGTTCTATTCCCGAGTTTTCTGCAAATGCAAATATACTAGGAAAGCTTATATTTATAAGCATATTCATAGCTACAACTATTGCACCAAACTTAAAAAACCTTTTTTGTTTAAAGTTCATACATTCATTCTCCTCCATACTATAAATGTACTGTTGCATATATTATATTTATAACAGTGTTAGACAGTATACATTTAAATTATTAATAAAATTTATACAGTTAGTTAATTATTTATGAATTTTAACTACATCTATTATTTAATATATATAGTTAACTAAATATAATTATTAATTATATCATCTGTAACACTGTTAAAATTTAACTCATAATATATAATAATCGAAAGTTAAAAAGGAGAGATGCTTTATGAAAATAGCAGTTAGAGGTGGGCATAATTTTAGCGTTCCAGGTGCAAGAGGAATTATTGACGAAACAACTGAAGATAGAAAAATAAAGGATTCACTAATAAAATATTTAAGACTTTTAGGACATAATGTTTTAGATGTGACTCCACCAGATTCTTATAATAATGTTAGTTCTGATTTAGTTTATGGAGTAAATAAGGCTACTTCCTTTGGTGCTGATTTATTTATAAGTTGTCATTTCAATAATGCTTACAGAAATTACACCGGATCAATCGGCTCAGAGGTTATTGTTTATAAAAATAGTTTTGCTGAAGCAAATTCTGCAATGAGTGCTCTTGCTTCACTTGGTTTCAAAAATAGAGGCGTAAAAGCTGATCCTGGCTTATATGAATTAAGAGCCACTTCTATGCCTTCTATGATATTAGAAATTTGTTTCGTTGAAGCTACTGATGATGTTGCACTTTACAGACGTTTAGGATTCGATACTATATCAAAAACTATAGCAGAATATATATGTGGTAAAAAAGTTCCAGTAATTACTACTGCTCCAAGCAAACCAAGTACTGGTTCAACTTCTAATAATACCCTCAAGGAACTTTGGCAATTATCAATAAGTGGCGATTTAGTTAAATCACTTCAAAGAGAATTAAATTCACAAGTTAATGCAAATCTAACTGTTGATGGTTTATTTGGACAATCTACCTTAAATAAGTGTATTACAGTTAAAGAAGGTTCAAAAGGTGGCATTACAAAGATACTACAATCTAGACTAATCTCTCTTGGATATTCTGTAGGATCATATGGTGCTGATGGATCATTTGGATCATCAACAAAGGCTGCAATTATAAAATTCCAGAAATCTAGAAAGCTAACAGCTGATGGAATTGTTGGCAAAAACACTTGGAAAGAACTTTTTAAAAAATAATATAATAAAATATTAAGCCATTTTTCTCATAATTTTTGCCCCTGATGTTCCAATTGATACATCAGGGGCAATTTTATTTTATTTATAATTTGTAAGGCTTAAAAGCTTTGCTTCTTTGTAATTGAAAATATTTTTAGAAAGATTAAATACATGTCCATTAGTTAAATATACAGTATCCTCTATTACAAGTGCTGGATCTCCATCATCTAGTTTTAAGATTTCTGCTGTTCCCTTATTTAACTTTTCGCAGTATATAATTTTATCTGCAAAGCCAATATTAAGTTTAAGTCCTTCCGTTATATACTTATATATTGAAGTTTTTGCTATCTCCTCATTTAAATAAGGTACAATATTTTTAATATAGTATGCATACTCCACAGCTACTTCTAAATTATCTATTATTCTTATACGTTTAACCTTATATATTTCTGTGCCTTTATCACACTTCATTTTCTCTGCTAGTTCATCATCAGCCAAAATAATTCTCAAATATATAACTTTAGTCCTCACTTCTTTACTTTTAAATTCTGAAGTAAATCCTTTCATATCCCCAAGGGTTAAATACCCTTCTTTTGACGTCTCTCTTATAAAAACCCCACTTCCTTGAACTCTATAAATATGACCCTCGCTTACAAGAATATCAATAGCTTTTCTTATTGTATTCCTGCTTGATTCAAACTCTTTCATTAGTTCTTCTTCAGTTGGAAGTTTCTTTTTATCATCATATATTTTACTTTTAATATTTCTTTCAATTACTTCTGCAATCTCTTTATATTTTGCTGCCATTTATAGCTTCTCACTCCTAAAGTTTATAAATTTTCTCCTCTTGTTTCAATTACATTTTTATACCAATAGAATGATGCTTTCTTCTTTCTCACTAAGTTATTCTTATGGTCTACATATATAAATCCATATTGCTTTTTATATCCATTAAGCCAACTTAATAAATCAATAACTGACCAAGCATAATATCCTTTTAAATTAATTCCCTCTTCAATGGCTTCTTTAACAACTTTTAAATGTTCTTCTATAAACTTAATTCTTGGAATATCCATAATTTCATCTTCAATAATTGGATCTTCATCACCAAGACCATTTTCGGTAATATAAAGTTTCACATCTCCATATCTAGCTTTTAACATTCTAAGTCCCTCTAAGAATCCTTCAGGTGATATTTCCCATCCCCATTTAGTATACTTCTTATCTTCCATCATAACAGTTTTATAAAAACCGTCAAATGAAATACTTCCTGCAGCTCCAGTTGAATTTTCTCTTGAATGACTTACAGAGTCTAACTTTTCATAATTCTTAGCGACCCTTTGAGGTTGATAATAATTAAGCCCCATAAAATCATTTTTACTTGCATTTTCTTTTAATATTTTAAGTTCTTCCTCTGTCCAATCTGGAGTAGAGCCTCTCTTTTCTAACTCTTTAATTACATACTCTGGGTATTCCCCCTTAAGTATTGGATCATAATACCAGTAAGTATCATAATTATTAGCATGTTCTGCTGCAATTATATTATCTTCTTTATTATCAATTGGATATGCTGGGTTAAATACATTCGTTATTCCAATCTCACCATACTGTTTTAAATCTTTATAAATACTAACTGATTTTGCATGTGCCACAAATACGTTGTGTATAGCATCAAAATATTTCTTCTCATCATTTTGGATTGCTGGTGGATGCGCTCCAAGTATATATCCTAGCTTACAAAAAACAACTGTTTCATTAAAAGTTATCCAGTGCTTTACTCTATCACCAAAGGCTTTAAAGCAAATATCTGCATAGTTTACAAAAGCATCTATAGTCTTTTTATTTGTCCAACCACCTTGTTCTTCTAATACTTGTGGTAAATCCCAGTGATATAATGTTACAAATGGAACTATACCATATTTTAAGCACTCATCTATTAAATTATTATAAAACTCAATTCCTTTTAAATTTACTTCTCCATCTCCATTTGGAAGAATTCTTGGCCATGAAATTGAAAATCTATATGATTCAAGTCCCATCTCTGCCATTAACTTTACATCTTCCTTATATCTATTATAGTGATCTACTGCTACATCACCATTTGTTCCTTCAAATGTTTTGCCTGGTATTTTAGAAAACACATCCCAATTGGAAAGCCCTTTACCATCTCTGTCCCAAGCTCCCTCTACCTGGTATGAAGCTGATGCTGCTCCAAATAAAAAATCATGTGGAAATCTCATAATATTATCCTCCTAATAAACCATATTTTATTGGTATCTTTTAAATTCATACCAATAAATTTATATTTTCATAATAAACCATTTAAATTATTTTGTAAACCTTAACTTTGAATTTTAACTTTTTTCTATAATATTGTATAAAAAGTAAATAAAACTTCTTATACTTTAATTGGTTATGCTATAATATCGTTATCAAAATATACAAGGGGTGGATAAATTTGGCCAGAAATAAAAATAATATAAAGTTTGCTAGAAACTCTTTAAAATCTCGTCAAAGACGTAGAAAAATATTAAGAAATAGAATAATTTTTGTAGTTTTAATTTTATTAGTTTTAGGTGGCGCTTACTATGGAATAAGTACATATAGAACTCATAAGAAAAATGAAGCTGCAAAGCAGGAACAGTTAGATGCACAATCTGCTAAAGATCAAAAGGAAAAAGATGATGCTAAAGCTTTAGAAGATGCAAAGTCAAAGGAGAAAAAGGATGTAGTTTTAACTATGGCTGGCGACTTTACATTAGGTACAGATGATACATTTAATAAGCAAACTAGTCTTCCTGCTGCAGTGTCAGCATCAGGTAATGATTACTCATCTTTACTTAGAAATGTGAAAAAAGTTTTTGAAGATGATGATTATACATTAGTTAATTTAGAAACAACATTTACTAATGCTACTCAAAAAAAAGATAAAGGTGGCTCTGTTCAATTCCATTTTAAAGGACCTGCTTCCTATGCAAATATATTAACTTCATCATCAATTGAAGGAGTAACTGTAGCTAATAATCATATTTATGATTATGGAACTCAAGGTTTCAATGATACTATTGCCACACTCGAGAAAAATAAAATTGATATAACTGGTGAAGGCCATAAAATCGTAACTGAAATTAAAGGAATTAAGTTTGGTTTCTTAGGATATCAAGCTTGGGATAATAGTGCTAAAACTAAAGAGAAGATTAAAAACGATATTGATGCTTTAAAGAAGGATGGAGTTCAAGTTATTATTCCTTATTTCCACTGGGGTATAGAAAGGGATAGTAAGCCTTCTGAATATCAAATTGACCTTGCTCATTTTGCTATAGATTCTGGTGCTGATATGGTTGTAGGATCTCATCCTCACGTTATTCAATCACTTGAAAACTATAAAGGTAAATTAATTGCATACTCACTTGGTAACTTCTGCTTTGGTGGGAATTCTAATCCATCTGATATGAGAACTTTCATACTTAAAACAAAGCTTAACTTTGTTGGTGATGAACTTTCTAATATGGAATATGAAGTTCTTCCAGCTACTATTTCTTCTGTTACTAATAAAAATGATTATGTTCCAACACTTGCAACAGGTGATAAAGGTAACAGTATTTTAAAATATATGAATGGATTATCTCCTACTCTTGATGGAAAGATAAACAATAAATATTTTGAATTAAAACAGAATCAACAATAAATTTAACAATAAAAGCCTAAAAATATGGAGGTTAACATTTAAAATAAGATTTAGAATTTCTTAGCTTATTTTTACAGTTACCAAAATATTTTTAGGCTTTTTTATATTATTTTAACTTTTATAGTGCGAATACCGCTACTATTTTAGCTATTATTATTCCAATTACACCAAAGTCTGCATCACTAAATGTTGTAGCTGTATAGCCAAGCCCACTTAATGATGGTAATAACAATGCTGGTAAGAATGTTATAAGAAGACCATTTGCAAATGCTCCAAGTATTGCTCCTCTCTTACCTCCTGTTGCATTACCAAATACTCCAGCTGTTGCTCCACAGAAGAAGTGTGGTACAACTCCTGGTAAAATTACTGGTGCATCAAGTGCTATTAATATAAACATTCCAACTATTCCACCAACGAAGCTAGCTAGGAATCCTATTAACACTGCATTTGGTGCATATGGGAATACAACTGGACAGTCTAATGCTGGTTTAGCATTTGGTACAAGTTTCATTGCAATTCCTCTGAATGCTGGTACTATTTCACCAAGAATTAATCTAACACCTGCAAGTATTACATAAACTCCACCAGCAAATGTGATAGCTTGTATTATTGAGAATACTATGAAATTTTGTCCTCCACTTAATTGTTCTTCAACATATGCAGGACCTGCTGCTACTGCAACAATTATATAAAGAATAAGCATAGTTAAACTTATAGCAACTGATGTATCTCTTAAGAAAGTTAAACCTTGAGGTACATTCATTTCTTCTGTAGATTTAGATCCTTTTCCTACTAGTTTACCAACTCCTGCTGATAAAAGATATCCAACTGTTCCAAAGTGACCAAAGGCTATATCATCAACCCCTGTTATTTTCCTCATTATTGGTTGTGCCAGTGCTGGCATTAATGCCATTATAAATCCTAGAAGCAGTGCTCCAATAAGTACAAGTGGTACTCCATTCATTCCACCTGCTATTAATATAGCTGCAAGCATACATGCCATGTATAATGTATGATGTCCTGTTAAGAAAATATATTTAAGTTTAGTATATCTAGCGATTAAAATGTTAACAATCATTCCAAGTGCCATTATTAGTGCTGTTTGAGTACCATAATCAACTAATGCCATTCCGACAATAGCTTCATTATTTGGAACTATACCTGTAATTCCAAACCCATATTCAAACATTTTACCAAAGGCATCTAAGGCTCCAACAACAATTGTTGCTCCTCCACCTAGTACTAAGAATCCCATTATTGTTTTAATAGTTCCAGTTATACAATCAGATACAGATTTTTTTTGAAATATAAGTCCGATTAAAGCAACAAATCCAACTAGTATAGCTGGTGTACTTAATATGTCTAGTAAGAATTTTAACATCTCTGATTCATCTCCCCATTAAATATTTAATTATGTATTTTGCAGATTTACACTTAAAATTTAAATGTAAATCTGCTTAATTAAAACAATTTCTTATATAACATTTTTCTTTTTTAATGCTTCTGTTAATTTTTCTTTTAATTCCTTCATATCTATCATATTGTTTAAAGAAACAACTTCTCCTCCAAGTCCTTCTAATCTTACTGCAATATCTCTAGTTCCTACATATATGTCTGCATTTGTTCCCTTTGCTGATGAAAGATCTGAGTGACTTAAGTCAACGCCTGTAACTCCAAGTTCCTTTAAAACTTTCTCTATATTCATTTCAATCATAAAACTACTTCCAAGTCCACTTCCGCAACATACTAATATTTTCATAACAATTCCCTCCTAAATTTTCATCTTATATTTTTAATTATACTTTTGCATAATTTCGTAAACTTCATTTTGATTACTAGCTTGTAATACATTTTTTAGATCTTCTGCATTCAAGAACATTTCCATTAAGCCTGCTAATAATTCCATATGGTTCTCATTATCTTTAGCTGCTAATGTTACAACTAATTTTACTGGATCATTTTGTTCATTCCCAAAATTCAAAGGTTTTTTTAATGTTACTATGCTTATACCTGTTTCATTAACACCACCTTCTGGCCTTGCATGTGAAAGTACAATTCCAGGAGCTATCACCATATAAGGGCCAAGTTCTTTGAAATTACTTATTATTGCATCTTTATAACGGTTTTCAACAACTCCCTTATTTTCTAAAAGTTCTACTCCAACTCCTATTGCATCTTTCCAATCATCACATTCTTCATTTACTTTTATTAAATCTTTAGTGACTAACTCTCCTAACATAACCTTTCCTTTCAACTCATGTTTTTTTCTTCCTTTTAAGTTAATTCCCTTAACTTGTTTTTATTATATTATTTAAAGCTAATATTTTGAATAGGTTTACATGACCTTCTGTGTCAATTTAAAAATGAAATATTGAACTAATAAATTATATAATCTCTTTACACTTATTCGCTATATCTTCTGATGTCATTGAATACTTATTTGATAAGAACTTCATATTACCAACTTCACCAAAGTGATCTTTAACTCCTATTCCTTTAATTAATGATGGTATTTCACTACAGGCAATTTCACAAACTGAACTATATAATCCACCAATAATATTATGATTTTCACAAGTTACTGCTTTCTTAGTCTTTTTAAGTGATTTAATAATAATATCTTTATCTATAGGTTTTATAGCATGAAGGGCTATAACTTCCGCATTAATACCTTCTTTTTTAAGAATGTCATAAGCTTCTAATGCCTTGTTTGTCATAATACCAGTAGTAAATATGGTTACATCATTACCATCTCTTAAAATATTGCCTTTAAGAAGTGAAAATTTACTCTCCTCTTCATATACTTTAGGCACTTGTTTTCTTGGCATCCTTATATATAGTACACCTTCAAAATTTACTGTATCAATTAATACTTTTCTAAGTTCAACTTCATCACAAACATCAATAATTGTAACTCCTGGTATACTTCTTAAAACACCAATGTCTTCAAAGCTCATATGAGTTCCACCATTTAACTCTGAAGCAATACCTGCATCCGTTCCTATTATTTTAATATTTTGCTTTGCATAGCACATTGATATAGCAATTTGATCACATATTCTTCTTGTTGAAAATGCTGTAAATGTACATATATAAGGATTCATTCCATATGCACTCATTCCAGCTGCCATACTAGCCATATTTTGCTCACTTATCCCAACATCGAAGGCTCTCTTTGGAAATAATTTTCTAAGTGGCATAGTTCCATTAGCCTCTGCTAAATCTGCATCCATAAAAACTATATTTTCATGTTCCCCCATAAGTTCTGTCATTGTATCACATAATACTTTTCTCATTTCCATAATAAATACCTCCTACTTTAATTCTTCTATAGCTATTTTCATTTCTTCATCAGTAAGTCCCATACTATGGTTTTTGTATCCTGCATTTTCTATTACAGTTACACCTTTTCCTTTAATAGTGTTTAAAATAATTAAGCTTGGCTTATCTTGAGCTTTTCCATTTTCTATTGCTTTATGAATTTCATCTACATTATGTCCGTCCACACTTTGAGTAAACCATGAGAAAGCTTCCCACTTCTTATCTATAGGATCCATTTTTACAATATCATTTAAAGTTCCATCTAATTGTAATTTGTTATAATCTAAAAATACTATTAAATTATTAAGTTTAAAATTTGGCGCTGCAAGAGCTGCTTCCCATACTTGTCCTTCATCACATTCTCCATCTCCAATTATGCAATAAATATATGCATTATCATCTTTTATCTTTGATGCTTTTGCCATTCCAACTGCACAACTTATACCTTGTCCAAGTGATCCTGTTGTCATATCAATTCCATTAGTTTTATTCATATCACAGTGACTTGGAAGTAATGTATTTTCTTTATTTAAAGTAAGTAGATCTTCTTCCTTTATATATCCTTTATCCGCAAGAGTTGCATAAAGAGCTGGACCTGCATGACCTTTTGATAATACAAGTCTATCTCTTCCTTCCATCTTTGAATTATTAACGTCTATATTCATTTCTTTGTTATATAAAAGAACTAAAACTTCAACTATAGAAAGACTACCACCGTAATGCCCCTTTCCCACACTATGTATTTCCTCAATTATAAGTCTTCTAACCTTTTTGCACTTTTCAGTTAAAAATAGTATTTCTTCTTTTTTCATATACTTTTCCTCCTTATAAATAAATTAGAATTTTAATTTTTCTTATACTTAGCAAATATATTTAAAACTTCATCTTTTGAAGAAGTATTTTTAAGCTTTTTTAAGTCTGCTGGATTATTTATTAAATCCATAAATTCTAATAATGCGTTTAAATGAGATTCTTTATCCTTGCTTGCAAATGTTAAAACAATTTTTACTGGATCGTTAAATTCACTATTAAACTTAACTGGATACTTTAAATTAATAAAACTCATTGAAGTTCTATTAATATCTCCTCTTAAATCTGCATGTGCTAAGCAAATCCCAGGGGCAATAACCATATATGGACCTAGTTCTTTTAAATTTTTTATAATTTCTTCTCCATATTTTTCTGTAACATATTTATTATTAACTAAAGGCTTGACACCATTTAAAATAACATCCTCATAATCTTTAAGATTAAGCTTAAGTTCTATCATATCTTTCTTAATAAAATCTGTTAAAGATAGCTTTCTATTATTTTTAGGCTTCTTTTCTTCTTTTCTTTTAATTTCATATAAAATTTCATATTTCAATTGTTCTTCATCACAAACAGTACAATGCTTTTTAATCGTATCCATAATACGATTTACTATTTCTATTTCATTATCTTCATTGTCATTTGTAACTTTTCCTATAAGATGTTTTTCAAGTTTTAAATAATCATTTTCACTCATCAATGGACTTACTTTTATATACTCTTCACTTGAAAGAGCTTGTATATCTATTGTACTGATTACGTAATCACAGTTTTCAATTAAATGCCTATCAATATTACGACTTGCATATGTTCCTATAATTTCAACATGAAATCTCTCACATATACTAGCTCCAATCATTTTTGATGTACCAATTCCAGTACCACATACAATTATAATTTTAGCTTTATTACTTTTTCTTTCATTATATTGTCTAAGAGCGGCTGCATAATGAAGCACTATATAAGATATTTCATGCTCACCAAGTTCAGATCCAATAAATTCTTCTAAATATTTACTAGCTATTTGTACCTTTTTAAATAACTCTTCATGTTTTGTTTTTATTTCATCGAATAAGGGATTTATAAGTCTTGAACCATATTTGATTCTATAAATAGACGGTCTTAAATGAAGAATTAGACCTTCTGTAAGTCCTTTTCTCTCTTCATCAAAGCTTATATTGTAATATGTCTCGATATAATCTGTCATTGAATTTATAACATTATAAAGTTCGCTCTCTTCATATCTTTCATCATAATTAATACTATCTTTTAATACCTTTGCACCTAGAAGATGTATTACTATATAATTAATCTCTTCTTTTGGGATTCTAATACTGTAATGGTTTTCTATTTTACGTATAATTTCTTTAGCTACTTCATATTCTTTTGTTTCTAATACAAAGTCCTCATTTATATTAGGTAAGTATATACTTTTATTAAGTTGAACTCTCTTAATCATTATTGCTAAATGAGTAATAAGTCCCCCATAGGCCTCATCACTAAATTCTCTTTTTAGTTCAAATTCAGCTCTCTTTATTAATCCATCAATAAAATCTATATCAATATCAGAAAATAAAGTATCAAATTGAAGATTATTTATTTTTGATTGAATTGTCTTTCTTGAAACATAGTTTAATAAATCTTCTGATGAAATTGTTTTAGATAATATACTTCCTGATGCATTTCTTTTATCTATTTCATCACCTTTAACTAATAAACCAACTTTTGGTTTTCTTACTAGTTCTAAATTATGCTCTTTAAACCAATTATCTATATAATCTAATTCCTTTAATAAAGTATTTCTTGAAACACATAACTTTTCTTCAAAGTATTTGATTTTTACTGGTTTATTAGCTTGTAATAATTTAAGTAGCATATATACAAACCTTTCTTCTTTTGAATATACGTACTTATAAGGAGTGTACTCTCCAGCAAATTTTTTAACGAATTCTTTTAACTTCTTATCATTTGGTGCTTTCACACCTTTTTTATATTTTTTATCTAAATATTCGAATCCATTTTTCACTAGAAAATTTTCTATTTTATCAATCTTATATCGAATTGCTCTATTTGTAACTTTATACTCTTTTGCTATTTCATCTATTTCCACATAGTCATCTTTTTCTATGAGATACTGTAATATCCTTATACAATCTTTGTTTAATTCCATACTTCTAACCTCATCTTCTTTTCTACTTATATTTAATTATATATATATTATTTTTAATAAACTACATCGTATTTGTAACATTTACTTCTGTTTGAAAATGAAATTTTAAACCATTTATTTATTTTTGCTAAGTTCAAATTGTATATACTCCTTAAGCTGATTAATTTCAAATTCTGCCATAACAAATTTATCTTCATTAATAAGCTCCTTTATAAGAACCTTTTTAGAATTAATAAGTAGCCTTTTTTTATCATCTAAAGAATTAAAATCAATCTTATTTAGTTCAACAAATTGCATATTAACCTTAATTCTATTCTCTTTACCAATCTTAATTAATAAATATACCATCTTTCCCTTAACCTTTGGAATATCTTTAATATCATTATCTTTAATTATTTCATTTGCTTCATTTAATATAGCATTATAGCTCTCTTTTCTATCTAATAAAATATAATCCTCACATTTATTTATGTACCCTTTTTTATAAGCTTTAAAGTCATTCATAACTTTAAAATTACTAAATTTCTCGTAATACATTATTCCACCTGTAACAATTACTATTATTATAAAAATTAAAACTATTAAAATTGACTTCTTACTTATCTTCTTCATAACAATCCCCCCAGTTGTATTCCCACGATCTGTTAAGTTATATGAACATCGCTCTTCTCAGGCCTTGGCTCAATAAGTATTTTAAACTTTTCTTCTATTTACTAATATTATTTAAAATAGGATAATCGCAAAATCCATTTACAATTATCCTATCTTAATATTATTCTTATTAATTTTTTCAAATTTAGTTCTAGGGAAACTAGTTTTACTCATTATAATATCCCTAACTCTAATTTAATATTTATTACTTATGACTTCAGTTTCTATAAACTTATTACATTTCAGTATCGTATTAAATATCACCTGCCTGATATAATAAAGCACAGCCTTCAATTTAGATATTTGTATTTTAGAAATCAATAAATATCTATTCTCTGACAATAAAATCTTATATATTCATTTTCTAAAACGTCTTTTGGAATAGAATACTCTTCAAGTTGTAATGATATTTCTCCTATTTTAATTAAACAATTTTTTTTATCTATAAGCTTACCAACTAAATTATAAGCTAATGGCTCTTTTAATTTTTCTATTTGGTACTCATTCCCAGAGTACCTAACTACCTGTTTATTGTTAAAACAATAAACAGGTTCAATCAACTTTTGATTTAACTTAAAATTGCATGGCTGAGAAAAGCACACTAATTCATTAAACCCATCAGTAATTGTAACCTCAGCTTCTAATGAAGTTTCTGAAATAATACTTATTTTACTTATTATAACCATATTTCACCTCCCGTTACTTACCAAGCCCCAAACTCGGAGCTTTTTTTATTAATTCTGATACAGTTTTAATATGAAATGTAGTAATATTTCCAGTTGCCCTATCAAGTCCTACAAATCCATATTTTGCACTCCCCTTCCCTCCTAATAAACGAACAAATCCATTTAACTCTGGAACATACATTCCATTTTGTACCACATAATTAGCATCATTAATATAATCTTTAATATTATATTTACTTTTACCTAAAGCATCCATTATTTCCTTCCCGTGTTTTTTAAAGTGAATATTAGCCTCATCGCCTTTAAATATTAACTTTCCTGATTTAATAGCCTTAATCTCAACCTCAGATATTTCATTAGCTATATTTTTGTAATCTTTTCCTATTATACCGCTTTTAAATATCGTAGCTAATTCATCAGAATTTTTAATACCTTTTTTAATGCATATATCAGCAACTTCTGGCATGAATATACAAGCGAATAACACGCCCCTATTAATTTCTTCATTTGTTATTGTATCTTTTCCATATACAAAATCAACAAAATCTTTAGCCATGTCTATTGGTGTCAACGAAATAATCATAGATACAAATTCACTTGGCTTAACCTGCGGTGCATATGCATGATGAAGTTTTTCTAAATTTCTTTTTTCAAAAATAGGCATTAAATGATATACACCCTTTAATAATTGCCAATTATATTCTATTTCATAATTATTTATATT
>NZ_JAVXRL010000010.1:0-72433 GCF_036643715.1 Clostridium sp. | reverse complement strand
ATTACTTATTCCTCTTAACTTAAATAACTTTAATTTTATATCATTTATAAATATCTCTATTATACTTTCCTTTGATAACTTTTTACTTCTTGAAAATATAATAATATTTAATATTATTAATGTTATTATTATCGCTAAACTCACAGCTATATATATTATTTTGATATTTATTGGATATCCTAAAATGTTTATATTAATATACTCGCTAATCATCTTATATACGTTTAAAAATGAAAATATATTTATATATTTAATACTATTTATATACGAAACTGGTTGTATGAAAATATAAGTTATATAGCTTAATATTATAAATACAAATGTTGTTAAGTATATTTCTAGTGTATTTCTTAACAATAAAAATATTAAACTTAGTACAAGTCCAATAGTAGTGAGTGTAATTACTTTTGAACATAAATATACTATTATGTATTGATTAACAGTTATTAAAATATTGCATTCTCTAAAGTCTTTTAATGATTGAATGTAAATACTCCCATCTGGAAATCCATAAAGTACATACCCAAGTATTAATATTGAACTATAAAATGTTACTGCTATAACAGTTATTGCAACTATTAATGTTATAAGTTTACTTACAATTACATTTAATCTTCCTTTTTCATTTGATTTAATAAGTGTATTTAAACCTAATTCCCTTTCACTTAAGAATAAATATATGCACATAATAATCATAATTATCAACATAAATATATCCGTTACAATGAAATCTGTGGATGATTTAATTCCATCTGTTAATCCAATATTTAATTCAATATTTTTTAAGTGTTCAAAATCTTTTGGAGTTTTAATTATATTTTTATATGTAAAGCTATCTTTATCATAAAATAAAGCTACAGAAATCATCTCTTCTGCCTTCTCGTCCATAGAATTAATGTACTTATCATAACTATTAATATATTTAAATTGATCAGTTAATAAATCTAAAAAATATGCTTGTACTATAAATCCTTCATTGTCCCTTACTTCATCACTTTCCTTTATTAACTTATTTAAAGCTTCCTCCTTTGGCATATCCTTATATTTGTTTTCCATTTCATAATAAATAGATTTATTATTTATTATCATATTTTCAAACTTAGTTTCTTCACCATAATACAAAACTAAATTAGCAATAAACATAATAAAAATCATTAATATAAATGGCTTTTTATTTAATATTTTTAGTATTTCATATTTAATAACCCTCATTATTTACCCCTCTTAAAAAAGGAACTGATATAATCAGTTCCCTTTTTTAATACTTAATTTCAGTATCCGTATTTTCAATATTAACTTTAAAGAAATCATTAACTTTAATATTTTTAGAACCTATATCATTTTTATCTATCCTTTTTATATTAAAATATTTATCATCTTTATAAATTAAAAATAAATAATTTTCATCTCCTGGCAATATAGACCACGCATTTGAAATTGGTTCATCTGTACCTAAGTTTAATGTATCCACCTTTTTCCCACTTGTATCATAGAAATCAATTATTCTTTCAATATCTTTTCCATTAATTTTCTCTGCTATATTATCAACATAAGTAAATTTATCATCACTATCTTCTATACCATAGAAGTCTGTTTTAAAAAGTGGTTCTATATTATCTCCATTTAAATCGCATGTATACATCTGTTTATTTCTTTCATCATCATCATTATAATGCCAATATAAAAATACTAACTTACCATTTTGTATACTTACTTTACCAACTTCTCCATCCTTATATTGTGATAATATTTCTTTTGATTCCTTATTACTTATATTGTAATTAATAAATTTAGATTTATAATTTTTAAGCTCTTCATCTTCATATCCATGAGAAGTAAAATAAATATTATTTCCATAAGCTATTAAACTTCCGATTCCATCTTCCTTTAAATTTGTTTCATACAATACTTCTTCTTTAGGATTTCTTTTTGTAACATCTATTCTAATTAATTTAGAATTACTAGAAGTCAACTTTCCATTATTCTCATCTTCTTTCATAGAATTTGAAACAAAGTACAAATATCCTCTATGAAGAGTTGCTTGCGAAATATCACCTTCAAATTCATATACAACTTTTCTTTTTGACCCATCTTTTGATATTTCTAAAAGATTTGCCTTATCACTTTTGCATAACGGATCATAAATGGATATACCATATAAGTTATCTTTATAATAATTCATAGCTTCCATTCCCATTCCCTGTGACTTAAAAAAAGCGTTACAATTATACTTTTTGCTTTCATCTATTTCTTCATCATGTAAGCAATTTGGTTTATTACATAATATAGTTTGCTTCATTGAGCTTTTATCAACATAATATATATACATTCCTGATGATAAATAATACCCATCTTCACTTGATACTATATTACTTGGAAAGATTTCATTAACGTACATATACTGCGAGTCAATTCCTTTATTATATGTATCTCCTAAGTTCTCTTCCTTATTACAACCTAAAAGTATAGTTGACATAATTATTAGAAATAACCCTAATAATACTTTCTTATTCATAGCTGTATCCCCCACATATATTTATACTTCTTATTATAACTTATGTACTATTTATTCTTTGTAAAAAGCTGTCTAATCTTATATGAAATAATTAGACAAAACCTTAGTCTTTTTGCGTTTTTTAAATTATTAAACTATCTTTTTGGAATTAATAGTCTAATTTAAGTAGACTATTTTAATGTTATCTTTCCTATATGCAAAAGAGGACTTTCAAGCTAATGAAAAGTCCTCCTTTAATATATAATTTTATTATGAAATCTAATTTCCTACACTTTCATAAATTGAAAGTCCTTTAAGCCATATAAGGTATGCAACACAAATTGCTACAGCTCCAACAATTAATGTAAGAATAACCCCTACAAAAAAGCTTTCCTTCCCTAAAAGGTATGCCCCAGGATAAAATCCTGTAAAAGCAAAAGGTACTACAAATGTTAAAAGATTTTTAACCATTCCTGGATATATTGTAACTGGATATTTTGCAAATCCACTTAATTCATATGCAATTTGAAGATGTCTGAAACTTGTTTTAGTCCAAAATGCTATTGATGCTGCAGCAAGTTTTATTGCTGTATATATAAGTGTTCCTCCAATTACAGCTATTATAAATCCAATTATCTTAACTGGAGTGACTTCTATTTGAAGCTTTATTCCTGAATATATAATTAATAAAAATCCAACTATTAATTCTCCAAATCCCTCTGGTTGAAACCTTTGTGCTATAACTTGAAATAGTGGATTAAGTGGTCTTAAAAGGTATCTATCAAATTCACCAGTTCTAATAGAATTTCCACTGAATATCCAAAGGTAATCTGTAAATACATGATCTATTCCTCTTGGTATTTGAGAGAATCCGTATATAAATATTATTTCATAAAAGGTCCATCCTTTAAGAGATTGAATATTACTAAATACAAGCCCTATAAATATTAATGATGTAAGTTGTATTAAGAAGAATCCTACTAATCCATATATAAAATCCTCTTTATATTCCATTAATGTTTTTATATATTGCTTTAAAAATTGTATATATATTTTTAAATATCTTTTCATACTTTTAGCCTCCTTGTATAGTTAATTTATCAATAACTTTGTTCCACATAATTTTTGATAAACCTATAAGTATTATTATCCATACAACTTGGAGTATTAGTGCTTTAGCTATTTCAAATGTTGATAACTTATTTAAATAAATCATTGCAGGTGTATAAATCATTGAACTAAAAGGCAAAAAGTTAAATGCCTTTTGCACTAGTTCTGGAAAAAATGTAAGCGGGATAAGACTTCCTGAAATTAGCATTATAATTGCATTAGCTATTTGTCCAATTCCCCAAAGGTTATAAAACTTAAAAGCTAAAAGTCCAAATAAATAACTATAATACGTATTTATTAAAAACCCTAAAAATACACTTATAACAAATATAATTATTGATGCAAAATTTATATCTACTCCATTTATAATTCCGTAAGCTGTAATTCCAATTGCACCTGGCAAAAATAATAGCACAATCAAGAATGAAAATTGACCAATACTTGCTGCAACCATACGTCTTCTATAATTAATTGGTTTTATAAGGTTCATTGCAATAGCACCTGACTTAACTTCATCTGAAATCATATATGAAACATCACTTGATGTTACATAGCCAATTAAAAATGTTATCATTACGTATACTAACATCTCATTTAGCGTAAAGCCTTTTATAACACTTTCTGTAGAGCTTGTATATATTGCTTTCCATAAAAAATATGTTACAAGAACCATTATTATTTGTCCTATAACTCCCATAATAACATTAGATTTATAAGCTACACATTCCTTTGCCCTTCCTTTTGCAAAAGCCTTATACAACCTTATTTTTCTAAAATCCATAGATTACACCTCATTTCTATAGATTTTTTTAATTATGTCTTCTATACTACTTTCATTTAACGTAAAATCTAGTACATGCAAATTTTTCATTATATTATATAAAATATCTGAAGATGTTAATTTGTTTTTATTAAAATTAATTGTTATATTTGTATCTTCTACTACATAATTAAAATCCTCTTCATCTAAATTAAATGCTTCAAATGCGTTTAAATTTCCCTCTATCTTATTTTTAACTTTTATTTCTAAAGTAGTCATGTACCCAAATTTATTTTTAATATCTTCAAGACTTCCGTCATAGATCTTTGTCCCTTTATCTATAATTATTATTCTTTTACAAAGTTCTTCAATATCATTTAAATCATGTGTTGTTAATATTATTGTCGTTCCAAATTCTTTATTTATTTGTTTAATTGCTGTACGCACTTTCTCTTTTACAACAACATCAAGCCCAATAGTTGGTTCATCTAAATAAAGTATTTTAGGACTGTGAATAAGTGATGCTGCAAGATCTGCCCTCATCCTTTGTCCTAATGAAAGTGTTCTAACTGGTCTTGAAATAAATTCTTCTAAATCTAAAACTTCATTTAAGAATTCCATATTTCTATTATAAAGATCATCAGGAATAGTATAAATATCTTTTAATATAGTAAATGTTTCTGATAAGGCTAAATCCCACCATAGTTGTGTTCTTTGACCAAATACAACACCTATATCCTTAGCATTTCTCTCTCGATCCTTATATGGTATTATTCCATTTACTCTTATATCGCCTGATGATGGAGTAAGAATTCCAGTCATCATCTTTATAGTTGTTGACTTTCCAGCACCATTAGCACCAATGTATCCAACTACTTCCCCCTCATCTATTTCAAATGAAATATTTGATACAGCCTTTTTGATTTCGTATTCATTAGAAAACAAAGATTTTACTGCCCCTTTAAAGCCACCTTCCTTTTTTCTCATCTTGAAATCTTTCGTTAAATTCTCAACTTTAATCAACTTCACTCCCCCTTTTAGCTACCTCTTGTTAACGATTTCTTTAACGTTAATAATTTATTGGAAACGTTTCTAATTTTGACATTATACTTCCTTTATCCTTTAACATTATACCATATTTTTACTTTTATCAAATATAATTAATCTAATTTTATTAATTTTTTATAGTGAATTATAAAAAATGCCCTATAAAGAAGATAAAAACCTTACTTTATAGGGCATTTTAAAATTAATATAACTCTAGTTTAAATGTGCTTTTGATTCTATCATAGCAAGTGCTACTGCACCTAAAACTCCAGCTTGTCCTTCAAGCTTAGCTTTAGATACTTTACAATGTCTAACGATAGGTCCTAAACATCTCTTTTCCATTTCTTCTCTAATCTTATCAAATACAATTTCTCCACCGTTAGTAATTCCACCACCAACAACTATCATGTCTGGATCAAATGTATTAGCATAGTTTGAAACTGCTGCTCCTAAGTATGATAATGCTTCATCTAATATTTCATTAGCAACTCTATCACCTTTGCTAGCTTCTTCAAATACTTCCTTTGAAGTAACTTCTTCACCAAAATTCTTTAAAGTAGTTGTTATATTACTTCTAACAGCTTCTAAAGCTGCATTTCTTATAGCTGTTCCTGAACAAAGTGCTTCAACACATCCTCTGTTTCCACAACCACATCTCTTACCTGTAACATTTATAGTAGTATGTCCAACTTCTAAAGCATTAGCTGTACTTCCTCTATATATTCTGCCATTTAAAATAGCTCCACCACCTACGCCAGTACTAGCTGTAACGTAAACCATGTTCTCAGTTCCAAAACCTGCTCCAAACATAAATTCAGCAAGAGTTGCTGCATTAGCATCATTATCTAAGTATACAGGAAGGTCAAACTCATCCTTAAGGTCTTTTACTATATTATAATTTTTGAAAGGAAGGTTTGGTGGTTCTGCTATTAAACCATTTTTTATATCAAGTGGACCTGGTGATCCTATTCCTATAGCATTTACATCAGCCTTATCAACACCATCTAAAACGTGTGCGATACTATCTTTAATCTTTTGAACAATTTGCTCGTGTCCCTTTTCTGCTTCTGTTTTAACTATTATTTCTTTTAAAATTTCCCCAGCTTTATTAGCAATTGCAGTATAAATTTTAGTTCCACCTAAATCTACTCCAACAAAAAGTTGTTTTGTATATAATTTTTCCATAAAATAATTCCTCCTACTTTTAAAAAGATAACCTCTTAAATTAATTAGAGGTTATCTTCCATAATAAAAATTAATCCTTTACTAGAATATTGTATATTGCTCCTCTTTGTCAAATACGTGAAGCTTATCTAAATCCATAACATACTCAATTGAGCCTGTTGTATTTACGTTATCCGCTGTTGCAGTCTTAATTATTAATGTTCTTCCTTCAACTTTAAGGTGCATGAAAGTTTCTGCTCCTAAGTTTTCTGATACATCAATGTCTGACTTAAATACAACTGCCCCATCTTTATTTAAATCATCTTTTTTACAGCTTATATTTTCTGGTCTTATTCCTACTAAAACATCTGCATTTGCATGCTTCTTATCTTTAAGAATTTTAGCTTTATCCTTTGGAAGTTCAACATCTCTATCTAACATTTTAATAAATACTTTTCCATCTTTCTCATATGTTGTTCCATAGAATGTATTCATTTGAGGACTTCCTATAAAGCTTGCAACGAACATATTTTTTGGATGATCGTATATTTCTTTTGGACTTGCAACTTGTTGAATAAGTCCATCTTTCATAACAACTATTCTAGTTCCAAGTGTCATTGCTTCTGTTTGGTCATGTGTTACATATATAAATGTTGTATTTAATTCTTTATAAAGTTTTGCTATCTCTGTTCTCATTTGAACTCTTAATTTAGCATCTAAGTTTGATAAAGGCTCATCCATTAAGAATACTTTAGGATGTCTAACAATAGCTCTTCCCATAGCAACTCTTTGTCTTTGACCTCCTGATAAAGCTTTTGGCTTTCTATCTAAAAGATGTACTATATCAAGTATTCTTGCAGCTTCCTTTACCTTCTTATCAATTTCATCCTTTGGAGTCTTTCTAAGTTTTAATGCAAATGCCATATTATCATATACTGTCATATGTGGATATAACGCATAGTTTTGGAATACCATTGCTATATCTCTTTCTTTTGGAGCTACATCATTCATTAATGTATCTCCTATATATAATTCTCCACCTGATATTTCCTCAAGACCTGCAATCATTCTAAGTGTAGTTGATTTACCACATCCTGATGGTCCAACAAATACGATGAACTCTCTATCTTTTATTTCTAAATTAAAACCATTTACCGCCTTAAACCCATTTTCATAACACTTGTCGATATTCTTTAATACTAATCCTGCCATTTTATTGTTCCTCCTCTTTCTTTATACCCTACTAAAATTTAATGGATTAACCCTTTTACACATTAATAGTAATTTTTTATCCATTGCTACTTTAAATCCCACAACTTCTGAATTTCTTGTTACAAATATTATTTGTTCATTTAATCCACTATTATCTACACAAGCTTTAATTAGCTTTGCATTTCTGCTATTTCCATCTTGTACTTTATTTACATCTACTATATTTTCAATATCTATAGTAGTAATAACCTTTCTCTTCTTCTTGTTCATTATTTTACTTATTACAAGTTCATTTTCAGTTAGCTCATACTCGTATTCTAAAAGTACAGCTCTCGCTATTATCTCTACAATAACGTAAAGAACTAAGCAAACTATAGATCCCATAAAACCAATTACTACTGCTGACATTAATGCAAGTACTATTAATGTGCTACTTAAAAGTTTAAAGTTTTTTTCTTTATTACCATAGTCTGTAGTTAAAAATTGCTCATAAAACTTGTCCATACCCATCCCTCTTTTATCTTTTTTTAAATCCATTTATTATTATTTATATTTAACTATCTATCTGCGATATTATTTTTCAAATTTAAATTTCATTGTTCTTAATTTAAATATTCTCTTTATATTCTTATGTAAGATTTTTTTAATGTATTAATTGATATTTTATATTATCTAATTATGTTCTTTACATTTTTTTATAAAGGGAGATATTTTTCATTTTGTATGAAATAATATCTCCCCATTTTTAATTAAAGTCTTCTGATCTATAAATTACTTTTGAGTTTTCTTCCACTCTTCCATTTGTGTTTGCATTTCTGTCATTACTTTTTCAATTCCTTGTTCTTTTAACTTAGCATTTAATTTTCCTAAGTATTCATCAACATCAACTGAACCACTGTATATAGTTGCTTTGAACTCTTCAAGTACATTGTTTATAGCAGCGATTTCTGTGCTAACTTTTGATGAATCAAACTTGAATCCAAGTGCAGGTGATAATTTAGCAGCATCGTTGAATGCAGCGAATTCTTCCCACTTGTTTCCTGGCTCATCGCCAACAGCGTATGTCTTAAATAAGTTACCCATTGCAAAGTAAGGTACATCGTATCTCTTATCTTCTGGTTTGATTAATTCAATTGTGTTGTCACCAGTCTTTTTGTAATGAGTATCTTCGATTCCATAGTTAAGTAAGTTTCTTAAGTATGAATCAGTATTTAAAAGATTTAAGAATTCAACAGCTTTTTCTGGATTCTTTGAGTTCTTTGATACAGCTATCATTGAACCTGTTGTTGAACCATTTGTTATCCATGTATCTGTTATAGCTGATGCTACTACTGGATATTTTAAATCTTTTGACCAAATATTTTCAGCATATGGTTGTCCATCTGCTTTAGTTACAAATCTCTTAACAGCTTTATCATCTTGAGCTGTAGCTGCATCTTGGTTAATGTATCCAGCTTTGTAGTACTTTCTTAAAGTATCTAAAGCTTTCTTCATTTCTTTAGTCTCAAACATGTTTTGTATCTTTAAGTCTTTATCATCAAGGCTTACTCCTACTGGATCAACTAGTTGATCGAAGAATGTAGTGAATGAGAATCCTTTAGTGATATATAAAGGTGTTACATTTGGCTCTTTTTCCTTTATAACTTTTAACCATGGTTCTAAGTCTTCTAATGTGTGAAGATCTTTGTATGGTACTTTGTACTTATCTACATATTCTTTAGTGAATACCCACATAGGTGCTACACCGATTTCTTTTTGGTTTGGAATTGCGTATGTTTTACCATCAACTTTTGCTCCATCCCAGAATCTTTGATCGATTTCACCTTTCATATCTTTTCCTTGCTTATCTAAGTAAGGATCAAGTTCTAAGAATGCTCCTTTTCTAGCATTTCCTAAGTAATCTCCAGCCCATGAACATGTGAATGCTAAATCATAGTCTTCCCCTGAATTTATAATTACTGACATTTTTTGATTGTAGTCACCGAAGTCTACAAACTTCATATCTAAGTTTACACCAATCTTTTCACCTAAATATTCATTAGCCTTATCTTGAACCATCTTCAAGTCTTTAGGCTCTCCCCCAATTGAATACCAAGTTAAAGTAGTTACGTCTCCATCTTTGCCTCCTGCATTATCTGTTTTACCACAACCAGTTAGTAAACTTGATGTAGCTACAACTGCACAAGCAGCTAATGCGACAATTTTTTTGAATCTCATATTAAAATCCTCCCTTACCCGAATTAGTTATTTACATTTTATTAATAACGTTTACATATTGATTATAATATATATGAATTTTCTTTTATAGTGTACATTTTCAACATTTACTAGAATAAATCTATATAGTTTTCACTATTTTATTTCCCTTAAATAATTACATGTATACATTATTACTTCTCTTATTCTATATAACTCACTTTCTTTATTGTTCTCTCTCCATAAATTTGAATAATCACAGAACCATTCTTCAAATTTATTAGCTAATTCTTTGGGAGTATTACTTGGTTTACTATCACTTCTAGTAAAATCTTCCTTTAATAAAGTTAAGAAGAAATCATTTATAAGCGCTATTCCATTCGATGAATTTATAAACTTTTCAATATCTTCTTTTTTATTTATTTTGCCAGCTAAAATCAGTAATTTATTTTCTACTTCTATTGATTTTTCATATGACTCTTTAATTTTAACTGAATCTAACTTTTTAAAGTCTTCTTTTACTTTCTCTCCATCTGAATATTTTTCTTTCCACCATACAAGTTCTGACCAACCTACGCCTTGGCATTTTCCTAAATCATTTAATAAAGATACAATCTCCATTGTTTCATCGCCATATTCAATTAAAGATATCTTCTTATACTCTTCTTCAAAATCTTTATTCACATTTGGATTCCATGTTATTGATGCTCCATAAATAAGGCTTGGAATTGAGTTTGAAAGTAAATTAATATGTCCGTAATCACCCCAATCAGTATTTAAAACTCCAGTTGCACCATATTTTACTCCATAGGAAACCATCCTATTAATATTTTCAAAACTATTTTCTACAAGATTCATTAAGTGACTCCAACCACCAGTTCCAGGGCAAACCCACTGTTCTCTTCCACTTTCACTTATTGTCTTTGTATCATCTTCAGTAGCTCCACACCAATAGTTCCAATTTAAACATATAGCATCATCTCTAATTTCTTCTAAAAGCTCTTTATGATGCAATATTACATCTCCCCAGAATAATACACTTTTATTATGTCTTTTAACTATTGCCATTACTTTATTTAAAAATTGTACGTATAACTTACCATTTCCAATTTGGTCTGATAAATCCTTACTCTTACCCTTACCTAAGTCAAAAGTTTCATCACAGCCAATATTAAATATATTTGAACTAAATAATGGTATAAATTCTTCAAGCATACTTTCAACTAACTTTAAACTCTCATCATCTTTTACATTTAATGTATGGTGAGCTTGTCTATCAATATAAGAATATTCACTTTTATCACTATTTTCTAATTCACATAAATGTCTAAATGACTTGGTTCTAAGCACTTCATATAAGTGACCAAATGTAGCTAATGATGGTATTAATTCTATATGACGCTTTTTGCAATATTCATCTAATAATAATATTTCTTCTGCTGTAAGTGGATCTTTATCTCTCCAAACTTCTGTCATATTTTTAAATGCAAAGCTGTGTTCTATATATAATTGCATTTGATTAACTTTATAGAAACTTAGTTTATCAACTAATGCTTTCAATGTGTCTAATGTTGGAACCTTTCCTCTCGTTACATCATAGAAATACCCTCTGTTCTTAAAGTACGGTGAATCTTCTATATTTACGCCTTTTAACACTAGTCCTTCTTGTTTTAACATTTGTATTAAAGTTTGTATTCCATAAAAAATTCCTGGTCCTTTATTTCCTCTTACTTCAATGAAGTGTTCGTTAACTACCAATTTGTAAGCTTCATTTTCTAATGACTCATCTATAGTAAGTCTTATTGTATTATCTATATACTTTTCTTCAAATGTTTTTGTTAAGCTTATATTTAATCCGAATTTATCCTTTACCTCTTTTTTTAATAATAAAGCTGCCTCTAATTCATTGCTTGTACAATTATTTGATAAAGTAATTTCTGTTCCTCTATTTAATATAAAATTTTCTGAAGTTTCTTTATAATTTTTAGGATTTGGTATTAAATACATCCTACTTCCCCCTTACTTTTTCTTCTTAAATAATGTTACTCCAATCGCTGAACTAATTAGTCCTAATAAACTCATTGCACCGTTTGTCATACCTGTTGCTGGCAACTTACTTCCGTCTTCAGATATCCCTGGCTTATTTGAATTTTCTGGTTTGCTTGGCTTATTTGGATTTTCTGGTTTTCCTGGTTTCTCCGGTTTACTGTCTTCGTTCTTTTTAACTAAAGTTAAATCTTTAGTTACTTTTGAAAATGCTTTTTCTATTTCAATATCAAATTCACTTTTATCTTCATTGTATGAATTTAAGTTATTTGAATATCTTACTTTGTATGAACCTGGATCTACTTCACAAAGGCCAACACCATTTTCATTAGTTGTGAAAGTCTCTATGACTTCATCTCCTTTTATTAATTCATACTTAGCATCCTTTATTAATTTACCTGTCTTTTCTTCTGTAAGTTTTACTTCTACTGTTCCTTTAGTTGATGCATTTTTATTCTCATCGTATACTAATTTAAACTTTGGTGTTGGATTCATCCCAGCTCTCTCTATTTCTAAAACTAATTCTCCACCATTATTTTTCATTTCTAATGCTTCAATAATTGTCATACCATCTTTAGCTGGAACACTAGATTTAGTTTCAAATACATCATCTTCATTTTTATAGAAATTAACTTTATCTCCGTCTTTAAGATCAAATATTTCTAAAGTTCCATAATATCCATCTATTAATGATCTTGGATTAACTTTATATTCTTTTATTTTAAAATCATTTGGTACTTTAACTTTTGCCCATGTTTCATTATTATAATTAGCACTGAGTTTAATACTTTCTACTTTGCCTTCCTCTTTAAGCGCAAAGTATACTCTACCATCCTTTTCGCCTAAATCTAAATTATCAAAATATAACATTCCGTCTTCTTCTGCAACTTTTGATGTAAATGGTTCTTTGTCTTCTTTATTTTTATATAACAGTATCTCTTGTCCTTTTTTAACATCTTTAAAAATAACTTTGTCTTCTTTGCCCTTATTATTTATTGCTTTAACTGAATTCATTGGAACATTTTCAGTTTTAGCTGTATACGCCTCCTCGAATAATTGGAATTCATATAATCTTACTGCTTTCCAAGGTGACTTACCTGCATCATCTATTACTATTCTAAAATATCTTCCTTTAACTGCTTTTTCTAGATTTCTATCCACAACACCTTCACTATTATTAGTAACAGTATCCACATCTTTAAAGTTTATTCCATCACTTGATACTTGAAGTCTAAATGAATCTGTATTAGTATCCTTAGCTTCTCCACCAGCTTCTCCATGCATAGTAACCCATCTTTCAATAGTCTTTTCTTCACCTAAATCCACTTCAAGCCATGCACCTTCAAGTTCTTTAGTAGTACACCATTTACTATTATTTTCTACAGTTCCATCAACAGCTTTATAGCCCGGTTCTCCTGCATTTTCTGAGCTTACTTTTACAGGTTTGTTTAAAGCTAAATTTATACGATTTTCTTCTTTCTCATCTTCAGTTGCATCTCCATCTATATTCCAATTAAAAGTTAACTTTGCAGCTTTTCCTCTATTTAAATTTTTATCTACTGCTACTACTTCAAAGTCAAATGAATCTTCACTATTATATCTATTAAATGGTGCTATATAGTAAGAATCATTATATGTTGATCCAACATATTCTTTACTACCATCAGCTTTAGTTCTATATATTTCATAAAATTCTGAACCTTGTACATCATTCCAATATATTTTAGCTTCAGCCTTTTTAGCGCTATGAAGAAGACTTTGATCTAAAGTTATTTTACTTGTTGCGTCTAACTTCTTATCTTTATTCTTTTCTTCAATTGATATATTTCCAATATTAATTTTGTAATTACTTATATCTTCTGTGCTATCTATCTTTAATGAGATTGCTGATATTTTCTTTCCAACATAATCTTTTAATGATATTTTTGAAGTGTTCCACTCTCCAGCTTTACCATCTTTAACATCAAAGAACACAAAGTTTTTCTCATCATAAGTATCACCAAAACATAAACCAATTTGCATGTTATCTTCCTTTAAAGGTGTTTTATAAACTATAGATAATTCTGTACTTGCATCAGTTATTTTTAAATCTGTACTGTATAACTTAATATGATTTGGATTTTCATCTTCTAAATTACCTTCAATCTTTATAGAGCTTCCTCCATTGTATGCATCTGTTCTATCAAAATCTGGCTTTAGTTTTGAACCATTTGATTCTACGACCCATCTCCATGTTGGAAGATAATCTTGTATAGCACGATTGTTCCATTCCTTTTCTCTTGAAACTTCTCCATCTATATAATATTTTTGTCCATGTCCTAAATTAAAATTAGTATTAAAAGGTAAGTTATTTATAGCTGATCTATCTGCTACATAATTAGCAAGTCCAACCCATTTTTCTTCAGTATTTGTTTTAGATGGATCTCCTGTTGGTCCAACCCAAAACTTTTGATCATGCTTATAAAAATCTGCTACATCTTTTGCCATTGAAAATGTGGAGTTTGGGCAGTACATAGCTAGTGATAATTTAAGCTTTCCTTCTTCATCTAATAAATGTTCTACTGGGAATTTATCATTATAAGCATTTTGTTGTACTTCAACTCCTGCATATACATCATATTGACTTCTTCCTGCCTTTTTTGCTGTATCAACACTCATATCAACCTTTGATTTTTCTGGGAATGATGTTGAAGCCTTGTCCCAATTGTAATTTAAGAAAAATTCATCAGTTACTCTCTTTCCACTATTTTGGAAAAATCCTACGTTTAGAGGATTAAGTGAATCCTGATACTTAACAGGACCATCAGTAGTCATAGAATCATACCATCCTATTCTTATATCTGGTGCTGTATCTTTCATATAAGTAAAGAATTCTACCATTAACTGTGCATCTTCTTTTGAACAACCATAGCTCTCTTGATTAATAAACCAACCATCGAATCCATAGAATCTAGCCATTTCTATCATCTTATCTGCTACAGGAAACTTTCCATTTGCATCTTTAACTAAAAATTCTCTTATTTGTTCAACATGACCTTCACCTGGTCCCCATGGGAATCCTACTGTTCCAAGTACTGGAACTCCATTTTTATGTCCAGCATCAATAACATCTGGTGTTGGTGCTAAGAATATCCCTTTATTAGTTCCACCCCAATATACATAAGAATCAACATATTGCCAGTAAGAAAATACATAAGCATTCTCTGTATCACTTCCTTGTGATGGCGCATTATCTGACTGTGGATTAGTTAAGGCACAGTTCATTATTTTTGCATTAGGGTTTGCATTTTCATTTACAACTGGTCCTGTAAATCTGTCTTGAAGTTTTATACTAGCTCTATTGTATCTAGCATTTGGATCGCTTTCTGGAGTCCAATCTAATAAAGTTTTAATACTGTACCCATTTCCTGTTGGTTGTAATGAATTAACTTCATTTTTAACCGAAACGTTTTCATTGGAATTTTTAGTTGTTGCCTCTACAATTGTAGTAAAAGCTGGCGCCATTGAAGTAGTTAATGCAAGTGTAAGTGCACAAGCTACAGCCTTTTTTCCTTTGTTCCTCCTTTCTAGTGCTACTCGGTTAATCTTCTTGCTTTTTAAAGTCATAAAATTTCTCCCCTTTATCTTTATATTATTGTAACCTGATCTACAAACATAAATGCCGGTCCCTCTCCCGCCATAATGCTCCAGTCAGGACAATTGTCTTGATTTTTAGCAAATACTCTAATGTATCTCGCTTTCCCCTCACACTTACTAGAAATATTTTCTACACACACTTCTTTTCTCTTAATACTCTCATCACAATTTATCTCTTTTATCTCTTTAAAAGTGTCTCCATTTAAAGAAATCATAAATTTAACATATTTCGGATAATATATCCATGCCCTCGTATCTTGAAGAAACCCAACTGTCACTTCATTTACTTCTCTAACTTCTCCTAAGTCAACTATTACATCCATATCTTCATTGAACCCAAGCCAAGCACCATCTGTATAATCTTTACTTCCCTTTACACCATCAATAAGGTCATATACCCCTTTTTTGTTATACTTTTTTATCTGTACTGGATTAGTTAAGCTTTTAATATCTTTTAACTTAATAGTTTCATATAAGTACCCTTCAACTATTTCACTTGGTTTAAAACCTTCTTTAAAAACTCTAGTTCTAATAATAGCTTTACCTTTGAGTACTATTTCACCTTTATAAACTGGTGAACTTTCTAACGGTTCACTTCCATCTAAAGTGTAATGAATAGTTCCATTAGCACAATCATTTTCTATTTTAAATGTTCCATCTTTAAACTTTTCCTTAAGCAATACATTTGGAATTATTTTAGGTTTAAACGCTCTAGGTTTAACCTTTGATAAACCGTTAACCCTCTTATATTTTGGAATATAATTATCTATAATATCTTTATTTTCTAAATAACTATCTTTATAAAATCCAAATTCCTTTTCTTCTTCATTATTAAACAATATTTCAATGATATTGTTTTCACTAATTATAAATATTGTTCCATCTTCACATAATTTAAACTTACCTTTTTTTAAGAAAACTTTATATTTAAATCCATTATGCTCACATATTAATGTAGTATTATTTATATCTTTTAAAACAGGTAGCGTATTTATATGAAGTGCTAACTTCTCTTTATTTAAATTTCCACCACTCATAACTATTTTCATATTATCTTCATTAAGATCTACACATACTGATTCTTTTAAATTACAGTTCCACTTAACTTTATAAGACTTTTCACCATCACCTATAAATTCAACTTCTTCTCCACTTAAATAAGTTTTTCTAATATATTCATCAACTTTAACAAAGTCAATTGATGCCCTAAATGCATCTGTACTAAACTTATGAGCATTTAGCATTGGTAGTGCATCAAATATACTTTCACTACTTTCTAATGTTTCATCATAATATCTTGATTTATAATTCTCATTAAATAAGTGTAGATCTCTTATTGATAACTTACCTTTTTCCATAAGAAAACTTGTTCTATAAAATCTACTGTTATACCAAGTAGTTTTTAAGTTTTCTTTCTTATTCCAATCTTCTGATGCTGTAAATGTCGTTGGTGGTGTTAGCTTATATTTATTTTTATACCATGTTCCTGTTTCTTCTAAAGTTTCTACTCTAACTTTCCCTTCCTCTGCAAGCTTTGCAACATACGGAATTTGAAGCTCATACCCTTTATACATTGTGTTCCATAAAAAAGTATTTTCTTGTCCTACCTGTACATGTGAAAAACCTAAAACAGACTCTTCTAAGAATCTATCAAATAACCATTTTACCCATTCTTCTGTTTGACCTATTACACAAGCCGGTTCTAATGTATGAACTCCCTCTACTGATTTTCTAAGTCCATCTTCAAACGCATATATTGGATCTGGTCCAAGTAATTTAAATATTGGAAGATCTAATTGCATTTCTTCTCTTTGAGCTGGCATATATTCATTAATTTTGCTTGGATAATAACCTTGATTAAAATAACCACCCCATAAAGTAAATCCATCTGTCCCTATTTGATCTCTACATAATGCACCACATACAACACCATATTTTTCTCTAAAGTGAGTAAATGTAATTATATCCATAACCCAAGATCCAACTGATTTTGGATAATACCCAAAGACTTCTTTAAAATCAGCCATATATACATCAACCATCTTAATTCTGTCTTCTTTTGAATATCCTAATGAATATCCAATATTAACATGATCGTCTACTGGAGTATTACCTTTCCATTTAACATTAGCTTTAAGTGCTATACTTTCATCAATTTCCCACCATGCTGCGACTTCATCATATTCATCAATATTATTTTTAATTAAATTGCTAAAGCGCTCATCCATTAAAGCATCATATTTCAATGCATAAGTTGCTGGAAGTCCATATTGTTTTAATATTTCCATTTGATACATAACAGTATCAAAATCATCTTGTACAAATTCCCCACTTGGATATACAGTTTTTCTTATGAAATTATATATATTAACTATTGCAGGAGCTCTTTTATTTCTATCTTTATTAAGCATTTATTTTCTCCTTAAAACCTCTTTATATAAGTAGAAGTATTTACTCCTCCTAAGAGTCGTAAATACTTCCATTTAAAACTTATTGAATTACTATTTTAATTTAAATTTGAATGTCTTTATTTCGAAAGGCTTAATTGTAAAGTCAATGCTATTTCCATTTGCATTAATCTTTTCTAAATCTCTTTCCATTAAGTTACATTCACATATTTCTTCAATTTCTTTAAAGAACTCTAAAGTAGCGTTTGTTCTCTTATTATGGAACTCATACATTCTCACTACTAAGTGATCTGTATCTTCGGCTTTCTTTATAACTTCAATCATTACATTCTCTTTATTTACTTTAACTAAGCTTAGCTTATCTTCTAATTCACCACTATGAGCTTCCTCAACTTTAGTGTATAGAGGAACATTTAACTCATAAGCTTTGTTTGCAGTTTTTGCATCTTTCCAATTTCCTTCATGAGCAAATATTGAATAAGTGAAGAAATGTTCTTCTTTATCTGCATCTGGATTTGGATCTCCTGTTGATTTAAGAAGAGTTAATCTCATATTTCCATCTTTAATATCATGTCCATATTTACAGTTATTAAGAAGTGATACACCAAAGTCTCCTTCTGAAAGGTCAGCCCATTTATGTCCACAAACTTCAAATCCTGCAACATCCCATGATGTGTTATTGTGAGTTGCTCTTGTTACATTTCCATATTGTATTTCAAAAGTTGCTTCCTTACTATTAATATCTAATGGGAATGCTGCCTTAAGTAATACATCATTCTCTTTCCAATCAGTGTATGAATCAAAATCTACTCTTTCTAAATCAGTGTACACATGAATCTTTTGAACTATTATTGTCTCTAAGAACTTTCTTTCAATTTTTAAAGTACTTCTAACTGGTCCTTTTTCTATAACTTCGATGCTTTGTACGTCATCAACTTTCCACATCTTTTCTTTGTAGTATATATCTATATCCCAGTTATCAAAGCACATTGGCTTGTCTTCAAATGCTTGAAGTTCATTACCAATAGCGCCTTCTTTTAATATTTCTCTATTAGCTTTCTTATTTATAAATGATACTATTTGACCCTTTTCATCAAGTTTGATCTTGAAGAATTTATTTTCTGCCCCTGTTTCAGTAACTTCAACTACTTCTTCATTTAATTTAGTAGCTTCAACTATTTTAAATGTTTTATGTCCATTAGCAGGTACTGCTTTAGCAAAGAATATAGCTTTATTTCCTTCAACTCTTTGACATACTAGCTCTTCTCCATCTTCATCAATAACAGCTGGATTATTTATATCTTCTGGAACTTCAAATGTAGCTATGTCATCTCTGTCAAATCCTAAAGTATTTGATACAACAACACTTCTATCTTTTAAGTTAATATTTGAAGCAATATTATTTAATCCTTCACTTAATAGGTTATCTGCATTTTCTAATAACTCTTTGTACTCAACTGCAGTTACATCATAAACTGCTTTAATTGATGAACCTGGTATTATATCATGGAATTGATTTAATAAAACTGTTTCCCATGAATCTGTAATACTCTTGTATGGATAGTTATTTCCAAGAAGCATTGATAATGAGTTTAACTTCTCTGCTGAAGTATATTTGTTTTCACAAGCTCTATTATCTCTCTTATTTCTAGCCATTGAAGTGTATGTTCCTCTATGGTACTCAAGGTAAAGCTCTCCAACCCACTTTGGTAACTTTTCATTATCTTTAACTTTTTCTTCTAATCTCTTGAAGTAATCAAGTGATGTACCCATTTTAACTCTTGGAGCTCCTGGTATACCTTTTGATAGTCTTCTTGCATTTTCAAGCATTTCTAATGTGGCACCACCACCACCATCTCCCCATCCGAAGGAAACTAATACGTCATCGTTAATATTCTTATTTTGGTATCTTCTCCAAGCTCCCATTATTGCATCTGGTTGAACGTGTCCATTATAAGTTGTGAAGTGTGATTCTTTCTCTTGTCCTGGACATGTTGTTGTTATGAAGTGTGTTAATACTTCTGTTCCATCAATACCTCTCCACATAAATGTGTCATTTGGTATTTTATTAAATTGATTCCATGCAATTTTAGTTGTCATGAAGTAGTTTATATCTGATTTCTTTAATATTTGAGGAATTGCTGCTGAGTAACCAAATACGTCTGGTAACCATAATATTTCGTTATCTACATTGAATTCTTCTTTAAAGAATCTCTTTCCGTGTAATATTTGTCTAACTAATGATTCCCCTGATGTTACATTACAGTCAGATTCAAGCCACATTGAACCTTCTGCTTCCCAAACACCTTCTTCGATTTTTTCTTTAACTCTTCTATATATATCTGGGTGATCTTCCTTAAGGAACTTATAAAGTTGTGGTTGGCTTGACATGAAGATGTATTCTGGATACTCTTCCATTAGTTTTAAAACTGTTGAGAAACTTCTTGCAACTTTCTCTCTAGTTTGAGCTACTGTCCAAAGCCAAGCAACGTCAATGTGAGTATGTCCAACACATGTAGCAACTACATCTTCATGTCCACATAATTGTCCATAGAACTTATCATTTAATAATTCATTACTTACTCTTATGCTCTCATCATACTCTTTTGACTTTGGTCTTCTTAAATCAATTAAGTTGATTGCCTCATTTAAAACAGTTATCATATCTATTCTGTTCTTATCTTCTTTATCTAGTTCTTTACAAACATCTACTGGTACTTTTAAGTTCCAATATAAGTCTCTAGCTGCCATATCGATTACTACAAGTTTTCCGTGTAATGTAGCTTTCTTGTCAGCAAGCATTCCTGCATAAGCATGTAAATCTATTTCATACTTAGTTCCTGGAACTGCTTCATGAGTTAATATTATTTCTCTATGATTAATATCAACACCTTGTATTTGTTCTCCATTAACATATAAGATAAATTGAGGATTCGTTGCATCCCATCCTTCTTCAAATGTATGGAAGTTTAGAGCAATAGTTTGTCCTGCAAAATTTTCTGGAACTTCAACTGAACATTTGAACCATCCATGACAGTCTTCTCCACCCCATAAATCTCCTGTTTTAAACTCTCTCCATCCTTCTTCTGGTGCGTCTTTTATTAAATCAATGTTATGATAATTACCATCAATGTACATATAGTTTTCAAGATTAATTTGATCTTTATATACGTGCTTAGCTATTTCTCCACATGTTTTATCGATTCTCTCTAATAAATAATACATAATATCTTCTCCTCTATATCCCTTATATTGTATAATTTCCTCTTCGGATTATTTTATATTTTTACTATATATTTTTTATAACGGAGGTGATATTAATCACCTCCAATTTATTATTCTTTTACTGCTCCAACTGTTAATCCACTTACAAAGTACTTTTGGAAGAATGGATATGCAAATATAATTGGAAGTGTTGTTATAACAACTATTGCCATTTTAGCTGTATCTTTTGGCATTCTAGCTGCAGCTTCAACTGCGTTTGTACCTAGTGCTGCTGTATTATTGGCCAAGAATTCCATTGAGGTCTCAAGCCTTATAAGCAGATACTGTAATGGCACCAGACTGTTCTTATCAATGTATAACATCGCGTTAAACCAGTCATTCCAGAATCCAAGTGTTAAGAACAATGCGATTGTTGCTATTGCTGGAAGTGATATAGGTAATACTATTTTTAAGAATAATACCCACTCAGATGCTCCATCAATTTTAGCTGATTCAACTACTGCGTCTGGCACTGTAGTTTTAAAGAATGTTCTAAGTATTATAATGTGGAAGGAACTTACACATATCGGAAGTATTAAAGCTAATAAGCTATTCTTAAGTCCTAAGAATCTTGTTACAACCAAGTATGATGCAACCATACCACCTGAGAATAACATTGGTATAAATATTAGTTTTGTAAAGAATTTTCTATATGCAAAGTTTTTTCTTGATAATGCATATGCATATGTTGTCATTATTACAAGACCTGTTATTGTACCTGCTATTGTTATAAATATTGTTATTCCATATGATCTCATTATTTGGCTTCCTGAAGTGAAAATATATTTATAAGCTTCAAAGCTCCACTCCTCTGGCCAGAATTTGTATCCATTCATTTGAAGTGATTGCTCACTTGTAAATGATATTATTACAACAAATATAAATGGTATTATACATAAGGCTGCTAGTACTCCAAATAGTATATTAAGTCCTATATTTGCTGGTTTTGATATTGCATTGAATTTATTTATTTCTTCTTTTTTACTAAAAAATTTACTTTTTATCATATTAAACATTCATAGCACCGCCTTTCCTTTTAGAAGAATGCATTTTCATTATCTACTTTTCTAACAATTCCATTTGTTACTAATATTAGAACTAGTCCTACAAATGATTGATATAAAGCTGCTGCTGAACTCATACCTATGTTTCCAAGGTTTGTAAGTCCTCTATATACGTAAGTATCTATAACGTTTGTTACTGGATATAATGCACCTGAGTTCTTTGGTAATTGATAGAATAATCCAAAGTCTGCTCTGAACATTCCTCCAATAGCTGTTATAAACATTATTATTAATACTGGTTTTAATAGTGGAATAGTTATATATTTTACTTGTTGCCATTTACTAGCTCCATCAATCATTGCAGCTTCGAAGTATGATTTATCTATACCACATATTGATGCTAAGTAAACAACTGTTCCGTATCCTATACCTTTCCATTGACTCATGAAGATTATTATAAAAATCCAGTACTTAGGTTCTGTGTACCATGAAACTCCTGAACTTCCCATCTTCTCAAGAATTGCATTAACATAACCCTTATCTGGACTTAAGAATGCAAATAAGCAATAACTTACTACAACCCATGATAGGAAGTATGGTAAGAACATCGCACTTTGATAAAATTTTGATAATTTCTTATTTAAAAGTTCTTTAAGTAATATTGCAAGTGTAACTGGAATTACTATTCCAAGTATTATAAATACTATGTTATATAGTACAGTATTTCTTGTTATTAACCATGCATCGGTACTACCGAATAAGAATTTAAAGTTATCAAGTCCAACCCATTCACTCTTAACTAAACTTTCTAAAAATCCTCCATGTATTTTCCAATCTTTAAATGCTATCATTATTCCAAACATTGGCAAGTATGCAAATACTAAAAACCAAATTGTTCCTGGTATCGTTAAAAATAAAAGTTCTTTATTTGCTTTTAATTTTTTAAATCTTGAACCTTTTTCTTTTTCTTTTATTTTTTTAACTTCAGACATTTAATTCTCTCCTCCCTTTTTTGTAAACGTTTCTATCACTGTTTAAAATATACCATACTTATAAATTACCTTTAAAGTTGAAATACTTTAGATTTAGTGTATAAATTAGAGGTATATTATTTTTGTCCACTTTTTTTAGTAAAATACAGAAAAAAAGTGGCAATAAGCCACTTTTCTCTTTGAAAATTTATTATGCAATTGTATTTTTTCTAATAATTTTTAAGTTCTCTAAGAGTAGATGGACAAACTCCATAGTACTTCTTAAACTTTCTATAAAAGTAACTTGTATCCGTATATCCAACTTCCTTAGCTATATCATTAATCTTCATATTAGTTTCTAATATAAGATCTTTAGCTTTCATATTCTTCGTCTTATTTAAATACTCTGAAAATGATACTCCAACTTCCTTAGTAAATATTTGTCCTAAGTATGAGCTATTAATATTATATTGTTGTGCAAGAGTTTTTAAACTAAGCTCTTCATAATATTTATCATTTACATTATTAACTATTTGTTGTACAACAGGACTATATTTTACAGATGTATTGCTCATTATATTTATTAATTCTTCAATATCCTTTATTATATACTCCTTTACAGTTTCCCTTGTACTTTTATTACAAAGTTCAACTATTGTATTACTTAAACTATCTCTTCCATACTTCTGTTCAAGGTTAAATTCTTCTAATAATTTATCTATAAGAAGTATGATCTTTATGGATAAATCATATATATTTTTAGGTGTTAACTCTTCATCATTAAATAAGCTTTCTAAATATTTTTTAGATTTTTCACTATCTTTTTCTATTATTATTTTATTTAACTCATCTATTTTTTCTGTAAAGTTTATTTTATTTTCCTTCTTATCTTCTATGCTATCTTTAGAAATACACTTATTAGTTCCCTCTGTTAAAATATATTTTTTAAGACTATTTGCAACTGCATAACTATCTTTTAAGTTATCAACACTATTTACTTTATCACCAATTGCTATAAATACATCAGCTTCTAATTCACTAATTAAAATATTCTTTATACAATTATAATAATTATATATATCTTCCTTACTATCAGTTTCTCTCCATGAATTTATTAGGGTAACTTGTCCATCAAACTTATATAATATTTCAAAGCTTCCTTTTGTATTTTTTTCTATAATATCATCAATATTATAATGTCCATCTTCATACTGTTTTTTAGTTATAGCAATATTACTTACTGTATAACCCTCTTCATCAAACTTTAAATTCATTAAGTGTTTCATTTTATATATTTCTGATTTTTCAATCTTCCCATTTATAAAGTCAATTAACTTTCTATTTTTATCTAAGTCTTTATATCTTTTCTTCTTTTCTATATTAATTATATCAACAAGATTTTTTAGAGCTTCTTCAAGTTCATCCTCATTTATCGGTTTTAATATATAATTTTTAACCCCATATTCCATAGCCTTTTTAGCATATGAAAATTCATCATAACCACTTAATATTACAAACTGTACATTTTCATTTATACTTTTAACTTCTTTAATAAATTCAAGTCCAGTCATCTTTGGCATATTTATATCTGTTATAACTATATCAACTTGATTCCTTTTAAATTTTTCTAGTGCTTCTTCCCCATTTTCAGCTACTTCTACTACCTCTAAATTAAATTTTTCCCACTCAATTAAATGCATTAATCCTTGAGTAATTAATTTCTCATCATCAATAAGCATTACCTTATACATACCCTTACACCTCTTTACATGGAAGTTTTACAACTACCATTGCTCCTTTCATCTCACTTGTTTCAACTTTAATCCCATAGTCTTCCCCATATGCTATTACAATTCTCTCATTAGCATTTGTTACTCCAATAGATGCTCCATCATAAAGCCTATTTTTTAATTTATAATTTAAGTCATACATTTTTTCTTCAGTAATACCATTACCGTTGTCTTCAATTGTAATAACTATATTATCATCTTCTTTTTTAATATTTAATTTTAGTAAATTATCTTCTCTATCTAATCTAATGCCGTGTACAAAATAATTTTCTATTAATGGCTGCATTGTAAATTTCAATATTTGTTTATCTAGTAATTCATCATCACAGTTTACTTCGAAAGTAAATTTATCTTCATATCTAAACTTAAATATTTCAATATACTTAGTGCAATATTCTAGTTCATTTCTTATTGTTATAACATTATTATCCTTAACTTGTTTTCTAAATAAGAATGCTAAATGATATAACATCTTTCCGACATCTTTATCACCATTGCATATAGCTTTCATTCTTATAGATTCTAGCGTGTTATATAAGAAATGTGGATTTATTTGATTTTGGAGTGCAATCATCTCAGCTTTCTTCTGATCTATCTCTGCTAAGTAACTCTTCTCAATATATTTATTTAGTTCAGTACACATATCATTAAAGTTTTCTGATATATAATTTATCTCATCATTTTCTCCTGTTACTGGTATATTTACATTAAAGTCTCCATTTTTAACTTTTTCCATAGCAACTAAAATATTATCAGTTCTATCACTAAATTTTCTAAGCTTAATTAATACTATTGCTTGTGATATAACTAATAACAGTATGTCCACAAATATTATAGAGTTATAAAACCCATCTGGAACTTTATTTAAATCTTTCTCTGGTATTTTTGCTATCGTAGTTAAATTAGCTATACCAGATATTCTATTTACATAATAATCCTTTTCAAGTTTTACTTCACCTCTATCTTTTAATATTTTAGGAAAATATTCATAGTATTTATATTCATAATCACCATTTGAATCGTATACAATAAACCCATCTTCATCTAAAACCATAACTTCATGACCATTTTCATATTTTTTTATAACATCTTTAATTTTATCAAGATTATATGTTAAAACCATTACGCCTTCCCCTTTAAGGTTTGAAGGATTTCTGATTTCCGTAAGAAAGCTTATTCTATTTTTTTCACATACAACATTTGTAAAATTCCGCTCTCTTATTATATTTAGATTATTTAACTTCTTAACTGATATTTGATTTAACCTGTTAAATGAACTTTCTTCAGCTCTACTATAACTTATAAATGTTATATCTTCTAAACTCAAATTTGAAGAAAAGGATGACCTTGTGAAATTTTCTATACCATTATAAAAATAATCATTTCCATCTGAAAATCTATCTAACTTCTTTTTTAAATAAGACACCTTGTCCATATTTAAAAAATCTATAACATCGTATACTATGTATGAATTGTTATACATCGATTCAACAATGAGTTTATTAGAATTATTTATTTTATTAAGTTCATCGTTTACATCATAAGCAACTTTTTCATTTATATATGATTTATTTTCCTTGTTGCTAGTTGTAACACGTTTTATGAAAAACACATCCAAAGCACCTATTAAGAAAACTATCACTAATATATAAATAATGAATAACCTTTTATATATCATTGACTTTTTAATAGACATAATTTAACACCTCTTATAAATTTTATCTATATATATTTAACCATACTAATTGTTTTATTAAAAGATTATAGCATGTAATATTTTATAGATTTCTTGTAATTTTTCTATATTTTTCTATAAAAAGTACATAAAAGTTTGAATTTAATCATTATTTAAATTATACTATGCCTATAATTAGTAAACATTTTCAAAGGGGTGTATTTTATGCAAGATATATTTAATTTAGACAAAATTTTTGATACTTTTAACTATATATTTTGGTTCTTCGTATTGAATTTCTTCTTTATGCTATTAAATATTCCGGTAATTTGGTTCTTTATTTTTGTTGGTATTAGTAATTTATTTTCATACTTTCCATTATTTTTAGTATGTTTAATTCCTACAGTACCAGCTTTCACTATACTACTATACTGTATGGGTAAACTTATTCGCACTAGAAATCTTGAACTTATAACTGATTTTGTTAAAGGGTTTAAATTAAATTTTAAACAAGCTTTATTATTGTGGATCGGAGAATTAATTATAATATTTACACTATATTCTAATATTCAATTTTTCTCTAACGTAGTACCAAATACTATTTTAACTTGTTTATTTGCAGGATTACTTATCTTATTAATTGCTATAACACCTTTTATTTATATACTTATGAGTAGATTCTCCATGAAGAGTCTTCCATTAATAAGAAGTGCTTTCGTATTAACATTCACTAGACCACTTCTTACAATAACTAACATATTACTATTTGCAATATCATTAATAATATTCGAAGTAGTTCCAGGTACATCAATACTATTTATAATAAGTATATTTGCTTTCTTATTAGTATTCTGTAACAGATTGCTACTATCAGAATTAGAAAATAACTCTAAAGCTAGTAATTAATTATATGAATATACAAAAGCCTAAATTTATTTTTTAGGCTTTTTTTATTGAACAAATTTTGAAATAGATTAAATTATTCTAGAAAGATAGTATAGACATATTTAAATAGTTAATGAAAACATATACAATGCTTTTATAAATATATTTTTAGGAGGAACTTTTATGGATAACAACGTAAATGAAAAATTAGGACTTATTAAAGATACTGTCAAAGAAATCGGACATGACTTATGTAAATCTATAGAAAATGAAAAGTTAAAAACTTTATTTTATAATTGTTTTATAAATACAATAGAGACTACTGTTTCTGTATCAGATGATGATGCTTTCGTAATTACTGGTGATATACCTGCTATGTGGCTTAGAGATTCCACTTCTCAAATAGAGCATTATCTTCCTTTTGTTAAAGAACACCCTTGTTTAAAAGATATATTTACTGGTCTTATAAAGAGACAAGTTAAATGTATTCTTATAGATCCATATGCTAATGCTTTTAATAAAGAAGCTAATGGACAAAAGTGGGATAATGATATAACAAAGGACAGTCCTTGGGTTTGGGAAAGAAAATATGAAATAGATTCTTTATGTTATCCTGTACGTTTAATGTACAAGTACTATAAAGAAAGTGGTGATACATCTTTCTTTAATGATGAAATCAAAAATGTTTTTAATATAATAATTGATCTTTTTAAATGTGAGCAAAATCATTTCGAAGACTCAGATTACTCATTCCAAAGATTAAACTGTTCAGAGACAGATACCCTTTGTAATAATGGTCTTGGAAATCCTGTTTCTTACACTGGTATGACTTGGTCTGGATTTAGACCTAGTGATGATGCTTGTCAGTATGGATACTTAGTTCCATCTAATATGTTTGCAACAGTTGTTTTAGGATACATAGAAGAAATTGCTTCTAATGTTTATAAGGATTTAGAACTTAAGGAAAAAGCTAATGCTTTAAAAGTTCAAATAGAAGAAGGTATTAACAAATTTGGTATAGTTCACAATGAAGAATTCGGTAATATATATGCTTATGAAGTTGATGGTAACGGAAACTATAACTTCATGGATGATGCTAATGTTCCAAGCCTTCTTTCAATCCCATACCTTGATTATAGAGGAATTGATGATGAAATTTACCAAAATACTAGAAGATTTATTTTAACTAAAAATAATCCTTTCTTCTATGAAGGTAGTGTTGCTTCAGGAATTGGAAGTCCTCATACTCCACCTGAATATATATGGCATATTGCACTATCAATGCAAGGTCTTACAACTAATAATAGTGATGAAATTAAGTCATTAATAAATACTTTAATTTCTACTGATGGTGATACTGGATTTATGCATGAAGGATTCTACTGTAATGATTCAAAACAGTTTACAAGAGATTGGTTTGCTTGGTCTAATTCACTATTTGCACACTTCATATATGAAGCTGTTGTAATTAATAAAATTAATTTATAATAGAAACTCCAAGGGCTTAAATCCTTGGAGTTTATTTTTTTATTCTATATTTCCTTTTGCCAATTTCTTTTCATATCTATCATATAAAATTAATGCAATACCACTAAATACTATTGGTCCTGCTATTTGGAATATAGTAGCTACATAATCGCCTGAATCTATTACTGGTTGAATAATAGTAAATATATTTGCGAAAGTTACTGTTGTAACAATAATAACTGTCCAAATTACAGTTGATCTATGAGTTTTAAACATTACGAATGGTTTTTCTATATCTTTATTTTTCTTAAATGATATAAATGCTAATGCAATAAATATATATGGAATGGTCATTGCTACATTACCCATAAGTATTAAGTAATTCAAGAACTTAGAAACTGATTCTCCACCAAATGATGTTATTGCTATAATTGCTATAACTAACGCACATTGTATCATCATTGCATTCTTTGGCATGTTGTTTTTATCAAGTTTAACCCATGATTTAGGCCAGATCCCTTTTGGTGTTCCTTCTATAAGTTGTTTTAATGGGGAATATACTATTGTAACAAAGGCTCCCATTAAAGCTAAGAACATTGAAAGTCCTATAAATCTTGCAAATATGCTGTACAGTGTTTGACATGTACCAGGATCAAGATTAAGCGCCTGTCCTAATGAATATCCTAAGTTACCCATAACAACGTAAGCAACATTTGCCATATTTACTGTCTTATCATTTAATGTTACGTTCCAATTTGTAAATAATCCTACGCAAAGAATTTCAATTGAGTATGCTGATGCTATAACTATAGCTGATATTTTAATTCCTTTTGGGAATGTTTTTGCTGCATCTTTAGTTTGGTCAACTAGTCCACCGATAACTTCTATTCCGCCATATGCAAATATAGCAAATACTAAGAATCCAAGTATACCAAGTGGTGATTGGTATGATGGATTAGGAGATGTAACAAAAGCATCCATATTAATAGGTGTTGCTAACTTAAAGTCATTTAGAGCAAATATTACTATTGAAAGTATAAATAGAATTATATTTGCAAATGCTGAAAAAGCACCACCAATAGAAGTGAACTTCGTTATTTTATCTAACCCTTTTGATGCTGAAAATGTAATTATTATTAATAATATAATTGCAAGTAATGCCATTGTCTTTGGTGCACTTAGTCCAAATATTGATAATGTGGCTGTCTTATCTGCTCCAAATACAAGGTTTGATAATGGAACCCAAATTGATGATGATACTGATACCATCCAAATAATATTTGATGCATACCACATAAATGTAACTATGAACGCATATTTAGGTCCCACTGATTTATCCATCCAAGAATAAATTCCACCTTTTTCTTTTCTAAATGCAGCACCGTATTCTGCCATCATGAAAGCATATGGTATGAAGAATGTTACTGCTGATAATATGTACCATGGAATTGCCGCATATCCCATAAGGTAATACGCCCTTGCTATGTTTGTAAATCCAAATACTGATGTAAAGATCATTAAAATTAAAGAAATAAGTGTAAGTTTTTGATTTTTATTGTCACTCATAATTTTCCCTCCCTGTATATTTTCTATAATTAAACCCACTATACTTTTATGAGCATATTTATACATTTTTATTATATTTTTATACATTTAAAAAGGTTTTTTATTTATATTTAACCATATTTTTATTATAAAAATTCATATTTCTTTAAAAGTTTATTAATAATACATCTTAAATTTATAAATTTCAATTTTTTTTCATATTTCCCATACATATGATTTTAGATTACGTTTTTATTTTCACTGTAGTTGCTTCTTTTATAAAAAAATTCACCATATTACTATGTTCTACTTGTTTGTTGGTAGTTTAAAAAGGCTTTTCTTTGGCTATACTCTAATGAGGTGAATTATATATGTATAATTATAAAAATTGTCCCTTTTGTTCAGATGAAAATTTTATAAAATATGGACGTTATAAAAATATACAACGCTATAAATGCAAGAATTGTAATAAAACTTTTTCCGACTCTACAAATTCTGTATGGTGTAACTCTAAAAAAGCATCTAACTACTGGTATGAGTACTGTTTCCTTATGTTCTCTGGCAATAGCATTCGTGCATGTGCTTCTAAGCTTCATATTAGTATTAGTACATCTTTCAAGTGGAGACATAAAGTGTTAAACAAACTTCCTAACTGTAATGATAATATTTTTCTTTACAACTATACAGGCTTAAAACACATACAATTTCTTGAGAGCTTTAAAGGTCAAAAAGTTCTACCTTTGAATCTAGTTAATGTTCCTAGAAAAAAAGTTTTTGTATCTATTATAATAAATGAAAAAAATATATCTTTTTCGAGAATAATTTCTAAAGGAATGCTTTATCAACCCATTAGTTTTAGCATATTAAATAAGAAAATAAACTATAATTCAAAGGTTATAGGTTTCTCAGATAGATATTCTCCAGCAATTGCTAGAAGATTAAATAAATACTTAATGAATTTAAAAGAATGTTCAGATATAAAGAAAATCAATTTAAAAGATCTTTTATATGCTTTCTCCTCTCAGTTAAAATCGTGGCTTGGTCTTTTTAAAGGGGTTGCAACTAAATATTTAGATGCTTATTTAGATTGGTTTGTTCATGTATTTGAAAACTCATTCGAAAATAAAGTAATGACCTCAAAAATTATAAATGCAATCTTTTGCTCCTAATTTTTTTGTGAACTATTATTGTTTTTCTTTTCTATAAATGAAATAGTACAAGCTTATAGGTATTAATATTTATGTATTTTTTATACATTTATAAGTATTTATAATTCTACAAATTAGGTCTTTTTATTTCACTGTTCAGCATTTTTCTACTTTTCTACTTTTTATATAGCAACATTCAAGTAGAACATTACAATATAGTATTTTTTTATTGACTGAAGTCACTATACAAAAAAACTGACCCTTATAATACTATAAAAGTCAGTTTCCACATATATTAATTAATCAATTCTATAATTCACAAAACCAGTATTCATGTGTTTATTGCTATCTATTAAACTATCAACACTCTTATTATCATTGCACCAATTCATATAATAATTAAATTCGATAAAACCACCTAAAGATGCCTTAAAGTTCGTTTCCCATATATTATTCATTGTCCAAGAATACAGCTCATAGTCCTTAGCAGCTGTATACTTTTCGCTAAATAATTTCTTTGAATTCTCATACTTGAGCTCAGATGTATATATTAAAGAAGAATCTGGCATAGCTATACTCACACCAAAGCTTCCTTCCTTTAACGCAACACCATCTTGTACTAAATAAAAATCACAATTAGTTCCCGGTAACTGATCTTTTTTAGCTTGGATAACACATCCAGTCTTTTCACAAAGTAAATCCATTTTCTCATTATTCAAAGCAAATGGTAGAGTTACATATAAACTTTCTGGATCCCATACACTATCCTTATTAACAATAATATTTACATCAGCTCTTGTAATATCATTGTATATTTTTATTACTACTTCCATCAAACTAGTTCCTTCAAGGTCTAACCTTAAATGTATCTTTCCAAACACATCTCCCATTTCAACTACTTCAACTGAATTAATATTAGGATAATATACTTTTCCATTCTTCCCTCTCATATTTCTACCTAGAACTTGTCTAACTCTATATTGAGCATCAGTAGTTTGTCCATCAGCCTTTGTTATTTCGTATACTGGCATAAACGCTCCAGTCTTTGAATTACTGTCAATTAACTCTATTTTATTTATTTTATCAAACCAACTAATAATTCCTTTATTATCATCCCATTCTATTTTTACATGATTATTTTCATATACACTATTATATTTCTTAATTTCACTTTTATCATCGTACACATATATATCCTCAATTCCTTGACAGCACATCTTCTCATCTTTTATCTTTATGAAATACTCATCATTTAGAACTCTTTTAACAATTAAAGTCCTCTCTTCCTTAGGCTCTAATGTAATAATAAAATTAATATACTTTCCTCTAGGGTGCGCTTCACTTTGAGTTACAAACTCATTTCCTAAGTTATCTACAATTACTTCTTTCAACTCTGAAGTTTCCCAATAATCCAAAGATAATTTAACACATTCTGTAACCTTAGTATCATAAGGGTTTATTACTTTAAACTTAGGTTCTCGGTTTGGCTTTAAACTGCTCATGCCCTTTTTTTCTAATACATTATTATAATTTCTAATAGCTGATTCATGTGCATTAACTGCATAAGAAGCTTTCTTATAATCTAAAAGATTAACAAAACTATTCCATGGGTTTGTTATTGATGATGAATGTCCCCATGTATGTTCTGCATAGAGTGCTAACATATCCTCACATCTTCTAATAAGATTTTTATCACTTAATACTAAATCTTCGTCAATTAACTTAGTAGTTCTTAACAATCTTTGTGCCTCTTTGTATACTTTATTTACATTAGGAGTACTTCCAACACCAAAAGCCCACCAATCTGGCCAATCACCCTTGTATGTTGGTATTTCAGCTTCTGAATCTTCTACTCTTTTAAAGAATTCATCTAACGTAACTGCTTTTACCTCTATTTCTTCTTTAAAATTTTCATTCCACCAATTAATGAACTCTAACACTTCAATATTAGGTGAACCATTATCAGTAGGCAGTCCATGTACAGTTATGGGAACAAAATCGTATTCATAACCTTGTTTTTCAAGCCCTTTTAAATATCTAAACATTCTAATCTTTCCATATTCTTTTAGCTTGTCTCTCGTAAATGTAGCTCCAAGTTCATCTTTATTAATATAAGATCCTGTTGCTGTGTTTACTATGCCAAACTCATTTCCAAAGTGATAATGTTCTCCATTCCAAACTAAAACCTTATTTCCTTTTTTAGTTTCCCAATAAAAAGGAGTTTGTTTCTTAAATAATGGATACATCCCATGATGAGTATGAACACATGATAATAAATTTCTTACCCCGCAATCATAAAGTGCATCTGCATAGCCTTCTCCATATCCATTTATATCAGCAGTCATTGCTGACTTAACGTTAATCCCTATATTATTACAGTATTCAATAGCCTTCATAGTTTGATTTTTTAAAACATCATAATCTATAAGTTCATTGAAATTCAAATAATTAGCTGTAATTTCAATTCCTCCATTTTTAATGCATTGTTCAAATCTAGTTTTCCATGAATCATCTGTATCTTTTAAAAAGCACTCAACACCCCAGAAACTTTCACAAGTCCAAATGAACTCTCCTTCTTTTCCATTTTCTCTTAATAATTCACATATTTCTATTGCCTGTTTTATAAAATTAACATGATATAATTCTATAGTTTCTTGACTTTGCGTATATCCAATATCCGTGTGGGAATGATGGATTAGTAGTACTTCCCACTTCTTATCTAATCTTATTTGTTCCACATAACTCACCTCTTAAAGTTTATATTATAAATTCAAACTCACTATTTTCTTCGTCAATACCTTTGTTAATGTAATCTATTACTACTTCACTATTACTAAAAGTTATATTACATAAATTAAACTTTCCATCTTTGTATTCCATAGTTTCACCATCATCATAATAATGAATTCCAGAAGCCTTTTCTCCATATATTTTATAAGTTACAGTATTTGGTCTTTTTGATACATTCATATATTCTTCCTTGTAAGCTGGTACTATACTTCCCTCTTTTACAAATACTAAAATCTCATCTAATTCACAAGAAAGCTTATATCTCTTATTTCCTTTAAACTTCTCATTAGTTTTATAGTTATACCAGTTCCCTTCTGGAAGGTATACTACTTTGCTTCTTTCACCTTTATACAGTATTGGTGCTACAAGTATACTTTCCCCTAACATAAATTCATCTTTCATATTTTCAACATTTATGTCATTTTGATATTCCATAACAACAGGTCTAAATACAGGTAGTCCTTTTTTATGTGATTCATAAAAAGCATCATATATATATGGAAGCAATTCATATCTTAATTTTATAGCTTCTCTTGAAATATCTTCTGCTCTTTTTCCAAATGCCCAAGGCTCTTGTCTTCTTGTATACATATTAGAATGATTTCTAAATATAGGTAAAAATGTTCCAAGTTCCATCCATCTTATAAATAGTTCTTCCTCTACATCTAATCCAAATCCACCAACATCATTCCCCACAAATGAGAATCCACTTAATCCTAAGTTGCAATTCATTGGAATTGACATTCTCATTTGACTCCAAAGGCTCATATTGTCTCCAGTCCAAACTGATGAATACCTTTGACCACCTGCGTATGTTGCTCTTGTCATTGAGAATTCTCTCTTATTATTATTTAATTCCATCTGTGCTTCATGTGAACATCTACTCATCTCTAATCCATATCTATTATGGAATTCTTTATGCTCAATCATTCCGTAATCACTATTGTGCATACATGAATCAAGCATAGTTTTATGATCATTATTAAATACACAAGGTTCATTCATATCATTCCATATTCCATCAATTTGGTGCTTACTTATAAATTCTTTAAGTTCTGTTTTCCACCATTCTCTACACTTTTCATTTGAGAAATCTGGGAATGCACTATCACCAGGCCAAACAGCTCCAACAAATATCTCACCATCTAACTTTTTAGTGAAATGTCCACCATCTTTCCCCCTATTATATATTCCATAATCATCATCAACTTTAACACCTGGATCTAATATTGTTATAGTTCTTATTCCCTTATCTTTAAGATCCTTTATTAACTTAGTTGCATTATCAAAATGAGGTGTTTTAAAAGTCATAACTCTAAATCCATCCATGTAATCTATATCTAAATACATTACATCTAATGGTATTTGCTTTTCTTCAAATGTTTTAACTATTTCTCTTACTTCTTCTTGAGTAAAATAACTAAATCTATTTTGTTGGTATCCTAAACTCCAAAGAGGTGGCATTTCCATTTTCCCTGTAAGATTTGAATACTCTTTATTAACTTCTTTAATATTATCCCCTAATATGAAGTAATATTGAATTTGCCCTCCAGTTGCTCCAAAAAATACTCTATCCCCATATTGTTTACCCATATCAAAAAAACTTCTAAAACTATTATCAAAAAATATTCCATAAGTATATTGCTCTTTAAGTGCTATATAAAAAGGAATTGTTTTATAATACATTGTTGATTCATCATCAGTTTCAGGATCATCTGTATTATAATTTTCTGTATAACAACCTTTTTTATTTAACTGTCCACCCTTTTCTCCTAGACCATAATAAGCTCTTGCATCATTTATTTTTGATATATAAATAACTCCATCCTCATCTTTAAAAGATGGCTCAAAATCTTCACATATAGTATTCTCTTTTGTATCATAAAATTTAACTTCTGATGTTCTTTTATTTATTGATGTAATTACTCTATTACCTCTAACTAAAATACTTTCTCTTCTTTCTTCTATTTTGAAATAGGTGCCTTCATTTTTCATAATTACTGCATTTGTATCTACTTCCTCTTCATTTTTATCTCCCAAGAAAACCTTTACTATGCAATCATTAAAATAAGTAATTGTTACTTTCATTGAATCAAAATCAACATATAAACTTCCATTATCAACTCTATAACCATTATAAATTCTACTTGCTCCAGAGAAATTTTTAAACTCTTTGTTTAATGTTTCTCTATAATTTAATTGCTTCATACCCTCTCACCTCTTACAATATTTTATATTTTAATAAATTAATAAGGCTGTACTCTAGTAGAATACAACCCAATTTTAACACCTTATTTTAAGGTTTTCATCATATTGTAATTTGCTTTATAATTTACATATACTTTCTCCATAATATATGTAATTAGTCCAATCATCTGCTCAATTCTAAATCCTAAATTTTAAATTCTAAATTCTCAATTCCTAATATCCAAATATCTTATCAAAGCTACGATAACTCCTATTGCACTAATTATTGCTGCAACTATAAATACATAGTCCATTCCATATATAAACACATCTAGTTTTCCTTTTACATAGTTTGATACTTGATATCCTAATTTATAGCTCATCCTATCGTATAAGAGTGTTGTTGCTAAAGTAAATCCATAAACCATTGCTAAATTTCTAAATAAAGAATTTACACTTCCTGCAATACCAAGGCTTTTTTTATCTATCTTTGACATAACAAGAGAGTTATTTGGTGATTTAAACATTCCATTTCCAAGTCCCATAATTCCATTAAATGCTCCTACAACAATTAATGGTGTTCCGTCATGTACTGTTCCCATTAGGAAGAGACCTATTGTTAGTAGAACTAGTCCAATAAGCGATATTAATTTACCATTATATTTATCAGAAAGTGATCCACTAAATGGTGCTGAAATTGACAATGCTAATGGGTATATCATAAGGAACATCCCTGCATCAAATGATGACATATTAAGTGCTTGTTCTAAATAAAATGGAAGTATTATTGTTACGCAACTAATAGATAAAAATGATAAAACAGAACAAAGTATGCTTAATGAAAATAATTTATTTTTAAAAAGCTTTAAATCCAAAACTGGTGATTCTATTGTTTTCTGTAAGTAAATAAATAATACTAATGATATTATTGAAATTAAAAATCCAAGTAATATATATTTATTTGTATATCCCATAAATTCACCTTTAGTAATGGCAATAGTACTTGATACTATAAATATAGAAAATACAATTGTTCCTCTTATATCAATCTTTTCATTAGTAACTTTTTTACTTTTAGATAATATTTTATTTGAAGCAATAAAAGCTACTATTCCTATTGGTATGTTAATCCAAAATATAAGATCCCATCTAATTGATACTAATATACCTCCGATAGCTGGTCCAACCATTACGCCTAATGCAACTGCACTAGCTGATATTCCCATAGCCTTCCCTCTGCCTTCATTAAGGAAGGTAGCTGTTATTATCCCCATACTAGTTGCCATAGTACAAGCTGCACCACACCCTTGGATTATTCTTGATATTATTAATAATGGAAGTGCTTTGGATAATCCACTACATAAAGAACCTATAGTAAATATTAGTACACCAATTTTAAATACAGTACACTTTCCTCTAATATCTCCTATTCTCCCACATAGTAAAACTAATGATGAAATAGTTATAAGATAACTTGTAACTATCCACTGCACTCCAATCATAGAACTATTTAAGTCAGAAGCAATTTTAGGTAGAGCCACATTTACAATACTACCATCAACACATACCATAAAAGTCATAGTAACTACGCATATTAGTATTTTCCACTTATTATCTTCCTGCGTTTTCTTTTCTTTTGTAATCTCCATAATAAACTTCTCCTATAATCAAATTTTATTTAACTTAATTATAGGAAAAATTTATTAACTTTCTAGGGTATAGCAGTGTCTATTGTTTAAATTATGTAAGTTATTACTTATTTATTCTTCTTAACCTTTTCAAGGTAATCTTTTTGTTCTACTATATTTTCCTCGAAACTTTCTACTGCGCCTTTTGTGAAAGTGCCTATTCCCTTAGTTTTTACACTTCCGTTTAACTTACTCTTATTCATAAAATCACCTCAAAATTACTTTTTCCATTTCTATATAAACATATTCTAAAAAAGCATAAAAGTATTAGTGTTATACACTAATACTTTTATGCTTTTAATTAGTTTATTATTTAATATTACACTCTTCCTTTGGTAGATCACTTAATGATAAGAATATACTTACATTACCTGCTAAAGCTTTTTTCATAAAGTCTAATCTAGCTCTATCTACTGGTCTATGACAATAATATTCTTGCATTGGTGAGTATCCTATAGCTGGTTTCTTATCTCGGCCTGCAATTACTGATAAATCTGTACCAAAGTCCCAATATCCATATTTGACTTCTTGTCCTACATTTTCTAAAGCTGCCGCGCAAGCTTTTACGAACTCGCTATTTCTATCAATCTTCCAAGCTTCTTTAATATTTAAAACTTCAACAGTTTTACCTGTATATGTTGTTCTTGGAACTGATGCGACTTCAACTTTAGCTCTAAAATCTTTATCTTCTTTAGAAAGTTCATCAATTACATTTTGTATTTGATCTACACATTCTTCATAATTTTCGCCTGGTACAAATCTCCTATCATAAGTTATATGACATCTATCAGGTACTATACACATAGAACCTGGGGTACAATTAATTATAGTTAATGCTATACTTGATTTACCTAAATGCTCATCTTCTTTAGAGTTTTCACTAACAACTTTTTCTATTCTATCTATAAGTTTTGTTGACTTATTAACTGCATTTACTCCGAGCCAAGGTGCGCTACCATGTGATGTTACACCACTTACAGTTACTAGTAATTCAACACGGCCTCTATGACCTAAGTACAATTTTAAGCTAGTAGCTTCACTTGATACTACACCATCGTACTCTATTCCTCTTTCCTTAAATGTATTATCTAAAAGCATTTTCATTCCTAATTGCTCTGCTGGTTCTTCAAGAACAACTCCTGTAAACATATATCTGCCTTTGAATTTATATCCCATTTCCCTAAGTTTTAAAAGTATTTTACCTGAATAAATTTGGCATGCTCCACCGACTTTAACGTCTGCTGCTGCTCTTCCATGTATAACTTCAGTTTCTTCTAATAAAACTTGGTCTTGATCAAATATTTCGCAAATATCAATTTCTCCTCCATAAGGATCATATCCGCCCCATTCACTTAAGTCACCAGTATCAACATGATCTAAATGAGAATTATACATTATTGTTCTTCCATCATCTTCTCCATTTATTATTCCAACTACATTTCCATAATCATCTCTAAAAACTTCATCATATCCTAAGTCATTCATCTCTTTTATATAAAGATCTGCTACACCTTTTTCATCTCCAGATAATGCAGGTACCTTTAAAAGCCTCTTTGCAAAATCTACTGCATCTAAGTGTAATTCCTTTGAAATTTTATTTATATCTTCGTATAGTCCCATAAAATTACCTCCTTAGTTTATTATAAAATTATAGGAGAATTTCTTTTAATGAACTCTCCTCTCCCTGACTTTCCAACAAACTTTCCGTTACTTGCAATAATTTCTCCTCTACTTAAAGTTACCTCTGGAAATCCTTTAATTTTAAATCCTTCATAAGGGGTATAATCTACATTTTCATGAAGGATATCTAAAGTAACTTCTAATTCCTTACTAGGATCAAAAATAACTAAATCTCCATCACTACCAACAGCTATAGTTCCTTTCTTAGGATACATTCCATATATCTTTGCTGCATTAGTTGATGTTACTTCTACAAATTTGTTTATACTTATTTCATTTTGTAAAACACCATAAGTATATAATAGTGCCATTCTAAGCTCTACTCCTGGTGCTCCGTTTGGTATCTTATCAAATGAATTAATTCCAAGTTCCTTTTGTTTCATAAAAAATGGACAATGATCTGTTGCTACAACTTGAAGTGTATTGTTCCTTATAGCTTTCCATAAATATTTAAAGTTGTCTTTACTTCTAAGTGGTGGCGACATTACATACTTAGCGCCTTCAAATCCATCTCTATTATATTCATCATCTGATAATAATAAATATTGTGTACAAGTTTCACCCATTATAGGATATTCTTCCTCCCTAGCTCTAGCTATTTCCAAAACTGCTTCTTTGCAAGTATTATGAACAATATATAGTGGTGAGTCTGCCATCTTTGCTATATTTATAGCTCTAGCTACAGCCTCACCTTCAACTAAAGGTCCTCTTGAAATTGCATGATATTTAGGCTCTGTCTTTCCTTCTTTAATAAGTTTCTCAACATTGCATTCTATTATATGAAAATTTTCAGCATGAACGCATGTAAGTCCACCATTCTCATTTACTTTCTTTAATGTTTTATAAAGTGTTCCGTCATCTACTCTCATGCCTTTATAAGTCATGAAAACTTTAAAACTTGGATAACCTTTTTTAATCATTAATGGAATTTCATCTAAAATTTCATCATCTATATGAGTTATATTCATATGGATTCCATAATCAATAACTGCATTACCATCTGATTTTTCTCTCCAAATTCTTGCTGTTTCTAATAAGTCCATATTCTTTGGTTGAACTGCAAAATCTATAATTGTTGTAGTCCCTCCACAAGCTGCAGCTATTGTTCCTGTTTTAAAATTATCGCTTGAAAATGTTCCTCCAAATGGCATGTCTAAGTGTGTATGAGGATCTATTCCTCCAGGGAAAATTAATTTGTCTTTAGCATCTATTTCTATATCTCCCCCCTCTTCTAATGCTATTCCTATCTTGTTTATCTTTCCGTCTTTTATTCCTATGTCACCCTTAAAAATGTCAGTTGCAGTTATGATAGTTCCATTTCTAATAATAGTATCAAACCTCATATTATCTCCTCCCTAATTATTTTTAGTGAATCATAGTTTATATTTATACTTGTAGTATATCACTTATATGTAAACATTTTCTTATTCTCAATTAACATTTCCTCATTTTATTAATGACTGTGAGTCATTTTATTCAACATAATTTAATTTTCTATACTTTTATTTAAGTTTATATTATCTTTTTATATTACTTTAATATATTTTATAGTTTTATAAGATTACATATATCATTTTACCTATATATATAATAAAAACTTAGTATTTAAATTATATATTATTCTTTGTTATTATCTAATAAGTAGGTGATATAATTTATGAAAAAGAAAATACTACTTTATTGTTCTAACCTCTTAATTACATTTAATATAATTGCATTATTAGTAATATCATTATTAAATTTACATCATATACGCGGTCTACTTTTTATGTATTTATTTTTATTATTCGGATTAATTTTAAGACTAGCGTGTGAATTTATAAAATAAAAAAAGCTTAAAAATATTTATGATATCATAATATTTTTAAGCTTTTATTTTTATATTTCTATTTCATTAACTTGCATATATTGTTTGTAAATTCTACTGGATTTTCTATTGGTAAACCTTCAATAAGAAGTGCTTGATTATATAATATATCTGTATATAACTTAGCCTTATCTTTATCTTTTTCATATGATTCTTTTAATGCCTTAAATGCATCTGTATTAACATTTATTTCAAGAACTTTATCTGCATGTATGCTTTGTTCGTTGTTTGGCATAGAATTTAAAATTTTCTCCATTTCAATTGAAAGATCTCCATCATTTGATAAACATACTGGATGGTTCTTTAATCTTTTTGATTCTCTAACATCCTTAACTTTACCTTCTAGAGTATCCTTCATGAAAGTAAGTATTTCTTTATTTTCTTTACTTTCTTCAGTATCCTTTTCATCTTCTTTTTCATCAATTCCAAGGTCCCCACTTGACACTGACTTAAAGTCTTTACCTTCATAGTTTATAAGCATCTTTATTGCAAATTCATCTATATCATCTGTAAAGTATAATATTTCATATCCTTTATCTAGCACCATTTCAGTTTGTGGCATTCTTGCAATTCTTTCATTAGAATCACCAACTGCATAGTAAATGAACTTTTGATCTTCAGCCATTCCTTTTACATATTCATCTAAAGTTACTAGCTTCTTCTCCTTTGAAGAATAGAACATTAATAAGTCTTTTAATATATCCTTATTTGCTCCAAAGTCACTATAAACACCATACTTCAATTGCTTTCCAAAAGATTTATAGAACTTTTCATACTTTTCTCTTTCATCTTTTAACATCTTTTTAAGTTCATTTTTAATTTTGTTCTTTATATTTTTTGCTATGAACTTTAATTGTCTATCATTTTGAAGTATTTCTCTTGATATATTTAGTGATAAATCTGGTGAGTCCACTACCCCTTTAACAAATCCAAAGTAATCTGGAAGAAGGTCTGAACATTTATCCATTATTAATACACCATTTGAATATAGTTCTAATCCTTTTTCATAATCTGCTGTGTAGAAATCATATGGCATATTTTCTGGAATATATAATATTGCATTATAACTAATCATTCCATCAACACTTATATGAATATGTTTTAAAGGCTTATCAAATCCATAATGCTTCTCAATATAGAAGTTATCATAATCTTCATCAGTAAGTTCCTTCTTATTTTTTCTCCATATTGGAACCATACTATTTATTGTTTTTTCTTCAATAACATCTTCGTATTCATCTTCTGTTCCTTCTTTTAACTTCTTTTCTGTTATATCCATCTTAATTGGATATCTTATAAAGTCTGAATACTTTTTAATTAAAGTTTGTAATCTATATGAGTCTAAATATTCATCATAATTTTCATCTTCAGTATTTTCTTTCATGTGTAATATTACTTCTGTACCGAAGCTATCTTTTTCTGTTTCTTCTATAGTGTATCCATCAATTCCTTCTGATTGCCACCTATAAGCCTTATCGCTTCCAAACTCCTTAGTTATTACAGTAACTTTATCTGCAACTAAAAATGCTGAGTAGAATCCAACACCAAATTGTCCTATTATACTGTGATCATCTTGAATTTCTGTATCATTTTTAAACTTAAATGAACCACTTTTTGCAATAGTACCAAGGTTATCTTCAAGTTCTTCCTTTGACATTCCAATACCAGTATCTAATATTGTTAATTTTCTATCTTCTTTGTTTGGAGTTATTTTAATATAGTAATCTTCTCTATTAAATGTTATAGAGTTGTCCACTAGAGCCTTATAATAAATTTTATCTATTGCATCACTAGCGTTAGATATAAGCTCTCTTAAAAAAATCTCCTTATTAGTGTAGATTGAGTTAATTACAAGATCTAGAAGTCTTTTTGATTCAGCTTTAAATTGCTTTTTTTCCATCTTAAATATCTCCCTTCACAATAAACTATAATATTTTCATCAGTTAGCACTCTTACCTATCGAGTGCTAACCTATAGTTTTTATATATCATATTTCCAAATTTATGTCAAATTTACTTTATAAATAAATCCTTTACAATTGTAAACCCTTCCATACTTTTGTATAATTAACATATAAATTTAATAATAATTTAACTAAAGGAGAAAAAATTTGAATATTTTAGTAGTTGATGACGAAATTAGTATATTACATCTTATAAAGATGAATCTCGAACTCCAAAAGTATAATGTTATTACAGCAACATGCGGAAATGAAGCTTTAGAGCTTACAATAAAGGAAAAGCCTGACATAATAATTTTAGATGCCATGTTACCTGATATAAGTGGTTTTGAACTTATTAACAAAATAAAATTAATAAATGATATTCCAATTATTATGCTTACAGCTAAAGGTGACATTAATGATAAACTATTAGGATTACAGCTAGGTGCTGAAGATTACATAACAAAACCATTTAATAGTACTGAATTGCTTTTAAGAATAAAAGTAATATCAAAAAGGATAAATAAGTTCTCAAAGAAAACTGATCAAACTCTAACTATAGGGAGAATTACAATTATAATTAACGAGAGAAAAGTGTTAGTTGATTCAGAGTATGTAGACTTAACTTTCAAGGAATTTGAGGTATTAAGTTGCCTATGTGAAAATAAAGGTATAGTTTTCAGTCGTGAAGATCTACTTAATAAAGTTTGGGGATATGACTTTGAAGGTACAACAAGAGCTGTTGATATTTTAATTCAAAGACTAAGAAAAAAATTAGGTTCTTGCCAAAGTTACATAAAAACATTATATAAAGCAGGTTATAAGTTAGATGTTTAAGTTGCACTTGTCACTTAAACGTAAAATTATATTAACTAATATAGCTATTTTAGTTCCTATAATTGCTTTCATATACATAATTACTTTTAATACTTTATCAAAAAATTTATTAGATAATTCTCTTGAATACTTGCTTAAAGAGACTACTACTATGAGAGTTTATACAGAAAATCTCATTGAAGGTAACAGCAATACACATAAGGAAGAAGTTTTTAAATCTATCTCTCCTTTTATAGCAACAAACTTAAGTAACAGATTTAATATTAGAGTCCAAACAATTAGTACTTCCGGTCAAATATACTATGACTCTGATAAGAATAAGACTAGCCTCTATAATGGAGATATTGATAAAGCTTTAGAAGGAACGGAATCATATATTATAAAGAAAGTAGATGGTATACCATGTATATTTTTATCTACCCCAATATTTTATAAAAACAATCAATGTGGAGTTTTAAGATTAGTACTTAAAAATTCATCTTCCGTCACTATATTAAACAATACACTTATGATTATGATAATAGTAAGTATTGTTGCAATCGGTATCGGAATTATGTTAATACATATTTTTTCAAAAGAATTAGTGCACCCTCTTTTAACTTTAAAAGAACAATCAAAGCGAATATCTAATGGTGACTTTGGAGAAAAGGTTTTAATTAATAGCGGTGATGAAATTGAAGACCTCGCTAGTACTTTTAATGTTATGAGTGAAAATATTGAAATATATATAAATGAACTTCAAGAAGCTAAAGCTCGTCAGAAGAAATTCTTTGATAATATATCTCATGAATTTAAAACTCCCCTAACTGCTATTATAGGTTTTTCAGAGTTAATCCCTAAAATAGATAATAGTAATAATCAAATAATAGAATGTTCAACACTTATAGAAAAAGAAGGTCGTAGACTTTTATCTTTAGTTGAAGAAATTCTATTACTATCTAAATCAAACAAAGAGAACTTTGCAATTGAAGCTACTTATATAAATATTAAATCTTTAATTGATGAATGTTTAAATATACTAAATATTAAACTCCATAATTATCATATAAATATAATTAAAAACTATGACAATATATTTATATATGGTGACTATGATAAGACAAAGCAAGTATTTATTAATATTATTGATAATGCTATTAAGTATAGCGGATGTGAAAATATTGAAATTTCTGCAAAATCATATAATGATAAAGTAGATGTTTCTATTTGTGATGATGGTGTTGGGTTTGATATTTTAAATGCGGAAAATACTAAAGGAAATGGGTTTGGACTTAATATTTGTAAAGATATATTATCTACTCAAAAAGGAAGTTTTAAAGTAACTAGCACTTTAGATACTGGTACTATTGCAACAATAACCTTTTTAAAACAACATAATTAATACTCATTTCTTATAGAAAGGATACTTCTATGAAAAAGAATTTTAAAAATATACTTACACTATATTTACTATTTGTCGTACTAACTTTAGTTTTTTATTTCTACTCAACAAAGGCGGTTTATAACAATGTGAAAGTTATCGACAACTTTGACTCAAGTAAAAAATCTTTTAATACTAAAGTACCAGATAAAATAATAATTCATAATAAATATTTAGGTGACGTTACACTCCAGGATAATATAATAATGAATGACATACTTCAATATTTTTCTAATATAACATCATCTAAATCAGTTAAGCGTAATGAAGTTAAAAATGATAATGTTGTTAATTTATCAGGTAAAGTTTTTTATTCTAATGGTAGTGATGAAAGTTTTACTGTGAATAATTCTTTAGTACTTGAAAATAAAACTTACTCCAATAACTCTTATTACATTAACTCATTAAGGAATACTCTATTTAGTTGTCTTTATAATTACTCTAATATAGTTGAAATTATAGGTAATCCTAAGTCAAAAATTATTTATAAAAGTAATAATTCATCACAACTAGTTAATAAGGAAAAACGATCAGAATTAATTTCTTCTCTAAAGAAATTTAAGACTATGGAAGATAATAAAGACTTTCTTAATATTAATTTAAATGAAAAACCTGTAGGCGTATTTAATATTTTCATAAATGGAAATGATGATTTAAGTGCTAACAATACTATATATCTTATTGTCTATAAGAACTACTTAGTTATTCAATATTTAGGTGATGAAAATGGTAAAAATATTTATGTAAAAGGTGATCTTTATGAAAAATATTTTAAATAAAAAATTACTACTTATTATTCCTATACTTATTATAATCTCAGTAATATTTTATTTTTATTGCTTTAAGCATGAAGTGAAATATCCGAATCTTAAAGGAAAACATCTTACTGTATACGTTGCTTTAAGAGAAGAAGAAGCTAAATCTCTTTTAGAGAAGTTTAAAAAAGAAACTGGATGTACTTACGAATATATAAAACTTCCTACTGAAGAAGCTGTTAAAAGAATACTTGCTGAAAAGGATAAGCCTAATGGCGACATATTTATTGGAGGAACATGTGATGCTTATGAGTTACTAAAAGCAAATGATGCATTAGCTAAATATGAATCTTATAATTCTAATTCAATTCCTTCAAAGTATAAAGATTCATCTAATTACTGGACTGGATTTCAATTAGATACATTATCAATTGGTATAAATAAAGAAATATGGGATAGGGATTTTGCTTCAAAAGGCATTCCAATGCCTAAAGATTTTAATGACTTACTTAAAAGTGAATATAAAGGCAAAATAATAATGCCAAACCCTGAAACTTCAGGAACTGGCTATACTTTCTTTGCCACATTATATCAAGAACTTGGAGAAACTAAATATAAAGAGTTTTTAAATAAATTCACTGAAAATGTTGGTGCTTATACTGTAAGTGGTTTTAATTCAATACAAAGAGTATCATCTGGTGAGTATGCAGTTACAGTAAACTTTTTAGGTGATCAACTTATTGAACGTAAATTCGATCCTAATTTAATAAGTATTACTCCAAAGAATACTGGTTGGAATGTTGATTCTATTGCTGAAATTAATAATTGTGCAAATAAAGAGGTAGCTGAAGCTTTCATAGATTTTATATTATCAGATGATATTTCTAATAATTTATCTACTTATTCAAATGCTATATCAACAAAGAAAAGTAATGATATCACTAATAGTATTTATTTAAATTATGATTTTAAAGATGCTGCCCTTACGCGCAATAATATTATGAAAATGTTTAGTGAAAGTGTTTCTAAATAAAAAAATACACATTATTTTAAAAAATCTCTTAAATGTTACATTTATGAAACATTTAAGAGATTTTATTGTATCCTCTTTATTTTATTATAGTAATGTAATCAAATACAGAAAACGTAATCAGATTTTTTACGTATTTAGGAGGACTTATAATGTTTAATTTTTTTAAACAAGCACCTGCTATAGACAGGTTGCCAAAAGAAAGAATACCTTCAGCTTATAAAGCTTACCGTATTCGTATGTTTCTTATGATGTATGTTGGATATGCAGGTTATTATCTAGTAAGAAAAAACTTCACAATTGCATCACCTTTTTTAATTAATAATTATGATTTTAGTAAAACAGATATAGGATTAATAAGTGCAGGACTTGCTATTGCTTATGGATTAGGTAAGTTCATATTAGGAAGTTTAGCTGATAAATCTAATGTTAAGTACTTTCTTGGCTTTGGTCTTTTAGCTTCTTCTATTATTAGTATATTCATGGGATTTACAAGTGCTGTTTGGGTATTTTTAATTCTTATGATTATAAATGGATTGTTCCAAGCAATGGGAGCTCCTCCATGTTCTATTATAATAGGTAAATGGTTCTCTCAAAATGAGAGAGGTCTTAAAATGGGAGTATGGAATACATCTCATAATATAGGTGGTGGTCTTATAGCTCCTTTAGCTACATTATCACTATTAATATTTGGTGCTAATAACTTCCAAAGTATTTTCTTTGTTCCAGCTGCAATATGTATTGTAATTTCAATATTCGTATTCTTTATCGGAGCTGATACTCCTGAATCAGTAGGATTACCTCCTATTGATGAATATAGAAATGATTATGCTGAAGTAAAAACTAATACTGATGCAACAACTTTAAGTACAAAAGAAATTGTTATTAAATATGTTATTAAAAATAAATATGTATGGTATTTATGTTTAGCTAATATTTTTGTTTATTTAATTAGACAAGGTGTAGTTAACTGGATTCCAATATATCTTCAAGAAGCTAAAAGCTTCTCAGTTGCTGATTCAAATTGGGCAATGTTCTTATTCGAATATGCTGCAATTCCAGCATCTATATTACTTGGATGGCTTTCAGATGTATTATTTAAAGGTAAACGTGCTCCTTTAAGTATGTTCTGTATGGTTGGTGTTATATTTGCAATTATTGCTTATTGGACAACTTCTAGCCACCTTATAACTATGATATCAGTAGCAGTCATTGGTTGCTTTATATATGGTCCACAACTTCTAATTGGAATGAACCTAATTGATATAGTTCCAAACTTTGCTGTCGGTGCAGCTGTTGGTTTATCAGGGCTTTGTGCATATCTTATAGGTGAAACTTTAGCAGATATAGTTGTTGGATTTATAGCTGATACTTTTGGATGGAATGGAGCATTTATATTTATAATTCTAGGTGCTTTTGCAGCTCTAATTCTTTTATCCTTAACATTAAATATTAAAAAAGAAAAACAAACAATCTAAAAATCAAAACTACTACGTAACAAACATATAACCAATTTTAATATTAAAATAAGCCATAATAAGAATTATATGACCTTCTTATTATGGCTTATTTACTTTTTATACTAAATATACTCTATACATTTCCATAGAGCCAAAATTACATACTCTATCGTATTTTGGAATATCTGATTTAAAATGAATTAAAATAATAGCACAATCTAAATGCTCATTATTTTTAAATAATTCCCGATCTCCGTACCTTACTGATTGAAGCGCTAATGGCATCTCTTTCATAAATATATTATTTCTAATTCTTTCATTACCTGAAATGCCTTCTCCATCAATTAAGACTTCTCCATATAGTATAAGCTTTCCATCTTCTTCGATCCACTCAAGTTTAACTTCATCTCTGATCTTATCAATCCTATCTTCTGCATAATTTAATCCTACTGTTACGAATAAATCAGCAGTCTCATCAGAATGTGTCATAGTATACTTACGACCTTTGATTGGAGAGACCTTCGTTACTTTATCTCTGTACTCTGTAAATACCTTTTGTGGATTAATGACTTCCATATGTTTTCCTCTTATTCTCATCATTAAGTGGACCGTACTCATCTTTATCTAATATTAGGAGTGCTTTAGTTAATTCCTCAACATGCTCCTTCTCATCTTTTGTAATATATTTTATTGTTGCTACTATAGATTTGTCTTCTATATATTGTATTAAGTCTTCATATAATATTATCGCTTCAAGTTCTCCCTTTATAGCTTCTCTTATATTATCTAGTAAATTCCCCTTAGTACTTTTACTGCTGCTTTCTTTATACTTTTGTTTCGATGTAATTGTATTTTCTTTTTTTATTTCTTCTTGTAATTCTCTTTCCTCTTTATCTATTTTTCTTAATTGCTCCAAAAATAATCCATAATGCTCTTTTTCTTCTTCCATTATATGATGAAAAATATCTTTTACTTCTTTATTATCAGTTGCGCTTATAAAATTACTATAATCATTTATTGCAACTATTTCAGCAATCATACCTTCTCTTAATAACGCTTCAACACTTTTTATAAACCCTTGTGGCTGTCTTTTTGTAGTATAACTCATATATATCCCCTTGAATTTATTGTTACACTTCAATTTATTATTTTATGATTACATATGTTACAATAAAAAATCTACTTTCCCATCTAAGTTATAATAACCTTTTATTACTTTAAGTTTACCTGTATGTACCTTGTTATTAATTATAGAATCCTCACTAATTAAATTAGCTGAATTAAATATATTAAGTTTAATTGCCTCCTCAATGGTGCTACTTTTTCTTACACTCCCCTCTATTTTCTTTAGAAGTTCTGTTAAGTTATCTGAATATACTTCTCCATTTTTTATCATATTGTATGCTGATTTAACGGCACCACAATCTTCATGACCTATAATTACAATTAATGGTGTATTAAGATACTTAACTGCATATTCAATAGATGCAAGTGCACTAGTATCTATTACATTACCAGCAAGTCTTATTTCAAATAAATCACCAAGACCTACATTAAAAATCAATGGTGGACTTACCCTTGAATCTGAACAACTTACTACAACTGCATATGGATTTTGACCTGATTTTAATTGTTCTCTTCTATCCTTATTTACATTTATTAAGCATGATTTATCATTAATAAACCTAGTATTTCCATCCTTAAGTATTTGTAATGCCTCATCTGGTGTCTTCTGTTTTAAATTAATACTACTTGGTGATAATTGGTTTGAAGCTTCAATAGTAGTAGTACTATCCTTAATAAATCCCGTTAATAAAATTGAACTTAAACATAATATTAAAGTTATTATAAATGCCTTCTTTCTCATTTACATAGCCTCCTTTTATATTATGTTAACCATTAAATTAAATTAGTATAAAAAAAAGCTTTAGAATTTCTAAAGCTTTTTAGTCAATTTATTTATATCCATTTATTACAACTTCAAGTTTTCCAGTGTATGGATCCATAATAAGCCCATGTATATTAACATCTTTCGGTATTAATGGATGATTCTTAATTGAATTTACACTTTCTTTTACTGATTCTTCTACTGATTCAAAACCATGTAGCCACTTATCAATATCTATTCCACAATCTTTAATTGTTTCTATAGTTTCTTTTTGTATTCCTCTTTGTTTAATTTTATCAAGTATATCTTTTGAATTTAAATTGCTCATTCCACAACCATGATGACCAACAACTATTACATCCTCTGCTCCAAACTCATAAATAGCTACAATTATACTTCTAACTATACTTCCAAAGGGATGCATTACAGTTGCTCCTGCATTTTTTATTATTTTTGCATCGCCATTTTTTATATTCATGGCTTTTGGTAATAGTTCTGTAAGCCTTGTATCCATACAAGATAATATTACTACTTTTTTATTTGGATGCTTTGTTGTTATATACTTTTCATATTCTCTGCCCTCTACAAATTCCTTGTTACTTAATAAAATTTTATCTAATATTTTTAACCCATATTCTCTCATAACTTCACCCCGAATTTATAATATTTAAGAAGTATTATACAGTATTTATTTAATTAAAACTATATTTTTGTATTATCTTTTCTTTAATACATTATTTAACTCTTTCGCTTCCTTTTCCCAATACTTTTTAAATGAAATCCAAGTAATAAAATACACTAGTACATAAAATAAAATAAACATAACTATTCCAATTACATTACTTGGCATCCAACCTGCATATATTGCAAGTGGAAAATATACAAGCATTGCTACTCCATGAGTTATAGTCTGTCTTAATCTACTCCACTTCTCAACTTCAAAAATTACAGTTATTCCTGCACAATAAAACCCTACTAAACTTGAAATTATAAATTGAAAAATAACAGCTGATGATTGTACTATAATTGTTTCATTTCCTAAAGAATATATTATAAATATAAATTGATTTATAAATACACCTAATGTCATTCCTGCTAATCCTCTTAATAAAAATTTCTTCATATATTCCATATTATTTTCCTCCAATTCCTAAATACTCTTTAACTTTTGATACATACCTTCTTGATATTATCTCTTGCCTTCCATTTATAAAGTTAACTACTAAACTTCCATTAAAGCTTACTTCTATCTCTTTTACTTTTTCTATATTAGCTATAGCAAACTTTGATATTCTAATAAAGGATGTTCCTTTTAAATTCTCTTCTATTTCATACAATTTCTGCTTTATCTCATAAGTTACTTCACTTGTATCAGCTAATATTTTATGATTCTCACTATAAAACACTAAAATTTCATCACGATTTAAAATGCGCATCTTTTGATTAATTTTACCTACAATCTTTTTGCAGCTTGTACTTTGTAATTTACCAACTAATGTTGAAACCTCCTCATTTAACTTTGGCGATTTAATTAATACAATAGTTTCTTCATATTCTTCATTTATATCAATATCTATCTTCATATGAACCTCTCTTCTTATGTTCTACTTTAAATTTATTATAGTAAAACAATTCCTTTATTTCTATATATTTTAATCAAGCGGCTCTTTTATAGCACTAAGTGGTACTATTATATTTTTTTATACAAAAAAATACCTTACTCCAATTAATATGGGTAAGGTTATATCTAATTATTTTTTATATTTATTTATAATATTAATTTGCCTTTCAATATTGTTCTCATCGCTAATCTTTAATAGATTGATTAAGTACTTATTCATATTATTATATATACTCTTTATTCCTGAAACTAAAGAATTACAGTTTAAGTCCTCTTCTAAAAGAACTTTTGCAACACCCTTTCCTTCCATATACTTAGCATTTAAAATTTGATCTCCACGACTTACTTTTTTAGAAATAGGTATAAGTAACATAGGCTTCATTAAGAGAGCTCCTTCAAACACACCATTAGATCCAGAGCGACCAACTACAATATCAGACATAGCATACATATGTGATAACTCCTCACCAACATACTCATATTGAATGTATCCTTGTACTTTAATATTATTATCTACTTTACCTTTTCCACATAAGTGGATTATATCAAAGTCAGTTACTAACTCATTTATAGATTGTCTTAAAGAATCGTTTATAATCTTTGCCCCTTGGCTTCCCCCCATTACTAAAATAATCGGCTTATCACCTTTAAAGTTCGTAATTTTAAGTCCAGCTACTCTTGAACCTCTTTTTAGTTCTTCTCTAATTATTGGACCACTCTTAATAAACTTATTTATATTTACCTCATTCACTGTATCTGAAAACGTAACTGAAATATGTTTTGCAAAAGGCATACATATTTTGTTAGCTAACCCTATACTATAGTCTGTTTCTCTAATAATAGTTGGTACTCTATTAAAAAATCCGCCAATTACAGTTGGCACTGTAACAAACCCACCACAAGAAAATATAACATTTGCTTTCTCTCTTTTTATTATAAAGAATGACTGAATTATTCCTTTTATTATTTTAAAAATATCCTTAAAATTTTCCATAGATAAATATCGTCTAAGTTTCCCTGTGCTTACCCCATAGTACTTAACTCCATCAATAGCCTCTATCATAACTTTTTCTGGTCCATTTTTAGAACCAATATAAATAATCTCCCATCCTTCATTAATTAGCTTAGGAATAAGTACAGTATTTACAATAACATGTCCAGCACTTCCACCACCAGTCATTACTATTTTATTCACTATATATTCCTCCTAAGCTATGTAGTTGTTCTTTAATAAGATTTCACGAACTTTTGATTTCTCTATAATGGCTTTATCAGAACTATATCTTCCAATTGGTCTCTTTACTATATGATCTAAATTATATTTCTCCTTGTATCCATTAGGTAATATAGCATAAAATCTTTCACTAAAATCGTATATCTTCTCGCCCTCTTCTTTTGTAATTAATACTTCATCTAACTTTTCACCTGGTCTTGGTCCAACTTCAATTATTTTATTAGTACCAGTCCCACAAGCCTCAAGCATTATCTCTGCAATATGTACTATTTTAAATGATGGCATCTTCATTATGAAAATTTCTCCACCTTTTGTTACTTCACATACATCTATTAAATAATCTACGGATTCATTTAAGCTAACAAAAAATCTATTCATATCTCTATGAGTTAATGTAATGTCCTTTCCCTCTTCTAATTCTTTCTTAAATAGAGGAATTACACTTCCATTCGATCCTAATACATTCCCACTTCTTAAAACTGAAAACTTAGTGTTACCTTTTCTACTATTTGCATTTATGACTATTTTTTCTCCGATAGCTTTAGTTAATCCATAAGTACTTGATGGCTCTGATACTTTATCTGTAGATAAGTAAATTACTTTATCAACATTTTCTGCTATTGCACAGTCTACTATATTTTCTGTTCCAATTACATTAGTTTTTATAGCTTCAAATGGCTGTTCTTCACATATTGGTACATGTTTTAAAGCTGCTAAATGGAATACTATATCAACATCTACCATTGCCTGTCTTACAAGGTCTTTATCTCTTATATCACCAATTACACCTTTTACTTTAGAATTTTTAAATATTTCGCTCATTTCATATTGTAAAAATTCGTTTCTTGCTAAAACTCTTATTTCTTTTGCATCTCTATCTATTAATTGTTTAACTAATTCTACTCCCCATGATCCTGTTCCACCTGTTACTAATATTATTTTATTTTTCATTTGTATCACTCCTAATAACTTGTTAGTTAGAATACTATAACTTGTATGTTACATTATTGTTACGGCAAGTAATTTTTTAAATTATAGGCGAAATTGTAATAAAAATGTACGAAAAAAAATCTTCATTCCTTTTAATAGGAATAAAGATTCATTAAACTAATTAAATAATGTTATTAATGCATATTGCTTGATCCAGCACTTTGCTTACCGTATCTGTCTGGTATTTTCTTACCTTGCTTCTTAGCTGATTGTGCTTTCTTTTCTTCTAAAAGTTTTTTCATCATTTCTACGTTCTTATTCATTATAATGTCCTTCTTTCGGATGTAGGTTTACTACATATATTTTATTATATTTAAATAGAAGATATCTATTAAAATTTATTTATCAAATAAGCCTCCACCGTTTCCAGTCTTTACACCTTTAGACGCTGCTTTTCCAATACTTTTTTTAGCTTTCATACTATTTTTAGTATTAGCACCTTTATTTTTCTTTTCTTCAATAAGCTTTTTCATCATTTCTATGTTCTTGTTCATAGTGTCTCCTTTTCAAAAGCAATCTAATCAAGTATTTCTTGAACTCTACCAACAATACCACTTTCTAGCATTACTTTAATTCCATGATGGTGATTTGCTGAGTTAGTTAGTATTCTTTGTACTATACCTTCTGTTAATTTACCAGAACGTTGATCCTGTTTCTGTACAACCATAACTCTTATACCTGGTTTTAAATTTGATCTTTTAGTTCCATCCATAATATATCCTCTTTCTATTTCTTTACCTTTTCTATTTTGATTTCATATAAAGAAATATGTTTACTACTTATAATATACTATTTATCAGTGCTTTTGGAAAGTTATATAACTTATTACTTAGTTAATGAATCTTCATTGTATCCTACAAATGTTGCTATTGTTACCGCTTTTACTATTTCAAATATCTTTTTCATAATTATCATCCTCCGTTTAATCAATTATTATTTATACTAAATTAAATTTGTAATTATATTTTTTGTAGCTGTTTGTTAAGTTTTCCTGACTACATTTATAATTATAGCTTCACTCTTTAATATTACGTATTGATTTAGCTTTTAATTAGATTACATTTTTGAAAGATAACAACTTTTATTTTAATATTAACTTATACATGACTTTTTACATAACAAGCAATATACACCTAATACTATAATTGATACTACTAATAAACAAAGAAATAACCACGATTTATTTATATCATATATATATGCAGAGATTATTGGTCCTAGTGCATATCCAAGTGATTCCGATGCTCCAACGAATCCAAACACAATTCCTTTTATATTATCATTTTCTCCAAATTCTGAAAGAAGGCTTTGAAGTGCTGCATTTAAAAATGTTGCACCTAAAAAATATATTATAATAACAACCGCAAAGAAAATAATATTTCTTACAAAGTATAGTGCGAGTAATGTTCCATTCATAACAAAAAATGAAACATATAATTGCTTTTTATTACCTATCTTATCACTTACCCACCCTGCAAAGGGTGCTCCAAAACCAAATATAAATAAGTAAAGAGATATTATAATTGAAGTATACAAAGTTGATGCACCAAGTACTTCCTGACCATAGAATGGAAAAATTGATACTACACAACCATATATAAAGTCACCCAGCAATGCAATTGCACCTAATAATATAATCTTACATCCAAGTTTATGTTTTTTTATATCTTCATATATATTTTTTATTCTATTTTTACATTTAATCTTTTTTTCTTTCTTATTTGAAATAGTTGGTTTTTTTATTTTAAAAAATACAAATAAACCTGTTAGAAAAACCCCAACAGATGCCATATAAAATACCATATTATAATTGCTAAACTTTGCAACAATAAATCCTGCAATTGCAGCCCCAATTCCACCCCCAAGTGTAAATACTGCAGATGCAAATCCAGTACTTTCACCTCTTTTACTTTCATCTAAAGACCTTGATAATATTGAAAATGTAGCTGGTGCCGCTATCCCAAGTATTGCACCTTGTAAAACATAAATACCACTAGCAATTACCTTACTACTAGCTATCGTATAAGCAAATGGTATAAATGTCATAAGTCCTAAAGCTATTATTAATAGTAGCTTATCTCCAATAGCATCTGATACAATTCCAAAAGGAATTTGTGCAAGTGCCTTACTTACACCATACAAAGACATAATAGTTCCTATCATCATTGTACTAATACCTATTGAACTAAAAAACAATGGAATTATAGGAATCATAAAACTATAGCTAATTCCAAAAGTAAACCTATAAGTGCAAAATTGTAATAATTCCTTTTTCTTAAATAAAACATTATTTTTAATATTCATATATAACTCCTATATGCAAATTTAATATATATAACTTTCGCATATTATTAGTATTACTTATATTAAAATGGTGTATACATAAAAAAAGTAGGACTGCTAAAGCAATCCTACTTTTATATAAAGTCTATTTTCCTTTAAATGCCTTCATTAGAGAAATCTTATTTCCATAATGAAGAGTTCCTCTTCTATATAGTTTACTACTGAATATACCAACTATAACTATAAATGCAACATTTATTATAGTTGTTATTATTATTTCAAAAACACTTACATTAGATAAAACTATTCTTTCAAACATCAATAGTGGTGATGCAAATGGAATATAGCTTAGTACTTTTGCAAATGTAGTCTCTATATTACCCATGCAATTCATAGCAACTATAAATACAACAACAAATATTAAAGTAATTGCACCCATTGATGAATTAACATCTTGTGGGCTTGATGCAAGTGATGCAACAGCAGCATAAAGCATTGAGAAAGTTAAATAACCAAGTAAGAAGTAGAAAATAAATGCAAATACTATTCCAAAGTTTAAGTTTAATGCATTTAATGTTTCCATACTAACTCCCGATGTTTTGAGTAATACAAATCCTGCTCCTAAAATAACAGCTATCTGTGTTAATCCAACTGCACATACACCTAAAACTTTACCAAAGAATAACTCCATAGGCTTTGCCATAGTTATTAAAGTTTCCATAATTCTATTAGTCTTCTCTTCAATAACAGAGTTTGCAACCATAGAACCAAATGTCAAAGTAATCATGTATATACCAAATATAAGTGCATATACAAGTACCATTCTTTCCTTAGAAGAATTTCCTTTTTGAATTACTTCAAGTTGAGCTGGAGTCATTATACTTTTATATGCTTCTTGACTTAACTTATACTTTTGCATATTTGAAACTATTTTAAGATCATTTAATACTGAATTTATTTTTCCTTCTAAATCACTTCCTGGTGATTTAGTAACATATAATTTACCTTCTAAATCTGCATTATTTGTTACTTCTAATAATGCTACATACTTTGAATCACCAGTTTCTAATTCCTTTTTAACTGTATCAACATCATTAGCATTTTTAGCTATAACAAATTTATAGTCACTATCATCTATACTCTTTATAAAATCATCATTTATTAATTTATTATCTCCAACAGCACTTATCATAATTTCATCTGCTGATGAGTTACCTTTAAACAGACCCATAATTTTATCAACATTCATAAATCCAGCCATTATAATAAGTGTTATTATTGTTGATATTATAAGTCCTTTATTTTTTATTGTCTCTTTATACGTAAATCCAAATATAGTTAAAAACTTCTTCAAATTACTCACCTAACCTTTCTATAAAAATATCATTTAAAGATGGCTTCTTAAAGTAGAATCCATTGATATCAATATTAGAGTTAGTAATCTTTTTAAGAATTTCTTTTCCTCTGCTTACGTCATTCATATTTACATGGAATTCTCCATTTACATACTCATAACAATCTATATTTTCCTCTTTTAATATATTCTCTATTTCTTTATCACCTTCAATAACAAGTCCTTTTATTCCATAATCATCTTTTATGTCTTTTAAACTTCCTTGAAGTATAGTTTCACCTTGCTTAAGCATTATTATGTCATCACAAAACTCTTCAACATCAGCCATTCTATGACTACTGAAAATTAAAGTTTTTCCCTTTTTTAATAAATCTCTTATAAGTTCTTTAAACACCTCAACATTTACTGGATCTAATCCACTAAATGGTTCATCAAGAATTATTACATCGGGATTATGTATTATTGCTACTATTAGTTGTATCTTTTGCTTATTACCTTTTGATAAAGTTTCAACTTTCTTATTAAGATAATCACTTATTTCAAATTTTTCTAGCCAGTATTTTATTTCTTTAAGTCCATCCTTCTTATTAATTCCATAAAGAGATGTAAAGTATAGTAATTGAGTTTTAACTGTAAACTTTAAATAAAGTCCTCTTTCTTCCGGTAAGTACCCAAAGGAATTTTGATCAAATTTTCTCTCTTTATTATCGATTAAAACTTGTCCTCCATCACTTGGTAGTATTCCAAGAAGAACTCTGATTGCTGTTGTTTTTCCTGCTCCATTACGCCCGAGTAATCCTAATGCTTTTCCACTATTGATCGTAAAATCTAAATTTTTAAGAGCTTGTACATCCCCAAAGGATTTACTTATATTTTTTGCTTCTATTTTCATAATATCCCCCTTTTGATTAAAATTTTATTATAATTATAACATAGATTAGGTTTTTTGTAATATATTGTATTATTAATCTAAATAGCTACCTAACAGTAATTTTTAGATAGCTATTTATTAACTTATCACATTAAACAAAATCTCCATTTTCATATTGCCTTTTACCAAGCACTATACTAATTGACGTAAATACTATTATTACTACAATTATAAATATTAGATCTTCATTATTATAACTATTAGCTAAATCAATTAATCTTTTCTGTGGTATTAAGTTTCTTAACGCCTCAACTATTTTATTGTTATCTACAATGTTTATAATACATCCACCTAATAAACATGTAATCATAGTTATTGCAGATCCACTCATTGTTGCTGATACTTTGTCTTTGCATAAAGTACATACTAATGCTGAAAAGCTACTACTTAATAATCCTATAATTAATATTAGTAATGAGAATAATCCAATAGTCATATTCAGTTGTATAGATAGTACTTTTAACATAATCAACGATATTATTAAAGTTGGTACTGTTAATGTGCAGACAAGATATGCTATTTGTCCTATAATATATTCGTAATAAGATACATTACTTGATAACACTCTTACATATGTTCCATTTTCTCTATCTGTAAGGAAAAATTCCATAGCCATTATAGATCCCATAAATAAAAACATAATCAAAAATCCTATTATCCTACCTTCTATAGTAGTTATTTCTACATCACTTTCGTAAACTTCACCTCTTAGACTTGCTTCTAATTGTTTTTTAATTTCTTTATTTCCATAGCTAATTACTTTTGGTTCAGTGCCCTCAAAATTTATTTCAGCTATATAAATACCTTTTATTAAATCTGTCTTTGCTGGTTCTTTACTTAAAAACTCAAAAGTTATATTGTCATTACCTTCTGTTGACTTTTTCATAGCTTCTTCTTGAGTACTAGTAGCATTTACTATAGCTATTTTCCCTTTAATATTATCTGCTTTACTAAAGTATATTCCTCCATAAATAATAATAGGTAGTACTACTATTATCATAACAAGCATAATCTTCATCTTCGTTAGCCTATATAAATTATTTTTTATTATTAATAATATATTTCTCATAACTATCTCCTATCTATATATATTTTTCAGTCTTAAAAGTTACCTTGCAAATAGCTACAAGTGCTAACCCTAAAACTATATTTACTACAACTATTACATAAAGAAGGAAATTATTATTATCATATATACTATTTAATAATCCATCTAGTATCCACTTTATAGGTGAAAGCTTTGCAATAAAAGCTTGCACAGCCCCTAATGACTCAAAGGAGAAGAATGCCCCACCAAGCATGCATAAAATAGCTTGTATCATATTGAAAATCATATTAATAACTCCACTATCATCAATAACAGTACACAGAAAAATTCCTAATGCACTTGATAAAAATGATAATGTTAAAAATGATAGAAATACAATTAATTCATTTCCGTTATAATTAACTATTCCAAATGTTTGGAATAAAAACATAGTCATTGCTACTCCAATAGATGAAAATATTGTTCCGCTTAATATTTGAGATAAATATATATTAATCGTCTTAATTGGTGTAAATATCATTCTTAAATTACCTTCTTTTATAGGTTTATCTATGAAATTATATGCACTTGCAAGACCTGCACCTGAATATATAAATAACATCATACCTGTTGAGTAATACTCATAGGAAGATACATCTCCACCAAAACTATCTTGTGCTAAATATCCTATTATTACAGTTAATAGTACTGGATAAATAAAGTATGATAGTATCATTACCGGTGTTTTAAACATCATTTTAAGTTCAAACTTAATCATATTTATTAAATTCATAGCTTCCCCCTAATCTCTCAGGCTTCTGCCAGTTAGATTTAAAAATACAGTCTCTAAATTTTGTTCTTCTGTTACTATATTTTTTATTTTAACTTTATTATCCATGAGATTTACTATTATTCTATCTAAGTTATTAGCATCTTTTGAAGTGCTAACTCTCAGCCCATCTTTAGTTTCTACTTTTTCAACTCCATCAATAGAATATAATTCTTCAGTACTTAAACACTCTATTCCTTCTGCAGAAATGTTGTATACAGTATTATCTGATATATTCTCTTTTAACTCTTCTAATGTTCCTTCTGCTATAATCTCACCTTTATCTATTATAAGTGCTCTATCACTTATAGCTTCTACTTCTTCCATATAGTGAGTTGTCTATATAATTGTTGTTCCTCTATCTCTTAATTTTTTTATTGATTCTAAAATATGATTTCTTGATTGTGGATCTATTCCGACTGTAGGCTCGTCTAAGATAAGTAATTTAGGATTGTGTGCTAATGCACAGGCTATATTTAATCGTCTTTTCATACCACCTGAGTATGTCTTTGGTAAATCTTTTGCTCTTTCTAAAAGTCCAACCATTTCTAAAGCTTCTTCTGATTTTCTTTTTAAAGTTTCACCTTTTAATCCATAAAAACTTGCAAAGTATTTTACGTTTTCGATTGCTGGTAAGCTTTCAAATATTGAAAGATTCTGTGGTACTATTCCTATACTTGATTTATAGTTTCTTTTATTTTTCAATATATCTTTGTCCATGAACTTTATTTGTCCATCTGTTGCTTTAAGTGCCGTTGAAAGTATATTTATCGTTGTACTTTTTCCTGCTCCATTAGGTCCTAAAAAACCTAATATCTCTCCTTCTTTTACATCAAATGAAATACCTTTTACAACTTCAGCATCCCCATACTTCTTTTTTAAATTTTTAACCTCTAATATTTTCATATAAATCCCCTTTTTAATATATTTTCCACATTTGATCAGCTAATTGTTTTTCAACACCCCCTTTTTATACACATTTCAACTTAAATATAAACCTTATATTATGAGTTTCATCCAAATAACTTTCTAATACATATCCATATATTCCTTCTTTTTCAGAGGAATAAAATTTATTATTATTATAATCTACCTTTTCTAATGTTGTATTTTCATTGGAATTTCCTTTAATCAAATATAACTCTACCTTTTTAAATTCTACATTATGTGAAAAATTAAATTCTATTAAACTTTCTTTAGGAACTTCTCTTGTTTCAATTTCATTTAATCTTTTATAATCATAGTCTCCTAGATCAAATGAATTTCCACCATAAGAACTAAACCAATTTCCCCCATTAGTGTCTGCCCAAAATTCAGAATTATTTTCTTCGCAATATACTTTTAATTTCGGTATAATTAAATCTACATTGCTATAAATCCTATATCCTATGAATATAACTATAACTCCAACTACCATAATCAAAATAGCACTTTTATACTTTCTCATATAATACTCCTTTTATTTATATACTCTACTGTATTATACACTTTTTTTAATTTTAGTTATATTTTACCACTTATAGTGATTACATTTCAACCGATTCTCTTACCTTGCTACTTTATTTAACTTATTCTCTTAACTTTTTTTCCTCATTAAAGATGTACTTAACAAAGCACTAACTCCATTTCAAAATCCATGAAAAAAACTGCCTACAATAACTTGTAGACAGTCTTTTTGTAAAATATTTAATGCGATTATTAAGTCAATTTGTAGAGATAATAAATTCTCTCTATATATTAAATAGGTAAAATTTTATATAAAGCTATATTTAAATTTTTATGTAGTAACAATTTTATTAGAATAATTATTTTTTATATAGTTTATCATAGTAGTGATCTCAGGAGTTATATTAGATAAATTTATTAATATAGTTTTAGAAATAAAATTTATAGCACAGAATTCAGACGTAAATATTATTTCTGATATATCTCTTGTTAAATATTTATATTTTTCAATATCTTTTGATTCATTAATAGGTTTATAAAAAATGCAATTTTCAAATAAAGTAATTTTTTTTTCGACCGATATTATGGAATAAATTCTAGCAAGTACTAATGAAAGCTTATTAAGTACTAGTAAAAAAAGAACAAATAAAACAAGTATACTGAGAATAATATTTTGACCTGTTCTGGAGGATTTTAATCCAATAGATGCTAAAAACAATATTAAAAAAAATAATAATATTTTTATTGCTGCCTCCAATATTTTTTCTTTAAAAGTGAGATTAGATTTAATTTTATTGATTTTAATATAGTTATTAAAATTAATAAAATCATTATAAGATAACTTTTGATTAAAACTACAAATAAAATTAGAATTCATATATATAACCTCATTTCTTCCTTTTTTAGATATTGTATCATAAAAATATAAAGGAAAAAAATTAGGTTATACTTTTAAACTAAGTAAATATTAGGTGTTTTAAGTTTATATTTATAGCTATTTATTCTTATTAATAGCTAAATAATAAATAGAAGAAGATTTAATATTGCAATATAATTTTTTAGAAAAAAATATGAGTGGAAGAAAATTTAAGGTGTTAAATTCAAGTGGATAAAGTCTTGGAGCTTTATATGACAAAGAAATATTCACGTATTCATTTGACTTAAAAACAATAAATGGAAATAGAGTGGGTATAGTACGAGCAGATGATATATGTAATCTTGTAAATATATGGCAAATATTAATAAAAATAATCAATTTACTCTTTTATTATTTTTGATAGAGTATCCAGTTCATACAGTACCTGATTATTCAAGATGAAGCGATTATTTTATCTATACATTTTATTTTATAAAAAAACTGCCTACAATAACTTGTAGACAGTTTAAATTCCTTTATTATATTAAATAATTAATCTTTACTAAATTAATTATTTCTTTAGCTTCTTTACTTTGCGCCTTTGGAACTTTAAATGATATTGGTGCACTATATAACATTCCTGAAGAATGAACTACAGTATTTCCTTCAACTCCAATTTTTATATCAACATCTAAATCAAAATTCCCTGCTGTTTCAAATGAAACATTTTTAATATTTTTCTTTGGGAAGAACTTAGTTTCTACTTTCTTTCCTGTTAGACCTTGTACATCAACTATGTATAATCCTAAGTTAGTTAATATTACTGAATCTCGTATAAATTGATATGAAGCAATTACATCTTCATCATCTAATAAAAATTCCTTAACATACTTCAAATCAGCTCCAACAGTTGCTTTTCCCGTTAATTTATCATAAAACCCCATAAAACCACTCCTAATTACAATTTATTTGCAATTAAATTATACATTGTTTCCCTCTTTATGTAAATGTTTTCTAAATAAATAAATAAAGCTGACTTTCCTAATATAAAAGTCAGCTTTATAATTATTTAACTTCTTTTGAAGTTTCTTCTATTATAACATTGTTAGAAGTTACGTTTAGTTTTTCATTACCTAACTTTTGCATTATAATTCCTAATGCTATTAAAACAATTGCAAATAATCCATATTGAGCACAATTTGCCATGTAATAATTTATAATATTAAATTCATTACCGCTAAATGTCATTCCACCTTGCGCTATCATCGCTGCAATATATTCATGACAGTTTGCTATTGCCCAGAACATATAAATAAGTATAATTGCTGCTATTACATATAGTACTATGCTTCCTGCACATACTTTTCTCTTCTTATTTGTCATCCTTTTTCCACCCTCTCAGCTTAATTGTTCAGTAAAAGCTTTGTTATCTTTTACCTTTGCTTACTATCTATTATAACAAATCAAATATATATTTAGTGTGAATTTTCCTTCACATAGGCTTTTTTTGTAAATTATATATTAAAATACTTATTCCCTTCCCCCTAACTGTTTAAGTTCATATTCTGTAAGCGACCTATATTCACCTTGCTTAAGCGATTCATCTAATATTACTTTATCTATTGATATTCTTTTTAGCCTAACTACATAACATCCAACTGATTTTAACATACGTTTCACTTGGTTTTTACGACCTTCTGATATAGTTAAATATCCAGAAACAACTGGTTGATTATATCTGTTTGAATCTATGTTATTAAAGTTATCTATATTAATTTGATTTTTAAAATCATTATATAATCCGCATTTATCTATTTTTATTTTTGCAGGTTTTGTTAGTATTTCACCTTGCCCTATATAAACTCCATTTTCTAGCTTCTTTATATCTTCTTTATCTAATGTACCAAGTGAAATAAAGAAATAAGTTTTCTCAACATGCTTTTCTGGATACATTAATCTATGTTCAAACTCACCATCATTAGTAAATAACAATAATCCTTCTGTATCTTTGTCTAATCTACCAACATGAAATAATCCCTTTGTATCCTTATCTTTAAAATAATCAAATACAGTTTTATAAACTTCATCTTTCTTTGCAGTAATGCAGCCAGCTGGTTTATTAAACATATAATATACTTTCTCTGTATATGAAACTACTTCATCTAAATATTCAATTATATCTGATTTTTCATTTATATCTATTGCAGGTATTGTTATAACCTCACCATTTACTTTAACTTTACCATCTTTAATATAAATTCTAACATCCTTTCTCTTACCAACAGATGATTGTGCCAAAAATTTATCTAATCTCATTACCATTCACGTCGTCTCCTAAGCTATTATAATTTCTATTTATTATATCATTTTTCTTAATCCAATCATTTATAAATAACAATAAAAACTCCCTCAAGTTGTTACTTAAGAGAGTTTTTAAATCATTTTATTACATTAATAAAGATGGTAAGAATAATATCCAGTCGTTTAATACGTGTAAACAACAAGATACCCAAATGTTTTTTGTTTTAATATATGGATATGTAAGTATAAGTCTAACAATACTAATTGCTAAAATTGCTTGAACTATATTCCAATCATAAGTTGGTAAATGAATAGCTCCAAAAATTAAAGCTGACATAATCCATGCTATAATTATTCCCTTTTTTCTAGAAAACTTAAGATATCTAGTAGAAATATTTAATATAGCTAAAAATGGAATAATTGTAATTAATTCTTCTCCAAGTAACATTGGAATTACCTTTATGTAGAATATTATATTTTCACTTAATGAATTATGTTGAATAAAGCCCGCTGCTGGATTTGCACCAGCACCAGCAAATTTAGAAGTTAAGGATCCCATTATAACAGTTGCAATTAAGTTAAATATAAGTACAATTATTATTAACTTAATATCTTTTAAATGAATCTTTCTAAATAGCTTAGTCCATCCCGATTTAGTAACAAGCATAAATGAACCAAGTGGAATTATTATATTTATAAAAGGTCCTATAAAGCTCGGTAATCTGTCTCCTGCAAAATCGAATATAACAATACTAACAATAGACATAATAATAAAAAAAATACTTTGCATAAGTGTAATTGAAGATGGTTTTCCATTATAAAATGGGAAATCATCGTTCGCATTTTCAAATTTAAAAAAATCAGTGTTTTTCATATTAAATACGCTCCTCGTTTTTAAAATGCCTGCACAGGTTTACCCATATTATATATACCCATATACATGCTATCAATAGACTTTATGAATTCTTAAGTTTATCCTATACATCTTATTACTTTATTAATCATAAATCATATTTTTACCTAAAAATATATTTTTATCCTTTAAAAATTCAATAAAGAAAAAGCACCTACTTAGTAAGTGCTTTTCCCTTATTTTAATTGTTCTCTCTTTAATTTCTTTAAAGCCTTTTTAGAACCTCTTTCAATATCATGTTCTAACTTTCGTTCTTTATAACTTACAAATAATTGATCTAAGTCATATCCTTCTGGGTAAAGTTCACTAGCCTTTAATTCTAATTTAATTCTTTTATAATTAACTTCTATAAATTCTTTATTATATAATACAACTACATTATTAAGGTTATCTCTCCCTCTGTATATTATTGCAGCTTCGTTATTCTCTAAAAGAATTACTTTATCTCCAGTTGAGTAATCATAATATTTACCATCCTTTGAAAAATCCTTTTTCTTTAATATTTTACTGTCTTTTATTAAGTTATAATTATAATTTTTATCTTCTATATACTTTCTTGTTCTTTCGATAATTGAATCTGATATACCCATCTTTTTAGAAATATATAATGCATTACTATCACCACTTTTACCAATATGAAGCTTATATAATGGTTCTAAAGTATCACTTTCAAATTCCATTGCAGCATTTTCAAAGTGAGGATGCTCATTAGAAAAGTTTTTTATTTCTCCATAATGAGTAGTTGCTATTGTTATACATCCTTTATGATAAAGCTCCTCTAATATAGCTATAGCTAATGCAGCACCTTCGTTTGGTTCTGTACCACTTCCAATTTCATCGAATAGTAATAATGTTGACTTAGTGCTTTCTTTTATAATACCAGCTAAATTTTTAACTTGTGAAGAAAATGTACTTAATGCATTTAAAACACTTTGATCATCTCCAATATGAACAAACATTTTATCAAATACTGAAATTTCTGTTCCTTCTTTAGCACTTATATGAAATCCAGATTGTGTTGCTAAAGTTAACATACCAACTGTTTTTAATACTACAGTTTTACCTCCTGCATTTGGACCTGTAATTATTAAACTTCTAAATTCTTCTCCTATTTCAAAATCTAATGGTACACCATTTTTAATTAAGGGATATTTACCTTTAATAATTTTAATGTATCCATTATCATTTATCTTTGGTTTTATACCACCTATTTCACTGCTGTATTTAGCTTTTGCCCATATCATATCGTATTCTGATATGACTTCAATATTCATTTTTAAATCTCTTATTCTCTCGTATAATAGCCCTGTTAATATAGATAATATTTTATATTCTTCTATACTTTCTTCAATTTTAAATGATTCTAATTCACTGGTATGTTTTGCAATTACATTAGGCTCCATAAATACTGTTGTTCCTTTTGGAGATACTTCAATAATATTTCCTTCAACATACTTTTTATATGAGGATTTAATTGGAATAGTATACCTTCCATTTCTTTGGCTAATAAAAGATTCTTGAATGTATTGTTTGTTAGTACTATTTTTTAGAAATCTTTCTAGTCTCTCTTTTATTTTACCTTCGCATATGTCTATATATCTTCTTACTTTTTTCAGTTCTTTACTAGCATTAGAGTCTACCATTGTTCCTCTAATACATATATTTATTTCTTCCTCTATATAACTTAAGTCTGAAATATTTTCACCATAACTACTTAAAGTAGGTGCATACCCCTCTTTATCTTTTATAAACATCTTAACTTTTCTACATCCTCTTAAGAAATCTGACATCATAGTTAAATCTGTTGGTTCTAATGAATTTCCCTTTTCTATTTTATCTATGATAGGTAAAACATTAAAAATCCCTTCTAAAGGTATATGATACGAAGCATCTAATAATCTTCTTCCTTCTAATGTTTCATTTAATCTTTTATTTACAACATTTATATTACTGCTAGGTTCTAATTTATCTATTAGTGATTTTCCTAAACCACTTACGCAGTATCCTTTAACTATTTCTTTTAACTCATAATAATGTAATTTATTTAATGTGATTTTATCCATTTTAATTTGCTCCTTTTTATTTATTACATTACAAATCAGCGAAAGGATCTCTCTATGATAGATTATATTTTTTATGTATCAAAAAAAGCTGTGGATACTTCCACAGCTTAAAATTTTACATTAATAAAGGTAGACCTCTACCCTTTAAAGTAAATTCGCGGATTTGTATCTTTAATAGTACTAATTAATTCCACAACAAATAAAAGGTATTATATACCCATTTTTAAGGAATTAATATTCAATTAACTATTTTAGATACTATACACTCACAAAAATACCTCTCTCTTTTAAATCTATCTAATACAAATATACTTAATCAACTAAATAATGTCAACAATATTATTGTTGTTTCTACAAATCATAATTTACCATCAAACCTATCGATTCTAAACAATTCTAAATATTCATCTCTTTCACCTTTATATAGTTTACATAGCATCATACCACCTAATATAGCAAATAAAATTCCATTAGCTCCATAACCTAAACAGTACCATAAGTTGTTATTATTAGAGTCAGGTCCAATAAACCCTAAATTATCATTAGTAGATGCAAAAGCTCCACAATAGCAATATTCCTTTTGAACATTTGATATACTAGGAAACATTTCTTTTATATTATTTAATAACTTATTATACTTTTCTTCTGCTATTTCTTCATTAAAGATTCCTGGGTTAAAAGGAATATCTTCTCCTCCAGCTATAATTCTATTATCTTTTGTTGTTCTATAATAATTATATGGATCTTTATTATTACGAATAAGTACTTTATTTGCCCATCCATCTAGTGAACTTAATGGATTTGTTGCTATATTATAAGTTACTGTCTTTGTACCAAATTTTCTGAAGCTAAACTTATCAGTATCATATCCTGTTGCTATAATTACCTTTTTAGCTTTTACCTTATAATTATATTCTGTTTCTACTTCTACTCTATCCTCTAAATAGTTAACCTTAATTACTTCTGTATTTTCGTAAATTTTTAATCCATTATTATAACTAATATTTAATAAATGATGTGTATATTTGTATGGATCTAGTTCAGCTCCACCATTATGAGAGTATACTCCTCCCTTTATATCAAAACTTAAAGGATTATTTTCTTCGTTGATAAAATCCACATCAAAACCTGCACTTTTTCTTATATTGTACTCCTCTTTCAATTCCAAACTTTCTTTTTCTTTATTTGTATAAAGCAATGTATCTCTTTTTACATAATCACAACTATTCCCATAAGTTTTAATAAAACTGTCTATCTCATTTAAAGCTTTTATCCCTAACTTATATGAATGTATAACATTTTCTAATGTAGTATATTGCTGTAACTCTCTTGCATTACTATCTAATTCATATTGCAACAAAGAGGTTGTTATACTAGTGCTTCCATGTGCTATTCTGCCTTTTTCTATAAGTGTACAATCTATTCCTGACTGATTCATATAGTAACTAACAATAGCACCTGTTACCCCTCCACCTATTACAACTACTTCTGTTTCTATATCTTCTGTTAAATATGGATATTGTTTTGGAACTTTATTTATTGTTGTAAAAATAGATTTTCCTTGTACATAATGTAAATCCATAAATTACACTCCTTCTTCTTGTGCTATTTGTTTCTCTTTTTCACTATTTAATTTCTTTAAAATATTTCTTTCTTCTTGTGAAATATACTCTTCACTTCTATACTTTTCAGGAATATTTAATATATCATCTAATGTGTTAAAAAATTCTACTGACATTTTAGAATCTAATGCCTCTTTAATTGGTGCCTCTACATACGGAATATTTATTTCTCTTTCTTTAAGCATTTCATCTAAGACAGTAGTTAATACTCCATACATACTTTTTTCTCCACTTGCATTTATATCTTCATGCATTGATTCTGTCTTATATTTATTGCATTTATGTTTTCCCCACTTAATGCTACAAGTTGGGCTACCTTGTATTCCTATAAAGCATAATGGCGTATGACCATTATTTTTTAATTCACTAATCATATCCAAGTAATCTTCTAATGACTCTTTGCAATGTTTTTTAAAGAAAATATTATCATACTGTTGTCTCCCTTGAGGATTTCTCCAATATCCCATTGCTGTAAATTCTGGACAAGGTAGTTGAATAACAGATATATTTTTACTTAAAAAGTAATCGCAAACCTTTTTGGCAACACCAAACCTTCTGCCTAATAAATGTACTCTTGTTGATGGATTTAATAAACAATGTGCAACTATTACAAAATATCTTTTTTTACTCATATTCTAATCCTCTTTTCACTTATTACATTTATATCTTTATTATTTGTAAATTGCATTGCTTTATCCTAAATAGTAAATGTAAATATAGTATTTTTTCTATAATAATCCTTCAATTTTCTAAACTCACTTCTATTACAAGTGATCTTCTTCATAGAAAAAAGTGAGGTATATATTTTATACCTCACTTCAAAAATTTGTTTTCAATATCTTTTACTAACTAAACGCTATTGAACTAAAATCTATTATTTTTTATTTTTTTGATTTACCGCTTAAAAGATTTTCAAATTTATTTAATGATTCTTTTGATTCAAATATGTTTTTAGGAATAAGAATTATAGAACATACATTTTTTTTGCCAATAATTAAAATTCCCCACATATTACCTAAATCTATTATTTCCTTCAAATTAATATTATTTAGTTCTATTTTTTTATCATTAACACCATAATAATATATTTTTTCATCTTCAATGCCTAATTTATGAACATGATCTACTTTCCAATATTTAAACAAAGTTTTCCTTACTTTAAATTTAAAATAGAAGCTAATAAACACCACTGTAACAGCTACAACTGCGATATAAATTATAATATATTCTAAAAATATATAAATAAAATCTCTATCATATTTGTTTTCAATAACACTTTTGATAAATAAAACAATTGCTACAATTCCTCCTATGAGCAAACTGTAAAGCATTGTTTTTAATCTAATTTTTCTTAAAGTAAGACTATTTTTTATAAAGTTATTTATTTCATTATTATATATTCTATCATCTACTGAATACTTGTAATTCACATTTCCTCACCTTTATACCAATTTTGATATATTTTAGCATAAAATAATAATTTATACAAGTTAATTTAGTTTAGACAGCTGCTAAAACATATATTCCAAGTTGTACATTACTAAAAGAAGATATTGAGTTATTTAATAAAATTTATGCTAAAGTAAAAAGCAATTTT
>NZ_JAVXRL010000009.1:0-73399 GCF_036643715.1 Clostridium sp. | reverse complement strand
TAATTGAAGGTGCAACATATTTAAAAAGAGTTTTTGATATCCTTACAAAGAAAATTAAAGAAGAGGATATGGAGGAGTTATATTATAATATAGAACATCCGTTAATATATGTGTTAGCTAATATGGAAAATGAAGGTTTCAAAATTGATACTGTAATGCTTGATGAACTTCAAAAGAAATTTAAGAATGAAATTGGAATTGTTGAAGCAGAGATATATGAGATGGCTGATGAAAAGTTTAACATAAATTCTCCAAAGCAACTTGGAAAAATTTTATTTGAAAAATTAGATTTACCAGTTATAAAGAAAACAAAAACTGGATATTCAACAAATGCAGATGTTTTAGATAAACTTCGTGATAAACATCCTATAATAGATAAAATAACATATTACAGACAGATAGCAAAGATTAACTCAACATATGTTGAAGGAATGAAAGTACTAATTGATGATGATACATGTATTCATACTAGCTTTAATCAGACTGTAACAACTACAGGAAGGTTATCAAGTACTGAACCTAATCTTCAAAATATTCCTATAAGATACGAAATGGGAAGAGAAATAAGAAAAATATTTATAACAAAAGAGAATACTGATAAGCTTTTATCTTGTGACTATTCACAAATAGAACTTAGAGTATTAGCTCATATGAGTGGCGATGAGAATATGATAAATGCATTTAATCATCACAGTGATATTCATACAAAGACCGCATCAGAAGTGTTTAATGTTGCAATAGATGAAGTTACTCCTTTATTGCGTTCAAGAGCAAAGGCTGTAAACTTTGGGATAGTTTATGGTATAAGTGATTTCTCACTTGCACAAGACTTAAAGATTACAAAAAAAGAAGCGTCAGAATATATGAGTATTTATTTTGATAGATATCCTAAAATAAAGGAATATTTAGATAAAACAGTAGCTGATGCTAAGGAAACAGGATATGTTACTACAATACTTAATAGAAAAAGATTTATACCAGAGATAAAATCTTCAAATAAGATAGTTAAATCATTAGGAGAAAGACTTGCTATGAATGCACCTATTCAAGGAAGTGCAGCTGATATTATAAAAATAGCAATGATTAATGTCTATAATAGATTATCTAAAGAGAAATTAAAGAGCACACTTTTACTTCAAGTACATGATGAACTTATATTAAATGTTAAAGAAGATGAAGTTGATATAATAGATAAGTTAGTTGTTGAAGAAATGGAAAATGTAATGAAGCTTAGTGTTCCATTAGATGTGGATGCTAACTTTGGAGATACATGGTATAACACAAAATAAAGGGGGAGTAGTATCATGATAAGAATTGGGCTTACTGGTGGTATAGGTACAGGGAAAAGCACAATATCTTTGATGCTTAAAGACGCAGGGTTTAAAATAATTGATGCAGATATTATAGCAAGGGATGTTCTTAAAAAATATCCAGAGATATTAGAGCGAGTAAGAATTGATTTTGGAGAGGGCTTTTTTGATTGGAGAGGCGAATTTAGAAGAAAAGAATTTGGAAATCATATTTTTAGATTTCCAAAGCAAAGAGTTAAATATGAAAATATAATTCTCCCATATATAAAAAATGAGATAAGTTTTCAAATTGAAAATTTTGAAAAGAGTGGAGAAAAATTAGTAATTATAGATGCGCCAACTTTAATCGAAACAAAGCTTCATGAAGAGATGAACTTTGTAATAGTAGTCTATGCAGATAGCTCAACTCAAATTCAAAGGTTAAAAAACAGAGATAAACTTACAAATAATGATGCATTAAACAGAATAAATGCTCAGATGTCAGTTGAAAGGAAAAAGGAATTTGCTAATATACTAATAGATAATAGTAAAGATCTTATATATACTAAAGAACAAGTAGATGATTTCATAGATTTTGTAAGCAAAGTAATTTAGTGGGGAGCTTTAAAATGAAATTAAAAAAAATAGTAATTTGGATTATTGTTATATTCATAGCAGTAACTGGCGTAAAAATTGGAGTTAAAAAATATGCTTTCCCTTATAAACATAAGGAAATTGTTGATAAATATAGTAAAGAGTATAACTTAGACCCCTTATTCGTACTTTCTATAATGAAGGCAGAAAGTAAGTTTAATTCAAATGCACGTTCACATAAGGATGCAGTTGGTCTTATGCAAATTACTGATAGTACAGGAGAGTGGATTGCAGAGCAAATGGGAATAAAAAACTTTTCAAGTGATATGCTATATGATGAAAGTACTAATGTGAAAATGGCATGTTGGTATTTAAATAATCTATATAAAGAATTTAACGATAAAGATCTTGTAATATCGGCTTATAATGCTGGAAGAGGCAATGTAAACAAATGGCTTAAAGATAATGATTACTCAAAAGATGGTAAGAATATTCATTATATACCATTTCCAGAAACAAAAAATTATGTAGATAAGGTTAACGTATATTATAAGGTTTATAAATACTTATATGAATAAAATTGAAATAGGATAAATGAAGGGATGTTGCATTATTGTAACAATCCCTTTAATTTAGAGTAAGGGAGATGAATATGTTTTGAAGAAATTGAAATCCTCAACGTATGGTATATTATTTTTAGTTTTATTAGTAATTTTAATTGGAGTTAAGATTGGAATACCATATATTCTTCCTGTAGATAGCGGAGTTGTATTTAAAGATAATCCACCTAGTGAAAGAGAAGATATATTATTAAAATTTATAGATAATAAGATGACAGACAGTGATGGTGGTATAAAAACTAACTATAAAGATACTAAATCTGAAGGAGATATAACAAAAGGGCATACCGTTTTATCAGAATCAGAAGGGATGATGTTACTTTATTATCTAGAAAGAAATGATAAAGAAAATTTCAATAAAACATTAAGTTATATAGAAAATTATATGAAGCTTAAAGATAATTTAATTTCATGGAGAGTAGACGGCAAGGAAGAAGCAAAAACATCTGCAACTATTGATGACTTAAGAATAGTAAAAGCATTACTTTTAGCTGATGAGAGATGGGGAGGCTTTAAGTACAGAATTAAAGCAATTAGCATTTCCAGGGCAATAAATGAAAAGTTAATTGATGAAGATGTAATTAGTGATTTTTATGATGGTTATAATAAAAGTGATACAACAACACTTTGCTATTTAGATTTACCAACAATCAAATATTTAAGTAATATTGATTATAAGTGGAAAAAAGTATATGGGGAATCAAATAAAATCCTTCAAGGTGGATATATAAGTGATAATTTACCACTATATAAAAAGTCATATAATAGAAAGACTAAAGAGTATAACAAAGAAGAAGATGTTGATACATTATTATCACTTATAGTTATATTAAATAAAGCTGAAGTTTCAGAAGATGTATCAAAAAGTGTCAATTTTTTAAATAAAAAATTTGAAACTGATGGTGCTATATATGCAAAATATGATATAAAGACAGGCAATAAAAAATCTGATGTAGAATCTACTTCAATATATGCTTTACTAACTAGAATTGGAGAAAGAACAGGCAATACTGAACTTTATAATAAATCTTTAGAAAAATTGAAACAATTCCAAGTAATGGATAAAAAATCTGTTCTATATGGAGGTTTTGGAGATACTAAAACTTTAGATGTATATTCATTTGATAATTTGAATGCTCTACTTGCATATAGAAAAGAAGAATAATTAAAATACCACTTTAAATAATTATTTAAAGTGGTATTTTAATTATTTATTAATAGAGCATAATAAATATTGAGATATTTAATAAAATATGTACGTAAAAAATAATAAATTTAGTTAATGACTTTTAGTCATTAATTTGTTATAATCTATACATTAATAAAACTAAGGAAGGATTGCTGTATGAAGAATGTTTTTAAAATTTATAAGAGAGATATAAAAAAAATAGTAACAAATTGGGTTGCACTAGTAGTTGTAATAGGTCTTATAATACTACCATCTCTTTATGCATGGTTTAATATTAAATCATCATGGGATCCGTATGGTAATACAAAAGGGATTAAAGTAGCAGTAGTAAATGAAGACAAAGGTGCAAGTTATGGAGGAAAAGATTTAAACATAGGGGATGAATTAATTACTGAACTTTCAGAGAATGATAGTATTGGTTGGAACTTTGTAAATAAAGAGAAGGCTGATAAGGGAGTTAGGATGGGAGACTACTTTGCAAGTATAGTTATACCAGAGAATTTTTCAAATGATTTAATTTCTGTAACTTCAAAAAATATAAAGAAACCAAAACTTATATATACAGTAAATGAATCTTCAAATGCAGTTGCACCAAAAATTACAGATAAAGGCGTGCAGACTTTAAAACAACAAATAGATGATACCGTTGCAGATACAGTAAATAGTACAGTACTTAAAGTCTTAAATGGGGTAGGTCTTGAGTATGAAGGGTCAAGAGATAAAGTTAGAAAAGTTGTAGATTTAGTATACAAAATAGATGATAAGATGCCAGAAATTAATAAACTTATTGATGAAGCATATAATGGAACTATTACAGTAGATGAAATGATAGTTAAAATAAATAAAATTATTCCTAAGGTGGAGGATGCTCTTAATAAGACAAATACAGCTTTAGATAAGAGTAAAGATTTTATAAATAAATCACAAAAAGGATTCAATGATATCGCACCAATAGTAAAAGAAGATTTAATATTTGGAAGAGATTTATTAAATGGTTCTACTGAATTATTAAATAATGTTTCAGAAAAATATGATAAAGAAGCTTTATTAAAAGTACTAAATGGGGTAAATAACAAGTTAACATCTGTAGATAACACAATAAATACAGTTATAGATGTTTTAGAATCAATAAATAAGATAAGCAGTAAAGATAAACTAACACAAATTATAGATAGGCTTAAGAAAATAGAAAATAAAACTTCAACTTTAATTAATGATATTAATAAAGATATTGATTTAGTTAACAATAATGTAGTTCTTCAACCTGATACAATACAAAAGATAATAAATAGAATAAATGATATATCATCTGATTTAGGTGGAGTAATCGGAGATTATGATAGCCTAATTGTTCCAGGAATAAATGAAGCCTTAGATAAATTAAATTTATTTAGTGGTGATATTACTTCAATAATAAAGGATGCACAAGGTGTTATGCCAAATATTAAAGATACATTAGCACTTTTATCAAAGGGAACAAAACTTACAAATGAAGAACTTTTAAAAGTTAAAAAGAATATGCCAGACATACAAAAATCATTTGATAAGATGACAAAAGATTTAAAGAAATTAGATGACAAGAAAAATATAGATGAAGTATTAAAGATAATAACAGGAGACTGGAAGGAACAAAGTAGTTTCCTAACAAGTCCAGTGGATGTTCAAACTAATAGGTTATTCCCAGTACCAAACTATGGGTCTGCAATGTCACCATTTTATACAGTGCTATCTCTTTGGGTTGGTGGATTAATTTTAGTTTCAATATTAACAGTTAATGCAAAGAAATTTGATGATGGTAAAGAGCTAAAGAGTACAGAAGTATTCTTTGGAAAGTATTTAATATTCTTAACTATAGGAATATTACAAGGGGCCGTTGTTACACTTGGTGATATTTTCTTACTGAAAACTTATGTAGTACATCCAGCACTATTTGTGTTATTTGGAATGTTTACTAGTGTAATGTTTATAACTATAATTTATTCAACTGTATCAGTATTTGGTAATGTTGGTAAAGCAATATGTATAGTATTTTTAGTATTACAAGTTGCAGCATCAGGAGGAACATTCCCTGTAGAAGTTATGTCAAACTTCTTTAGAGGAATAAATCCAGGGCTTCCATTTAAATATGCAATTGATGCAATGAGAGGATTTGTTGGGGGTATAGTTCCAGAACTTATAGCAAGAGATATTAAGGTATTAGTTGCAATTGCACTAGGATTTATGATTATTGGAATATTCTTAAAGAAACCTATTAATAAAGGTAGTGAGAAATTCATTAAGAAGCTTAAATCAAGTGATATAGTAGAACATTAATATAAAAAAAAGAAACTGCTCAAAAAACTTTGACAGTTTCTTTTTTAATAAGGCATAATTTAAATATATATATGTATAGAAGGGATGGGTTGTTATGAATTTTAAATTTAAAGATAGTTTAGGAAAAGAAATTAATGTTTATAAATGGGTACCAGAAGAAGGAATAGAGATAAGAGGCGTAGTTCAAATTGCTCATGGAATGACGGAGACAGCACAGAGATATGAGTACTTTGCAAAAAAACTTAATGAAGATGGGTATATAGTATATGCAAATGACCATAGAGGACATGGATATACTGCAATAGATAAAGATGAACTTGGCTATATTGGCGAAGGTGATGGATTTTCATTAATGGTTGAAAATATAAAGGAATTAAACACTATAATAAGAGATGAAAATGAAGATTTAAAAATAATATTACTTGGGCATAGCATGGGATCATTTTTAAGTCAAAGGTATGCAGAATTATATAGTGATACAATTGATGCTCTAATATTATCAGGAAGCAATGGTAAACCAATGTGGATTACTAAAATCGGAATGATTATTGCTAAGGCTGAAATGAAGCTAAGAGGTGAAAAAGCAAGAAGTAAAATAATGGATATGCTATCTTTTGGAGATTTCAACAAGAAGTTTACTCCATCTAGGACAAAGTTTGATTGGATGTGTAGCGATGAAGAGGAAATAGAGAAGTATATTAATGATGATAGGTGCGGATTTATATGTTCTACATCATTTTATCATTATTTAATAAAAGGCCTTTGGACAATTCATAAAGAAGAAAATTTTAAAATGATAAGAAAAGATATTCCAATATATATATTTTCAGGTGATAAAGATCCAGTAGGATACTTTGGAACTGGAGTACTTGATCTTTATGATAGATATAAGGGTATTGGAATTAAAAATATTGAACATAAGATTTATGAAGATGGACGACATGAAATGTTAAATGAGGTTAATAAGGATGAAGTTATATATAATTTAAAAGTATGGCTTGATAAAACTGTATAGTATTCATAAAAGACGTAGCGCTTAATGCTACGTCTTTTTTTTAGTTAAATTATCCAGTGTAAATAAGGATAAATAAGGGGAAAATAACTTTGTTAAATGAAAGGAGAATTAAGATGGGTAAAAAGATTTTTGGAGTATTACAAAGAATTGGGAAGGCACTAATGCTACCAGTTGCATTATTACCAGCAGCAGGACTTTTATTAGCTTTTGGTAATCTATTTATGAATGAAGCATTACTTGTAAATGCTCCATTTATGAGAACAGAGTGGATTCAACTATTTGCAAATGTAATGGAACAATCCGGAGGAATAATTTTTGATAATTTACCTTTAATTTTTGCAGTTGGAGTTGCAATTGGATTATCAGATGGTGATGGGGTTGCCGGGCTTGCAGCTATTGTTGGATTCTTAATAATGAATGTCTCAATGGGAACATTTTTAGGAATAACATCAGATTTAATGGGTGATCCAATGTATGCAACTGTTATGGGAATACCAACTCTCCAGACGGGAGTGTTTGGTGGTATTATAATGGGGTTAATTGCAGCTAGTATGTATAATAAATTTTATAAAATTGAATTGCCACCTTATTTAGGATTTTTTGCAGGTAAAAGGTTTGTACCTATTGTAACTGCTGCACTTGGAGTAGTTATTGGTATTATTATGACATTTATTTGGCCACCTATACAAGAAGGATTATTTGCATTTTCAAGAGGAATGATTGATGCAAACCCAACTGTAGCATCATTCTTATTTGGTGTTATAGAAAGAGCTTTAATTCCATTTGGGTTACATCATATTTGGTATAATCCATTCTGGTATCAATTTGGAGAATATGTTGATAAAGCAGGCCAGCTTGTAATGGGAGATCAAAATATATTCTTTGCACAATTAAAGGATGGAGTTCCATTTACAGCTGGAACATTTATGGCAGGTAAGTTTCCGTTTATGATGTTTGGACTTCCGGCGGCAGCACTTGCTATTTATCAAGAAGCTAAGCCGCAACATAAAAAAGCTGTAGCTGGAATTATGGCATCAGCAGCTCTTACATCATTTTTAACAGGTATTACAGAGCCCCTTGAGTTTGCATTCTTATTTGTAGCGCCAGTACTATTTGCATTCCATTGTATAATGGCAGGTTTGTCGTTTATGACTATGCAGCTATTAAATGTAAAGATTGGTATGACTTTCTCAGGTGGGATTATAGACTTTATATTATTTGGAGTTATACCAAATAGAACTCCATGGTATTTAGCTATAGTAGTAGGTTTAATTTATGCGTGCATTTATTATGTTGTATTTAGAGCTTTAATTAGAAAATTTAATTTAAAGACACCAGGAAGAGAAGAGGATAGTGAAAATGTAAGCAAAGCTAATGTAAAAGGTGCAGCTCTTGCAGTAGAAGTTCTTAAAGCGCTTGGAGGAAAAGAAAATATAAGTAATTTAGATGCGTGTATAACAAGATTAAGAGTTATAGTGAATGATCTAGATAAAGTTAATAAAGAAGAACTTAAAAAATTAGGTGCATCAGGGGTAATGGAAGTTGGTAACAATATTCAAGCAATTTTTGGACCAAAATCAGATATTTTAAAAGGACAAATTAAAGATGTAATTGCAGGAAACGTTGTTACAGAAGAATTAGAAGATAAAGATGATATTAGGGAAATAAATAAAGATAGACTTAAAGATTTGCCAGAAGATATCCTATGCCCATTATCAGGTAATATAATAAAATTAGCAATGGTTCCAGATAAAGTTTTCGCAGAAAAGATGATGGGTGATGGATTTGCAATTGAACCAACAGGTAACACAGTAATTGCACCTGTTACTGGCGAAATAACATCATTATTTGCAACGAAGCATGCAATTGGAATTACAAGTGATAATGGACTTGAAATTTTAATTCATGTAGGCATGGATACAGTATCTTTAGGAGGGGAAGGAATTACTGCATTTATCAAGCAAGGAGATAGGGTAAAAGTTGGAGATAAACTTTTAGATGTAGATTTTGACCTTATAAAGGATAAAGTGCCATCAATAATTACTCCAATAGTATTTACTAATCTAACAGATAACGCAAAGATAAACTTTAATTATGGACCGGCAACTGACGGAAAAGATGTAGTTGCAACAATAATAAATAGATAAAAAGGAATAAAACACCTAACTATTATAAATTAGTTAGGTGTTTTTACATGGATAAAATTATACTTATTATAAAAACTTCACATATTAGGTAAAATAAAGTAAAATATTAAATATATAGGAGGGGTGTATGGGGTTTGAAGTAGAAATAAAAGACAATATATATATAAATAGATTTAAATATAGAAAAATAGTAGGTATTTTAGTAGCTATATATATAATAGCGGTAATATTAACTGGATTTAGTGGTGTTTTTTTCAATTACTTAATTAAAAGTTTTTATTTAATAGCATCATTTTGTATAGTTTTACTTACTTATTCAACTGCAAATGTAACAGAAGGGAAAATATTTAAAAAAATATCGATTATTTTTATAGTTGATATTGTTATAAATTTAAATTCGATAGTAAGAATAAATTCCAAGGTAGGTATTCTTAGGTGGGATGAGTATGATGTTATGCATCCATATACAATAAATGTTTTGTTTATACTTTCTATGGGATTTGTATTTAAGTATATAAACAATGAAAGAAGAAAAAGTATAATAGATGTATTTCAAATAATGATTATTATATATGTACTAGTTTTAATCGAAAATAATGACAGTAGAGTAGTTGCTTTTTTACTTTCTTCTATTATAATTTTTCTAGCTGTTTTTAAAAATTATAATAGAATTAAAAAGCATAAGCTTATACAAGAGGAGAATATTAATTATTTTTATATATTTCTTTTTATTATGGCAAGTTATGCTTTTTCATTATTCTTATCAATAATATTTACTAAGTTTATACATTTAAGAGGATTATGTAATTTTCTTTTCTTTATTGGATATTCAACAATGCTTCTATGTGTTATAGAGAAGATGTTGCATACTCCATATAAAAATTTATTTAAGGATTTATATGATAGTAGTGAAAAGTTAAATCTTACAAATAATATTATTATAATTAAAAATAATGAATTAGAAGAATCACATAAAGCTATAAGAAAAAATGAATTGATGTTTAAAGAATTTTTTAAAAGTATTCCTGTACCAATTATTATTTTAAGTGATGCAACACTTAGAATTATATATTCTAATAAAGCATTTTTAAAATTAGTTAAAGAAGAACGAATAAAAAAAATCATAAATAAAAAAGTATCTTCATTTATAAATTTAGAAGAAGAGATAATATTAAAAGATAGATTAGATATAAATAAAATTTATTGTGGAACAATTGGAGATGGTAAGCATAAGAAATATTTAAACTTAGATATAGTTGATTATAATAAAGAAAATGGGGAAATAATTTTACGGTTAACAGATATAACAACTATGATGGATATGAATTCAATAAAAGAAAGTATTGAGGAAAAGGTTTTTCAAGAGAGAATAAGGAGCGATTTTTTATCAAATATTAGTCATGATATTAAAACACCAATAAACGTTATATATTCTGCTCTCCAATTAGAACACATTTTCACTGAGAATGATGACATCGAGTCTTTAATAAAATACAATTCAATCTCGAAAAAGAATTGTTTAGCATTAATGAAACTTACAAATAATCTTATAGATAGTAGTAAGATACAACAAGATTATTTATATCCAACATTAGAAAAGGTTAATATAGTTACTTTTGTTGAAGAAATAATAGAAAGTTTAGTGTATTATGCAAAGGAGAAAGATATATCACTTATATTTGATACAAATAATGAGGATATTTTATTAGAAATAGATGAAAGTTTTATGCAAAGAATATTGTTAAATCTAATATCTAATTCAATAAAATTTACTCCTAAAAATGGATTAATACTTGTAAATGTTTTTGAAAATGAAAAGAATATAAAAATGATAATTGAAGATAATGGTATTGGAATGGACAAGCATTTTGTAAATAAAATTTTCGTAAAGTATGCAATGGGTCAAAATAACAATGAAATATCCGAAAAAGGTAGTGGGATTGGATTATTTGTTGTAAAAAAACTTGTAGAATTGCAAAATGGGTCTATTAAGATTGATAGTGAAGAGGGAAAAGGTACAAAGATAATAATAACTTTTAAGAAGGGGAGCGTTTAAAATAAAGCAGGGGCTTACTTTAAAATTAAATAAAAAAATTAATTATATAAGTATATCGATAATGATATTACTATTATTTATATCAGCATATTTATTTGCAGGACAATATTTATATTTTCATTTTGCTATAACTATTTTTTGTGCAACCTTTGGTATTTCAATAGCAATAGTAACTATAATAAGAAATACAGAAACTTACTATAAATATATTGGTATTGGATTTTTATTTGTTGGGACACTTGAATATATAAAAGTATTTTTTATTAAAATTATAGGATATGATTTGAAAAGTAGTTTTATAGGTATAATAGAAAACACTAATAAAAACTTGGAAGTCATTATAATAATAGTTGCTTTTATATGTTTAAAAAGGAAGTATAAAAATAAGGATACAATAATTATATATAGCATAATTACTGTATCTATAATAACATTTTATATAATTATATTTGACGTTAATATGTCAGAAGTATATTATAATAAAATACTCAATATGAATGATCGTAATATTAATCTCAATAGTAATGATTGTAAAGGATGAAAAAAATAAAATTAATTATACTTATATATATTCCTATTTATTGTTTATAACAATATACAATAGTATTAGCAATTTTATTTTCATTTCTGAAATTATTTTTGTATTAGCAGATGTTATAAAATATACTGCGTTTATTTGTATATATGAAGGAATAACAAAACATATCTTTAAAATAGTATATGAGAAAACTTTATATGAGGTGCAAGAGTCTAAAAGAAAAGAAAGTGAATTAAATAATAAACTAAGACAAAGAAACACGATATTAAAGGAACTTAGGGCTATTAATAGTAAAAGTGAAAAAAGATACTGTAATATAATTGAATCATTTAAAGACGGTGTACTTATATTTAAAATGGGAAGACTTATGTATATTAATAATGAAGGATTGTATATGTTAGGTCTAACTTATAAAGAGGAAATAATTAATAAGAGTTTTAAAAGTATATTGGATATAGTTATGGATGAACAAATGATAAATAAGAATGAACTAGTTGAAGAAAGTAATATTTGCTTATTAGATTTCAATGTTAATAAAAGGTACAAGTTTAAAAGTAAATTTGATAAAGATAAAGAACTTGAATTATATTTAGTGAAAAATAATGATAATAGGGAAATTGTGTATATAAGGGATATGACAGAAATAAATAAATACAATGAGATGCGAGAACGATATGAGGAGTATGTAAAACAAGAAGAGATAAAGAATAAATTTTATTCTAATATATCACATGAACTTCGAACTCCTATAAATTTAATAAATTCGGCATTAACTTTAAATGAGGTATATTTAAATGATAACAATATCGAATGTATTGGCAAAAACAATAAGGCTATAAGGCAAAATTGTTTAAGACTTATAAGAACTATAAATAATTTCATTGATACGAATAAGAGCACAGAAGGATATTTAAAGTTAAATAAGAAAAGATATAATATTGTTGAAGTAGTTGAAAATGCCACTATAGCAACAAAAAAGTATTTGGATAAGATAAATAATACGCTTATATTTGATGCAGCACTGGAGGAAATGTATTTAGCTTGTGATAGAGATATGATTGAGCGAGTTATGCTTAATTTATTATCTAATAGTGTTAAGTATGGTGAAAATGGTGGTAAGGTAAATGTTAATGTGTTTTTAAACAATTGTAATGCAACAATTGTAGTTAGAAATAATACAAGACCTATAATGAAAGAAGAAGAACCGTATATATTTGATAAATTTACAAAGCTTAACAAATCTTTATCTAGGGAAAAAGAAGGTAGTGGACTTGGGCTTTACTTAAGTAAAGCGATTGTAAAACTTCATAATGGAACTATTTATTATGAAGCAAGCAAAAAAGGGTGGAATAAATTCACTATAAATATTCCAATTGAAGATAATCTAGGTCAATATCCTAAAGGCGAAGAAGTAGAAATTATAAGCTTAGATAAGAAAGTTGATGTAGAGTTTTCAGATATTTATCTTTAAAGAATAATTACACTAAAATAAGTATATTAATAATATTGAAGAATTATACTTTGAGGTGAAATTATGAAAAATATATTTAAGGTCAATGGGAATTTTAAACTAATACCATTAATAATATCACTAGCAATACCACTTATAGGATCCTTTTTAGTTTCTATTGTTACGAAAGACTCGATGAAACTTTATGGAGAACTTAATTTACCAACATTTTATCCACCAGGATGGATATTTGGAGTAGTATGGCCAGTACTTTATATACTTATGGGAATAGCAGCTTATAGGATATATATGATAAAAAAATATGATAATAAAAGTAATGGTGCATTAGTACTTTATTGTATACAGCTTATTCTTAACTTAGCATGGCCTATAATTTTCTTTTATTTTAGATTGTATGGAATTGCTTGGATAGAGTTAGCTATACTTATATTAGTATTGATTGTAACTTTTATTAAGTTCTTTAAATTAGATAAGATTTCTGGGATATTATTAATACCATATATATTATGGTGCATATTTGCTCTATATTTAAACATATCAATATGGATGTTAAACGAAATGTAAGGCTTAGAAGTTTCTTTTTCTTCAAAAACGGTTTATAATAATACTTTGTAATAAGTTTTCTATGAGAGAAAGACAATTAGGAGCTGATAAATTGAAGAAGGTTATAATAGCAGAAAAGCCATCTGTAGCTAAGAATATTGCTGATGCTTTTAAAATAAAAACAAGAAGAGATGGTTATTTTGAAGGTGATGAATACTTAGTTACATGGGCTTTTGGACATTTACTGCAACTTTATGATGCGAAAGATTATGATGAGAGTATGAAAAGTTGGAAGCTTAACAAATTCCCTTTTATACCAGAAGAATTCAAATATAAAGTAAAGCAAGATGGAAAAAATAGAAGCATTACAGACAAGGGTGCTAAGAAGCAACTAAATATAATAAAATCATTAATTGATAGAGATGACGTAGAATCTATCATATCAGCTACGGACTTTGATAGAGAAGGTCAAGTAATTGCAGATGAGATATTTTTATATTTTAATGAGAAAAAACCAGTTTATAGGTTGTTACTAAATGAATGGACACAAACTGAAGTTAAAAAAGGAATGGAAAATTTAAAATCTAATAGTGAAATGAAATCTCTCCAAGATGCAGGAATAGGTAGACAGTGGGCAGATTGGATTATTGGAATTAATTTAACTTCTGTAGCAACTATAAGATACAATTTTAATGATGACAAAATTTTAAATATAGGAAGAGTTTTACTTCCTACATTAAAGATTATTTATGATAGAGATAAAGAAATAGAAAATTTTAAATCAACAACATATTATAAGCTAAATTGTAAGTTTAAGACTAAAAACAATGATGAGTATGAAGGCCTTTATTATGAAAATGATTCTGAGAAATTTGAAGATAGAACCATATTAAAGGATATAAGTAAAAGGCTTGATGGTAAGACTGCTGAAATAGTAGATAAACAAACTGAGAAGAAGAGGGAGTATCCACCGTTTCTATTTAATTTATCAAATCTTCAAGGACATATAACAAGTAAGTATAAGGGATGGACTTCTGACAAAGTTTTAAAGACTGCTCAAAGTCTTTATGAAAAGAAATTTATAACTTATCCTAGAACAGGTAGTATAGCATTAGAAGAAAGTTTAGAAGATAGAACTAGAAAAGTCTTAGAAACTTTAAAAAAGGGACTTCCTTATGAAGATGGAATAAAATTTACAAAAAGTAAGAGGGTATTTGATAATTCTAAAGTAGAAAGCCATAGTGCTATAGTTCCAACTTATATAAAACCAAGTAAATTAAGCGTTGATGAGAAAGTAGTTTACGAGGCAATTAAAAATAGGTTTATAATGCAATTTATGAAGGTTGCTGAATTTGAAGAGACTAAAATTACTCATAAAGTTTATGATGAGGGAGTAAAAGGTGTCTTTATATCTAAAGGAAGAGTTCAGATTGAAGAAGGATGGCGTATTGTTGAGAAAATAGAAAGTAAAGATACGGTACTTCCAATGGTAGCAGTTAAAGAAATTGTAGATGTTACATCTAATAAAATTAATTCAGTAACAAAAAAGCCACCAAAGAAACATACTGAAAAAACTCTTTTAAGAGTTATGGAGACTTGTGGAAAGAGTTTTAAGGATGAAGAAGATAGCGAGGAAATGATGGCATCTATATTAAGTGGGTTTAGTATAGGAACTCCAGCAACTCGTGCAGAGACAATAAAGAAACTCAATGATGTTGGATATATTGAAACTAAAGGTAAAAGCTTAACATGTACAGACCTTGGAAGAACTATAGTAGAAATATTCCCAGCAAAAGAACTTCTTGATTTAGAATATACAGGTAGACTTGAGAAAACTTTATCAGATATAGAAAAAGGTAAGATAAAGAAAGAAGAGTTCCTTGATTTAATAAAGAACTTTACTGTAGAAGGTGTTAACCTAATAAAAAATGACACCTCTATGCTAAGTAAGTTCAAAGTAGAACTACCAGAAGATGTAGAACCTATTGGTAAGTGTCCACAGTGTGGTAACCCTGTTATTGAAGGGGATAGAGGATTTGGATGCTCTAATTGGAAAAATGGCTGCAAATATACAATATGGAAAGATGATAAGTATATTACGTCATTTGGTAAACAAGTAAGTAAAGAAATGGTTCAAATTCTTTTAGAAAAAGGAAGAGTTGGATTTAGAAATTTAAAGAGTAAAAAGGGGAATGTATTCTCAGCATATTTTAGATATGAAAAAAATGAGGAAACAGGGTACTTTAATTGGAAAATAGAATTTATTAAATAATAAAATATATTTAATTAAAGGAGATATAAGCATATGAAGAAACCAAAAGTAGCTTTTGTATGTGTTCATAACTCATGTAGATCTCAAATGGCAGAGGCTCTTGGAAATCTTTTTGCAAGTGATATATTTGAAAGTTATTCAGCAGGCACAGAAACAAAGCCTGAGATAAATCAAGATGCAGTTAGAATAATAAAAGAACTATATGGTGTTAATATGAATGAAAAACATAAATCAAAATTATTACAAGATATACCTGAAATTGATATAGCAATTAAGATGGGATGCAATGTAGTGTGTCCGTATTTGAAGGCTGAACATACAGAAGATTGGGGTTTTGAAGATCCTACTGGAAAGTCAGATGAAGAATTTATAAAAATTGCAAGAACTATAGAAGCAAAAATCAAGGATTTATCATATAGAGTTAAAAATAACAATTTAAAATAGTTTTATAAACGAAAAAGTCTTAAAATATTAATTTAATATTTTAAGACTTTTTTGTAATTAAATAAGTAAATTTATTTAATGAAATAACAATTTATAAACAAACATTGCTATGTTAAAGGCAAGTGGTGCAACGAAAACTGTCATCATACCAGCTATACCGATTGAAAGTGAACTCATGGCACCTTCAGTTTCTCCAAGTTCTAGTGCTTTACTAGTACCAACAGCATGAGATGCTGTTCCAAGAGAAATACCAATTGCGATTCTATTTGTTATTTTAAATATTCTACAAATAGTTGGTCCAATTATGGCACCTATTATTCCAGATAAAATTATTGCAAGGACAGTAACTGGAACAATACCGTTAAACTGTTCACTTATGGCAATTCCTATTGGTGTTGTAACAGATTTTGGTATTAATGATACTATCATAGGTACATCAAGTCCTATTGCATGTGATAATAGTATAATTGAAAAAATACCAATTAGTGTTCCAAAGAAAATACCTATAAAAATAGCAATTGCATTTTTTTTAAGTAATTCAATTTGCTTATAAAGTGGTACTGCAAGTACTACAGTCGCAGGCCCTAAGAACATATTGATAAATTGTGCACTTTTATTATATACATCAAAGTTAATATGGAATGCTGTTAGGAATCCTATAACTATTATTATAGCAACTAGTAAAGGATTGAATATAGGAATATTTGTCTTTCTGCTTATTAGTAATCCAATCTCAAAAGCTATAAGAGAAAGAACTATGCCGAAAAATATATTATTAGTTATTAAGCTCATTTTCTTTAGTTCCTTTCTTATTTTTATTTAATAGATTAACAATAAATTGTACTATTAGTCCGGTAGAAGCTATAATAATTGCAGTAGTAATTATACATACTATTATTATTTGAATTAAGCTAGTTTTTATAATTCCAAGTGAGTTCATTAAGCTTACTCCAGCTGGTAAGAAGAAGAATGCTAAATGATCTAAAAAGAAATTTGCTAAAGTTTCTACTTGACTTACTTTTATTATTTTAGTGCAAAGACCTACTAAAAGTAATAAAAGTCCTATTATATTTCCTGGTATTGGTATATGAGTAAGAGCAACTATTACTTCTCCTACTAAATATATCCCAAATATTATGAGTGCTTCTCTAAATAATTTCAAGTTAATCTCTCCTTAGTATCGTTTGTACCTTATAAATGTATCACTTTAGTAGAATTAAGTAAACAGAGTGTTATAAAAATGAAGCAGTAGATTAAAAAGAAGAATATCTCCTTAAACCCACTGCTTAACTTAATGAAATGGTTATCGTTAAAATTTGTATTAATGAAAAGTGAATACAATGTTAATTAATTTTTTACAAACTTAGTTTCAAGAATAGCTACTATTTTGTACATAAGGAAGGCTATTACAGAAAGAATTACGATACTCATCATAACCATATTAAGCTGAGATATTTGGCCTCCATATACAATTAAGAATCCAAGACCTTCTCGTGCAACTAAGAATTCTCCCATTATTACACCTACCCAAGAAAGTCCAACATTAATTTTAAGTGCAGAAATTAAAACTGGTACTGTATAAGGGAATATTAAATAACGTAGTATTTGTAATTTAGAAGCTTGGAAAGTTTTCATAAGAAGAAGTTTTTCTTTATCAATATCATTAAAACCTGTTAAAACACTTATTATAGTAGTCACTATAGAAATTAAAAGTGCTATTACAATAATTGCAACCTTTCCGTTTCCAACCCAAAATATTATAATTGGGGCTAATGCTACTTTAGGAAGTGCATTTAATACAACTAAATAAGGGTCCAACACTTTTGAAGTGAAGGGGCACCACCAAAGAATTATAGCAATTAAAGTTCCAAGTATTGTTCCAAGTAAAAAACCAAGTATAGTTTCATAACAAGTAACAGAAATATGAGTTAATAAGGTTCCTTCATTAATAAATTGAACTAGTGAATCAAATATTCTACTTGGAGAAGATGTTAAAAATGGATCAATCCATTTATAAGATGCAGCTATTTCCCAAAGAAGTATAAAAGAAACTAGTATAAACACTCTAAAGAAGGCAACCTTGAATTTGTCAAATTTTAGTTTTTTTAAATAAAGTGCGTGTTCTTGACTAAGCATTGTCATCAAGCTCCTTCCATAATAAATCAAAGTATTCTTTAAACTCACTTTCAGTTCTCTTCTTAAATGGAGTTAAATCTTTAGTTTTAAAATTAATAAGGATTTCATTACGTATAATAGCAGGGCGCTTTGATAAAACAAGAACTCTGTTTGACGTGGATATTGCTTCTCCTATATCATGGGTTACCATTACCGCAGTTTTACCTTCTAATTTTATTATTTCATATATTTCATCACATACATTTAACCTTGTTTGATAATCAAGGGCAGAGAATGGTTCATCTAAAAATAGTACTTTAGGGTTAAGAGCAAGAGTTCTAATTAAAGATACTCTTTGACGCATTCCACCTGATAACTCAGAAGGTTTATGATCTTTAAATTTACTTAAGTCATAATTATCTAAAAGTGATTGAACTCTATTTATACTTTCTTCGTTTAAAAGACCTTTAATTTTCAAGCCAAGTGTTACATTATTCCATACTGAAGTCCATTCAAATAAATGATCCTTTTGAAACATATAACCTATCTTATCTAAATTATTTTGTATTGGAGAATTATTATATGTGATAGTCCCACTAGACTGAGGGATAAGTCCACTCATTATATTTAGCAAAGTAGATTTACCACAGCCAGAGGGGCCAAGAATACTTAAAAAATCTTTTTCATTGACTGAGAAGCTAATGTTCTTAATAGCTTCAGTTTCTCCTTTTAGAGAGTGATAATTCATTGTCAAGTTATTAATGTTTAGTAGAGCCAAAATAATTTCACCACCTTTAATATTGTTATGTATAAATAAAAGGCAATAATTTTTAAGGGGCTTTATAAGAGCCCCTATTTAAAGTTACTTAGCATTTTCAGATATGACTTTTTCAGCAAATTCTGTATTAACAATAGTATCGAAAGATGGTCTAGACTTAATAAGAGATGAATCATAAGCTGATATTATATCCATTAAATGATTTAAACCTTCTTCAGTAATAGTTGGGTCGCTTGCTAAAGCGTCAATCTTCTTGTAATTATCTATAACAGAAACCATGATATCTTTATCAGTGCCAGGGAAAAATGAACTTATTGAATCTGCTATTTCTTCGGAAGAGTGATTTATAAACCAAGTTTGTCCTTTATATATAGCCCGAGTAAACTTTTCGATTGTTTCTTTATTATTATCCATATAAGATTTTGTTGCAAAGAAAGAGGTATAAGGCATTTCACCAGAGGATTCCCCAATAGAAGCAACTATATTACCACTACCTTCTTTTTCAAGCATGGAAGCAGTAGGTTCAAATAGTGCTACATAATCACCAGTGCCGGCTTTAAAAGCACCAGCTGTTGCTGTAAAATCTAAGTTAGTTACCATATTTACATCTTGCTTTGGTACTATATTATTTTTATTTAATACATATTCAAGTGACATTTCAGGAACACCACCAGGCCTTCCACCGATTATATCTTTACCTTTTAATGAACTCCATGTAAAGTCAGTTTCTTTTTCTCTTCCAACTAAGAAAGAACCATCTCTTTTAGTAAGTCCTGCAAAAAGAATAGGATAATCTTCTCTTCCTTGATTGTAAATGTATATAACTTGCTCAGGTCCACAGAAACCTATATCAGAATTTTTAGATAGAACATTTTGCATAACCTTATCAGCACCTTGACCAGTTGATAAATCTATATTTATGCCTTCATCTTCAAAGAAGCCTTCATTTATTGAAACATACATAGGTGCATAGAATATAGAACGAACTACCTCATTTAAGCGAACTGTTTTTCGTTCAGAAGTGTTATCTTTCTTAAAGCATCCAGTAAAGCAGACTGATAATGAAAAAATAACAGCTAAGAAAAGAGCGATTTTAGATTTTTTTTTCATAATATATTCCTTCCATAACAAAAAAATTACTTATGGTTTATAGTATGACAAATTATGTGATAATGTTAAACTACAAGGGATAATAAGAAAAAAAGTCTAAAAATATTTTAAGAATAAAATACTTTTAGACTTTTTTTGATTAACTTTTTATAATGCTCTTTTAGATTTATATTTGTTTTTTGCTTTTACAAATAATGTTGCTAGTATAACGGTAGTTATAACTATTAGCATTTCAGATAAAATTAAATATAGAATATTATCATACCTTGCAACACCCCAGCCAATGAGAATGTAACTAATACCTGAGTGAAGTAAATATAAAATCAATGAATTTTGTCCAAGTGGAGCTAGTATTGTTTTTTTGCTTGGTATAAATGTAAGAATTAATGCTCCAACTATAAATGCACTAATGTAATGAAATAATCTAAGTGTTAATGGGAATATCATATTATCATAATAGCTAGAATAGCTTGATAATTCAAAGAATAATTCCATTTTTGTATAAGGTGCAACAAAATATAATACGATTAGAACTATTAAAGATGCACTTACAAGCTTAAGAATATGTTTTTTTAAGAGTTCTATATATTTTTTATCAAAAGACATTCCAGCAACAAAGAATGGAAAGAAGAAAACTGTTCTAGATACACTGCCAAGACTTCCAACTGTATTATCAAATCCAATTAAAAGTGATACAATGATTGAACCTATGAGCCATTTTTTCTTATCAGTTACATAGTCAGATAATATATACCAACAAGTAAGGGATAATAAATACCAAAGTGTCCATTTTGCATAAAGTAATTCAAACTTATAACTACCATTTCCTAAAATGTATTTATAAAAAATAGTGTATATAAATTGTGCAATTACATACAATTTAAATGTTGATTTTACTTTTTGTGCTGTAGTTCGTTTACTAAGTTTTGAAAAATAACCTGAAACGAATGTAAAAAGTGGCATGTGAAAAATATATAAAAATAATATAAAATAATGCGTATTAATATTCTGAGGACTTGCAAGTTCTAATGAATTTCCGACAATAACACATATTATTAGAAAACCTTTAAGTGTATCAAAATAAAAATCTCTATGCTTAAGTTGTACTTCCATGACAAACCTCCATTTTAGATTCTACGTAGATGATAATATCATAAAAAAATATATAATTCAATTCACATATATTAAATAGTAATACATTTGAAATTTTGATATAATAACGATTATATGTGAAGATAAAAGGAGGTTATAAGGTGATAAAGGCAGTTTTATTTGATTTAGATGGAACATTAATAAATACTAATGAACTTATTTGTAAATCCTTTGATCATACATTTAGAGAAGGTTTAAATTTAGAAGTATCAAAAAATGAAATAACAAGTATGTTTGGACAACCACTTCAGGAAAGTTTTAAAAAGTATACTAATGAAGAAAATATAGAAAACCTAATTAGTATGTATAGGACTTACAATGAAGAATTACATGATGATATGTGTGATGCCTTTGATGAAGTAGAGGATCTTTTAAAAGAACTTAAGAGAAAAGGAATAAAAATTGGGATAGTAACATCAAAAAGAGAGATACTTGCTATAAGAGGTATGGAAATATCCAAAATAATAAATTATATGGATGTAATAGTAACTCCTGAATATACTAAAAAGCATAAACCAGAAGGAGAGCCAGCTTTGTATGCATGTGAAAAGTTAAATGTTAAACCAGAAGATACTATAATGGTTGGAGATAGTCATTTTGATTTGCTTTGTGGGAAGAATGCTGGGTGCAAGACTTGTGGAGTTAAATATACAGCGCTTGATATAAAGAGGTTAGAAAAAGTAAAACCTGATTATTTTATAGATTCGCCAATTGGGTTATTAAAATATATTTAATAATAGAGAAGAGTTGATTGAATAATGAATATACAAATATTTGGAACTAAAAAATGCTTTGATACAAAAAAAGCAGAGAGATACTTTAAAGAAAGAAATATAAGCTATTCTTTTAGAGATATGAAAGAAAAAGGAATTTCTAAGGGTGAACTTGATAATATTAAAAAATCAATAGCTTTAAGTGAGCTTATTAACGTTAAGTCAAAAGGATATAAAAAGTCTAACTTAGATAAAATAAGAAGTAGTGACATGAAGCTTGAAATACTCTTAAAAGATCAAAGTTTAATAAATACACCAATAGTAAGAAACGGAAAGATTGCGACTGTTGGATATAAACCTGAAATATGGAAAGAATGGGAGTAACAAAAGAATGGAAAAGAGAGATTTTAAAGGAAGTGTAGTTTTAAACCCGGTTCCGGTAGTACTTATTTCATCCAAAAATAATGATGGAAAAGAGAATGTATTTACTGTTGGATGGGCAGGAACAGTTTGCACAAGACCACCAATGTTATCAATTTCAATAAGACCAGAAAGATTATCATATGAATATATAAAAGAAAGTATGGAGTTTGTCGTTAATATCCCTCATGCTGGGATGACAAAACAGGTTGACTTTTGTGGTGTTAGAAGTGGAAGAAAAGTGGATAAAATTGAAGAAATGAAATTTACAATGAAAAAATGCACTCATATAAATGCATCCTATATCGAGGAGTGTCCAATAAATATAGAGTGTAGAGTTAAGAGTGTTACCGCACTTGGAAGTCATGATATGTTTGTAGCTGAAGTATTAGGTTCTCACATAAATGAAGACTTAATAGATGAAAAAGGAAAGATACACTTTGAACAGGGAGATCTTTTAGCTTATTGTCACGGAGAATATTATAAGCTTCCTAGAACATCAATTGGATCATTTGGCTATTCAGTTATGAAGAAGAAAGTTACAAAAAATAATGATAAAGAAAGTAAAGTAGAAAAGAAAGTTTATAGTGATAAAGTTAAAAATAAGAACAAAGTAAATGTAAAAATAAAATCAAAAAAAAAGACAATAAAACAAAGTAAAAATAAAAAGTAGAGAATATATATTCTCTACTTTTTTTCCGCACTAAATATTAATATCTTCTGTAATTTCCATAACGTCTTTTACTGTAACGTCTTTTGTTAATTGTTCTTATAAGTAGTATTATTATTAAAACTATAATAACTATAGCTAAAACAACACCAAGGTAAGCAAACATGTTTGCCTTTAATAATTGACCTATTGATACTCCAATATTACCTTTTAAAGTAGTAGTATAATTTTTCGCTGAAAGTGAAAGATCAACATTATTATGAGCTGCAACAGACCATGCATCATGACTATCAGAATTAAAATCTATAGCTACATTTTTATCATTAAATGAATTTTTATAAAGCATAGCATCTTCTGATAACTTTACTGGTGCTTCTATTGTTTTTTCAGGACCGAAGAACTTAAACATTTTATAATTTAAAGTTACGTTCTGAATTGAATCACCAGTTGATTTGTAAACAGCTGGTTTAGCATTATAGCTATAATCCATAATAGCATTCATATCATTATATCTTGTTGTATCATTAGCACTTACTGATGAATTTAAAACAATACCAATGATTTCTCTTCCATCTCTATTATAAACAGAAGCTAGGCATTCACCAGCTTGGTTAGTAGTACCTGTTTTACCAGCTTCATTACCATATTTACCTAATGTTTTATTTCTATTTTCTAAATTTACAGTTTTTCCACCGATTGAAATAGTTGCATTTTTAGTTTCCATAACTTCTTTAACCCATGGGTTTTTAAAAGCTTCTCTTGTAAGTAAAGCTAAATCATAAGCAGTTGTATAATGGTCAGCATCGTGTAAACCGTTAGGTGTTACAAAATGACTGTTTTTCATACCTATTTCTTGAGCCTTCTTATTCATAAGTACTGCAAAGTTTTCCGCATTTCCAGAAACGTGATCAGCTATCATATAAGCTGCATCATTTCCTGAGAACATTAGTAACCCTTTCATTACATCATCAGCTGACATTGTATCAGAAACTTTCATTGTGACACCAGGCCAATTAGAATGTAGTGAATATGGAGGTTGAGCTTTTGCAGACTCAGTAAATTTAATTGTATCAGTTTTGTGTGCATTATCTGCAAATATTAATGCAGTTAACAGCTTAGTTATACTTGCAGGATACGCTTTTGCATCTGCATTTTTTGAATATATAACTTCTCCAGTTTTTAAATCCATAGTAATAGCATATTTTGCTGTTATTGATGGTTCAGGCGTTTGTGTATCTGCATATGATTTAATAACTCCTAGAGGAGCTAATAAAGAAATAACAAAAACAAAAGCCATTGTTTTTAGTAGTAAACCCTTCTTAGTAAAACTCATTTCTCCACCTCGTTTGTAATTTTGATATTAATAAAATGGACGTGCCTAAAAAAAAGTATAACACCGATAGCTGCATATAACAATAAACATTACCTGAAAATACCCATTAAATTCTTACAATATAATTAAATAAAAATGAAGATTGTAGGCAAACTATAAATAAGGGGGTGATAGTATAAAAGTTTTAAAGAAAATACCAACAATAATTGCAATTATACTAACTATAACAATTAGCTGGGCTTGTATTCCTGTGAACTGTACTACTCAAAATAAAAAAATAGTGTATCTAACCTTTGATGACGGGCCATCTAGAACAAATACAGCAAACATATTAGATGTTCTAAATAAAAATGGCGTAAAGGCTACTTTCTTCGTTGTAGGAAGAAGTGCCGAAAATAACAAAGAAAACATAAAAAACTTAAAAAAAGCTGGTATGGCTATCTATCCACATTGTAACATACATGAGTACAATGAAGTTTATGAAAGCAAAGACTCATACTTTAAAGATTTGAATTGCTGTCAAAGTAAAATAAACAAACTTTTAGGAGAGAATACAAAAGCTAAGTTTGTAAGATTACCTGGAGGTTCAACAAATCTTGTTTGTAAGAAAAATGTACTAGATAGTATTAAAACAGAACTTTTAAACAAAAATATTATGTACATAGACTGGAATGTTGATTCAGGAGATGCATCAGCTGCAAAAGTATCTAGTGAATCTATAAAGAAAAATATAAAAAATAGTGCGGGAACTTATAAGATTGAAGTTGTTTTAATGCATGATGCAGAAGGGAAGAAGAGTACAGCAACAACATTAGATAGTATAATACAAGAATACAAATTACTAAATTACGAATTTAAAACTTTAAATAATATCACAAAAGAAGAAATCCAATATTTAAAAAATGGAAAAGTAATAAATAGGCAATAAAAAAACACTTACAAAGAAAGTTTAAATTCTTTGTAAGTGCTTTTTTATTATTTATCTTTATTTTCAAATCTTTTTAAAATACATTCCTTACCACTAAGTTCAAAAGTATCATCTAATTTATCAAGACAAACTTCATCATACTTTTTATTAAGGGCAAGTTCTAAAAATTTATCTGCAAGTTCAGGATTTTTAGAAAGAAGAGAACCGTGGAAGTAAGTTCCAAAAGTATTTTTATAAATACATCCTTCATGACCATCTTCTCCATTGTTTCCGTAACCTTCAATTACTTTTCCAAGTGGTTTTAAATCATTTATATATGTTCTTCCTGAATGGTTTTCAAAACCAACATATGTTTGATTAAACTCATCATTGTGAATTATAGTATTACCAATAAAACGAGTATCTCCACCTTCAGTATAAATATTAAGAATACCAAGACCTTCAAGCTTTTCACCGTTAGGTGCTCTGTAATATTTACCAAGTAATTGATAACCACCGCATATTGCAATTAAAACTTTTGAATCTTCTACGTATCTTGTAAGTTCAATTGTTTTATTATTTTTTAAGTCATCTGAAACGATTGATTGTTCGTAATCTTGACCACCACCAAAAAATACAATATCAAAATCATCAGCATTAAAATCATCGTTAATTGATACATTATGAATATTAACAGTTATTCCACGACTTTCTGCTCTAGATTTTAAAATTAAAATATTTCCAACATCACCATAAACATTTAAAAGGTCTGGATATAAGTGACAAATGTTTAATTCCATAGCTTAACGCCTCCTTTTACCAAAGTTTCTTAATGTAACCTTTTGAGTGAAGATGTTTTCTATAATTAATCATTGCAGTATAAGTTGCAAGAATATAAATATTAGTATCATCACACTCTTTTATTTTATTAGTTAACTTTTCGTAATCTTCTTCTAATATAAATTTATCTTTATTAAGACCAGCTGTTTTAAGTCTTACTGCCATATCATACATTCTCATACCTGAAACAAATACATTGTTCATAGGTAAAGTGTGTAACTTTTCAAAGTTAACATCCCATATCCAAGATACATCTCGTCCGTCTGCATAATTATCATTTAGCATAAATAAAGCAGAAAATGGTTCTTTATTTAAACATAGTGTATCAAGTGCTTGGTTATATCCTGCTGGATTTTTAACAAGAATTATTTTTACATTCTTACCATCAATATTAATAGTCTCTTGCCTTCCGAAGCTTGAGTCTTGCTTTCCTAAAGATTTTGCAATTACTTTATCAGAAACTCCAAGTTCTTTAGCGATTGAATAAGCACAAAGACCATTGTAAATATTATAAACACCAGACTGACTAATTGTAATGTTGCTGCCATTAATAACAACCTCTGAATAATCAGGAGTAATATTTATAATTTCATCAACAGAATATTTAAGAGTATGTCTTTTATATCCGCAGCTAGGACAATAAAAGTCTCCTAAGTGATTGTAAGTTATAAAATTATATTCATATGGAGATTTACAAAATTTACAGAACTTCGAATCTGCATTTACATCAAGTTTGGTGTTTTCTTTAACTGGAACACTAAATCCATAAAAATCTGTAGGATTTTTTAAATCTAATTTTCCTAGTAAAGATTCATCACCATTTAATACAAGTTTAGTAGTTGGAGATTTAGTAACTCCTTCTAAAATTTTTGTAAGAGTAGTATAAACTTCACCATATCTGTCCAATTGATCTCTAAATAAGTTTGTTACAGTAAGTAGTTCAGGACTTATGTATTCAGTAATGAATTTAACATTAGCTTCATCAACTTCAATAACAGCATATTTAGTACTATTATTACTTGAGAATTTAAAGTTATCAATAAAACAAGCAACTATACCTGGGAAAAGGTTAGCCCCTGTGTTGTTTGTTATTACTTCGAAATTATTCTCTTTTAAAATATTTGTAATCATACTTGTTGTAGTTGTTTTTCCATTAGTACCAGTTACAAGAACAACCTTATAACCTTTAGAAACAGTTTTTAAAATATTTCTATCTAATTTTAAGGCAACTCTTCCTGGGAAGGTACTACCACCTTTTAAGAAATTCTTTGATATGAAAAGTACTATTTTACTTGAAATAATACTTATAACTGATTTTATATTAATAACGTTCACCACCCTAAAATTTATTACATACAGTTATATATAGAAAGGATAATTTACATAATAGAAGTAAAGTTACCCTTTAATACAATTTAATTATAAATAATCACCTTACAAATAATAACTAGTATATCACAAAAATATATTACATCGAAATCTTTTTAAATACAATAAAATTAATATATTGTAAAGAGAAAAAACAGAAGATAGTATATTAATGTAGATTTATAAATAAAAATTTGATAAAATGTTAAATATATGAATAAATTCTTAATATATCATGAAGAAATATAAAACAAAATGTAGTTATGGGGGATAATTTATGAAGAGTTTTATGGGGAAGATATGGGTGAAGTATAAAAAGATAGTAAATGATAAGCCGTATATAGGCAGTGTAATTACAATTTCTTATACGATGATATTCGCTATTATTGTAGTAGTAGCTTCTAAAGTAGCAGTTGGTACTGAAGTGGAACTTATGCTAAATGAAAAAGAAGTTGAATATTATGCTGGTAATTATGATTTAGCTATAGAAGAATATTCTAAAAAAGAATCAGATAAGGAATGGCCAATTTGGACAGTGAAAAAGGCAGAAATACACTCTTTAAAAGGTGAAAAAACAGCTTCTAATTCATTATTAGAAAAAGCGTACAGACAAAGGTGTGACCTTATAAAGAAGGATGGACAAGCAAAGTATGAAGAAGATGATATGAAGATTGGTAATTACATAACTTTTACTTATTTAATGAACGGAGAGTATGGTAAAGCACAAGAATATGGAGAAGATTTTTTAAAGACAAACGAAAATAATAAAAAATTAAGAAAAACTATGGTAGCAGTGTATTTAGCTAATGGGGATAAAGGTAAGGCTAAAGATATGGTAGACAATATTAATGTAGATGATAATTCATATGAACTTGCAGAAGTTGCAAATTTAAATATAATAGTAGATAATAATGAAAAGGCATTTGAACTTTTAAAAAGTTCATTTGAAAAGGATAACAACGAGATAAGAATATTAGATGTAATTGAGGAAGTTGTTTCAAGTAAAAACGAAGATAGTAAAAAATATATAGAAAATCTTTATAATAATAGCAAAGAAGATGATTTTAATAAGATTATTATATCAAAGATGTATTCTTTAGATAAAATGAAAGTAGAAGAGGCTAAATCTATTATTAATTCAATAAGTGATGCTAATAGTAATTCATTATTAGCTCATTCTATAAAGATAGATATAAGTAAAGCGCTTAATGGAAGCTATGAAGATAGCATTGAGTATATAAAGGAAGAGTATAAAAATAATTATGGTGCAAACTATATAATTGCAGAAGATTATCTTAAAGATGAAAATTACAAAAAGACTATAGAATATGGAATGGAATGTTCTAAGTTAAATGGTGATTATGGAAAGATATACGCAGAGTTATTTAGTAATATGCTTATAAAACAAGATAATATAGATGCAATACCTTCATATTTAAGAAGAGGTATGTATTATGAACCTTATAATTATGAAATGGTAGAAAATGCTGCTGTATTTTATGATCAAGTAAAACAAAACATAGAAACTGCATATAACTACTATAAATTAGCGTCTTCATTAGAAGATAAAAGAGCAGAGAATTACTATAATATGGCGATTATAAATATGAAAAAGGATGATCTTAAAGGTGCTATAAAAAACTTAGAGCTTTTAGTACAAGTTGATGATTCAAATGATGGATATTTTAATATGCTAGGTGCTTGTTATCTTAAAAATGAAGATGGAGATAAGGCTATAGAAGCTATTAAGAGTGCTTATAAAATTAATGAAAATAATGCAAAAGCATTAAATAATGCGGCTATTTATTATGCAGTATATTCAGAAGAACTTGGTAGAGCTTATGAAAATATGAAGTCTTCAGAGCAGTTAAAAGATAATGTAGAAGATATTTTAATTAAGAATTCTATAAAGAATAATTATGATACAATAAAAAGAGCAAATAAAGAACTTGAAGATGGTAATTATAAAAAATTAGATATCTCTCAAGTTGAAATATTATATTAATAAAAGAACGCATGAGAAGGAGTTAGGTGTATGTATCCAATTAAATTTGAAAACTTATATTACGATAAAATTTGGGGTGGCAGAGACTTAGAAAAGTTTAGAGATAACATGCCAAAGGAAGGATTAATAGGAGAAACATGGGATATAGCTTGCCATAGAAATGGAACTGGAGTAGTTGAAAATGGCGAATTTAAAGGAATGAAATTTGATGAGCTTTTAAAGAATTTAGGACATAAGCTTGTTGGAGATAAAATTGAAGCAGATAATTTCCCATTATTAATAAAACTTATAAATGCTAACGATAAGTTATCAGTTCAAGTTCATCCAGGAGATGAATATGCAAAGAGAGAAGATAATGACCTTGGAAAAACAGAAGCTTGGTATGTTGTTGATGCAAAGGAAGGCGCTACACTTATTGTTGGTACTAAAGATTGCGATAAAAAAACATTTGAAAGAGCAATAAAAGAAGGAGACTTATCTCCATACTTAAATGAAATAAAAGTTAAAAAAGGTGATATGTTCTACGTTAAAAGTGGATTAGTTCATGCAATTTGTGAAGGTGTTGTAATTGCAGAAATACAACAAAATAGTGATACAACATATAGAGTATATGACTATAATAGAGGAAGAGAAATTCACGTAGCAAAAGCTTTAGATGTAATTGATTTTTCATTAAAGGGAGAAAATATTAAAGGTATCACAATTCATGAAGAGGGATATGATAAAACAGTACTTTGCTTAGGTGAATATTTTGCAATAGAAAAATATGAAGTTAAAACTAGTGCTAAAGAATCAAGTGATAAAAATAGATTTTACTTATTTACTTGTGTTGAAGGAAATGGAGAAATAATTTCTAATGGGGAAGCTTTAGAAATTAAAATGGGTGACAGTATATTAATACCTGCATATCTTGGGGATTATGAACTAAAAGGTGAATTTACTTTACTTAAGAGTTTTGTACCTAATGTTTCAGAAGAAAAAGAAAAGATTGTTGCTAGTGTTTTAAAATAATATAAATTAAAAAATAGGTTGTATCAAATTTTGATACAACCTGTTTTTATTTAAATTAATAACCTTAAGTTTTGTAAAATTTAATACGATTAGGTAAATAATGTAGACAACTATGAATATTGCAATTATAATTATAAAGTCAATAAATTATGAAAGTGAGTGAGAATTGGTGGGTTTAGATTTAATCTTAATACTTAAAGCAATTATTATAGCAATAGTAGAAGGTCTTACAGAATTCGTTCCTGTATCTTCAACAGGACATATGATTTTAGTAGGAGACTTGATTAATTTTACAGGAGACTTTGCGAACATGTTCACAGTTGTTATACAACTAGGAGCTATATTAGCAGTCGTAGTACTTTATTGGAAAAAGATTAGTAGCAGTGTAGTTGAATTTTTCCAATATATATTTACAAAAGGTAAAGAAGGAAAAACAGGTTTTAGATTCGGAATTAATGTAATAGTTGGATCAATACCAGCACTTATAGTTGGACTTGCATTACATGATGCGATAAAAACTTTATTTACACCAGTAGCTGTAATCTACGGATTTATAGTCGGGGGTATACTTTTAATAGTTATAGAAAATATATATAGAAAAAGAAGACCAAAAGCAAATAATATAGATAAAATTACACCTAAAGAAGCATTGATAGTTGGAGTGGCACAATGTTTTGCAATGTGGCCAGGAATGTCAAGAAGTGCTTCAACAATAATGGGTGGTTGGATCGGTGGATTATCAACACCAGTTGCTGCTGAATTTTCATTCTTCTTAGCAATACCAGCAATGTTTGGATCAACATTATTAGATATGATTAAATTTGATTATTCAATAATGGATGCAACAAATTGGGTTGCACTTGGAGTTGGGTTCGTAGTTGCATTTATCGTTGCATTAGTTGTAATGAATAAGTTTGTAAGTTACTTAAAGAAGAAACCTATGAGAATATTTGCAGTATACAGAATTGCAGTAGGTGTTTTACTTGCAGTATTAGTATTTGCAGGGGTAATTGCATTACCAGCATTATAAAGTTTTAATAAATTCAGTCAAATTTTTATTTGGCTGAATTTATTTTTTTTATTTACAAATAATAATGTAAAGGAGTGTGTTATTATGGATTTGATAAATAGTGTTAAAGAGATTTTAGAAAATAAAAAATGGATTAAAAATGATATCGGTATGAGTAGAGTTCAGTTAGCAAAACTTATGAATTTAAATGATAGTTTGGTTGTTTTAATAAAAACTGATAGTAAGAAGGAACCATTATGGGCGATGGTAGAAAAAATAATAAAAATAAATGATGATGTTATGGTATTCTTTGATGGCAGATATGATACATTTATAAGTAAAGATGAATATGATGACTACAAAAATTATATATCTCAAGATGAATGGAATTTATTATTTAAAGAAGATGGGATTAAAAAAATAATAGAAAAAAATTTAATAGATGAAAAAGGATTTTACTTAGATATTCATGATAATTTAAGAAATTTTGACGGAGAATACAAAGAGGATGAATGGGAAAAAGTTAGAGGGGAAATTTTGAAATAATATTATGAAAAAAATACCATTAAATCAAAAAAAATCTTTAATATATTCCAAAATTATGATATTATAAAAAAAAGAACAGTTTACTTTTAATGTTAAATTTGAAAACAATTGCATTATGTATCGCGTAAATGTCACTATGAAAAGGAATTAAATTTTTTTTGTTTGAAATTATCAGAAAATAAAGAAGATTTAATTAATAACAGGTATAAAATGGGTAGAGGGGGATTTTTGAGATGACAAAAAAGATAAAAAAAATAGCCTTATTAACTGGAGGCGGGGATTGTCCAGGGCTTAATGCGGTAATTAGAGCGGTTACTAGAACTGCTATTTTAAATTATGGTTATGAGGTTATAGGATATAAATTTGGATATCGTGGTTTATATAATAACGATTATATTCCATTAACTTTAGAATCAGTATCTGGAATTCTCCATAGAGGCGGAACAATTCTTTATAGTTCAAACAAAGATAATCTTTTTGATTATTCAGTAGAAGAAAATGGAGAAATGGTTAAGAAAGACGTTTCTGATGTAGCAGTTGAGAACTTAAAAATGGAGGGTGTTGACGTATTAGTAGTAATAGGAGGCGATGGAACTTTAACTTCAGCTAGAGATTTCTCAAGAAAAGGAGTTAAAGTTATAGGAGTTCCTAAAACTATAGATAATGATTTAGCATCAACAGATGTAACATTTGGATTTAATACAGCAATTGATGTTGCAACAGAAGCTTTAGATAGACTTCATACAACAGCTGAATCACATCATAGAATAATGTTATGTGAAGTAATGGGAAGAGGGGCTGGATGGATAGCTCTTGAATCAGGAATAGCAGGATCTGCTGATGTAATTCTTCTACCTGAAATTCCATACGATATTAACAAAATAGTAGAAAAAGTTAATCAAAGAAAAGCAGAAGGAAAACTATTTACTATTATAGTTGTTGCTGAAGGTGCAAAGTCTAAAGATGGTGATGTTGTTGTTTCAAAAATTGTAGCAGATAGTCCAGATCCAATTAGACTTGGTGGAATAGGTAATAAATTAGCTGACGATCTAGAAAAAGTAATTAAAGATCATGAAGTCAGGTGCACTGTTCTTGGTCATATTCAAAGAGGTGGAAATGCTTCAACTTTTGATAGAATATTATCAACAAGATATGGTGTTGGGGCTGTTGAAATGATAAATGAAGGACTTTTCGGAAGTATGGTTTGTTTAAAAGGGGATAAGCTAACAAATGATACATTAGAAAATGTTATTGGTCAGCATACTAAACAAGTTAATCCAGATTGTGAATTAGTTACAATAGCTAAAAAAATAGGAATTTCTTTCGGGGATTAGTAAGTTTTATACAGGACTATAGCATGGCTGAGTCCTGTATTTTCATCAAATAACATAAATTTAAAAAACTTCAAAATTTTATAAAAATATGTTATAATTTTATTAATATAGGACAGATTTTAATTTTAAAGCTGGAGGGTATTATGAAAGAGATAAAAAAATATTTAGAATCAAGAATTGGAACTTATGGCTTCTTTTTTGAAGACCTAAATAGAGGATTTGTGTATGGTTACAATGAAAACGTTCAGATGGTAGCTGCAGGTTGTATGAAGTTGCCTATCGCAATATCACTTATTAAAGATGTTGAGAATGGAAATGTTTCTTTTATGGATAAGATAAATATAGAGGGAGCAGATAAAGTTTATGGAACTGGTATAATTCATGAGTTTAACGCAAGAGAATATACTGTATTTGAACTTTTAGTTGCAATGCTTATTCAAAGTGATAATACAGCAGCAAATAAGATTATAGACATTGTTGGTATGGAAAAGATTAATGAGTATATTAAAGAAATGGGTCTTAAGAATACTGTCCTAAATAGAAAGACAACTGATGAAAGAAAAGAAAAACCTAAAGTTGAGAATTTAACTACGGCAAGAGATTTATCAAGAGTTTGGAAAGTATTATATGATCAAACTTTTTTAAGTAAAGAAAATAGTACAATGCTAATTGATATACTTAGAAGACAACAAATAAAAAATAAATTAGCACTTTATATTCCAGATGATTTAAAATATGAAATTTCAAGCAAGACTGGAGATAAACCTGGAGTTGAAAATGATACAGCTCTAATTCAATTATCAAAGGGTACTTTTGCATTTACAGTCCTATCTATGTCAATACCAAATAGTGTTTACGGAACAGTAACTCTAGCTAAATCTGGGAAGATGATGTGGGATGATGTTATGAATAATTGGAACTAAAAAAATATATTTTAAATATTGACAGAATTTGTTTTACATGGTATTCTTACAGAAAAGATAACCTTTAATTTGATTCAGAGAGATCAGTAAGGAAGTTATAGTTTAGTAAGTATTATCATTATAGGATAACTACGCCTTCCTTAAACTTTTAAGGAAGGCTTTTTTTATAAACTAAAAACTAAAAACCGAGTCCCTTTAAATTTAACACAGAGAGGTTAAGAAGGAGTGATATTATGTTAAAAAACAAACATTTAATCGAACCTATGGATTTTTCCATAGAACAACTAGAAGAGATATTCGAATTAGCACATCAAATTATTAAAAATCCAAAGGAGTATGCTAACATTTGTGATGGCAAAATCCTTGCGACTCTATTTTATGAGCCTAGTACAAGAACAAGATTTAGCTTCGAAGCAGCTATGATGAGACTAGGTGGTAAAATCTTAGGTTTTTCAGAACCAAATTCAAGTTCAGCATCAAAAGGTGAAACACTTGCAGATACTATAAAAATGGTATCAATATATTCAGATATTATAGCTATGAGACATCCAAGAGAAGGATCAGCTAAAGTTGCAAGCATATATTCAGATGTTCCAGTAATAAATGCTGGTGATGGTGGACATCAACATCCAACTCAAACACTAACAGATCTATTAACAATAACATCCCTAAAAGAAGGATTAGAAAATCATACAATCGGTATATGTGGAGACTTAAAGTATGGAAGAACAGTACATTCTTTAATTAAAGCAATGAGCAGATATAAAGGTAATAAATTTATCTTGATATCACCAAAAGAACTTAAAATACCAGATTATATAAGAGAAGAAGTTTTAATCAAAAACAATATAGAATTTAGAGAAGTTGAAAAGTTAGATGATGTAATAGACGAATTAGATATACTTTACATGACTAGAATTCAAAAAGAAAGATTCTTCAACGAAGAAGAATATTTAAGACTTAAAGATTGCTATGTATTAGATGAAGAAAAGATGAGCTGTAGCAAAGAAGATATGATAGTTATGCATCCACTTCCAAGAGTTAATGAAATAGCTATAGAAGTAGATAAAGATGAAAGAGCAGCATATTTTAAGCAAGCTGAATACGGAATGTATGTAAGAATGGCATTAATATGTAAGCTATTGGGGGTATGTTAATATGTTAGAAATTACAAGTATAAGAAATGGATTAGTTATAGACCATATAAAAGCTGGAGTTGGAATAAAGATATTTAATCACTTGAATTTGGATAAATCAGACTTAAGTGTAGCTTTAATAATGAATGTTGAGAGCAACAGAATTGAAAGAAAAGATATTATAAAAATAGAAGGAATAGAAGAACTTGATTATAGAATACTAGCTTTGTTATCTCCAAATGTTACTATAAATGAAGTAAGAGATGAAAAGATAATAAATAAGGTAATACCAGAATTACCTTTAAAAGTTCAAAATATAATAGTTTGTGAAAATTCAAGATGTGTAACAGCAGATGAAGATTATGTGCCTCAAAGCTTTGTATTAGTAGATAAAGAAAATGCAACTTATAGATGTGAATATTGTGATCACATATGCAAATTAAAATAAGTTACAAAAGAGGTGTTTAATTTGAATATATTAATAAAAAACGCAAATGTAATAGATTCTAGCCAAAACTTTATTGGCGATGTTTATATAGAGAATGGAAAGATAGAAGAACTTGGAACAAATATTAATAAAGATGGAGTAGAAGTAGTAGATGCAAAGGGATTAACATTAATGCCAGCATTTGTTGATACACATGCTCACTTTAGAGATCCAGGCTTAACTTACAAAGAAGACTTAGAAACAGGGTCAAAAGCTGCTTTAAGGGGTGGATATACTGGAGTTTGTTTAATGGGAAATACAAATCCAATATGTTCAACAAAGGAAGTACTAGATTATGTTAAAAATAAAGAAAAAGAATTAAACCTTATAGACATACATCAATGTGTAACTATAACAAAAAACTTTGATGGAAAGACATTATCACACTTAGAGAGTTTTAAATATGATGAAAGAATAACGGCAATATCAGATGATGGTGTAGGCGTTTCAGATTCTAGAGTTATGATGGAAGCTATGAAGATAGCGAAAGAAAATGATTGGGTTTTAATGTCTCATGCAGAATCAAGTGAGTTTTCAGATATAGATATGAGATTAGCTGAAAATATGATGACATGGAGAGATATAACTTTAGCTAAAGTTACAGGAGCTAAACTTCATATGGCTCATGTAAGCACTAAAGAAGCAATTAAATATATAATTGATGGAAGATGTCAAGGTGTAAAAGTAACATGTGAAGTTACTCCACACCATATAGCATTAACTAGAGATATAAGTGACTATAGAGTAAATCCGCCAATTAGAGAAAAAGATGACGTTGAATTTTTATTAAAGGCAATAAGTCATGGAGATGTAGAATGTATTGGGACAGACCATGCGCCACATACTAAAGAAGATAAAGAGAAGGGGTCACCTGGAATGGTAGGTCTTGAAACTGCTTTCCCGATTTGTTATACAACATTAGTTAAAAATGGAGTTATAACAATAAATAGATTATCAGAGATGATGTCTAGAAATCCATCTAAAATATTAAAGATGAATAAGGGAAACATAAGTGTTGGATTAGATGGAGATGTAGTATTAGTAGACCTTAATAAGGAAATAACTATAAATTCAGAAGAATTTAGTTCAAAGGGAAAGAATACTCCTTTTGAAGGAATGAAATATTATGGTGAAGTAGTTATGACTATAAAATCAGGGAAAGTATTATATAAAAAATAGGCGGGTGTTTTATGAAAAATATTATAGATAGATTATATGATAGAGTAGAAGAGAGAGGAGTTGTATGTGTAGGTCTTGATACAGACCTATCATACATTCCACAATTCATAAAAGAAGGAAGGAACAATAAAGAAGCTATATTTGAGTTTAATAAGATGATAATAGATAAAACATATGATGTTGCAGCATGCTTTAAAGTTCAAATAGCTTATTATGAGGCTCTTGGAATAGAAGGTCTTGAAGCTTATAGAGATACAGTAAAGTACCTTAGAGATAAAGGCGAAATCGTAATTGGGGATATTAAAAGGGGAGATATAGATGCAACTGCTAAAATGTATGCAAAAGCGCATTTTGAAGGGGACTTTGAAGTTGATTTTATAACAGTGAGCCCTTACATGGGTATGGATAGCGTAATGCCATATATTCCTTATATAGAGTCAGGAGAAAAAGGATTATTTAGCTTAGTTAGAACATCTAATAAAGGTGCAATAGATATAGAATATATAAAAGATAAAGAAAATAAAAATGTGTATGACATAGTTGGAGAGAAAGTTTTAAACCTTGGAAAACCTTACGTTGGAAAATGTGGTTATACTCAGCTTGGTGGAGTTATAGGATGTACTCATAAAGAAGAGGGAGCTAAAATAAGAGAAAACTTAAAAGAGATGTTTTTCTTAATACCAGGATATGGAGCGCAAGGTGGAAAAGCTGAAGATGTGGCACTTTACTTAAGAGACGGAAATGGTGGAGTAGTTAACTCGTCAAGAGGAATCCTATTAGCATATAAAAAGAGTAATGAAAATGAAGAAAAATTTGCTGACTGTGCAAGAGAAGAAGCAATTAGAATGAGAGACGAAATAAGAAGAGCTTGTGGTAAATAGGAGGAATTAAAAATGAGTATGGCATATGAAGAAGTAAAAGTTATAAGCAATGAGAGAATTAATAAGGAAGTATATAAATTAGTTGTAGAATCAGAAAGAGATATAAAATGCGGACAATTTTACATGATTAAAACTGAAAGATCATTGCTTCCAAGACCTATAAGTATATGTGAAAAAGAAGGGAATGAGCTAACTTTCATATATGCAGTAGTAGGGAAGGGAACAGAAGAGATGTCTACTCTTAAAGAAGGAGAAAAGATAAAGGTTACAGGACCTCTTGGAAATGGGTTTGATGTTTCAAAAGATCTTGGAAGAGTTTCAATAGTAGCAGGCGGTGTTGGAACTGCACCGATGATTCAAGTGTGTAAAGAACTTAGAAAAAATAATACTGCTAGAACTATTGATGTATATGCAGGGTTTAGAGATGAAGTTTATCTTATAGATGAGTTTGAAAAATACGGTGATAGTGTAAATATTGCTACGAATACAGGGGATAATGGAACAAAAGGATTTGTTACAGATATATTAGATACAAAAAAATATGATACAGTATTATGCTGTGGTCCAGAAGTTATGATGAAAAAGGTTGTAGAAATGTGCAAAGAAAGCAACACAAATGTTTTTGTATCAATGGAAAAGCATATGGCTTGTGGTGTAGGTGCTTGTCTAGTATGTACATGCAAGACTAAAGATGGCAATAAAAGAACATGTAAAGATGGTCCAGTATTTGATGGATACTATGTAGAACTATAGGAGGGACTTTAATATGTTGAAAGTTGATATAAATGGAATAGAGTTTAAAAATCCTGTTATAGCAGCATCAGGTACTTTTGGATTTGGTGAAGAGTATAACAATTTTTATGATGTAGGAATCTTAGGAGGAATATCTTCAAAAGGGCTTACAATAAATAAAAAAGAAGGAAACGATGGAGTAAGAGTTTATGAAACTCCAAGTGGAATGATGAATTCAGTAGGGCTTCAAAACCCAGGAATAGATGGATTTATAGAAAATGAACTTCAGAAGATGAAGAAGTTTGATACAAATATAATAGCAAATGTAGGTGGAGGGTGTATAGAAGATTATGAAATGGCAGTAAGTAAACTAAATAATACCGACATTGAAATAATAGAACTTAATATATCTTGCCCTAATGTGAAAAGTGGCGGAATGGCTTTTGGAATAAAAGGCGATGTTGCGTATGAAGTAGTTAAAAAAATGAAAGCTATAACTGATAAGCATTTAATGGTTAAGCTTTCACCAAATGCAGAAAATATTGTTGATATGGCAGTTAGATGCGAAGAAGCTGGAGCTGACTCTATATCACTTATAAATACATTAAAGGGAATGGCAATAGATATTAAAAATAAGAAACCTGTATTTAATAATATATATGCAGGCTTGTCAGGTCCTGCAATAAAGCCTGTAGCACTTAGAATGGTACATGAAGTAAGTAAAGCTATAAATATACCAGTTATAGGTTTAGGCGGAATAACAACTTATGAAGATGCTATAGAGTTTATTATGGCTGGGGCAACAGCGATTCAAATAGGAACAGTAAACTTTACTAATCCTATGGCAGGTAAAGAAATTATAGAAGGCATGGAAAGATTCCTAATTGAAGAAGGAATAAAAGATATAAATGAAATAAGAGGGATTATTTAAACTATAATATATTGTTTGGAGGAATTGTTTAATGGAAAATTATAAAAAAGAATTTATTGAATTTATGATAGAATGTGAAGTACTAACTTTTGGGGACTTTGTTACAAAGAGTGGTAGAAATACTCCATTTTTCGTAAATACGGGAAATTATAAAAAAGGAAGTCAACTTAAGAAGCTAGGAGAGTTCTACGCTAAAGCTATTAAAGAGAACTTTAATGATGAATATGATGTTTTATTTGGACCGGCATATAAAGGGATACCATTAACAGTTACAACAACAATAGCATTATCAGATTTATATAATATAGATGTAGATTATTGTTCAAATAGAAAAGAAGTTAAAGACCATGGTGACAAAGGAATACTTTTAGGTGGAAAACTAAAAGATGGTGATAGAGTTTTAATAGTTGAAGATGTAACGACAGCAGGAACTTCAATTTATGAGACAATGCCAATTTTAAAAGAACAAGGTGATGTGGATGTTAAAGGTCTTATAATATCAGTAGATAGAATGGAAAGAGGTCAAGGTGAAAAGTCTGCATTAACTGAAATTAAAGAAAAATTTGGGTTTAAAACATGTGCAATTGTAACTATGAGTGAAGTTATAGATTACTTATACAATAAAGAAGTTAACGGAAAAGTTTTAATAAATGATGAGATACTAGGAAGAATAAGAGAATATTATGAGAAGTATGGTACTAAATAAATCAAATGTTAATAAAATAGAAAAATAATACACATTTTCTACATAAAGGGCGTTAAATGTTAAAAAAACTTTTACATTTAACGTCTTTTAGTTTAAAATAGATAATGTAAATGAGTTTAATTAATGATAAATATTTTCAAATGAAAGTTATTATTGACTAAAGATTATTCTTTAATTATAATTAAACCATAAACGATGAGAAAGTGAGGCGAGGTTAATATGTTTAATCAATGGGAAGGTTTCAAAGAAGGGAACTGGAAAAAGGAAATAGACGTTAGAAATTTCATACAAAATAACTACACTCCGTTTGAAGGGGATGCTTCATTCTTAGCTGGTGCTACAGAAAACACTAAAAAGCTTTGGGATGATGTAAGTGAATTATTTAAGCAAGAAAGAGAAAACGGAGTTTTAGACGTTGATACTAAAACTGTATCTGGAATCGATGCTTACGAGCCTGGATATATAGATAAAGCAATTGAAAAAATTGTAGGTGTTCAAACAGATGCTCCACTTAAAAGAGCAGTTATGCCACAAGGTGGTATAAGAATGGCTGAAAACGCTGCTAAAGCTTATGGATATGAAGTAGATTCAAAAATATCAGAAGTATTCACAAAGTATAGAAAGACACATAACCAAGGTGTATTCGATGCTTATACAGATGAAATGAAATTAGCTAGAAAATATGGTATAGTAACTGGTCTTCCGGATGCTTATGGTAGAGGTAGAATCATAGGTGATTATAGAAGAGTTGCATTATATGGTGTTGATAGATTAATACAAGATAAATTAAAGCAAAAGAAGAGCTTAGAAGTTGGAACAATAGATGCTGATGTAATTCAATTAAGAGAAGAAATATCAGATCAAATAGTTGCTTTAAAAGAATTAAAATCAATGGGATTAAGCTACGGTTTAGATTTATCTGTACCAGCTAGCAATGCTAAAGAAGCAGTTCAATGGTTATACTTTGGATACTTAGCTGCAATCAAACAACAAAACGGTGCAGCAATGTCACTTGGTAGAACTTCAACTTTCTTAGATATTTTCATAGAAAGAGATTTAGAAGCAGGAGTTATAACTGAAGAGGAAGCTCAAGAAATAATGGATCACTTCGTAATGAAGCTTAGATTAGTTAAGTTCTTAAGAACTCCAGAATATAATGACTTATTCTCAGGAGACCCAACATGGGTAACTGAATCAATTGCTGGTATGGGAGTAGATGGAAGAACTTTAGTTACTAAGAACTCATATAGAGTACTTAATACACTTTATACTTTAGGACCATCACCAGAACCAAATCTTACAGTTTTATGGTCAACTAGATTACCACAAAACTTCAAAGATTTCTGTTCAAAGGTTTCAATTGATACAAGCTCTGTTCAATATGAAAATGATGACTTAATGCTTGAATACTGGGGAGATGACTATGCTATAGCTTGTTGTGTATCTGCAATGAAAGTTGGAAAGCAAATGCAATTCTTCGGAGCTAGAGTTAACTTAGCTAAGACTTTACTTTACACAATTAATGGTGGTAAAGATGAAAAGTCAGGAGTACAAGTAGGTCCTAAGATGGCACCAATAAATAGTGATTACTTAGACTACAATGAAGTAATGGAAAAATTTGATGCGATGACAGATTGGTTAGCAACTCTTTATGTTAATACATTAAACTGTATCCACTACATGCATGATAAGTATTCATATGAATCATTACAAATGGCATTACATGATAGAGATGTATTTAGAACAATGGCTTGTGGTATAGCAGGTTTATCAGTTTGTGCTGACTCATTATCAGCTATTAAGTATGCTAAAGTTAGACCAATAAGAAATGAAGAAGGAATAGCAGTAGATTTTGAAATCGAAGGAGATTTCCCTAAATACGGAAATGACGACGATAGAGTTGATGAAATAGCTGTATATCTTGTTAGAAACATGATGGATAAAATCAGAAAGAATAAGACTTATAGAAATGCATTCCACACTCAATCAATCTTAACTATTACTTCAAATGTAGTATATGGTAAGAAAACTGGTACAACACCATGCGGAAGAAAAGCTGGAGAACCATTTGCACCAGGAGCTAACCCTATGCACGGAAGAGATACAAGCGGATCATTAGCATCATTAAATTCAGTTGCTAAACTTCCATATGAAGATTCACAAGATGGTATTTCAAATACTTTCTCAATCATCCCAGATGCTTTAGGAAAGTCAGATGAAGATAGAATATCAAACTTAAGCAATCTTATGGATGGATACTTTGGTCAAAAGGCGCATCATTTAAATGTTAATGTATTTAATAGAGAAACATTATTAGATGCTATGGAAAGACCAGAAGAATATCCACAATTAACTATTAGAGTTTCAGGATATGCTGTAAACTTCATTAAGTTAACAAGAGAACAACAATTAGATGTTATAAACAGAACATTCCATTCAAAAATGTAATTTGAATTAAATTTATCCTCTGCTAGATTTTATTTAGCAGAGGATATATATTATAAATTGAAATAAGTAATTTAGTATTTATAAATTCTTTATTTCAATTTATAAATTTAGGAGGATATATACTATGACTATAGGAAGAATTCATTCGATAGAAACAATGGGCCTTGTTGATGGACCTGGGATAAGAATAGTAGTATTTTTTCAAGGATGTGCACTAAGATGTAAGTATTGTCATAATCCAGATACGTGGGAAAATGGATGTGGAGAAACATATACTCCAGAAGAAATAGTAAGTAAGCTTATAAAATATAAACCATACTTTGATACATCAAATGGAGGAGTAACATTCTCTGGTGGAGAACCATTACTTCAAAAAGAGTTTCTTATAGAAATTTTAAAGCTATGCAAAAAAGAAGGAATACATACATGTATTGATACTGCAGGTTTTGGACGAGGAGATTATGAAGAAATATTAAAGTATACAGATTTAGTTCTTTTTGATGTTAAAGATGTTACTAGAGAAAGATATAAAGCTATAACATTAAGAGATATGGATGAGTCAATTAAGTTTATGGAAGCACTTAATAAATCCAATGTAAAAGTGTGGGTTAGGCATGTTGTTGTACCTGGGCTTACAGATGGAGTGGACCATATAAGAGAACTTAAAAAATTTATTTCTAATATTAATAATGTAGAAAAAGTAGAACTTCTACCATATCATGTACTAGGAGTTAATAAATATGAAAAGATGGAACTTCATTATCCATTAGAGGGAGTACCACAAATGGATAAAGAAGTTATGAAAACATATAATGATATATTAAAGGAAATTTAAAAGGATTGAGCATAAATATGCTCAATCCTATTTTTTATTATTTTGTTTTCCCTTTTTCTTACCCTTTAAATTTTTACTTTTATCATCATTATTAGATGCAGCAAGTTCCTCTTTAGCTGCCTCTGCTTCTCTTTTAGCGATAAGCCTTTCAGGAGAATAAAAGTATACAACTGTAATTAAAAGTGATATTGCTGATGAAACTATAACGTTCTTAAATACGAAATCTAATAAGATTGTTATAATAAACAGAGAACATACAAATTTAATTAAAGTTTTAACTTGTGTACTCATAAATAATACCTCCCCCACCAAAAAAATGTACAATTTAAATTATACAGCATAATGGAAACAGTTACAATATTTAGGTATTGTAACTGTTTATTAATTATTATTTATTCATTATATCTGAAAAATATCCGTGTGGAATAATTCTTCTTTTTAATCCTTCAATAACAGTTAGATAAGTAGCTGCAGTATCAAATCTAGCATCGTGATAATTTCCACTGCCTTCAAATAACTCATTAGCTTTTTGTTCTATTTGTTCTTTTGATATATTTAAGAATGATATAACTTCTTCAAGTTTAGGGTTCTTATATGAACCATTTGGTTTTAAAAGCTTACAAACATCTTTGTAATAAGCCATAGTACAGAATGTTCTTTTAGCTTCATAGTTTTCACCAAGACCGATAAGTTCGCTGTGCATGAACTTTATATCAAAGTTTACATTATGACCAATTACAAAATCAGCTTCCATAAAATCATCAATAAATTCTCCGACAACATCTTCAAAATACATACCTGAAGATAGTTCATATAGTTTTTCTAAAGAAAATCCGTGAACTGCTTCAGCATTTGGATCCATTTCATCTACAGTAAAGAAGAAATTCTTACCTATAGTTGTTTGAGGTTTTGTTGATGTGTCTACAGTTATGTAGCTTAACTGGCATATATGGCCAGGACGTATACTTGTTGTTTCTGTATCAAAAAATAGTAATTTCATTAGATATCCTCCTAAATTTCCTTGTACATATAAAATAATTATATACTACATTTATAAATAAGAAAATAAAAATAAATCATAGCGATTTGGTAAGATTTATTGAATTTACTATAAAAAAATAGTATAATTAAAGAAAAAGTATATCAGACAAATATACTAGGAATTATTAATATTGTATTAATTAATAATAATAGTTTCAAATTTGGAGAAAATAAAGATTATATATACAATTAGGAGGAAATTTTTATGATAGTTGATGGAAAAAGAAAAGTGTCAATAATAGGGGCAGGTTTCGTTGGAGCTACAACAGCTTATGCATTAATGAATAGTGGTATAGCTACAGAAATATGCTTATATGATATAAATATGGAAAAAGCAGTAGGAGAGGTAATGGACTTAGTTCATGGTACATCTTTTGTAAAGCCTATAAACATATATGCAGGATCATTACAAGAAACTAAGGATTCTGATATAGTAATAATTACTGCAGGGGTTGGTCCTAAAGAAGGAGAGACAAGATTAGATATAATTGATAAGAACTATAAGATATTCCAAGGATTCGTCCCTGAAATCGCAAGATTAAGTCCTGGTGCAATATTACTAGTAGTATCAAATCCAGTTGATGTGTTAACTTATATAACTTATAAGCTATCAGGATTCCCTAAGCAAAGAGTTATTGGTTCAGGTACAGTGCTTGATACATCAAGACTAAAGTATGTACTAGGAAAGTATTTTAACGTAAATAATAATAATATACATTCATATGTAATTGGTGAACATGGCGATAGTGAAGTTGTAACTTGGAGCAATGGAAGAGTCGGTGGTGAAGACTTTGATATGTATGCAAAGCAAACTGGGCTTGAATGGGATAAGGAAATAAGAAAAGTAATTGAAGAGGATGTTAAAAATGCAGCCTATGAAATAATAAATAGAAAAAAAGCGACATATTTTGCAGTTGCACTTGCAGTTAATAGAATTGTTGAAGCAATATTTAGAGATGAGAACAGTATATTAACAGTTGGAACTTTATTTGAAGGACAATATGGAATAGAAGATATGTATTTAGCTATTCCGACTATAGTAAACAGACAAGGTTCTAAAGAAATAATAGAAATTTCATTATCTGATGATGAAAAGAAGAGATTAAAAGAGTCAGCTGAAATATTAAAAAAGCATTTAAATGAGTGTCATGTTTAATATTTCATAAAAAAAGTTAAAAATATTTAAAAAAACTGAAAAAAACTTTGTAATCCTCCTTGAAGTTGTATATAATAATATATAAATTTAAGGAGGGCTATTTATTTATGGAAAAAAGCAGTATTATAATACCAACAGACTATAAAAGCAGTTCTACATTGATTGAAACTGAGGTTTTTATTAAAAGTATAAAGGATTATTTTGAAAAGAATTTGGCTAATGAGTTAAATTTAATAAGAGTGTCAGCACCACTTTTTGTAAACTCAAGTTCAGGGTTAAATGATGATCTCAATGGGGTAGAGAGACCAGTAAAGTTTGACCTTTTAGCATCAGCAGAAGATGTAGAAATAGTACATTCACTTGCAAAGTGGAAGAGAATGAGTCTTCATAGATATGAATTTCCAGTAGGAAAGGGACTATATGCAGATATGAATGCAATTAGAAGAGATGAAGAACTTGATAATATACATTCTATATATGTTGATCAGTGGGACTGGGAACTTATAATAAACAAAGAGGATAGAAATTTAGAATTCTTAAGAGGAATTGTAAATAAAATCTATAGTGTATTTAAAAGTACTGAAAAGTATGTAAGTGAAAACTTAGTTAAAATACAAGAAGAACTTCCAGAGGATATATTCTTTATAACATCACAAGAATTAGAGGATATGTATAAAGATCTAACTCCAAAGGAAAGAGAAGATGCAATATGTAAAGCAAAAGGCGCAGTATTCATAATGCAAATTGGACATGATTTAAATTCAGGCGAAAAGCATGATGGAAGAGCACCAGATTATGATGATTGGAACTTAAATGGAGATATTCTTTTCTGGAACACAACATTAGACAAAGCTATCGAATTATCTTCAATGGGGATAAGAGTTGATGAAGTATCGCTTAGAGCTCAATTAAAAGAAGCAAATTGTGAAGAGAGAGAGAAACTTGATTTCCATAAATCATTATTGGAAGGAAAACTTCCTTATACAATAGGTGGAGGAATTGGTCAATCTAGAATATGTATGTATTTTTTAAATAAAGCACATATAGGAGAAGTTCAAGCTTCTGTTTGGGATGATGAAAATTATAAAATATGCAAAGAAAATGGTATAACATTACTATAAAATATAAAAATGGGTCGTTATTAAAAAACGGCCCATTTATTTTTAAAAGTTTTTTGCACATGAAATTTTAATGAGAAATAAATAAAATTTTAAGAAAATTGATGATAAATATAAAAAAAGTAAGAATTTTGAATAAATTTATACTAGTATATGTTATAAAAGTCTATTATAATAGTATTGTTAAAACAAAATTTACAAATAACTAAAAAAATTAACAAAGAAAAGGTTTTAATTAATAATAGTTTTTTATATATATAAGGAGGTATAAATGAGACACGAGGAAGATAAAAATAGAAGAGTTAAAAATAAAGAAAAGAAAAAGATGTCTACGAAGAAAAAAATATTAATATCAATAGGAATAGTATTACTTCTTATAATATTAAGTGCTGGAGCATTTTACTTATATGTAAGGGGTCAAATATATCAAGAAAATTCAGGAACTTCTCCAGAGGTTACTTATGAGGAACAAGCAGGAATTACAAACATATTATTAATAGGTACTGATGCACGTAAGCTTGATGAAGCAGCTAGAGCGGATGCCATTATAATTGCAACTATAGATAACAATCACAAGAAGTTAAAACTTACATCAATTATGAGAGATACATTAGTAGATGTAGAAGGTCATGGAGAACAAAAGATTAATGCTGCATTAGCTTTTGGAGGACCTGAACTACTTATGAAAACTATTAAAGATAACTTTGGAATAAGCTTAAATAAGTATGCTATGGTTAACTTTGGAGGATTCCAACAGATTATAGATGAAGTTGGTGGAATTGAAGTAGATGTACATGATTATGAAATTCCAGAATTGAATAAATTTATAGGTGAATATGAAAAAGATAAATCACCGAAAATAACAGAACCTGGAATGCAAAAACTAGATGGTCAACAAGCATTAGCATATGCAAGAATTAGAAAAGTAGGTAATGGAGATTACGAAAGAACAGAAAGACAAAGAAGGGTTATTGATTTAGTAACTCAAAAGTTTAAGGACTTAAGTCCGCTTAAGTATCCTTCTGTTATGGCTTCATTGTTACCATATGTTAAAACTAATATTGAACCATTTATGATACTTAACTATGCATACACTGCTTCTAAATTCCCAAGTTTAGATTTTGAACAATTAAGAGTTCCTTTTGATGATGAAATATCATGGGGAGGCCTTTATAAGAATTTAGGTTGGGTACTTATAGTTGATAAAGAGCAAAATGCTAAAATAATGGAAGATTTCATATTTAATGATAAGACACCAGATGCAAATAGTTACAGTGTCAAAGTGTGGAAAGATAAGCTTTCTGGATACCTTAATCAAAATAATCAACATATAGAAGAAAACGGACCGTTAAAAGAAGATGAAGATTATGATTATGTGCCACCTGTAAAGAATAATACAAATAAAAATAATAATACAAACACAAATAATAATAAACCGAACAATAACAATAAGCCTAACAATAATAATAATAGCAACAACAATAATGGAAATAACAACAATAATAACAATAGCAATAACAACAATAATAATGGAAATAACAACAACAACAGCAATAATAATGATGGTAACAATAATAATAATAATAATAATGGCAACACATCTAAGCCGGAAGAAAAGCCAGAGGAAAAACCACCGGTAGTGCCACCAACAAATGATCAACAAACAGGTAATAGTACTACTGATAAACCAAATAATAAACAATAATAAAAAAGTAGGTTTAAAATAAATAATTAAAACACAGCTTGTTTTTTTAAAGCTGTGTTTTATGTTATAATACTTTAAAATGGGGAAGGAGAAACGAGATATATGGATTATTTACTTTCGAAAATATTAATGCTTCCTGCTATATTGATAGGTTTTACATTTCATGAGTATGCTCATGCAAAAATGGCAGATAAATTAGGTGATAAAACACCAAGATTTCAAGGAAGATTAAATTTAAATCCAATAAATCATATAGATCCTATTGGGATGTTAATGATTTTATTTGTAGGGATAGGATGGGCAAAACCAGTACAGGTTAATCCATCAGCATTTAAGAATCAATATAAGGATGATTTAAAGGTGAGCTTAGCTGGACCTTTAGCTAACTTAGCTGTAGCTTTCTTTGGAGGAATTCTAGTATTTATAATAATGGTACTTGCCAATTATGGAATACTTAGAGGTACATTATTTCAAATTTTATTTAGTATTTCTATGCAAATAATTTCAATTAATGCAATGTTATTTGTATTTAACTTACTTCCATTACCAGGGTTAGATGGATTTAGTATATTTAGAGATTTAAGCCCAAAACATTTTTATAGATTATCAGATAAGATATATCAATATCAGTTTTTCATACTAATTGCAATAATATTTGTTGGAGGACCGATAATAAGTATACCAGTTAGATTTGTAACTAATATAATAATGAATTTAGCTCAAATGCTACTCATGTTTATATTTTAAAAAAGCAGCCTTAAAGGCTGCTTTTTTTAATCTATTTGATCTATTAGTAAATTTCTATTAAATATTTCTTTAAATGAATAGGCGCTTCTCATTGCTTGACGTATTTCTAATTCTAAATTTAAATCAGATTTAAGTTCAAGCTTTACAGTTTCTGTAGATATAATAACATTAATATCCTTAACAGCACCTTCTAAGCTTCTATCTAATCCTTCAGAAATTCTAAGTATGGCTCCCATATATTCAATAGTTTTAACATCAATTTTATTTATTACAGAACAAAATTGTGGAAACGGAATATGGTAGTGATTATTTCTATGAGATGCTGCAACTGCTGCACTTAAAAAAAGTTCCTTATGTGTTAATCCATTTATACATGAATTTAAAATTACATAAAAACTGTGTTTATGATGATTATAGTAATCAATACTTATTCCACAGTCATGTAAAAGGGAAGCTGTTCTTAAAATTCTTGGACAACGAGAATCAAGTTTATGAAGAGGTCTAAGTTCTTCATATAATTTTTGTGCTATTAAATAAACATGTTTTGCATGATTTCTATTAATATTAAGTTTATTTATAATACCTTCAATACTAAAGGAAAGCATATCTTTGTCGTATCCATATTTAGTATCAACATATTCATACATAATACCTTCTCTAAGTCCTCTAGAAGATGTAATAACATCACTAGTGTTTGTATATGTAAGTATGTTTTGGAATATACAAAGTCCTGCAACAATTATATCAGCTCTTTCACGTGGAAGACCATCAACCATTTTACGCTGTTTAAGACTTTTACATTTTAATAGATTATATATATCATGAACATCGATATCGTTAAGTGTATAATTATGGGCAACTCCAAAAGGATACCTTTTTCTAATTCTATCAAGTTGACCTAAGCACTTAATAGTACCACCAACCCCTATTATAGAATCGAATTTACACTCTTTAAGCCAAGGACAATCATTTAAAAGTTCCAGTATATTAGAAACTGCAGCTTCAAGGTCCTCTCTTAAAATTCTATCACCTAAGTTGTATTCAGTTGTTAAATTAAGCGTTCCAGCTGGTAGTGAATGATATTTTACTATTTCACCGTCTTTTACCCATGCTAGGTGAGTAGCTGTACCTTCTATATCAACAATAAGTGAATTGTTAAAGTATATAGTATTTGATACTCCTAGAAAGTTATAATATATTTCTTTTTCTATATTTAATATAGTTATATCGATACCTAATTCAGCTTTAATCAAACTAATAAGAGAATCGCTGTTTGAAGCGCTTCTAAAAGATTCTGTAGCAATTGCAATTATTTTTTCTGCCCCTGATACTTGACACATGGATTTAAAAACTCTAAGAGTTGATAATGTAATATTTAATTTCTCTTCAGAAATTTCAGTTCCATCAACTAAATCCTGACATAATCTGATAGATGTATTAAGTTCATCTATAGGTCTAAAATAACCATCCTCTTCAACTTCGTTTAATGTAAGGGTTACTGAATTTGCTCCGATTTCAATGACACCAATTCTTTTCATAACAAACTCCTTAAATAGCAATTAATTTTAAATATTTATGTCTATTATACAACATTTTCAATATGAGTGTGCTAAATATAATAATATTTAAGTATTTGTTGACATTGCTTAAGGAAACTATGTATAATATATGAAAGAAAGTAGAATATAAATTCTGTGATGAGGAGAGTAAATTAATCGATTCTTCTAGCGAGTAAGGGCATTTTGGTGTAAGCCTTATAAGATAGATTATTTGAAACAGAACCTCTAAGAAGCGCCTGAAATGAGTAGGGATAGCCGCAAATTCATCATTTGCGTTAACAAAAAAGAGTGGCATTTCTTTATGCAAGTAGAGTGGTACCGCGGAAGAATTGATATTATTCCGTCTCTTATTATTATTTATTATAATAAGAGGCGTTTTTTTATGCACATAATTATGTTTTACGTAAATATAGAAGAGAAAAATATATAGGAGGAATTTAAAATGGATTATAAAGAAATAATTTCAAAATTAATAAAAGAGTACGTTGATCTAGATATAGAAGATATCAAGAAGCTTATAGAAACACCACCAAAGTCAGATATGGGGGATTTTGCATTCCCATGTTTCCAATTAGCTAAAGTTATGAGAAAAGCTCCAAACATGATAGCACAAGATTTAGCTTCAAAGTTAAATAAGGATGGATTTGAGAGAATAGAATGTTTAGGACCATATGTAAACTTCTTTGTTGATAAAGCATCATTTACAAAAAATGCAATTGAAACAGTTTTAACTGAAGGAGATAACTACGGTAAGTCAAATATAGGAGAAGGTAAAAATGTATGTGTTGAATATTCATCACCAAATATAGCAAAGCCTTTCCATGTAGGTCACTTATTTACTACATCAATAGGAAACTCTCTTTATAAGTTATTTAAAGAGGAAGGATATAATACAGTTGGAATAAATCACTTAGGAGACTGGGGAACTCAATTTGGTAAGCTTATAGCAGCTTATAAAAGATGGGTTGATGAAGAAGCACTTGAAAGAGAACCAATTGCAGAACTTTTAAGAATATATGTTAAGTTCCATGATGAAGCAGAAAAGGACCCATCATTAGTTGATGAAGGAAGATTACACTTCAAGAGATTAGAAGAAGGTGCAGAAGAAGAAACTGCTTTATGGAAAAGATTTAGAGAACTTAGCTTAAAAGAGTTCAATAGAGTATATGATCTTTTAGGTGTAAAATTTGATTCACTTGCAGGAGAAGCATTCTATAATGATAAAATGCAAATCGTAATAGATGAATTAAAAGAAAAGAACCTTTTAACAGAAAGTAATGGTGCTCAAGTTGTTATGCTTGATGAGTATAATATGCCACCTTGTATAGTATTAAAAGGTGACGGAGCAACTATATATGCAACAAGAGACTTAGCAGCTGCATGTTATAGAAAGAAGACATATGACTTTGATAAGAGTATTTATGTTGTTGGAACACCTCAAGCACTACACTTTAAGCAAGTATTTAAAACTTTAGAACTTGCTGATAAAGAATGGGCTAAAAATTGTGTTCACGTAGGATTTGGATTAGTTAAATTTGCAGATGGTGGAATGTCAACTAGAAAGGGTAAAGTAATCCTTCTTGATGAATTATTAAATGAAGCAATTCAAAAGACACTTGAAATAATAAATGAGAAAAATCCAGAATTAGAAAATAAAGAAGAAGTAGCTAAGAAGATAGGTATTGGAGCTGTTGTATTCACATATCTTAAGAACTCAAGAGAAAAGGATATAATCTTTGATTGGAAAGAGATACTTTCATTTGAAGGAGAAACAGGTCCATATGTTCAATATTCATATGCTAGAGGAAATAGTATATTAGAAAGAGCTTCTAATATAGATTTCTCAAATGTTGATTATAGTAAGTTAAATACTAAAGAAGAATTTGAACTTATAAAAGCATTAGAAGGATTTAAAAAGAATATTCATTTAGCGGTTGAAAAACTAGAGCCATCAGTTATGTCAAGATATGTAATTGATGTAGCTAAGTTATTCAATAAATTCTATAATGCACATTCAGTATTAAATTTAGAAGATGAAGAACTTAAAAAAGCAAGACTTTCATTAGTTAAAGCAAGCTTACAAGTAATTAAGAACGGATTAGGATTACTTGGAATAGATGTAGTAGAAAAAATGTAATTTTTCATTCAAAAAGGTTATTACAAAATATTTTGTAGTAGCCTTTTTATTTTAAATTTAAATATTAACTAGTAATGAATAATGTTAACTAATTGATAAAAATGACAAAAAGTCTTACTTTGTGATAAAAAGTACTATATAATATCTATTATTGAGTACTTGGAAATTAATTATTATATAGTATGGAATACAAGGTAATGAAAAATATAGTATGCAAGTAAAAAAAAATAGCGTATCCCTAGATTTCCCTAATGTTAACATTCTATTTTCAAGTTATTAAAGTTTAAGTACATTTAATAATTCTATTTCCATAATACTTAAATAAATTATATATTTATAATTTCACAGTATAATTAACGGGTTAAATATGGTAAAGTTTATTGAGAAAATTGAGAGAAAAATTTCAAATGATTATATGGTTAGTTATGAGAGAATTTGTACTGTTAAGAAAATTATAAGAGATTTAGAAAATATTTGGCAAGCTGTTCAATGTAGTAATTGTACAGCTTTTTTTATTATTATAATAATATGTTAAGAATCATAGTAAAGTCAATAAGTAAAAGAGAGTTGTGGTATAATTTATTAAGATATATAAGGAAAGTGAGGAGTAGAAAAGTGGGCTTTAACAAATATTTAAAATACAAAGATATACTTATACTTGTTGTTTTGGCGTTTATAGGTTATAAAATAGTAGATAATTATAACGTATATTTTTCATTAATCAAGAAATTTATCGTTGTAATGACTCCATTTATATATGCATTTATATTTGCGTATATATTAAATCCTGTAATGAAATTATTTGAAAAAAAATTTCATTTAAAGAGGGGGGGAGCGGTAGCTGGAACATATATTATTGTTGCAGGTATACTAGTTTTAATTGGAGTGTTCGTTGTACCGAGTATTATAGATAGCATAATATCAATTACAAAAGAAATTCCAAGTTATGTAGATACAGTGCAAGGGTGGTTTAATGCAGCTCTTAAGCATGATAAAGTATATACTATTATGCAAGATTCAGGGGTTCTTTCAACTTTATCTATGGTATCAAGCAAAATTGGAACTATATTAATGTCAGTATTAGAAAATACAGCAGGATCACTTTTAACAATTACAACAGATATAATAATGTTTTTCTTTGGTTTTTTAATTTCTATCTATATTCTTATAGATAAAGAGAGATTCATAAAGCAAGCAAAAATAATTACTGTAATGATATTAGGAGAAAAGAGAAGCAAAAGTTTAATTGGCTTATGCAGAACATATAATAAGATGATAGGGGCTTATATAGGAAGTAAGGCGTTAGATTCATTAATAATTGGATTAATGTCACTTGTTGGACTTATGATACTTCAAGTACCATATGCTATATTACTTGCTATAGTAGTTGGATTTACAAATATGATCCCATACTTTGGACCATTTGTTGGTGAAGTTGTATGTTCAATAGTTGCACTATTTGTATCACCTTGGAAGGCTCTTAGTGTATTTATATTCTTATTAGCACTACAACAATTTGATGCATGGTACTTAGAACCTAAAATAGTAGGTGGTAAGGTAGGCGTTAGTCCATTCTTAATAGTTCTTGGAGTTACAGTCGGAGGAGGCTTTTTTGGACCTATAGGGATGCTTTTAGCATCACCAACTGTTGCAACATTAAAAGTTTACTATGATAGGAAAGCAAGTAAGTTTGAATCAAAAGAAGAAGATGTAATAAATAATTTATAATATAAAAATAAAAGCATCAAAGAGATTTAATCTCTTTGATGCTTTTTTTTATTTTCTAGATGGACATTTCTTATTGCAACCGCTACAACCGCTACAATGTCCTTTAGAAGATTTCTTTATATTTTTGTATAGTATATATGCAGCTAAAGCTACGATACCAACTGTTATTACTATTTCCATTTATATCACCTTCATTTAAATAAATAATCCACCAATATTGTAGATTAAGAATGCAACAACCCAAGCTAGTACTAGTTGATAAGCTACTGAGAACAACATCATCTTTGTTCCATATTCCTTCTTCATAGTACCAACTGCAGATACACAAGGTACATAAAGCAGTATAAATGCTAAGAATGAGTATGCTGACAATGCAGTAAAGAATGTTGGTAAAATTGTTCTTAAGTCACCAGCAAAAATAACTTCCATTGTAGAAACAACTGTCTCTTTAGCAAGCATTCCAGAAAGTAATGATACTGAAGATTGCCAGTTACCAAAACCAAGTGGAGCGAAGATAGGAGCTATAAATGATCCTATACTAGCTAGTATACTATTATCAATGTTATCAACCATTCCGCTGAAGTTAAAGTTTGATAAGAACCATATAAGTACGCTCATTGCAAAAATGATTGTACCAGCTTTCTTTAAAAAGCCTTTACCTTTATCAAAAGTTTGTTTGCATATTGATTTAAGTTGTGGAAGTTTATAATTTGGTAATTCTATTATGAAAGGTTCTTCATCCTTTTTAAATAGAGTATTCTTAAATAAAATTCCAAGTAAAAATGCTATAACAACACCTAAAAGATAAAGTGAAGCAACAACGAGTCCTCTATGTTCAGTGAAAAATACTGAAGCAAATAGTGCATAAACTGGAAGTCTAGCATTACATGACATTAAAGGAACAAGAAGAGCTGTAAGCTTTCTATCTTTTTCACTTTCTAATGTTCTAGCTGACATAATAGCCGGAACTGTACAACCAAATCCAACTATCATAGGAATAAATGCTTTTCCAGACAGTCCCATTCTTCTCATTATTTTATCCATTAAAAATGCAACTCTTGCCATATATCCACTGTCTTCTAAAAATGTTATACAAACAAACAATGCAAGTATAACTGGTAGAAGAACAAGTATACCACCGACACCTCCAATTACACCATCAATAATAAGTGATTGGAACCAAGGTGCAGTATTTGCAAGAACAACATGATGCATCCAAGGCATAAACGAATCATTTAATAATCCATCAAGTAAATCTGATAGTGGTTGTCCAACCCAAGAAAATGTAAATTGGAACATAAATGCCATTATAAGAATAAATAATGGATAAGCAAGCCAAGGATTTAAAAATACCTTATCTAACTTTTCAGTTAATGTCTTTTTATTAGGATTTTTCTTTTGTAAACATTTAGTAGTTACTGATTCTATGTATGTATAAGCTTCTTTTTCACTTTTAAAGTTAAATTTTTCACTATCATTTGCAACAGCATGACTATTTTTTTCTAAAGCATCTTTAATCAAATCAATGCCTTGTTTCTTTGCAGCTATTATAGGAATAACTATAACTCCAAGTTCTGAAGATAGCTTGTCATAATCAATTTCATATCCTCTACTATTAACAACGTCGATCATGTTTATAGCAAGTATGATTGGTTTATTGAATTGTTTAAGTTGAGTAGTTAAGTAAAGGTTTCTATCTAAGTTAGATCCATCTACTATATTAAGTATTACATCTACATCATCATTTTCTAAAAAGTTTTTAGCTACAGTTTCTTCGTGTGAGAATGTATCCATAGCATATATTCCTGGTAAGTCTACTATTTTCATATCTTTATAGTAGCCTTCCTTTTTCTCTACAGTAACTCCAGGCCAGTTACCTACGTATTGTTTTGATCCCGTTAATGCATTAAATAAAGTTGTTTTACCAACATTTGGATTACCGAGTAGCGCTATTGTTGTCATTTGCATTCCTCCTTATGTTAGCAATATAATATTTTTAGCATCTTTTTTTCGTATAGCTAAATCAAATCCTCTGAAATTAACTATAAGGGGATCTCCAAGTGGAGCTACTAATTTCATTAGTATTTCTGTACCCTCTATACAGCCAAGTGCTAATAGGCGTTTTGTTAATTTACTATTACCTTCAATATTATTTATAATTCCGCGTTCTCCAGGTTTTAAATTTATTAATTCCATTTATCTTTACACCTCGCAATGAAAATCATTATCATACTATTATAATATCACTATATGAATTTATAAGTCAATGTTTAATGTAAATTTATATAAATTAAAAATTTTGGTAATAATATAATGGGATAATATATTTATATGTAAAAATTTATATTGCAAAAGAAAAAAATGTATGTATAATATAATAAACATTAAACTACGAAAGAAGAATTAAGGAGGAATAAACATGGGAAAAAACATAGCAGCATTTTTCGATATCGATGGAACTTTATATAGAGAAGGACTTATTACAGAAGTTTTTAAAAAAATGATTAAATATGAAATAATTGAACCAGAAAAATGGTATAACGATGTAAGAAACGACTTTGATAAATGGGATAGAAGAGAAGGAGATTATGATATATATCTTCTAAAGATGATCGATATTTATATGGATGCAATAAAAGGACTTAAAAAGGATCAAATAGAATTTATAGCAAAAAGAGTAATAGAACAAAAAGGTGATAGAGTATATACATTTACTAGAGATAGAATAAGATGGCACAAAGAACAAGGTCATATATTAATAACTGTATCAGGCTCTCCAATTGAACTTGTTAGAGAAATGTCATTAAAACATGGATTTAATGATTTTAGAGGTGCAGAATACATTTTAAATGAAGAAGGGGTATATACTGGGGATGTAGTTCCTATGTGGGATAGTGAAAGTAAAGAGAAGGCTATTAAAGAATTACAAGAAAAATATGATATAGATTTAGAGAGTAGTTATGCTTATGGAGACACTGCAGGAGACTACACAATGCTTAGTAAAGTATCCAATCCATATGCAATGAATCCAACAAAAGAACTATTAAAGAAGATTTTAAACGATAAAGAATTAAGAGATAGAATAAATGTTATTGTAGAAAGAAAAGATGTAACGTATAATCTTAATGTAGAGGATATACAATTTGAATAAGAAAGAGTGATTCTGTGATTATAAAAGAGAACGTTATACCTGTAGATGAAGTAGATTGTAAACAATTTTTAGAAACTGATGAAGAGGTTTTACCTGAAGAGATAATATTTTTTGATTTAGAACATTATGTATATAAAAAACCAAAGTGCATAGGAGTTTTTGGAGCTTGTGTTTATAATGTAAATAATAGGTCTTTAGAAGTGACTCAATACATGATTGAAAATAGAAAAGAAGGTTTAGATATTTTAAATTTAGCTTTAAAGTATTTTCAAAAGATGAAAGAGAACGGAAGAAGAGCCATATCTACTTTTTCAGGTAATAATGATTTTACAGTAATAAATTATTTATTCAATAAATATAATATTTCCTATGATTTCAAAGAGGAATTCTTATCAATAGATCTTCAAAAAGCTTATGAAAGAGATGTTAAAACTTCAATTGGTCTTAAAAAATTGGAAAAAATATTTGATATCGATAGACAGGGTGAAGTTATAAGTGGCTCAAATCTTGCAAAGACATTTCATAAGATAATGAAGGATACTGATTATATAAAAAGGATGCCTAAAGAAAAGATAGAAAATATACTTCTTTATAATGAACAGGATGTAGTGAACTTATATTGTATATATACTAATTGGAAAAAGTATATAGTCGTAAAAGAAGAGGAAGAAGAAGAAACTAAAGAAAAAGTTAATATAGAAGAAGAGAATCTTAATATTGAAACATTAGAAGATAATGAAGAAGAAATAGTAAATGAAGATAACGAAGAAGTTGAAGAGATTGTTTCAAAATAATTTTAATTATTATTGTACATAACAATCTCTTTTTCTTATATATTTTAAATTTTTGAGGGGGATTTATGAAAAATAATTTTATGACATTTAATTTAAAGTATGATTTTACTAGTGGAAACGAAAACGAATGGGGAGAGCGGGCTAATAGGATATGCAAAGTTATTGAAGATAACAATCCTTTGTGTATAGGTATACAAGAAGGTCTTATACATATGTTAGGTGATTTAGAAGAGAAATTAACTGAGTATTCATGGATTGGAGAAGGTAGAGAAGGCGATAATTTAGGGGAGTTTAATTCAATCTTCTATAAAAAAGATATTTTGAATCTTAAATCATCAGGCCAGTTTTGGTTATCAGAAACTCCTGCTGTAAAAGGAAGTAAAAGTTTTAATAGCGCTTGTGAAAGAATTTGTACATGGGGAGAATTTAGGGACAAAGAAAATGGAACAGAATTTATGATTTACAACACTCATTTAGATCATGAAAGTGATTTTGCAAGAAGAGAAGGTATAAAGATTATATTAGATTTTGTACATAAAAAATTTGAAGAGAATGATAAAGAATTTATTATAATGGGAGACTTTAATTGTCATTTAGATGATGAAGTATTTAATATAATAAAAGTATATAATGGATGGGATTTCATTATAAAGAACATTTATAATGAAGTAAGTCACAACATAGAAGGAACATTTCATGACTTCAAGGGTGGATATGATGGAGGTATTATAGATTATATATTAATATCTAATCAAATAGATTGTTATAACGTTACTATTGACGATAGAATGATAAATAATGGGTATCCATCAGATCATTATCCAGTTATTGCAGAGTTATCTATAAATTAAAAAAGAAAGAGACTGTTTTAAGCAGTCTCTTTCTTAGTTACTCTTTTACTATATTTTTACCATCACTAGATAAAGTTATGGTACCATCTTTATCTGTTCTATAAATTTTAACTTTATATTTTTCTAGCTTCTTTAATGTTTCTTTATGAGGGTGTCCATAATCATTGTCAATACCACAAGATATAATACCAATTGATGGATTAACCTTTTTCAAGAAATTTTCAGAGGTAGAAGTAGTAGACCCATGATGACCAAGTTTTAATACATCAGCCGTAACATCATAACCTTTATCTAATACATAATTTTCTTCAAGCTTCTCTGCATCTCCAGTGAATAAGAATGAATTATTTCCATACTGGATTTTAATTATAGGAGAATAATTATTCAAATCCTTTTTGTCATTAAAATTAGCTTTTGGAGAGAATACAGATACTTTTGTATTTTCACCTAAGTCAATTGTGTCTGTTCCTTCTTTTATAACATTGATTTTTAAATCTTTCTTTTTAAGGGCAGTAACCATTTTCTCAAAGGCTTTAGTTGTATGTTCAACTTTCGGTGCATAGAATTTACCTATCTCATACGTATTAATAACATCATCCATATTACCTATATGGTCTTCATGAGGATGAGTTGCTATTACATAATCTAAATTTTTAATTTTCAATTTATCTAAATATGAAATTAAATCTTTCTCATTTGATCCAGGGCCAGCATCGATTAACATATTTAAACCATTTACTTGAATAAGCTCTGCATCACCTTGACCAACATTTATGTAATGAACTAACATGTTAGAACCAGGATTAGTAGAAGTAGTAGTACTACATGCAGAAAGGCTAAAAATAGCGAAAATTAATAGAAATGATAAAAGAATTTTTAGATTTTTCTTCATCTTGAACCTCCAATTTTAAATATATACTGTATTAGTTTATCATCATATTGTATAATAATAAAGGATTACATATTGTGATATAATACTAAATAAATTTTAATATGAGGTGAGTAAATGAAGATATTTAAATATATTGGTTATTTTGTATATATGATGTTCGTATGGATAAAAGGAATAAAATTTAAGTACATATATAAAACAAAAGGTGAAAAAGATGCTTTCGCTTATGGACAAGACGTTTTTTATAAATGGTGTATTTATACTATAAAAATGGTTGGAATGGATATTGAAATTAAAGGATATGAAAATATACCTAAAGAAGCATGTGCTTTTATTGGTAATCATATGAGTATTTTAGATATACCGGTTTTAAGATATGCATCAAAACGAGATATAGGATTTGTTGCTAAGCAAGAAGTTTTAAAAGTACCTGTACTAGGTTTTTGGGTTAAGAATATGAATTGTGTTCCTTTAGATAGAAGTAACCCAAGAAGTGCTATCAAAGTTATTAATAAAGGTGCTGAATATTTAAAGAGTGGATATAATATGGCTATATTCCCAGAAGGAACAAGATCAAAAGATGGTGAAGTTCAGGAATTTAAAAAGGGAAGTATGAAACTTGCAATTAAAGCTAAATCTCCAATAGTTCCTGTATCAATAGATGGTACATCAAAATGTTTTGAAGATAACAGGACATTTAATCCAGGGAAAGTTACAATTGTATTTGGAAAGCCTATTTATACAAGTGAAATTACTAAAGAAGAAGAGAAAACACTAACTGAAAGAGTTAGAAATGAAGTAATAAATAACATGATAAGAGTATAGTATAAGTTGAAAAGAACTGCAGTAAAGTGTAGTTCTTTTTTTTTTTTTAGTGAATTGTGGAGAGAAATTTAGAATTTAAAATTTAGAATTAGAAATTAAGAATTTTAAACTTTACATTTCACATTTCACATTTTAATTTAAACGTAACTTCACATGAAGTTTTAATAAATATTAGAAATAATAAAATTGAAACAAAAGAATTGTGGGATTATGTGGAAAAATGAAATAAAAATAAAAATGATAAAATTTTGTTATTAATATTGCATAAAATATGATATAATGGCTTTAAATGATTGAAATGATGCAAAATATGCAATTTTTTAAATGAGAAAATTTCATGAGGGGGCAAAAATTATGAAAAAAGAGTTTTCTATGAGCAATGATAAAGTAATAATAAACTTCACAGCAAAGTACTGTTCTACATTTGAAGGGGTGCTTGAAAGCGATGGATTTAGAAGAGTTTTAGATAGTTATTTAAGGAAGATAAAGGATAAGAGAACGTTAAGTTATAGATATTTATCTAAGGCATTAGATTCAGAAGACATATTAGTTTTAAGAACTGATTTAATGAGAGCATTTAAATTTTTAACTGTTATGAATGTTGAAGAAATAGTTGAATTCAATGAAAAGTATAAAGAACTACTTATGAATAAAGAAGAATTTATAGGATTAGTTGAAGAATTATACTTATTCTGGAGAAGACTTGAAAGATATACATTAATTAATGGTGGAAGAGTTGAGAATGGATTAGCTCAAATTAGTTTTACAGAAGCTAATGACGCATTATCAAAACTTATACTTCGTCTTTATAGAAAAGTAGAGAAAAACATAATTGAACTTCAACCAAAAGTATTTAGACAAATACCAGCTGGTGGAAATTCATGTATTATGATAAATAAATTATTATGGCCAATGCCAAAGGGATATGAAGGTTTAGAAAATGTACCATTTATAGATAGTATACTTTTAGAAACACCATTTATAACATATCCTAAGAGAAATACTAGAACTGGTATGTTTAGTGAAATCAAAGAAAATCCATTAAAGTACGCAAGTATTAATGAAGATCATTGGTTCTGTTATCCTGCAAAAGTTGGGGAACTTTTAGCATATATTTATTTCCACAGAGATTATATGGCTCATGGAATTACATTATGTAACTTGTTTGAAATGGCTAGAAAAGAAGAATGTAGAGGAAGAAAGCCAGATATGATTTATGTCTTTGGAGCTACTGACGAAAATAGTAAAAATGAACTTAAAACTGTTTTCTATGATGACAAAGAAAATGATATTATGCTTGGATATGTTAATCACTCAGAAGAAATTGATTATTTCGGATATATGAAAAAGATGACATTAACTCTTCATAATTTAATAATGATAAAAAGAGGTAATTTACCAATTCATGGGGCTATGGTAAATATTACATTAAAAGATGGAAAAACAGCTAATGTTGCCATAATGGGTGATAGTGGAGCTGGAAAGTCAGAAAGTTTAGAAGCATTTAGAGCCCTTGGAGAAGAGCATATTTCAAATATGACAATCATATTCGATGATATGGGTACATTTAAGCTTAAAGATGGAAAGATATTTGGTTATGGAACAGAAACAGGGGCATTTGTAAGATTAGATGATTTAGATCAAGGGTATGCATTTAAAGAGATGGATAGAAGTATCTTTATGAATCCAGATAAGATAAATGCAAGACTAGTAATGCCAGTTGCACCATATAGTGAAATAATTAAAGGTTATGAAATAGATTTATTCTATTATGCTAATAATTATGATCAAGTAACAGAGGACGGAAAATCAATTAGTTATTTTGATAATGCGAAGGATGCAATTAAAGTATTCAGATCAGGAGCTAGAATGGCAAAGGGAACAACTTCAGAAACAGGGTTAGTTGAATCATACTTTGCAAATCCATTTGGACCAGCACAGAAACAAGAAGAAACAGATAAGTTATTAGATAAATACTTTAAAGCTATGTTTGATGGAACTGTGAAAGTAGGACAATTAAGAACTTGTTTAGGTGTTAAGGGTGAAGAAAAGGTAGGACCAAGAAATGCCGCTTTAGAACTATTTGAAGAAATTAAAAAATTATAATAGATTATAGTTTTAAATATAAAAGTGCCACATTAAATGTTATACATTCAATGTGGCACTTTTACTTTTATTAATTAACTTCTTTTTAATTTCTAAAATGACTTTTTAGGAACTCTGAAGTTTTTGTTGGGCTTATTAACTTAATAAAGGTTAATAATAAATCAATTGTAAAGTAACTTATTAATATAATTATTATAATTTTACTACTACTTAACGAAATTGATTCTACTAAATTTATTAAAATAGGATGTACTATTTTAATTGCAAAAACAGTAGCTAGGCCCCAACCTAAAGAGAAATGAAAACAGATTCTACCATGTAAGTTTAAAGGGTCATCTGTATAATCCCACCATTTAAGGTGAAATAATTTCTCTAGAACAAAACTTGTAGTATATTCGATAAATGATATTAAAATAGTTGATATTAAAAATAATACAATTAAATTGTTACTAAAACGTTCTAACAAATTAATAACTAATAAAATACAAATACCGTATATAGGACAAAACGGTCCATACAAAAAGCCTCTATTTATAAACTTTTTTTGAGTCCAGTACTGGTAGATTACTTCAGCACACCATCCCAAAAATGAATATATAGCAAATAATATAATGAGGCTAGTTATACTCATAAAATCCCTCCTAAAATTCTTTTTTAAAATCAATATGGAAGGGTATACCTTCCATACTGATTTTTTTTCTTATTAATCATTTACATATTTGCTCTTAGCAAAAAATGATATAGAATAAAGTCCGGCAATACCAACAAGTGAATATACTATTCTACTTAAGGTACTCATGTCGCCAAAAAGGGTAGCTACTAAATCAAATCCAAAGAATCCAATTAAACCCCAATTGACTGCACCTATTATTACTAATAAAAGTGCTACAGTATCAAGAAATTTCATAAAAAAACACTTCCTTAAAACATTTTTTTTCATTACTTAGTATTAACATCTTAAGAAAGCATTATTCATTTTATTAAAGTGTTATATTTCTGTCTATAGGTTGTGATAATGAAATAATAGTATCAGTTCTTTGAATACCTGATATATTATTTATCTTATTCATTAATAATTCTTGTAAATCAGCTATGTTCTTACAAATAACTTTTGTGAATATTGAGTAATTACCAGTAGTTAAGTGTAATTCTACTACTTCTTTAATCTTTTGAAGTTCGCCAATAACGGACTCGAAAGATGAAGTTTTATCAACATATACACCTACGAAGCAGCAAACATCATAACCTAGTTTTGGTAGGTTTAATATTATACGGGTACCTTTTATAATACCCATGTCTTCCATTTTTTTCATTCTTACGTGTATTGTACCACCACTAACATGGCATATTCTAGCTATTTCTAAATATGGAGTTCTACAATCCTTTATTAATAAATCTAATATTTGAAGATCTAAATCATCTAATTGTAAATTAGGGTTTACAGCCATTAAATCACCTCTATGAATTAATAAATTTATAAATCAAGATATATTTTATCAAAGAATCAATATTTTTTAAAGGCTAAAATGAGAAATGTTTAAAAATATTAACAAATATTATTATTTTGATAATGTTACATTAAATGATAGTAAAGTCAATATATTGCATAGATAATTTAAAAAAAATTAATCTTTTACTTATTCTACTTGAAAAGATTAGTAATTTAAATTAATATTAATTATATAAACGCAGTTAGGAGGACAGGATATGGGTATATTAATTTCTATAGTTTCTTTTTTAATTATGTTAGTTGTTGTTGGTGGATTATATATGTTACTAAGAAAATATGTATTTCCAAAAGTGCATGTAAATAAATACATACCACTTGCGGTATCAGTTATATTACTTATTGTACAAATGACAGGTCTAATGCCAAATACAATAGCAGGCTTAATTGCTACTCCGGTAATTGTATTATGTTTCTTATGGTTTATGGACATACAACAAACTGGTGGAGTAAAGAAAAACACTGAAAAGAAGATTGTTATAAAGCCAAAAGCTAAACCAAATAGAGCTAAACATATAAAAGAAAAATAAAAAAATCCAAAGATAATCTTTGGATTTTTTTTTCATTTATTCTATGAAAACTGGTGAACTTAGAGAGATTTTATCAGAAGCTTGGTAAATTTTGATTACAAACCAGCTTTGGTTTTTGTTAACAATATGTTCATAAATGTATTTAATTCTATTTAAATTCAAATTATCAACAGAATGAACAACTTCCCCACCATTAGATATTATTTCTATTTTAACTATCTCATAATATCTATCTTCTAATAATATAGAAAATTTTATTCTATTAGTATCACCTTTTAACAGACCACCCATTAGAGTATCATTTGCTAAAAAGAAGAGTTTTAAACTTCTTGATTCGGTTGAGAATGTACGCCTATTACGGAAACTGTCAATAACACTGGATTTTGAAAGCTTTGAAGTTACTATTCCTGTTACGTTATCATAATCTCCAAAATCCAACTTAGTATTGTTTTGGCTATTTATAGTACCCAATTTCCAACCTTTATCTAATAATTTGAAGAAGAACTTATCACGTCTTATATATCTATCACCTAAAGCTCCATAACAGACCTCTACAGAAGTTATTATCTTATTTAGTACGTTATTATAAGGAAGGCTTAAAGTGCTTTTTAATGGGTGTTTTAGAATGGCAAAAGCATCTTTGTTATTTAGCATCCATAAAATAAGTAATTCAATATTTTCTACGTCTCCAACAAAGAACGTATTTGAATTTATAATATCAATATCACCATAAGGAATAATTTTTGTTTCAAATCCTATCATTGGCACGAAATTCTCTTTCTTCTTTGAAAATCTCCTACATAGATATGTAGATAAATTCCACATAGATATATTTTTCGAATTATATGAAATGTTTTTTGATAAAAAATTATTTACATCTGTAATAAATAAAAAATCTAAATTATTGTGATATCCATAATTAAAAGCTTCGAAGGGAGTGGAGATACCATTAGAATAAGAGGTATAACAGCTTGGCACGCCATAAAACATATTTACATCTTTTAAATTATAAATATTAATGTCACATTTATCATGTTTACCCATATTTAATATATCCTTAAAATTGTTATTACTTATATATAGTGATAAATAGCATAAAATAATGACAACAATTTGTTTAAATGATAAAATGGTATAAGAATTTCACATGGAGATGAGTATTATGATTAAAAGTTTTAAGGAAAATACACCGGTAATTAGTGAAAAGGCATACATTTCAGAAGATACGTCAATAATTGGAGATGTATATATAGAAGAAGATTGCAATATATGGTTTGGCGCAAGACTTAGAGGCGATATGAACAAGATAACTGTTAAAAAAGGTAGCAACATACAAGAAAATTCAGTTGTTCATGTTGATGATGATTATGAAACTATTATTGGAGAAGATGTAACTATAGGGCATGGGGCTATAATACATGGATGTATTATTTCAGATAATGTATTAATCGGTATGGGGTCAATAATATTAAATGGTGCAAAAATTGGGAAAAATTCTATTGTAGGAGCTGGAGCTTTAGTAACTCAAAATAAAGAGTTTGAAGACGGAGTTCTAATACTTGGTAATCCTGCAAAAGCTGTTAGAAAGTTAAAACTAGAAGAAATAGATAGTATAAAACAATCAGCAAAACATTATATAAGTTTAAGCAAAGAGTACGCTTAACATAGGAGGAAAAATGATAAAAATAGGTGAATACAATACACTAGAAGTATTAAAAGAGAGAGATTTTGGTTACTTTATAGGTGATGAAAAGGAAGAAATATTACTTCCAAAAGGATTATTAAATGGTAAGGAAATTGAAATTGGAGATGAAATAGAAGTATTTATATACTTAGATTCTAAAAATAGACCAGTTGCAACACTTAAGAAACCTTTAATAGAGGTTGGAAAGGTTGCATACTTAGAAGTAGTTGATCAAAACAATATCGGTGCTTTCTGTGATATGGGACTTGATAAAGATTTATTTGTTCCAATGAGAGAGCAAAGATTCAAAATGTTAACTGGTAAGAAATACTTATTTTATGCATACTTAGATAAAACAGGAAGACTTGCTGCAACAACTGAAGTTGACGGATATTTAGATGAAGGTGAAGGATATGAGATTGACCAAATGGTTACAGCAATTTCATATGGTAAAGGAACATCTACTACTATAAAAGTTGCTATTGATGGAAAGTATAGAGGGATAGTACTTGGAAATGAGCATTTCGAAACTATTTTCCCAGGACAACAAATAGAAGCTAGAGTTAAGAGAATATACGAAGATGGTATAATCGGATTAACAACAAGAAAAAAGAGATTAGATGCAAGAGAAGAGATTAAAGAAGATATAATTAATTATTTAAAATCTAATGGTGGTGCTATGGCTTATAACGATAAATCAACACCAGAAGAAATAAAGGAAATATTTAATGTAAGTAAGAACTACTTCAAGATGGCACTTGGTGGCTTAATGAAGGACGGAATTATAGAACAAAATGAAAATGGAACAATCTTAAAATAAATTAAAGAGCTATCTAATAATTCTACAAGAATTAATACAATTTCACCAAGAATTTATAACATTGCCTTAATGAAAATTTACTAAAGATTCAAAACTCGCATACGCTCGGACAATTGAATCTTTTTAACGTAAATTTTCATACAGCAATGTTTAAATTCTAAGGTTTATTGTAATATTCTTTCCGATTTATTAGATAGCTCTTATGCTTATAGTATATAAATGAAGTATATATTAAAGTTAATTAAGTGTTTTATATATTTAGTAAGTGAAAAATACCCTAGTACATGTTATACTAGGGTATTTTTTTAGTCTTTTATGAAAAGTTTTACTATTTCGTTTACTACAAGTGGTACTAGGGATATTAAGAATACGAATCCAAAGTCGTTTATGCTTAAAGGATACACTTTAAATACTGATGCTAAAAATGGTACTGAAATTATTATTATTTGAAGTGCAATTCCGAGTGCTATTGAAAGCAGTAGGAATTTATTTTTAAATAAGCCAACTTTAAATATTGATTTTCTTAAACTTCTCATTGATAGTGATAAGAAAAGTTGAGATACACTAAGTACGACGAAAGCCATTGTTTGTGCATGAACTAATGAATCACTATAGTAATTAAGTCCAACTTGGAAAGCAATTAAAGTAACTATACCAATTGTAATACCGTTTAATATTAGTATCACTGTATTATCTTTACTAAATATTTTCTCTTTTGGATTTCTTGGTGGGTCATCCATAACACTTTCATCTGATGGATCAACACCAAGAGATAGTGCTGGGAAACTATCTGTTATTAAGTTTACCCATAAAATGTGTATTGGTTGAAGTGGAGCTGCCCAGTTAAGTAGTATTGCAACGAATAGAGCTATTATTTCGCCAAAGTTACAAGATAAAAGGAAAGTAATAGCCTTTTTAATATTAGTATAAATATTACGGCCTTCTTCAACTGCGCTGACTATTGTTGTAAAGTTATCATCGGTTAATATCATATCAGCAGCCCCTTTAGCAACATCCGTACCTGTTATTCCCATAGCAACACCTATATCAGCACTCTTAAGTGATGGAGCATCATTTACGCCATCTCCTGTCATTGATACTATATTGCCATAAGATTTAAATGCTTTTACAATTTTTACTTTATGCTCAGGTGATACTCTTGCGAATATTCGATAATTATTTATATTTTTAGTAAGATCTTCATCACTTAATTTATTTAGTTCATTACCTTCAATACATTCAGAAAAATCATCAGAAATTCCAAGTTCGTGACCTATAGCATAAGCTGTGTTTTTATGGTCACCTGTTATCATAATTGTTCTTATTCCAGCTTTATTACAAAGAGATATAGAATCTTTAACTTCTTCTCTTGGCGGATCTATCATACCCATAAGACCTACAAAAACAAGGCTATCTTCGATTTTATCTACAGCGATATCTTTAGAAGGTAAATCCTTATAAGCGGCTCCAAGGACTCTTAAAGCATCATCAGACATACTGTTTGCTTTTGAAAGTAGATTATCTTTCATTTCAGATGTTAATGAAATGATTTCACCATTTAATAATATTGAATTACAAACTGTGAATAATGAATCTATAGCACCTTTAGTATGAACTCTAAATCCAGATTCATACTTATTTAAAGTACTCATAAGTTTTCTGTCAGAGTCAAATGGAACTTCATCAACTCTTTGGTACTTTTTATTTAAATCATCTTTGAATAAATTGAATCTAACCCCCACATCTAAAAGTGCAACTTCAGTTGGATCGCCAGTAGCACCTTTGTCAGAAGCAGTAGCATCATTACAAAGAATCATTGTTTCAAATAAAATTTTACAATTTTGATTCAGTTCTTTAAGGTCAGGTACTTTAACTAAATCATTATTATCGTAAATTTTTCTAACAGTCATCTTATTAAGGGTTAGTGTACCTGTCTTGTCTGAACAAATTATATTAACAGAACCTAAAGTTTCAACAGCTGGAAGTTTTTTAACTATAGCATTTTGCTTTATCATTCTTTGAACTCCAAGTGCAAGTACTATAGCAACAATTGCTGGAAGACCTTCAGGTATTGCAGCAACTGCTAAACTTATAGAAGTAAGTAACATTTCAAATAAGTCTCTACCTTGAATAACTCCAATTACAAGTATTAAAGCACAGATTAAAACAGCAGCAATACCAAGTGTTTTACCAAGGGAGGATAATTTCTTTTGAAGTGGAGTTAGTTCTTCTTTTTCTTCATCTAACATTTTTGCAATTTTTCCGATTTCAGTATCCATAGCAGTTCCGACACATACGCCTAAACCCCTGCCATATGTTGCGAGAGTTGACATGTATGCCATGTTTTTTCTATCACCAATAGGAACATCAGCTTCGGATAATAAAGCGGTAGCATCCTTATCAGAAGGTACTGATTCACCAGTAAAGGCTGATTCTTCAATTTTTAAGTTTGCAGTTTCTATAAGTCTAAGGTCGCAAGGGATGTAGCGACCAGCATCAATTACAATAATATCACCAAGAACAACGTCCTCAGATTGGATTTCAATAATTTCTCCATCGCGTTTAACTAGTGCTTTAGGTGTGGATAAACTTTTGAGAGCGGATAATGCCTTTTCAGCCTTTGACTCTTGAACAACGCCTATTATTGCGTTAATAAAAATTACTATTAATATTATTATAGAGTCACTATATTCACCCATTATTGCAGAGATAATAGCAGCACCAATAAGTATATAAATCATTGCATCGTTTATTTGAGCAAAGAATATACTAATTAATGTTTTTGGCTTTTTAGTTAATAGTTTATTTGGTCCATTCTTTTGAAGCCTTTCTTTAGCCTCATTATTTGTAAGACCGTTTATACTATCAGAGGAGACTTCCTTTAGCACCTCATCAATATTTTTGTTATACATAAATTAATCACCTCAATAAAAATATTATAATTTTAAAAGTACTTACTAAATATAGGGTAATCATATCAATGGAATTAAATACATGGTAATTTTATAGAGATATATATTTTTTTTTGATATAATTTAATATAAAGCGAAAAAATTATAAAAATAGTATGATTATATACTATATACATTTTTTCAGTGTAATAACACAATAATATATATAGAACAGAAAAAGGAGGAGATATTATGAAAAAGAAAATTGCAAGTATTTTACTTGTTGTACTGTCAGTATTCATGTTTATTGGATGCACATCAGATAAGAAAGCAGAAGAGACAGCTAAAGAAATAAAGGTAGTTGTACCAGATGGTCTGCCAGCTATGGGAGCTGCTAAACTTATTAAAGATAATCCAAAGATTGAAGATGGGTATAACGTTAATTATACAATAGAGAAAACACCAGAGAACCTTGTTACTGATGTTATGAAAGGTGATGCTGATATTGCTATAGTTCCATCAAATGTTGCAGCAACTCAATATAATAAAGGGGTAGGCTATAAAATAGCAGGAACAACAGGATGGGGATCATTTTATTTAGTTTCAACTGAAAAGATTAACAATATAGATGAGCTAAAGGGAAAAGATATATATAACATCGGAAAGGGTCTTACACCAGATATAGTTACAAGAGATATATTAAAAAGTCTTGGATTAAATGTCGATAAGGATGTAACATTTAGTTATTTAAATGGAATTACAGAACTTGCACCGACTATACTTTCAGGAAAGGCAAAATTTGCAGTTGTACCAGAACCTGCATTAAGCCAAGTTTTAGCAAAGAAGCCTGATTTAAATATAGTTATGAATTTAAATGAAGAATGGGAAAAATTAAATAAAACAGATTATGGATTCCCACAAGCAACTGTTATTGTTAAGGAAGATTTAATAAAGAACAATAAACAATTTGTAGATAAGTTTTTAGAACAATTAGATAATAGTGTAAAATTTGCTGTAGATAATAAAAATGAACTAGGACCAATTTGTGAAGAAATTGGAGTATCAGCAAATAAAGATATAATAGCAAAAGCTATGGAAAAAGCCAATTTAAAATACGTACCAATTAAGGATTCAAAAAATGAATACAATACTTATTTCAAAAAACTATATGATTTTGATAGTAAATCAGTAGGTGGAAAAGTTCCAGATGACGGATTATACATGGAAAAGTAAATTACAAATTTTATTTGGATGTGTTATATTATTAATAGTATGGCAAGGTATAGCTTGCTATATAAATAATGATATATACCTTCCAAAGCTTCAAGAGGTATATACTTCACTAGTTGAAATTGTATGCAATAAAGACTTTACAAAGACTGTGCTGTGGAGCTTTTACAGGACTTTGGTAAGTTTTTCAATTGCACTTCTTTTAGCAACAATAATAGGGGTACTTTCAAGTTTGTACCCCTTTATAAATAATTTTTTGAAACCTTTAAATTCTATAGGCAAAACAATTCCAACTTTAGTATTAGTTGTATTAGCTCTTATATGGTTTAACAAAGATAGTGCGCCCTTTGTAGTTGGTGTTGCAATAGTATTTCCTATTCTTTATGAAGGTATTTTAAATACTCTTACAAAGAATGATAAAAAAATAGAAGAGATGATGGATATATATGAAGTACCCCTTAGTTGGAAAGTAAGAAAAGTATATATACCAAATGTTATTTTTTATATACTTAAAGTTTTAGTACCAACATTATCTCTAGCATTTAAAGTTGTAATTGCTGGAGAAGTTCATGGACAACCTAAGTATGGTATAGGTGCTGCAGTTCAGCTTGAAAAGATGAACTTTAATACTCCTGGCATATTTTCATGGATTGTTATAATTGCAGTTATATCAATATTATTTGAAGTATTAAATAAAGTCTTAACAGGAAGGTATTATAGGTGGCAAGAGGATGTGTAAATTAATTTTAAAAAATATTAATAAGAGTTTTGGCACTAAAGTAGTATTAAAAGACTTTAATTTAGAACTTGATAATAAACAAATTAATTGTTTAATAGGGGAATCTGGAAGAGGAAAGAGTACTATTT
>NZ_JAVXRL010000008.1:0-76240 GCF_036643715.1 Clostridium sp. | reverse complement strand
TTATCTTCTTATCCCACTCCACATGTACTCTTTCAGTAACTATAGCTATCTTTTCTTTTAATTTTAGTGAAAGGTATCTCTTAATTTCATCTTTTCTTTTATTTATAGGATAAGCTTTTAAATCCTTTAAATACAGTCTCATTATTTCTTTTCTAGTAAATAATATATGACCTTCTATTTCAATATCATTTATTTCAATTGATCTACTTTCAACTAATGCAATATATCTATCAATCATTGTTTTAAAAGCTAATGAACCTCTAACTTTTGCAGAATTAACTATTAGTTTTTTCTTTTCTTCGTCCTTTTCTTCCATTATGCTTTTAATTTTTTCATCTTTATTATATATTTTACCCTTTAACTTTGCCTTTTCTTTAACCATTTCTTCGAAGGTACTCTGCTTAACTTCCATAGCACCAAGACTTGGTAGTATTTCAGATATATAATCTAAAAATAACTTATTAGGAGCAAGTACTAAAATATCTTCACTACCCATAGTTTCTTTATATCTATATATAAGATATGCAAGTCTATGAAGAGCAATAGTTGTCTTACCAGATCCTGCTGAACCTTGAACTATTATCGGAAGATTTCTTGGCCATCTTATAATATCATTTTGTTCTTTCTGAATTGTTGCAACTACTTCTTTAAGTTTCTTTCCTCTACTCTCTTCAAGGTTTATCTTTAAGAATTCATCAACAAGCCCTTGACCTTCTTCTCCGTTAATCATAAGTTCGTTTATACTTTCATCAAATACTCTAGATAAATCTCCCTCTTCATCAAAAAGAAATTTTCTTTTAAGTGAAAGTTCTCCATCAATTATTCCAGCTGGTGCTTTATAGTAAGCTTCTCCACCTGTACCACTATAGTAAAGATCAGCAACTGGAGCTCTCCAGTCAATTACGACTTCTTCTCCATTTCCTGAATCACTTATACTATGTTTTCCAATATATATATTTTCAATCTCAGCAGATCTTTTTTCTCTAAAATCAACTCTTCCAAAATAAGGGTTTGCATATGTTTCTTCATATTTTTGAATATCTTCTTCTGCAATATTCATAGCTTTTTCTATTGTATCTTTCTCAGCATTGTATTTTCCCTTTGCCTCTTTGCTAAGTTCTTTAAATTTTCTTTTTACTCTATCGACATAGTCTTTTTTATTTGAAAGCTCATTTTCTATAAGCTCTCTCTTTTGTTTTAATATACTTTGTTCTTCTTTTAATCCACTACTCACATTAACTACCTCTTATTTTTTATTTTAGAAATCTAATACTTTTTTATAAAAAAAGCTCTAACTTATATTATATACTTATTTTAAGAATTCTATAAAGTAAATTTATTTTAAAATATATAAATTAGTTAAAATAATGCAAAAAAATAAGGATTATATTAAAAAAACTATCAATAGTTACTTTTAATACAATCCTTATTTATTATAATGATTCTATTTCTCTATTAACTTGTACATCATCAAATAATGTATATACAGTCTTATTTTTAGCCTTACTCATGAGATTTACTAATACATAACCAATTCCACCATCAGCAAAATGATGAAGAAGTGCCCCAACTCCTGTTACAATAATTAATTGATAAAGGTCAAATCCTATAAATGGTATTACTACTAGTGCTTCTAATCCTGCATGCAATACTCCTGTAATTAATGTCATCTTTACATATGATTTTTTCTTTTGAATATATTTTGCTCCAACATATCCAACAATAATGTGAGTTGCCGCTCTAAATACAACTGGCATTGGCATTCCTGATATTAAGAATCCTATCGTTGATCCAACCCCTGTAACAACAGCAACCATTGGTGATATTAATATTGCTATAAACATAGGCACATGTGCTGCAAGTGTTGCACTAAATGGTGGTATGTTCACTTTTAGAAAACTAAATTGTATTGGAATTATAATTGCAAGTGCTGTTAAAAGCGCTCCGTACACCATCTGTTTTGTTCTATTATTCATTTTAAAATCCCCCTCTATACTAGTGTATATACACTAGTATACATTATGAATATATCTTTGTAAATATAGCAAATGTCATTTCCCATTGTCAACCAAAACTAACTTTTTAGTTGACAATAGTTTTACACAGCCATATACTGTCATTAAGGTGGTGAAATTAATGGCATTAAAACACTCTGTTCTAAAAATATTAGAAGAAAATAGAGAAATAAGTATTTCTGGTGAAAAGCTAGCAAGTGAACTTTCTGTTTCTCGCTCTGCAATATGGAAAGCAATAAATACACTTAAATCTGAAGGTTATGAAATTATTGCTATAAGAAATAAAGGATATAAGTTAGCTCTAAATACAGATATATTATCCTCTGAAGGTATAACACCCTTCTTAAAAGATGATTACAAAAAAAATAATATACTTGTTATGAAATCAGTTGGATCAACAAATAAGGAAGCAAAGAAGCTGTGCATTGACAATACATCACATGGAACGGTATTAGTTGCTAATGAACAAGATTCTGGTAAAGGAAGACTTGGCCGTAAGTTCTTCTCTCCTAAAGATACCGGTATATACATGAGTATTATATTATGTCCTAATATTGATATTTCAAGTGCAGTTTTAATTACTACTGCAACTTCAGTTGCCGTATGTAGAGCAATACGAAAGGTTTCTAATTTAAATCCAGAGATTAAATGGGTAAATGATATATTTTTAAATAATAAAAAGATTTGTGGTATTTTAACTGAAGCTATTACAGACTTTGAAAGTGGTATGGTGGAAAATATTATTATTGGTATTGGATTAAACTTCAAAACAAAGAAAGAACAATTTCCAGATGAACTACAGGATATAGCAGGCTCTATATTCGAATCAGATGAAACTGAAATTACAAGAAATAATCTTGTAGGCGAAATAATAAATGAAGTTCTAAATATTTATGAAAATTTAAATGAAAAAGACTTTTTAAATGAATACAAAGAACTTTCATTAGTTCTAGGAAAAGATATTAAATATTCTCAAAGAAATAAATGGCATAATGCTAAAGCAATAGATATTGATTCAAATGGAAGTTTAATAGTTAAGTGTGAAGATGGAACTATTAAAACATTAAATTCAGGTGAAATTTCAGTAAGGAGAATTACAGATGAAACATAATAAATCACTAAATGCACGTTCTATAATACTTTGTGCTATGTTCTCTGCCCTTATAGCAGTTGGTGCATTTATAAAAATCCCCGTTCCTGTAGTTCCTTTTACATTACAATTTTTATTTACAAATTTAGCTGGTTTACTTTTAGGTAAAAGGCTTGCATCTATTTCTGTAGGTGTGTATTTATTAATTGGACTAATTGGAATACCCGTTTTTACTGGTGGTGGGGGTTTAAGTTATATTTTTGTACCTACCTTTGGTTATTTAATCGGATTTTTAGTTGGAGCTTATGTTACAGGATCAATTATGGAGAAACTTAAAGATACATCATTTAAATCTTTGCTTCTTGCAAGCTTTGCAGGTTTAATTATCGTATATTTATTCGGAATGGTTTATTACTACTTTATAGCAAATTATTATTTAAATTCTCCAATAGGTGTATGGTCACTTATTTTATATTGCTTTATACTTGCAGTTCCAGGAGATATATTAATTTGTTTTGTTAGTGCATCACTATCAAAAAGGTTAATTCCAATTGTGAAAAGAGGTTAAATATGATTAATGTACTTAAGCTTAAAGAAAATATTTTAGATGGTTATAAACTTACTAAAGAAGATGCTTTAAATTTACTAGATTCAGATTTAGAGCTTCTTTGCACCTGTGCTAATGAACTTCGTAAACACTTTCTTGGAAATTCATTTGACATTTGTACAATAATTAACGGGAAAAGTGGACGTTGCTCTGAAGATTGTAAATATTGCGCTCAATCTGCTCATTATAAAACAAGTATTGAAAAATACTCTCTTGTTGATTTTGATACATTAAAAAAGGACGCTCTTTATAATGAGAATAAAGGTATTCTTAGATATTCAGTTGTCACATCAGGTAAATCTTTATCAGATGAAGAACTTGATGAAATGTGTAAAAGTTATATTAAACTTAAAAACACATCAAATATATCTTTATGTGCATCTCATGGACTATTGTCTTTAAATCAGTTCCAAAAGTTAAAAGAATCTGGTGTAACTAGATATCATAATAACCTAGAAACTTCAAGGCGCAATTTTAAAAATATTTGTACAACCCATACATATGAAGATAAAATTAATGCTCTAAAGGATGCTATGAAAGCCGGTTTAGAAGTTTGTAGTGGTGGTATTTTAGGACTTGGTGAAAATATGGAAGATAGAATAGATATGGCTTTTGAACTTCGTAATTTAGGTATAACATCTATTCCTATTAATATGTTAAATCCTATAAAAGGAACACCTTTTGAAAACAACCCACTTATTACTATAGATGAAATATGTAGGATAATCGCAATTTATCGCTTTATTATACCAACTAGTGCAATACGCCTTGCAGGTGGACGAAATTTAATGAGTGATAAAGGTAAAAAAGCATTTTTATCAGGTGCAAACGCTGCAATTTCTGGAGATATGCTTACGACTCTAGGAATTACTATTGATGATGATATGACACTTTTAAAAAATCTAGAATTCGAGGTGAAAAAGATATGAGTGGTGGAATTTTTATTACTGCAACAGGAACGGATGTAGGTAAGACATATGTTACTGCACTTATAACAAAAAAACTTAGAGACTATGGAATTAATGCAGGTTACTATAAAGCTGCACTAAGTGGAGCCTTACACAAAGATAATAAATTAATTGCTTGTGATTCAGATTATGTATGCAAAATTTCTGGAATACCAAATGATCCAAATAGTTTAGTTTCATACATTTATGAAACTGCTGTATCTCCTCACTTAGCTGCAAAAATAGAAAATAATACAATTGATATAAACGTATTAAAATCACACTTTGAAAGTATTAAACAAGAATTTGACTTAATAACTGTTGAAGGAAGCGGCGGCATCGTCTGTCCATTACGTATAGATGATGAAATATTAATGCTAACAGATATTATTAAATTATTTAATTTAGATATAATTTTAGTTGCTTCTGCGAAACTTGGAACTATTAATAATGTTGTTTTAACAACTCACTATGCAAAATTTAATAATATAAATATTCAAGGAATTATACTAAATGAATATGAAAAAGATAATTACCTTCATGAAGATAATAAAAATCAAATAGAGCATTTAACTGGAATTCCTGTTATTGCCTGTGTTCCATACGGCGCTACTGAATTAGATATAGATTCAGTAGAACTTAAAAATTTATATAAGGAGCTAGACATATGAATTTAGTAGATAAAGATTTAAAATATATTTGGCATCCTTGTTCTCAAATGAAAGACTACGAAAAACTTCCTCCAATTATTATAGACCATGCTAAAGGTGTTTACCTTTATGATACAGATGGAAATCGTTATGTTGATGTTATAAGTTCATGGTGGTGTAATCTTCTAGGACATTGCAATAGTAGAATCAATGCTGCAATAAAAAATCAGCTAGATACTTTAGAACATGTTATATTCGCAAATTTTTCTCATACTACTGCCATAAACCTTTGCGATAAACTATCTAAGCATCTTCCTTATGGACTTACTAAATTTCTTTTCACAGATAATGGTTCTTCTGCAATTGAAGCAGCTATGAAAATGAGTTTTCAATACCATTATCAAACTGGTAATCCACAAAAGAAATATTTCATGGCACTAAGTGATGCATACCACGGTGAAACTCTTGGAGCTTTATCTATAGGTGGTGTTGATTTATATTCTAAAATTTATAAACCTATGCTACTAGATGTTATCCGTGTTGATGGACCTGATTGCTATCGTTGCAAATATGGTAAGTGTATGGAAACATGTAATGCAGAATGTTTCAATGAAGCAGAAGTAGCTTTTAATAAGTATGGCAACGAAAGTTGTGCCTTTGTTATAGAACCTTTACTTCAAGGTGCTGCTGGAATGAAGATTTATTCTAAAGCTTACTTAAAGAAACTTAGGAAGCTTTGTGATAAATTTAATGTACATTTGATAGCTGATGAAATCGCAACTGGCTATGGCAGAACTGGAAAAATGTTTGCCGTAGATCACGCTGAAATTTCTCCTGATATAATGTGCTTATCTAAAGGGCTTACTGGAGGCTACATGCCAATGGCTTTAGCAATTACTACTGATAAAATTTATAATGCTTTCTACTCAGATTACAGTGAAGGTAAAGCATTTATGCATAGTCATACATATTCCGGAAACCCCCTTGCATGTTCTGCTGCAATTGAAGTTTTAAATATATTAGAAGAAGAAAATATAATTGAAAAAGCAAATGATAATGCAAAGTATTTTAATAATTTAATAAAGGATGCTCTAGGAGATTATAAACATGTAGGTGAAATTCGTAGTATCGGTTTAATTAATGCTATCGAGCTTGTTTATGATAAATCTACTAAAAAATCTTTTGATAGTAATTGTAGATATGGATATGAAATTTATAAAAAAGCTTTAAAAAAAGGAGTTCTATTAAGACCCCTTGGAGATGTTATTTATTTCAATCCACCTCTAACAATTACTCCTAGTGATATGGAGTTTTCTGTAGATGTATGTGCTTCATGTATTAAAGAAGTATTAGATAATATTTAAAAAAGGTTGATGTTACAATTTGTAACATCAACCTTTTTCTTATTTAATAATTGATTTAAGTTTCTTTATTAGTAATTCATTTTCATTATGTTTTAACACGCATACTCTAAAGAAATTGTTATTTAAACCTTCAAAGGAACTGCAATTTCTTATTATGATACCTTCTTTAATTAATGAATTATATAACTCATCAACTGTTAAATCATTTTTTTCTATCTCGCATAATATAAAGTTTCCTTTACTATCATAAACCCTTATTCCATTTATGCATTTAAGTTCCCTATTTAAATAAGCTCTCTCATCTGCCATATGTTTAATTGTATCTTCTATATATTCACAATCTTTAAACATTACTGTTCCCATAACTTCTGCAAATATATTTATATTCCATAAATCTAATTTTTCTAATATTTTATTTCTTACAGACTCATTTGAAATAAGTCCATAACCAAGCCTTATTCCTGGAGTTGAGAAAAACTTTGATGTTCCTCTTATAACAAATAAATTATTATAATTATTAACTAAACTACTTACTGAATATAGATTAGTATTAGTAAATTCAACATAAGTTTCATCTACCATTACAAATCCATTGTATCCTTTTAATAATTTCTCTATTTCACCTTTATTAAATGCAAATCCAGTAGGATTATTTGGATTACATATAACTATTAAATTACATTTAGTCTCAATTGCCTTTTTCTTTAATTCTTCTATATCTATTTTAAATTCATTTTCTTTAATTGCAAAATACTTAATAATCTCGCATTTATTTTTTTTAAGTTCTCTCTCATATTCTGAATATGCAGGACATATAAGAAGAGCACGTCTTGGATCTATTATATTTATAAATGATGATATAAGTTCTGTAGCACCTGCTCCTAAAACTATATCTTTTATTTTTGAATCGCAATAATTTGATATACTTTTTTTAAGTTCAATATATTTAGGGTCTGGGTATATTGAAGCCATATCTATATTTTTAATAACTGCCTCTTTAGCCTTCTTTGATGCTCCAAAAGGATTAATATTAGAACTAAAATCTAAAATTTCACTTGTCTTAAGCCCTAGTTCTTTTGAAAGCTCAAATAAATTGGCACCATGATTAATCGCCATAAAAATTCCTCCAAAATTGTATCATTATATTATAATTATAATGATTTTTTCTAAAAATAATAGCTTATTATTTATTTTTCATATTCTTTAAAACTTTTGAGTATTTAATACCATATATAAAATAGCTTATTAATATACAAGCTAATACTATAGCAAATACTATCCAAGTTATTTTTGATAAATTAAACATTAGTACAATACAACATAAAACACCTAAAATCGGTAAAAATGGTACTAATGGTGTTTTAAAACTTCTTTCGATGTTCGGGTATTTTTTCCTAAATACTATTATTGATATACATACCATTGTGTACACTAATAAAAATGCAATACTTGCAAAGTCTGCTAAAGTCTTTAAATTAAAAAATCCTGCTAAAACAACTTCAACTAAACATATTGACCATAAAGATATATAAGGAACATCTTTTTTATCTCTTTTATCAAAAAATTTCGGTATAAGTCCATCTTCACTCATTGTAGAAAATATTTGAGATGTTGCAAAATTACCTGCAAATATTACTGCAAGTATTCCAATTACAGTTCCAAGTGAAACTATAAATGCTACTTTTGGTTCTCCTGAAACTTTAAGTCCATAAGATAGAGCATCTCCAACATTTAAGTTTTTATAAGATGTTATTCCTGTAAGAACAATTGATACAGCTACATAAACTAATGCACAGACTAAAAGTGATACTAAAAGTCCTATTGGAAGTGCCCTCCTTGGATTTTTTACATATGGTGCAGCAGACGCAGTTGCATCAAATCCACAATATGCAAAGAATACTGAAGCAGCTCCTGTCATAATTCCTGTAGTACCATATGGTGTAAATGGAGTTAAGTTTGATGCATGCATATGAAATGCACCAACAACTAAAAATATAGCTATTACACTAATTTTTATTATAACCATAGTATTATTTACTTTTTTACTTTCTTTTGTTCCACCTGATAAAACTAAAGTTATTAATAAAATAGCAAGTATTGCCGGAATATTTATAATTCCTCCATCCGCTGGTATTGCAGTTAATGCCTTAGGGAAATGTATATTAAATATATCAAATAAACTTAATAAATAACTTCCCCATCCAGATGCCACTGTTGCTGTTGATAAAATGTATGCAATAACTACACACATACCAACTATATACGCTACAATTTCACCAAGAGTTACATATGTAAAAGTGTATGAACCACCAGGACTTTGTATACTTGCGCTAAGTTCTGCGTAACATAAAACTATTATAGCTGCAACTATTGCTCCAATTATAAAGGATATACTTACAGCTGGTCCTGATTCCTTTGCTGCTACTATTCCTGTGAGTACCATAACTCCTGTTCCAATTACAGAACCAATACTCATTAGTGTTAAATCTAGTGTATCTAGATTTTTCTTATCTTCAGTAATTTTTTGTGATACGTCTTCTATTCTTTGAGTTCTAAAAATACTCAAATCATCCACCTTCTTTTGTAATGAAACATTTTTTTCTATATATATTTATTATATCAGTGATTTTATTACCTAAACTATTAAGTTTTTATGTAAAGAGTTAATATTTATTTGTTTATTTTATGAAATTAGTACAAAAATTCTGTTATTATGTATATACTATAAGTTATGACTATATATCAAACGGAGGATAATATGAATAATTTTAAAGAATTAAACTTAAATGAAAATATAATTTCTGGTCTAGAAAAACAAGGGATAACAATTCCAACAGAAATTCAAGCTATCTCTATTCCTGAAATATTAAATAATAGAGATGTTATAGGTGAAGCTCATACAGGAAGCGGAAAGACTTTAGCATTTTTAGCACCACTATTTGAAAAAATAGATACAAGTAAAAAAGAATTACAAGTTCTAATACTAGCTCCAACACGTGAATTAGTAATGCAAATAGAAAAACAATGCAAGCTTTTAGCTACAAATTCTGAACTTCCAGTTACAGCACTTTCAATTATTGGTGATGTTAATATGGATAAGCAAGTTAAGAAGTTAAAAGAAATTAAACCAAACATTATAGTTGGTTCACCAGGAAGAGTTAGAGATTTAATATTAAAGAAAAAAATTAAAGCTCATACAATTAAAACAATAGTTCTTGATGAGGGAGATAATCTTTTAGATAATACTCACGCTAAAACTGTTGGTGACATAATAAAAACTACTATGAGAGACAGACAACTTTTAATATTCTCTGCAACTGTAAGCGGAAAAGCTTTAGAAATTGCTAAAGGATTAATGAAGGATCCTGTTATATTCAAAAATGAAAAGAAGGCATCTTTAAACCCAAATATCGAACATATGTATATTGAGGTAGATGAAAGAGATAAGCCTGAGGTTTTAAGAAAACTTATTGCAGCAGTAGAGCCTGAAAAGGCTATCGTATTTATTAATCGTGGTTATGATGTAGAGATGATCGCAGATAAGCTAAATTACCATCATAAGAACGCTTTCGCTATGCATAAGAGAATCACTAAGGAACAGAGACAACAAGCCTTAGAAAGCTTTAGAAACGGCAAAATCAACATTTTAGTTTCATCTGATATTTCAGCTAGAGGACTTGATATAACAGATATAACTCACATAATAAATCTTGATTTCCCAGCTAATGCTAATGAATATCTTCATAGAGCTGGAAGAACAGCTAGAGGATCTGCATCTGGTACTACTATTTCATTAGTTACTAGTAAAGACTTTAGAGCTCTTAAAATGTATGGAAGAGAATTCAATATTAATATTGAAGAAAAAGAACTTTCACACGGTGAATTAATTTAAAAAATAAAGGATGAGCTTAGCTCATCCTTTATTTTTTATCCATTAACTCTTTAATTACTTCTCCGATTATCTTTATTCCCTCTTCAATATCTTCTTCGCTCACTCTAGAAAATCCAAGCCTTATTGTATCTTCTCCTGTATTTCCATTATAAAAAATATCACCAGGCATAAATACAACTCCTCTTTTATAACATTCTTTAAGAACTTCTCTGCCATTTACATTTTTAAGCTTTATAAATATGTGAAGTCCACCTTCTCCAAGTATATAATCATTTGGTATATACTTATTTATTTGAAGCAATGTAAAGTTATACTTATCCTTATAATGCTTTCTTATTTTCTTCATATACTTCTTAAAAGCGCCACTTTCCATATATTTATAAAAGGCTGCTTGATCTATAAATGAAGAATGAATATTTCGTTCCCTCTTTACACTTTCTAGTATGTTTATAAGCCTTTCATCCCCAAATATCCATCCAATTCTAAGCCCTGGAAATAGTATTTTAGAAAAACTTCCAACATAAACAACACCATTGCCATTAGAACAAAGAGATGCTATTGGTGCAACATGTGAACTTGAATATAAAAGTTCTTCATTAAACCCGTCTTCAACTATTGGAACTTTATATTTTTCGCAAATATTATATACTTCCTGTCTCTTATCGCTTTTCATAACTATTCCAGTTGGATTATGATAAGATGGTATCAAATATATGAACTTTGGCTTGCACTCTTTAAGAGTTTTTTCAAGTTCTATTGTATCTATTCCATCTCTATTCATCTTAACTGGATTTATATTTAATCCGTGTGTCTTCATCATCTTTATTGCAGTATTGTGAGTTGGTTCCTCACAAGCTACTATATCATCTTCACTTGTAAGTGCACTTAAAAGTATATCAAAACCTTCTGTAAATCCATTTGTTATTAAAACATCCATTCCATCAAGGCTTACTCCTTTATTTTTCATATACTTTTTAATATACTCAATTAAAGGCTTATAACCCTTTGCATATCCATAATTCAAAAGTTTGTCTCCTTCTAGTGAAAAAGCATTTAAAAAACTTCTTTTAAATTCTTCTAAATCAAATAACCCTTCATCTGGTGCAATGCTTTTAAAAGAAATCATACCTTTCTTCCATGGAAGTTCCGTCTTTACTATATCTAATTCTTCACACCTTTTCCCATAATTATTAATCATATTTTCCCAATTAATAGTTAAGTCACCTTTTAATGCTTTTGAAATAATTTTTACAAAGGTTCCTTTTCCTTTTATACTTTCAATAATACCTTCATCTTCTAAATTTTCATAAGCTGTTATAACAGAATTTCTGCTTATAGATAAAATTTTACTTACTTCCCTAGTTGATGGAAGCTTACTCCCTTTTTGTAGAAACCCTTTTTCTATTTCATTTTTAATATGACTTTCTATTTGAATATGAATTTTTTCCTTATTATTTATTTTAAAGGATGAAAATATCAAACACTCACCTCAATTTCTAAAGATAATTTCTTACATCACAAACTTCATTATCTCGTATATATATTCTTGGTACTCTATGTCTTATCATACATAATACCTCATAATTAATTGTTCCAATAGCTTCTGCAATATCATCTGCATTAAATTTTAAGTTACCCTCTTCTCCAAGAAGTATAACCTCATCTCCTACCTTAACGCCTTCAATATCTGTTACATCTATCATGCACTGATCCATACATATTCTTCCTACTACTTCTGCAAACTTTCCATTTATGATTACTTTTACTTTTCCACTTAAAAGTCTTAAATATCCATCTGCATAACCAATAGGTAATGTTGCAATTATACTCTTTCTCTCTGTTTTAAATGTTCTTCCGTAACTAACATACATGTCCTTTTCTAATGTCTTAACATGTGCAACTGTTGTCTTTAGTGTAAATGCCGGTTCTAACTCTAACCTATTTTTATCTACTTCATTTGATGGGTAATATCCGTATAATATTATTCCTGCTCTAACTCCATCTAAATAAGTATCAGGAAGATCTATAATAGCACCACTATTAGATGCATGTTTAAAGCTAATATTTATCCCATTCTCTTTTAAACTTTCATCAAAGTCTTTTAACTTTTTAAATTGTTCTTCTGTATAAGTCTTATCCTCCTCATCTGCTGTTGAGAAGTGAGTAAATAAACCACATACTTCTAATCCTTCTAAGTTACAAATTGCAATTACTTCTTTAACACTTGTTTCATTTGGCATAAATCCTATTCTACCCATACCTGTATCTACTGCAATGTGAATTTTAGCTTTTTTATCTATCTTTAATGCTCTTTCTGATAGCTTTTTTGCATACTCTAAATCGTATACTGTTTGTTCTATATCATTATTAATTAGTTCATCATAAAGATCTAATGGAGTATATCCTAATATCATTATTGGTGCTTTAATACCTGCATTTCTAAGTTCCATAGCTTCTGCAATTACTGCTACTGCAAGCTTTGATGCTCCACTTTTTAAAAATACCGGTGCTACATTTACTGCCCCATGACCATACGCATCAGCTTTAACTACAGCAACAACTTCTTTATCACCTGCAAGTTCTTTTATTCTTCTCATATTATTTTCTAATTTGTTTAAATCTATCTCTGCCCATACAGCTCTTAAATTCTTTTCCATTTTTTCCACCTCTAGTTATTATAAAACTTCTATAATACTATTATAGAGCTTTTATTATTAAAATAAAGAACCACACTCATATCATTTTTGTAATATAGTGGTTTTAAAGGATAAAAAACTATGTATTTATTTACTTATTCATATATAATGTACTTAACAATTTTTTTATTTAAGGAGCAACTAATGACAAAAGAAACACATACATCAGGAGGATTTTTTATTGCTCTTCTAGCTTTAAATTCTTTCACTGCAAAATACATAAGTAATTATGATTTATACTATAAAATATTTTTAATAATAATATATTTTTATTCAGCAAACTTAGGCTCTCTTTTTCCTGATATTGATATGAAGAGTTCTTTTATAAGTAAGAGACATCCATTTATTGCTAAACATTTTGGGAAACGCTTAAGACATAGAGGAATCACTCATAGCTTAATATTTTTATTTACTTTATTTTTGTTATTTAAAGTATTAATCTCAATAAGTTCATTTAATATAGTTGTTATTACAATAAGTTACGGATTTTTATTTGGATATACATCACACCTTCTTTTAGACTTACTTACAAAAGAAGGCATTGAGCTATTTTTTCCTCTAAAAACTAATATAAAGATTTTCTTTATTAAGACAGGCTCTAAAGGAGAAAAAATATTTTATAACTTTCTAAAGGGAATTACATTCTTGTTAATTGTTTATAACATTTACTTAATATTAAATAATCAATTTCACTTTGACATCTTAATTTTTTTGAAGTTTGATAAAATCCTCCATTAGTTGTAAACTAATATTGTAAAAGAAATTGAGGAGATGGTTAAATGTTAAGTGAAAATTTACTAAAGAGTCTAAATGACCAAGTTAACTTTGAATTTTATTCATCATATACTTATTTAGCTATGGCATCATATGCTGAATCAGTTGATTTAAGTGGGTTTGCTAATTTCTTTAGAGTTCAAGCTCAAGAAGAACTAGCACATGCTATGAAATTTTATGATTACATATTCCAAAAGAATGGACTTGTTGAACTTGAAGAAGTTCCAAAGCCAAATCATAAATACGAAAGCATAATTGATGTATTCCAAAAAGGATACGAACACGAGCAATTAGTTACAAGCAAGATTTATAAACTTGCTGATATCGCCTCTGAAGAAAGAGAGCACGCGACTATGAGCTTACTTAACTGGTTCATTGATGAACAAGTTGAAGAAGAAAATAATTTCAATTCTCTTTTAAAGAGAGTTAGAAGATCAGAAGGAAATCCTGCTGCTCTTTACATGATGGATGATGAACTCGCTAAAAGAGTATTCGTTCCAATAGTAGCAGCACAAAAAGCATAAAATTTAAGTCATCACCTAATTTAGGTGGTGACTATTTTTATCCTTTTTTTATATTTTCTACTCTATATCCTATCTCTCTATTTGCTAATCTATATCCTTCTTCTATCATATCCTTTTCTGACATTCCTTCTCCAAGTAAAGAATCAATTGTAATCTGGCTCCTATCCTCAAAGTATTTATCTAATAGTTCTTCTTCTAATTGCTCTTGACTTTGTATTGAGTAGTCATCAAGTATATGCTTTACTTCTACCCCATCCCTTCTTAAAGTTCGCCCAATTAAAATACCTCTTTGACATCTTATTGGATCTTGTACAGCACCTAAAACCGCTATTTTAAACCCTTTATTACATCCATCCTTTAGTCTATTTACAGCATTTATATAACATTCTTCTTTAATTACTTTTTCAAAATCTGAATATCCTTCTTCATTATAAGTAGATTTATCATTTCTCTTTGCCGCAAGTTCATTACCCATATAAATATATATAAATCCAGCTTTTTTTAAGCTTTCCATTAATCTCTCTTTATCAAATTGTACGTTATACTTTGAATATGGAGTTTTTCTAGCATCTACTACACAATTTATATTAAAATGTTTTAACATATGGATTAATCTATCAAGTGAATAATTTGAATGCCCTATTGTATATATCTCCATAAAATCACCTCTTAATTATTATATCAAAAAAATATTAATCAGTTACTAACACACTTTACTTTAATTTAATAATGTACATTTATTGTTAATAAGTTATTAAACATTATTATGTTAAACTGTAATTAATTTCATTTTAAGAGAGGATGTTTTCTTTGACTACTTTATTTTTTTCAATAATTCTAACTACCGTTATTATAGTTACAACTTATAAATATATTCGTGTATACAATATTTTTAAAAGTTCAAATACAAAAGTGCTTTCATTATATAAAAATAAAAGTCTAAATTTAAAATCAACTTTATTAAAGAAATATTTAACTATATCTATAACAACTTTAATTTGTATGTTCATTTTTGTTATATTTGATGAGCCCTACTTTGCACTTTTCCCTATACTATTACTTTTACCAAACACATCTGATTCTGTAATATTAATAAATGATTCATATATATCAACCTTAAGTATTACAGTGCCAACTAAAAATTCAGATTACATATTAATCGAAAATCCATCTTATATTTCATCCAGAATAGTCTTACATACAAGTGATAATTCAAAAAAATATAGAATATCCATATCAAATAAAAACCTGAATTTAATAAAAGATACATTAAGAGATTTCGGATATGAAGTTCACATAGTACCTTAAATAAGATATGGGCTATTGAATTACAATAGCCCACATCTTATTTATTATAGTACCGTTATTTTATATATATACTTTAAATTTCTATTTTATTTAAATTATTTTTTCTTAAAAATTCATTTATTGCAGGTATAGTTAAATGTAAAAACTGACTAAATGATACTATAATTTCTCCGCAAGTTCCATCATCTAAAGCTTTACGTATTGCATCCTGCTCTTCAAGTAATACAGTTATATTTTCCTCTTTAAATCCCTTCCTTATAAGTCCTTCATATAAAAGCTTTGCAGTTTCACCCTTCTGTCTTCCTCTTTTGTCTTCTTGCTCTTTTACTATAACTTTATCGCAATAAGCTGCTGCTATTTCTCCAAGTTCTATTATATGTCTATCTGTTCTATCCCCTGGTGCAGTTATTAGTCCTGTTATTATTTTAGGATTTAAAGATTTTGCTATATCAAACACTTCATAAAAAGCTTCACTATTATGACCATAATCAATTATTAATTTAAAATCTTTTATATTAAATATGTTTTGTCTTCCTTTATTTTTACTAATATCACATTTTACTTTCTTAAGTGCATTTACTATTTCATCAATATTATTATGAACTGTGGAAATTGATGCTATTGCTGCCATTACATTTCTAACGTTACTTTTTGATGCTCCATTATGAGTAAATTCTAATTCTCTTAAAGAAACAATCTTATTCTCTTTGAAGCTACTATTATGTATTATAAATCCATCCTTTGTATAAAATGCTTCTCCACCATTTTCTATATGCTTTAATATAAGATCACTTTTAAAGTTATCAAATAATATTAATCTATCTTTCTCACTAAATAAATTCACTATTTCAGTAGTAGCTCTAACTACCATTACACCATCTTCTTTGAGTCCTTCTTTAATTAACGCCTTTACCTTACCTAATTCATGTAAAGTATTAATACCTTCCATGCCCATATGATCTTCTGATAAAGTTGTTATAATACATGCATTTGCATTTTTAAATCCTAATCCTTTCTTAATCATTCCACCTCTAGCAGTTTCAAGAACAGCTACATTTATATCTCTTCTCTTTAAAACTTCAATAGCGCTATAATACCCAGTTGTATCCCCAGTCCTTATGGTTTCATCACCAATAATTATTCCACCTGTTGATGACATTCCACTTTTATAATTAAGCTTTAATAACGTGTTATGTATTAATCTTGTTGTTGATGTTTTACCATTTGTTCCAGTTACTGCAATTATAGGTATACTCACCTTATTTTTAATTATTTTTTCAATATTTATATTTTTATAATTATCTTTTGTCAATATTATAGAATTCTCTCCATAACCAATTAAAAGAGAATCATCTTGAAGCTCTACTTCTTGGATGTTATTCTCTCTTAATTTTCTTATTATTTCATTTTTCCAATCATTATTTAAAATATCCATTAGTTTTTTAAAGAGATCTTCATCCTTATTTATTATTCCTTCAATAATTTTTGAAGCAATACATTCTCTTTCATAACTTAAATAAATATTATCTTTTTCTAATTTTAATATCTTTCCATTAATAGATAGTTTCGAGCATATCTCTTCATACTTTTTTGCTATTTTTTCTAAACCTCTTCCTTTTATACAAATAACATTAGGTATCCCTGTTATATTTTTTTCAGCTAAAAATCTTATTTTTTCTACTGACATATATACCATGCTCCCTTCTTAAGTTATGCTTCAAACTTTGCACTATTTTACTTTTCCAAATTAAGTGTAGTTTTATTCAATTTATTTATTCAGAATATTTCATTATATGATTTTCTAAAAATGTCTCAAAATTTTCAAATTCCTTATCATTTATAGTTCTCTTATAACTTAAAACCTTTAGCTCATGACCTTTATCATCTTTTTTGTATGGAGGATGTAGATGAGTGAACTTATTCATTACAAACCCTAATCTTTCATAAAATACTAATCTACGTTCTGATATTTCATCAACTATAGGGTCAATTTCAAGAATTGTCGTCTTATCGTCTTTGCATAACTTCTCTATTATTCTTGAACCATAACGTCCACCTCTTAATTTTGAATTTACTGCAAAATGTTCAATATATCTAAAGTGTTCCCATTCCCAGTAAAATATAATTCCAACTAACTTATCTTCATCTTTTACATATACACAGAAGAATTTATCATCTTTCATAGCTTCTTCATGGTCTTCTATATTTCTTAACTCATACTTTGGAAAACTTTCTTTATATATTTCAAATACCTTTTTCCAATCTGAATTATCAATATTTTTTAGCCTTATAAAATCCATAATTTCTACCTCCCATTTCCATTAATATAGTTTATTAATTTATATATCATTTTAATTTATTATGCAACCTTCCTATTCCTTTAATACACAAAAATAGATAGCCCGATTACAGGCTATCTATTTTCATCTTATTTAAATACTATCTATTTATCTTTTTAAAAAATTTTACTAATTCATACCACATAACAGCTACAAATGCTGCTCCGATTACTATTAGTAATTCTTTAAATCCAAGTGGTGCAAGTTTTAAGAAATTAGCTATAGGTGTATACATTATAATTAGAAGTCCAGCTATAGCTCCCCCATTAACAAACCACATTACTTTATCTTTAACTAAGTTTTTTAAGGATTTATATGCAAATTCACTATTTGAACTATTTACTTGAACTAATAGTATATTAGAAATTATAATTATAGAAAGTCCCATAGTTCTTGCTATATTAGCATCTCCATAACCATTATTCAAATAAATATAATAAGTTCCAAAGGATGCAGCAAATATTGCAAGCCCTTGTATTATACTCTTTATGAGAACCCATTTTGTTAATATACTTTCATTTGGATCTCTAGGCTTACGTTTCATTATATCTTCTTCTGCTGGTTGCCTCTCTAAAACTATAGAACAAGTAGGATCTATTATTAATTCTAGAAGTACAACATGAACTGGCAACAGCAAAAGAAGTGAAGAACCTATACCTAATATTGGTGCAAGTAATGCAGAAAATGCTATAGGTATGTGTATTGTAAAAATATATCCAACAGCTTTTCTAATATTATCGTATATTCGCCTTCCATCTTTAACAGTATCAACTATAGTACTAAAATTATCATCTAAAAGAATTAAATCCGCAGCTTCTCTTGAAACTTCTGATCCTCTCTTACCCATTGCTATCCCAATATCTGCATACTTTAATGCGGGTGCATCATTTACTCCATCTCCAGTCATTCCAACTATTTCTCCATTATCTTTAAATGCTTTAACTATACGCATTTTATGCTCTGGAATAACCCTTGAAAAAATACTTACATGCTTAACTTTCTCCCTAAGTTCTTCATCACTCATTTTATTTAATTCATCACCAGTAATTATTTCATCACTATGACTAATACCAACCTTTTTGGCTATCGAACTTGCTGTAATACCATTATCCCCTGTTATCATTACAACTCTTATAGATGCTTTGTTGCATTCTTCTATATCTTCTTTTATGCCATCCCTTGGTGGATCTAAAAGTCCAACTAGTCCAAGAAACTTTAAATCACATTCTTCAAGAGTATCTTTAATTTCTTCTTCATCTTTTACTTTCATCTCACCTACACCAATAACTCTAAGACCTTTTGTTGACATTTCAAATATTTTATTTTCAATTTCTTTTCTTTCTATTTCATTAACGTTACATATACTTAGAATTTTCTCTGGAGATCCTTTTGATGCAACTACTATCCCTTCATCTCTTTTCCATACATGTCCCATCATCTTACTTTCATTTGTAAATGAATATTCTGTTATTAACTCACCATTAAACAATGAATCTTTTGATATTCCATTTTCCTCGCAATACTTAATCATTGCTTTTTCCATAGGGTCATAAGCTTCTGTCTCACATGCCATTCCCATAACTTCTAATAATCTTTTATTATCATTCTCTTTAGACCAAGTATTACTTAAAGTCATTTGATTCATTGTTATAGTGCCCGTCTTATCTACACATAAAACAGATATTGCACCTAAAGTTTCAACAGATGGTAATTTTCTAACAAGAGAATTTTTCTTAGCAAGTCTCCATGCCCCCATTGATAAGAATACAGTTAATACTACTGGAAACTCCTCAGGTATCATAGCCATTGCAAGAGTTACTCCTGATAGTATACTTTGAATTATCCTATCTTTTAAAATAAGAGTATCTAAATTTAAGTAAGTTATAGAACTAACTAATGCAAAAAATACTCCAGCAATTCCTGCACATACTTTAACAAGTTTACCTGTCTGTCTTTGAAGTGGCGTACTACTTTCTACTGTCTCAGAAATATCTTTACCGATTTTACCGTATTCAGTACTAGATCCTATTTTCTTAACTAAAATTACTCCACTTCCTTGGATTGCTAAAGTACCTGCATAACAGTAATCCCGTCTAAAATAATCATTAGAACTATCATATTCTACGTTACTATTATATTTCCATACTCCTTCAGCTTCTCCTGTTAAAGAAGATTCATCTATACAAAGGTCACTTGAATCAATTACTTCTCCATCAGCTGGAATTTTCACTCCTTCTGTTACAATCATTAAATCACCAGGGACTAAATCTTCACTATTTATTACTAATTTCTCAAAGTCTCTAATAACCTCTATATGAGGTGCAGACAGATTTTTAAGTGCTTTTAATGTCTTATCTGTCTTCCATTCTTGAATTACTTCAATACTAATTACTCCAACTACGAATACTAGCATAATTAATCCATCTTTAGGTTCGCCTAATACGAAGTATATTATAGCTGCAACCATAAGAAGCAAGAACATCGGCTCTTTAATTACTTCGATAATCTTCATAAAAAAGCTTTCTTTTTTCTCAGGAATTAATTGATTTTTGCCTACCTTTTCCTGAATTGCCTTAGCCTCATCATTTGTTAAACCTTTCATAATATCATTTTTTTCTTGTGCCATAAAAGTTACCTCCAAATTTCGCCATAGACATATTGTCTAGGTCATTTATTTTGATAGCTCTATGTCAATGCATAAGAATAGATAGTTACAATAAATGTTCTTAGATAAAAAAATACCCGTAGAACATTTTACTGTCCCACAGGTATATAATATTCCTGTTGCCTATTTGGCCCGGCTCCATAAATAAAAATTTATGGCCTGATCAGTTTGTACTGTAGATTTATATGCAGTGCAAAGAGATTTACTATATAATTATATTCGATTTTATTAAAAAATGTACTACTTTTTTTATTATTTTAATTTTATCCAATAACTGAGTACTTTTTGTTGCTCAAAACCTCTTTTCTTATACATATTATAAGCAATTTTATTTGTTTCAATAACAACCAAATAAATATTTGGTATTTTTTTCTCGTTTAAATAATCAATTGCCGTTTCTAATAATCTCTTTCCATATCCTTTTCCTCTAAATCTACTACTTAGACCTATATCAAAAGTACCTTCGTTATCTTCTATAGTAGTATTTAAAACTCCTATATTTTCTTTTGAATTAGAAACTATAAAATATTTATTGCAAGTATTGCTCTCATTTAAAAAGCCATTTGCTTCTTCTTCATCTAATGACGCCCCATGAGGCATATTATTAAAGGATTCATTATATAGCTTAATATATTCTTTTATATTATTTTCATTTATCTCTTCAATATTTAATATATCTTCTCTTTTTTCTCTATCATTTAAAGTCATAATCTTAGCCTCATAATCTGCATCAAATCCAATTTCATGAAGCATTTCGGTTGTTTCTCTTTTTCTAAACCCAAGAAGTATTTTCTTTGCCTTATGTTCCTCAGCTTTTGTAAAACATTCATTAATTAATTCTTTTATTACTTCTTTTGTATCATCTAAATCTTCTAATATATCTAAAAAATGTATATATGCTATTCCTGTAATTTTAATCTCTTGTAATACTATTCTTCCAATTCCAATTACTTTATTATTTTGTTCTAAAATTAGTATTCCTTTTCCATAGCCATAAACTTTACTTTTAAACATTCTATCCATCTCTGATAAAGAAATACTTCCATTATTTCTATCTATAAATAATAACGTTTTATCTTTTTCATCTACAGTAAGTTCTAAGTAATCTTTAACCATAATACCACCCCATATACCTATTTCCAATAATATTACCCTTAGTAATATTATATCATAGACTAAGCCCACACAATATATACGTATATATTATGTGGGCCATAAGTTCTGCTTATTAATTTGTAGTTTTATATGAAACTTCTAAAGCAACTACTGTATCTTTTTCTTTTACTCCATTATATCTCTCTAACGCATTTATAACTTGTTTTTGTCTCTTTTTTGCAAGTCCATTATTGTTACTAAGTGCATAACGACTAGGTGCTTGTGGTAATCCAGCTAGTATTGTTGCTTGATCAAAATTTAAGTTACTTGCTTTTTTACCAAAGTATCCTTCTGAAGCCTCACCTATTCCCACATATCCATCTCCAAAATTTATTACATTTACATATAGCTCTAATAATTCTTTCTTTGAGTATTTTCTTTCAAGTTCTACTGCTAAAAATAACTCTTTAAATTTTCTTTTAAAACTTCTCTCATTTGAAAGACACATATTTTTAGCTAATTGTTGTGTTATTGTACTACCACCTTGTACTACTTTTCCAGCTTTTATATTATTAACAGTTGCTCTAACAATTGATATAAAATCAACAGCGCCATGTGAATAAAATCTATGGTCTTCAATTGCAACCATTGAATTTAAAAATTTGCTATCTATATTTTCAATCTTTATATAATTTTTCCCATTTCTTATTGAATCTACTTTGCTATTTAATGATCTATTATCTAATTTATATTTATATATAAAGCAGCCGAAACTTACTGTAATCAAAAATATTAAAATTAAAATTCCTTCAATTATCTTTCCCTCATTAAACAAAATATTTCTCATTAGTAATCGCCTCCAATTAATTTATTAACTCTATGTCCCTATTATAGATTCAACTACAAAAAGAACATATTTATTAACATTACTGGAGTCTTTCATTTATGTAAGATTAAAAATAAGACCTTTATATATTTTCAATTATTTCACTAAGTTTAAAGTTTAATTCAGATATATTATCATTTATATCTGAGTTTTTATCTTCTAACAAGTAATTCACTTCTACTATCTTACTTTTTAAATTTTTTATATTTTTTATGGATGATTTTATTTTTCTTTGTACTGATATATCAGAAAAAACATTATCAAAAATTACGTCTAATGTATAGGTAAATTTATCTATCTCTAATATACTTTCTGGAAGCATTATTTTAACATCTGAAATTTCTTTCTTAAATTTATCAATAGTATAAATAAGACCTCTTAGTTCATTTTCAGCATCGTCAATTCTACTGTACTTAACTGTTGAAGATAAAAATCCTCCACCTATAATATCATAAGTTCCGAATTTTTCTGCACTTTCTAAATTGCTTATTATTTTATTAACTAAAGTTATACACTTTCTACCTTCTCTAATTGCTTCATCTAATTCTATCTTTTCTTTCATCAATGCATTTCTATCTTTTTCAATTTGAAGTATTTTAATATTGTCTACACAATCTTGTCTAATTAAATTATACTTATCTTCTAAAAGTTTGTTATACTTGTCCTCTATATCTCCTAAACTATTAATTCTAGATTTGATACTATTATATTCTTTTTCATAACCATGTATCATTGAAAGACATTCTTCATACTGTATTTTAGAAATAATATAATCCTCTTCTTCCTTTTTAATCTTTCTATTCTTATTCCTTAAAACAGTTGCTATTAATTTGTAAATAGATAGATTTTCTAAACGTTTAACTGACTTTTCCTCTTTATCTAGCAAGCTTTTTAAATATCTTTGTTCTTTCTTTTTTAAGTTTAGCGTTTCTTCCAACTTTTTAAGCTTATCTTCTAAAGATTCTTTTAAAATTATACTGTCTTTATACTCTCTAAGTTTTTTATTAATCTCTATAAACATTGTCCTCTCCCCCTGCTTTATTATAATCTTTCATAATTAATATTATACCATATAAAGGAAATGCTATTTCATTTTAGAATTTGAACATTACTTTAACATATATTTTATTATTATGAAATAAATTAAAAAAGTGCCATATCAAAATAAATTGATATAGCACTATATATTAACCGTTATGTTTATATTACTCTGCTGGTACTTCAGTTTGCTTTTTTGATTTTATTAAAAATTTAGAGGATATTACACCAATCATTAAAATACCGATTGGTAATAAAAATTCTATAGAAAAAGGATTACTAAAGCTTTTACCTAATACAGAATAACATGCAGTCTCTGGTATTACTCCTAAAAGTGATGCTAGAATAAAATCTTTATACTTTATTTTAGTTAATCCACAGGCATAACTTAATGGATCATATGGTAAAATTGGTGGTAATCTTAATAGAAATAATATTTTAAAACCGTTTTTCTCCATATTATCTTCTAACTTTATAAATTTCTTACCAATTATTCCTTCTACAAAATCTCTACCTAAGTATCTAGCTACAAAAAAAGCTACAGTTCCTGAAATGAAAAAACCTGCCATCGTTAGTAAAAAACCTCTTATTGGTCCAAACATTGTGCCACCTGCTATGGCAATTATGTTTGTTGGTATAATTACGAAAAATGGTTTTACTATAAAGAATAGTAAATATAAAACAGATGAAAATATTCCCCTCTCTTTTATAAAAGAAGCTATTTTATCCGTATCTAAATTACTCAAAATACTCCAGTTTTCAACTAATGTAAATATACAAACTGAAACTATAATTACAAACATACAAAATTTTATTTTATTTTTATTATTCTTTCCCATCTAAAATCCCCTCATTAAGTAGTTTTATTTCCTTTATCCCCTTGAGTATTAAAAATATCATAAAAGATTGTCCATGTAAATATTTGTTGAAAAGTATTAAGAATTTAATTATAAAATATTCAGATAATTATAATTAATATTAAGAATAGGGTGTATTTATACTAAAAATACACCCTATTTTTACATGTTCTATTTAATTGTCGAATATTTCCTTAGCGATCTCAACACTCATTTTTGCATCTTTAGAGTAATAATCTGCCCCTATTTTTTCAGAATAATCCTTAGTTAAAACAGCTCCACCAACCATTATTTTACCTTTATATCCTGCTTTTTTTAACTGGGCAATTGTATCCTCCATTGACTTTATTGTTGTTGTCATAAGTGCACTTAATCCAACAAGCTTAATATTATTTTTTATAGCTTCATTTACAACTTTTTCAATAGGAACATCTTTACCTAAATCTAAAATGTTATATCCGTAATTTTCTAAAATAACTTTAACTATATTTTTACCTATATCGTGTACATCCCCCTTAACTGTAGCTAGTAATATATCCCCCTTACAAACTCCTGTAATATTGCTATTAATTAATCGCTCCTTAATAATATCAAAAGACACTTTCACAGTTTCTGCAGATTGAATTAATTGAGGAAGAAATATTTCTCCACTCTCATACTTTTCTGCTACCTTATCTAATGCTGGTATTAAGTATTCATTAACTATTTCAAGTTCACTTTTGCTTTTAAGTAGCTCCTCAGTATACTTTTTAGTACTGTTTTTAAGCCCCTTTATTATAGAATTTTGTAATGATTCTTCATCATTATTTTCAGTCTTAGGTTTCTCATCTTGTACTATAACTCTTTCAATCTTTTTATTTCCATACTTCTCTATAAAACATTTAGCTTTTTTATCATTATTGTTTAGGACTTTAAATGAATTAATAACGTTCATCATCCCCTCTTTATTAGGATTCATTATCGGAAGATCCAGCCCTGAATTTAATGCTAATGCTAGAAATGTTTCATTTATCAAGTCTCTATTTGGAAGTCCAAAAGATATATTTGATACTCCTAAAAGAGTTTTAACATTAAGCCTATCTTTAACTAATTTTACAGCTTTAAGTGTTTCCATTACATCTTCTTGCTGCGCTGATACTGTTAATGTTAAACAATCTATATATACGTCTTCTCTCTTTATTCCATACTCTATAGCTTTAGTTACAATTGTATTTGCTATTTCATATCTTTCTTCTGCACTGCTTGGTATTCCTCTATTATCTAATGTAAGCCCTACAACAGCTCCTCCATACTTCTTAACTAGAGGAAGTACTCTATCTAGAACTTTAATTTCTCCAGTTACAGAGTTAACTATAGGCTTACCATTATACACTCTAAGTCCTTTCTCTATCACTTTACTCTTTCCTGAATCAATTTGAAGTGGAATGTCTAATATTCCTTGAATTTCTTTTATTGCACTTTCCATAATTTCCTCTTCGTTTATTTCTGGAAGTCCAACATTAACATCTAATATTTCAGCTCCACCTTCTACTTGTTCTATAGCTTGCTTTAATATATAGTCCATATCCCTATCAATAAGAGCCTTTTTAAATAATTTTTTACCTGTTGGATTTATTCGCTCTCCAATTACTCTAACTTCGTCTATATATACAACTTTTGATGGTGAAGTAACTGCATAAATACTAACTTCATTCCTTAAAACTCTTTTTTTATTTTTCTTAATTTTATTAAGCTCTTTAATAAAATCGGGAGTTGTCCCACAACACCCTCCTATAATTGATACACCAATATTAACTAACTTCTCAACTTCTTTCTTAAATTCTTCTTTACTTATATTGTAAACTGCTTTTCCATCAACAATTTTGGGAAGGCCTGCATTTGGCTGAAGTATTACTGGTAGATTAGTATTGTTTATTACTTTTTTAGCTATATTACTAAGTTCTTTAGGTCCTAGTGAGCAATTAATTCCTACTGCATCCACACCTAAAGCTTCTAATGTTATAGCCATACTTTCAGGAAGACATCCAGTAAATGTTCTACCATCCTCTTCAAATGTCATACTTGCGAATATAGGTAAATCACAAACTTCTTTTGCTGCAATTATTGCAGCTTTCATTTCATAAAGATCTGTCATAGTTTCAATTAATATTAAATCTACACCAGACTTTACACCTTGAATTATTTGTCTTTTAAATATATTAATCGCCTTTTCAAAACTTAATGTTCCCATAGGTTCTAATAACTCTCCAATAGGACCTATATCCAACGCAATGTAACATTTATTATTTCCTCTTGCTTCCTTAGCAATTAAGACTGCCTTATCTATTATTTCTTCAACTGAATATACTGTATTTTCTAATTTAATTTCATTAGCGCCGAAAGTATTAGTTGTAATAACACTCGCACCACTCTTTATATACTGTTTATGTATATCTCTTATCTTTTCACTTTCTGTAATATTAAGCTTTTCCATATTTTCTCCAAGCTTAACTCCTAAATCTTGAAGCATAGTTCCCATAGCACCATCAAATACTACTATATTTTCTTTAACATATTCTCGTACATCCACAAGCATTCTCCTCTTTTCTATATAAGCAAATTTCGTAGTTTCCGCAATTAATACAACTTTTTTTAGCCTTTTCTCCTAATTTTCTTCTTATTCCAACTATAGCAGTTACAGATTTCCTAGGAAATAATATCATATGTTTTGAAACATTAACTCCAATTTCTTTAGATCCATTTAAAACATTTATAAAATCTCTTTGAATGTTTAAATTCAAGTCTCCATATCCAGGGCTATACCTAAAAGTGAGTTCTAAATTATCTTTAATTAAAGAATCTTCAATTGAAGTACATACACTATCACATAAACATTCAACTGCAGTAGTAGAAACAGCATCTAAAATCAATGCTCTTGTAAGGTCTATCTTCTCATAAAACCTTATTTTCTTTTCTATATAATTTCCAATAGTTGCCGCCATTAATACACATCTATTACACTCTTTCAAAAGGTTTTTTATATCTTTCCCCTCTAAAACTAATGTAGTTCCAATAACTTCTATTCCTTTATCTAGGCTATTTATATCATACTCTTTATATATAATCTTGGGTTTAATAAGTTTCTTTCCCTCTTCTATTGTACTTCTTATTTTTAGAAGAAGTTCTTCTCCTATTACTTGGCCTTTGTATCCTAAATAGCGAAGAACTTCATTTTCATCAATGTTTAAACTCACATTATTGTCCATATATATTTAAAGAAAAACCTTTCTTTAATATTTCCTTTGCATATTCCTTTGCACCAAATAAAGAAAGATCTTTGTAATTTCCACATTGCACTTCATTATTAGCTGGAACATCAGTTGATTCTATAACAATTTCTAGAACTTTTTCGACAGCCGCCTTAACTTCTGTGCAATCTCTATCTCCCCAAACAATTAAATAGAATCCTGTTCTACATCCCATTGGTGAAATGTCAATTACTCCATCTAAAAACCCTCTTACATTATAAGCTAAAATATGCTCTAATGCATGCATAGCTGCTGTACCAAATGCTTCTTCGTTAGGCTGAAGAAATCTAATATCAAACTTACTTATAGAATTACCTTCCACTCCTTCTAAGTGTGCACATCTTCTTATATACGGCGCCTTAACCTTTCTATGATCTAATTCAAAACTCTCAACTTTCTTCATGCTATAGTTTCCCCCTCTTCATTTATTGATTTTATTATTATATCTACATTTTCTTTAATCCTTCTTGCTACATATGGATTATTCATTGTATAAAGATGTATCCCATCAACCCCACTTGATGCCAAATCAATTATTTGCTCTACAGCGTATGCAATACCAGCTTCTCTTAATGCTTCGCTGTTATACTCATACTTCTCCATTATCTTTCTAAATTTAGTTGGAATGCTCGCCCCACACATAGAAGATATTCTATCAATTTGTTTCTTATTGATAACTGGCATAATACCAGCTTGAATAGGAACTTCAATTCCATTATTTCTTGTTTTCTCTAAAAAGTTATAGTATAGATTATTATCAAAAAATAATTGTGATATAAAACTTGTAGTTCCAGATGAAACTTTTCTTTTCATATTCATTATTTCTTCTTCTAATCCTTTATTTTCTATATGACCTTCAGGATAACATGCAGAAATTATATTAAACTTATTCTTTTCCCTAATATAATCAATAAGTTCTGTTGCATATTTATAATCTATATTAAGATTAGACTCCCCATCTCCTCTTAAAGCTAAAATATTTGATACTCCTTCAAGTTCTAAATGTTCTGTAATAATATCTATATCCTCTTTTCTCGAAGATATACATGTTAAATGTGCTAATGCCTCAATATTGTACACATTTTTTATTAATGATGAAATTTCAGAAGTCTTATTATTTGTAAGACTTCCACCTGCCCCATAGGTTACACTAATAAAATCTGGTCTTAAACTGCTAAGTTCATTCAACGCTGTATAAATACTCTTAACAGGCGAAGTACTCTTTGGTGGAAATACTTCAAAAGATAATACTAATTTTTTTTCATTAAAAATCTCTCTAATATTCATAAATAGCCCCCTTTTTTATAAAAAAAAGTCTTAGGATAATACCTAAGACTTATAATCTCAAATTTATATCCTTATCTGTCTGGAATTAGCACCACATTTTATATAGGTTGCTGGGTTTCATAGGGCCAGTCCCTCCACCACTCTTGATAAGATTTCCAATTGTTGTATATTATTATATATTAAACTTAAACTTTTGTAAATATATTCTAATTTCTATTTTTAAAATAATCTTCTTTGAATATAGCCATTAAAGTTACATCATAATATTTTCCTTCTCGATATATTTCATTTTTAAGTATTCCTTCTTCCTTAAATCCTAACTTCTTATAACAAGCTTTAGCTCTAGGGTTTAATTCAAAAACACTAAGTTTAATCTTTTCCATATTACACTCTTCAAATATAAATTTTATAAGTATTGATAATGCGTCAAAACCATACCCTTTTCCCCAATAATTTTTATCCCCAATCATAATACCAATTACGCAGTTTCTATTTTTAATACTACTTTCATTAATACTGCATCCACCAATTACTTTACCATTTTCTAACTCTTCAATTGCAAAGTCATAAGTTTGTTCTTTAGTAGCTTTTCTACTTTTAATCCACTCGACCTCTTCCCATTTTGTCATTGGAAAAGGTGTTTCAATACACAAAAACTTCTTAACTTCTTCATCGTTTATAAAGCCTACAACTCTTTCTATATCTTCTTCACAATAAGCTCTAAGCTTCACTTTATTTCCTTTTAACATAAAATCGCCCCCTTTTGTTTTATACATACTACCAAATAATGTATAAAAAGTCAAACAAAAAAGAGTAGCTAAAAGCTACTCTTTTTCTCTATGGATGATTATAGAATAATAATACAATTGATAAAAATGAACAAATTATACTTATTCCAACTATTAAATGTACTATTTGAGGTTTAGTTAAACCCTTTTCTTCTAATCTGAAATGCATTTGACTTCTGTCAGCTTGATATACCGGCTTTCCTTCATTGAATCTTTTAAATATAACAAAAAGATTATCAAATATAGGTACTGCTAGCGCTAATATTGGCAACATTAAGCTAAGTACTGTTGCTTGCTTAAAAGCACCATCTAAAGCTATTATACTAAGTATAAAGCCTAAGAAATTTGCACCTGAATCCCCCATGAACACTTTTGCTGGATATTTATTAAATACTAAAAATCCTCCAATAGCACCTGCAAGTATAATTGATGTAGTTGCTGAGTACTGTTGGCCCAAAATAATTGCGGCTATAAAAAATGTACCAGATGATACAAGTGATATACTTCCAGCTAAGCCGTCCATTCCGTCTGACCAGTTTATAACTGTTGTAACTCCAAATATCCAAGTTACACTAAGTACAAATTTTAAAAATTCATTTAGTTCTACATATACTCCTGTAAAAGGATTAGTAAAACCATTAAATGCAACTCCTGCTTTAAAGACTATAACAGCAGCCAATATTTGTATTATAAGTCTTGGCAATATAGGAAATTCTTTTCCTACTGATTTATAATAATCATCTACAAGGCCTATACATACTATTAATATGGCTCCTATGAAGATCCACATCATTTCATTATCAAATTTACCATTCCTTATATATAGAACAGTAAAAAATCCTATAAACATTCCTAGTCCTCCAGAAAGTGGAGTTATCTTCTTATGTTTCTTTCTTTTAGTCGGTTTATCTGTAAACCCTATCTTATGAGATAACTTCATAAGTAATGGTGTAAGAATTGTAACGACTACAAAGGAAATTACAAAGTCTATAAAATAATTCATATATTCTTTCTCCTACATTCTAACCTACTAGAATTATACTATTAAACTATTACATTATCAATTGTAATGACTTAATTTTAATTTTCTTTTAAGCTTTATGTATAAAAAAAGTGCACCTTGTCATGTGTCAAGGTACACTTTTTAAAACTATCCTCTTTGCTCTATCATGCTCTTTACTTTCATAAGTCTTGTTAAAGCACTTCTTTCATTTTCATCAAGTTTCATTCTTATGTACTTGATAGTTTCTTGAAGTTGAGGAATTGTCATATATTCAAGAGCATTAACTCTTCTTCTAGTCTTTTCTATTTCGTCTGCCATAAGTTGACAAGACTTTTCTACTTCAGCTAATTCTAAAAGCTTTGGTAATATTCCATAAAGCTTTGTTATTGCACCATCTAATTCTGATGATGTATTTGCAAATCCGTATGGGAAGATACTACCTTCATCTCCTTCAAGCTGTCTTTTAAAGTTCATAACTGGAACATTAACACTCATGATGTTCTTGTTTCCAACCTCTACTGAGATGCTTTCTTTTGGATAAGCAATAGCTTCTTCTAAAAACTCTGAACTCATTACGGCTCTTGCCATAACGAAGTCCTTTAAAGATCCTTGAAGTTCATCTTCAACATCTTTTCTTAATGAGTTATTATATTTAACTAAGTTAATGAATTGTCTCATTAACTCATCTTGCTTATCTTTTAAAAGCTTATGACCTCTAGTAGCTGTTGCTAATCTCTTTTTCAGCTTTGTGAGTTCCATTCTTGTAGGATTCACGTTCAATCTAGCCATAGCCTATTCTTCCTCTCTTGGCATATATTTTTCAATATATTCATCTCTGATTCTCTTAAGCTCAGTCTTTGGAAGTAACTTAAGTAGCTTCCATCCTAAGTTTAGTGTTTCTTCGATTGTTCTATTTGCAGTAAATCCTTGTGAAACATATTCATTTTCAAAAGCTTCTGCAAATTTAGCAAATGCCTTATCTGTATCTGAAAGAGCTGATTCTCCTAAGATAGCTGATAATTCTTTTGCTTGCTTACCTTGAGCATATGCTGAGAATAATTGGTTCATTGTGTCAGCGTGGTCTTCTCTTGTCTTTCCTTTACCTATACCTTTATCTTTAAGTCTTGAAAGTGATGGAAGTACATCTATTGGAGGCATAATACCTTTTTTATAAAGTTCTCTTGAAAGTATTATTTGTCCTTCTGTAATATATCCAGTTAAATCTGGAATTGGATGTGTCTTATCATCTTCAGGCATTGTAAGTATTGGAATTTGAGTGATTGATCCTTCTTTACCTCTAAGTCTTCCTGCTCTTTCATATAATGTTGAAAGGTCAGTATATAGGTATCCTGGATATCCTCTTCTACCTGGAACTTCTTTTCTAGCAGCTGAAACTTCTCTTAAAGCTTCTGCGTAGTTTGTGATATCTGTCATAATAACAAGAACGTGCATTCCTTTTTCATATGCTAAATATTCAGCAGTAGTTAATGCCATTCTTGGAGTTGCTATTCTTTCGATAGCTGGATCTGAAGCAAGGTTCATAAATAGAACTGATCTATCTATAGCACCTGTTGATTTGAATTCATCAACGAAGAATTGCGCTTCTTCGAAAGTGATACCAATCGCTGCAAATACAACTGCGAATTTTGAATCTGAATTTAAAACTTTCGCTTGTCTTGCAATTTGAGCTGCAAGTTCAGCATGTGGAAGTCCAGCACCAGAGAAAACTGGTAGCTTTTGTCCTCTAACTAAAGTGTTAAGTCCATCAATTGCAGATATTCCTGTTTGAATGAATTCTGATGGGAAATCTCTTGCAACTGGATTTATAGCTTCTCCATTAATATCAAGTCTTTTTTCAGGTATTATCTTTGGACCATTATCGTTTGGTCTTCCCATACCATCAAAGACTCTTCCAAGCATATCTTCTGAAACACCAAGTTCAAGTGGTCTTCCTAAGAATTTTGCTTTAGTTCCTTTTAAGTTAATTCCTGAAGAACCTTCGAAGATTTGTACCATTGCAGTTGATCCGTTAACTTCAAGTACTTTACCTCTTCTCTTTTCTCCAGTTTGTAATTCTATTTCAACTAATTCGTCGTATTTAACTCCACTAACACCGTCAACGGCCATTAATGGTCCTACAACTTCTGTAACTGTTCTATACTCTTTAAGCATCTAGAAAGCCCCTCCTTCGCTGATTAACTTATCCATATCAGCTGTTAAATCAACACCGATTTGGTCAATCTTTGAAATTTCTTCCTCTGGTATATACTTAGCTCTTGCAATTCTATCTCTGATTACATCTTGTGATAAAATCTTATCTAAATATACTCCAGCTTCTAAAGCTCTATCTGCTTCTTTCTTAAATTGAAGTATTAACTTTAACATTTTATGTTGTTTTTCTAATGAAGTATAAGTATCAACTTCATGGAAAGCATTTTGTTGAAGGTAATCTTCTCTTATTGACTTAGCAATTTCAAGCTTTAATCTATCCCCTTCTGAAAGGGCATCAATACCAACAAGTCTTACGATTTCTTGTAAGTTTGCTTCTTCTTGTAATAGTGCCATAGCTTCTATTCTTAGCTCTGACCAATCTCCAGCAACTTCTTCATCCATCCATTTACCGATTCTATCTGCATATAATGAATATGAGTTTAACCAGTTAATTGATGGGAAATGTCTTTGGTAAGCAAGCTGTGCATCTAGTCCCCAGAAAACTTTAACTATTCTTAAAGTTGATTGAGTAACTGGCTCTGAAATATCTCCTCCTGGAGGTGATACCGCACCGATTGCTGTAACAGCGCCTTCTCTTCCATCATTTCCAAGACAAACAACTTTACCAGCTCTTTCGTAGTAATCTGCAAGTCTTGATCCAAGATAAGCTGGGTAACCTTCGTCACCAGGCATTTCTTCAAGTCTACCTGACATTTCTCTTAATGCTTCTGCCCATCTTGATGTTGAGTCAGCCATGATAGCTACTGAGTATCCCATATCTCTGAAGTATTCAGCTATTGTGATACCAGTGTATATTGAAGCTTCTCTAGCTGCAACTGGCATATTTGATGTGTTTGCTATAAGAACTGTTCTCTTCATTAAACTTTGACCTGTTTTTGGGTCTTTAAGTTCTGGGAACTCGTTTAGAACGTCTGTCATTTCATTTCCACGCTCTCCACATCCAACATAAACAACTATTTCAGCATCTCCCCACTTAGCAACTTGGTGTTGAACAACTGTTTTACCAGCTCCGAATGGCCCTGGAACGGCTGCAGCTCCACCCTTTACAACTGGGAAGAATGTATCTATAACTCTTTGTCCTGTAGTTAATGGCGCAACTGGGTTTAATTTATTTGCATAAGGTCTTCCCTTTCTTACTGGCCATTTTTGTAGCATTGAAACTTCTTTAAGTCCTTTTTCAGTCTCTATAGTACAAACTATATCTTCAACTTTGAATTCTCCGCTCTTTATATCTGTAATTTTACCTTTAACTCCGAAAGGTACCATTACTTTATGAAGAACTACTGGAGTTTCTTGAACAGTTCCAATAACGTCTCCTTCTGAAACTTCATCTCCAACTTTAACAGTTGCTTCAAAAGCCCAAACTCTTTCTCTGTCTAATGATTTAACAGATACTCCCTTTGTTAAGAAGTCTGACTTTGCTGCTTTCATGAAAGCATCAAGTGGTCTTTGTATTCCATCAAACATTGATTCTATAAGTCCTGGTCCAAGTTCAACACTTAGAGGTTCTCCAGTTGTTACAACTGGGTCTCCAGGTCCTATTCCTGATGTTTCTTCATATACCTGTATAGATGCCTTATCGTCTCTCATTTCTATGATTTCTCCGATAAGACCTTTTTCTCCAACTTTACATACGTCAAATATGTTAGCTTCTTCCATTCCTTCAGCAACTACTAAAGGTCCTGAAACTTTTATTATTTTTCCGGTCTTCACGTTACAAAACCTACCTTCCTATAAGATATTAACGCCAACAGCTTTTTCTACATTATCGCTGATTCTTTGCATTCCTATATTTAATGATCCTTGATTACTTGGAATTAATATTACAGCTGGAAGTGTTACTCTATTGTATCTTTCAATAGTTTCTTCGATCTCTTTTGCAACTTGTTCTGTTACAAAGATAACTGCGTAATCTTTCATTGCTAATCTATCTATAGTTTTTCTTGCTTCTTCTGATTCAACTACTGGGAATACATCTATTCCTAGTGCTTTAAAAGCTAATACTGAATCTTTGTCGCCAACTACACCGATTTTCTTATACATAAATATCACGCAGCCTTTCTCTAATTACTTCCCCTGAAATATTGTTGAGTTTACCAACCATTATAATTCTAACAATTTTTATTTCTGTTTCTTTAGCATAAACATAAGCTAATACTGGTTCAACTCCAAAAGGAATGAATTTAGCTTCCTTCATCATATTCATGATGTAGTTATCAGCTAATTTCTCTAGAAGATTTGTAGACCCTGTCTTTGAATAATCTTCGATTCCTGTTCTTATCATTTCACCGTAGTTTGTAAATGCTAATTTGTTAGATATATTTTCTGGAGCATCATTTAGCATTGAAACGATAGTATCTTTATCAATTTCTCCGCCTTTTATAATAACTTCCTCTAAGAAATCTTTATCTTTATTTTGCTTTTTAACTCTTAATAAAGTTTTTATGTTAGTTGAATCAATAGAAGCTCTAACGTATTTATCGACAAACTTATCATTTATCTTTTTAGCGATTTCTTTCATTTCTTCAAACATTGCATTATCTAATATAATATCTATTTTTTGAGGATCTTTATTTGCTTCAAAGTCTTCTTTAGCCTTTGTTATTCCCTCTTTCATAGCTTCTGTTAGTTCGCCTAGATTATTATTTTCAATACTATGCTTTAATGTTTGTATGTCTATCATTCCTACTGGAATTAACATATAACTAAAGTCTTTTCCTAAAAACATTGCTTTTAAAATAACTTTAATGTTGTGATAGTCATATTTAATGCTCATTATATCTATTAATGATTTTTCTGGTGATGCATCGTACATAAGTTCATAAACTCTTTTTAGTTCTCTTGCAAGCACCATTTCATAGTCTTCTGGTCTTTTAACACCAGTCATAATAGCGGCATACTCAGATTCTTGAAGCACCTTAAGTGCTTCATTTGCAGAATCTCCATCAATCATTCTATCGATTTTAGCTTTATCAAGGAGTCTTGTTTCTAATACCCTAAGTCTTGGTATAACTTGAGTAAATTGCATTGAGTTCATTTGCTCTCCTCCTTAATTAAATAAAACTTTAGCTACTTCGAATTCTAAGTCATCTCTTTCAGAGTTAACTAAATCTTCAAAAGTATTGTTTATTTCTATGCCACCCTTTTCTAAGATAAATCCACCCTTAAAGTCTCTTATCTCTTTGCTTATAGTAAGCTCACCTTTTTTGCCTTTTGCTGAAAGCTCACTGTTTATTTCTTTAAGTAACTCACCATTAACTAGCTTGCTACCTTTTTCATTTAATAATATAGTTTCATCACCTATTATATCAGCATTAACTATTTTATTTTTAATGAAATTTTTCATATCTTCATCAGACATCTTGCATAGTTCTTCTATACTGTCTTTGAATATTTTATCTATAATAGCTTGCTTTGCAGTAAGCTTTTCATTTCTTGCTTTAAGCTCTGCTCCTGAAACAACTCTTTCTTTTGCAGTCTTAGCTTCAGACTTTGCTTTTTCTACCATTGTAGCTTCTTCAGATTGTGCTATAGCTTCTTTTTTTGAAACTATTTTAGCTTTTTCTTCATTAGCTTCTTTTAGTATACTTGCCTTTCTTTCTTCCGCATCACTTAAGATTTTGGAAGTTAGATTGTTTACGTTTGACATAGCTTCACTTCCCCAATCCTAATTAAAATAAGTTATTTACTAATAAGAATGAAATAACGAATCCTAATAGTGCATAAGTTTCAACCATCGCTGCAAAGATGATACCTTTTGTTGTTTGTTCTGGTTTTTTAGCTAATATTTGGATACCAGCTGCTGCTGCTCTACCTTGTGCTATACCTGACCATAATCCAGCTATACCGATTGGTAAACATGCGAATAAAAGATATAAACCTTGTGAGAATGTTGTTTGTGCACTTAATTGATTTAATACTAAGAAACCTATAACGAATCCGTATAAACCTTGTGTACCTGGTAATAGTTCAAGAACTAGTGCTTTACCGAATTTTTCTGGTTGTTCTGTCATTAGTCCAGCTGCTGCTTCACCAACAAGTCCAACCCCTTTTGCTGATCCTATACCTGATAAACCTACTGCTAATGCAATACCTAACGCTCCAAATATGAATCCTCCGTTATTTTCTATGAAAAACTTAATCCAACTCATTTCCATGATGAAATCCTCCTACTTCTTCTAATTAATTTTTTTATTTTTTAATTTTAATAAATTTATCTAAAGTTTTAAATGGTTCAAATGGTCTTCCGCCACCTTCATAGAATTTTGAGAAGTACTCAACATATTCTAATCTACATGTATGAACATAACCACCTAGTAATGATAACCCTAAATTGAATATATGGGCTAAAATAAATACTACAGGTCCAATAATTATTAGTGCAACAGTTGGGAACATACCTATAATAAGGTTAAGCGCTCCTGCTATTGATCCACCTGCAAGTCCAAGTGCCATAAGTCTTGTATATGAAACTAAGTCTCCAACGTATCCTGTTATTCCATATAAAGCATATAAACCTTGACCTAATTTACCACCAGCTGATTTCATATGTCTTCCTTGTGTTAAGACAATTGCAATCATACCGATAATCATTCCATATTTACCGAAAGTAGCTATTGTTCCACTTCCTAAACCAAATGCTGCGATTGATACTAATGTAACAACCCATGAGCCTACATCATATACAGCATCTAGAGGCTTTCCGTCTCTTATTAAGACATATGCCTTTATTCCAAGTCCGAAGAATATTTGGATTACCCCAAATACTATTGATGCAATAAGTATTGTATTAACATCTTTACTTGGATCTATTAACCTTACACCATCTAGATTTATAAAATCTCCAAAGAAAGATCCATAAATAAATCCGAATATTATTGTAGGTATACTTAAATACATAAAGAACTTAGCAAATCTATTTTGTGAATCGTCTAAGTTAAATGCTTTAATTGCAATGATTGATCCTATTAAAAGTAATAAACCATATCCTGCATCTGCAACCATCATTCCAAAGAATATTAAAAAGAATGGTGACAGTAATGGTGTTGGGTCTATTTCATTGTACTTTGGTAGACTGTACATCTCTGTTATATTTTCAAATGATTTATTTAAATCATTATTTTGTAATCTTATAGGAACATTATCAACTTCTTCATCTTTTACTTCATCGAATGAAAGGTAATAATCTTCTCCTAGTGTATCTTTAACAATTCTTGATAATTCCTCTTTATCAGAAGCTGCAAGCCATCCTTGTATTAAAGATACTTTGTTTGTTTTTAAGAAGTTAGTATTTACAAGCTTTCTTGTATATTCATTATGATAATACTCATAAGCAAGTTCTAAACATTTAACTTCTTCATCTAAAGCTGATAGTGCTTCTTTTATGAAGAACTTTTCACTTTCGATTTTTTCAATTCTATCCATATTATTATGGATAACCTTAATTGGAGTTTCAGTTCTATCTGTTTTGAATGGACTGAATCCAAATCCTCTTAAGACCTCTTCAATCTCTTCTTTATTCTCTTGATTAACTAATGCTAAAAAGAGAATGTCTTGATTATCTCTTGATATTATTTCTAAATATCCATTTGATAATCCACTAACTAGTTCATTTTCGTATTGCTTAGCAACACTTCCTAAAAAATAAGGTGTCTTAATTTCTTTAAGCTGTTCAAAGGATACATCTAATCCTTCTAAAGGCTTTAAAGTTTCTATTTCACCTTCTAGTTTAGTTTTTTCATTGTCTAAATTTGCAAGTTGAATGTCTTTTTCCTTAACCTTATCATAAAGCTCTTCCCAAGCACTTCTATTAACCTGTACTTTAAGCTCTTCAAGTGTTAAAGCTCTTTTACCTTCACGCATTGCTTTTAAACCGGATTTTTGAGGTACGTATTTCTTTAAGAACTCTAAAGTAAACTTTACTTTAGATAAATCTTCTTCACTTTTTGCATACTCTGAATCAACAGAATCTTTCATTAATTCCTTAAGTTCTTCATGATCTTCAAGATAGTCTTCATTTTGAAGATTTATAAATTCTACTTCTGAAAAACCTTGAAGTTTTTCTAAAAGAATATTCTTGTTTGATTCAAAAGCTAGCAAAGTGAATTTATTCATCTTAACTATTGCCATGAATCTTCACAATCCTCTCAATCACTAATTTTACAGCATTATCCCTCTTATCTTCCCCGATATTATATATTCCTTGGGCGTCTTGCTTACCCTTAAGTAAGATAGGTTCTGCTTGCTTATTTCCTTCTTCAACAGCATCACTTACGATACTATTGCATTTGTTCTTAGCACCTTCTAAAACTTTATTATAATTCTCTGTAGCTTCTACGGTAGCTTTTTGAACGATATCCTTTGCTTCTGCATTAGCATTTCTTATCATTTCTTCTGCTTGTGCTTCTGCTTTCTTGATTTCTTTAATTGCTTCTAATGCCAAAATCTCACCACCTTTGTGCTTGAATGCATAATAATATATGAATTAATACTTAATATAGTATTAATTACTTTTTAATTCATAAATCTAATTATACACTTTTTATGGATAATTTCAATAATTTTATTTATTTTAATCTGTCCATTTGTTTCTAAAGTGTAAACTTTGAAAAGTATACTTGAATAAAACATCTATTTGTTAATGTCTATTTCATTGAAATCGATAAATTTAAAGTTTTTTGAGTTATCTAGTAATGCATACTTTATTCCACTCTCTATTTCACCATTTTCTATAAAATGTAATATATCAATATTGAATTTTTCTACGCTATAATCTCTAAATGAATATATTTCTCTTAAAGCGTCTTTTAATTCTCTTTCTTCTTCCTTTGTTATATCACCTTTTATATATTCAGGTATTCCCCTTCTCTTATTATGCAATAAGTAATCATATCTTATTACTTCTCTTAATATATTATTTTCTCCCTTTAAAACCTCTTTATTGAAATCTAAGAATAACTTGTAATATTCATTGTTTCCAATATTTCTATTGAAGTATCCTTTATTATCATAGAACATAGCTAAACTGTGGAAGAAATCAAAGCTATTCTCATATTTAGGATAGAAGAAATTTAGTATATTATTGAATTTTTGACTATTATAATACTTATCTACCATATGTTCAACTTTCTTCAAATCAACAAGTTCTTCATATGAAATCATATCTGTACTTAATATTTCATATGGAGGGTACGGTGAGTATTTCATACTGTAATTATCCCCTTCTTCTCTCATTGAAGAACCTTTAAGCAACTTTAAAAATCCAAGTTGAATTTCTTCCGGTCTAATTGAATGAACATCGTTAAATGATCTTTTAAATGACTCATAGTTTTCTCCTGGAAGTCCAGCAATTAAGTCAAGATGTTGCTTTATGTTTCTTATTGATAATAATTCACAAACTTTTTCCTTTATATCAGTAAAGTTAACAAATCTATTTATATTTCTTAAAACATCATCATTTGTTGTTTGAACTCCAACTTCGAATTGGAATTTTCCTTCTTGAGTATTTCTTAATAACTCTATTTCCTCATCCTTTAATATATCTGCTGATATTTCAAAGTGGAATTGGGTATCTGTTTTGCTTTCAATTAAGAACTTCCATATAGCCATAGAAAATTTATGATTACAGTTAAATGTTCTATCTACAAACTTAACTAATCTAACTTTCTTATTAATAAAATACTCAAGTTCTTTTAAGGCTCTTTCTATACTATGAAATCTAACACCGTGTACTGTTGATGATAAACAATACTTGCAATTAAATGGACATCCTCTTGAAGCTTCATAGTATACTATCTTGTTTTCTAAATCTTCATCTTCTTCATATGGAAATACTAAGTCATCCATTGACATAAGAGGTCTTTTACCATTAAATTTAACTTCTCCATTTTCTTTATAAACTAATCCTCTAATTTCTTTTATATCGAGTTTTCCTAGTTTATATGAAACGAACTCTCTAAAAGTTTGTTCCCCTTCACCTTCTATTACATAGTCTCCTATATTTTCTTTTAAATAAACCATACTATCATAAGAAACTTCAGGACCTCCGTAAACAATCTCTATATTGTTATCTACTCTTTTAATAAGCTCTGATAGTCTAGATACCATCTCAACATTCCATATATATGTTGAAAAAGCTACAACATCTGGCTTTTCTTTTATTATCTCTTCTAAAATATTCTCTTCTCTATCATTAATTGAGAATTCTCTGACTGCACATTCATAAGGCATATCTTTAGTAAAAGCCCTTAAATATCTAACAGCTAGATTGCTATGAATAAACTTAGAGTTTATAGCTGTAAGTAATATTTTCATAAAATTCTTCCTCTCTTAAAGATTATATTTTTATTCCTTTAATGAAATAAATATCTTCCCAAACCTTAGTTTCTTCTATTTTGAATTTTTTTTCAAGGATTTTTTTGCATTCTTCTACATTTGAGGACGAAATTAAATTATTGTTTTTAATTTTATACTCCTTTATCTCTTCTTTTGGAAGTAATACCTTTAATTTACTATCAACAAATTCACCAATATTTTTATTTATATCCCATATATATATTTCTGCGTTATCTTGTAACTTATTATAAACATCCTCTATTAACATTTCTCTTTTAGTAGTATTCCAAATTGAACTTAAATTAAAAAAGAAAGTACATACTCCATATTTTTTATTATTTAAATCATCATTTTCCTCTTCTACACTGTCTATTGCAATTTCATCATTTTCTTCTACTACTAATCTACTTATTATATTATTTTCTTCTTTAGATATATCAAGTATATCTCCACTAATTTTTACATCTTTTAAGTTTAATATTAATGTTTTTTTCATATTAACCCCTCCATATTTACATAACCTATATTAATATTACCATCATTTTACATATACATAAAGAATAAGCAGTTAGATTTAAAAATAATCTAACTGCTCTAATACTATTTACCCTTAATTTTCACTTTATAAATTAATATAGTTATTGAAGCTAAAATAATTATACTAGTTATAACAATAACGCTATATGGTATTTTATCTCCCAATATTTTTTCTTCCTTATATATCCTATAAATATAACCTTTATAACTATCTAAAATTAAACATTTATCACCTATAATTTCAATATCACTTATTTTACTTTCCTCTCCAAAATCAACTATCCTATTCAACACTCTTTTGCTACTAAGTGAATATAAGCTAGTATCTTTCTTATCATAAAATATAATTGAATCTTTTTCTAGAATTTCTCCCTCCCTATCAACGACTAGTCTCTCTAGTGAACTTACATTTTTATGTTGATACAGTGGTGTCGGAATCTTTTTCTCTGGACTATTTTTTATTATTGGCTTTATTTTTTCTCCATCACTAAATCTTGGTGAACTTATTGGATCTCCACCACTAAAGTCTGGCCACCCATACCATAACCCCTTATTTATTTTATATATATAATCAAAATCTCTTATAACTCCCCTTGTTCCTTCTGGTTCCATTCCTCCAACTATTGAAACTACTTCCCCTTTGCTATTTAAATCAAATCCTTTAACATTACGTATCCCTGATGCAAACAGCGAAGTTTTAAAGCTTTTATAGTCAACAGATATTATAGAAGCATTGCCTATTTTCTTACCTTCTACCTTCTCTCCATCTTTTGCCTCTGTTCCATAAGGTTTAAATCCACCAGTATTCCCTTTACCAAAATTATTACCATTTAATATTAAATCTATAGGATATGTATCATTTATTCCTCCCTTTTCAGAAACTCCTGAATTAGTATTTGCTCCAATTGAAATAAGGATGCTATCATTATTATCTAAAAGATTACGTTCTAAATTTTCACCCTTATACGGAATATCTTTTAATATAGTCTTTCCTTCTTTATTTTCTTCATTAAATACTATTAATTTATCTTTTGATAATACATAAAGATTTCCTCTCTTATATAGCATGTCCTCAATATCTAATTTAACATCTTTATAAACTTTATTTATTTTGTTATTTTCATTTATAGTTAGAATTTCACTTTTGAAAGATACATAAATATCTGAACCTTCACCATTACATATAGATCGTGACTCTTCAAGTCCTTTTATTAATAAATCACTTTTTATACCTTCACTTTCAATCTTTAAATCATATCTATTTGAATACTTATATATAAGAAGCGCTACAGATACTATTACTATTGAAAGTATAGAAAACTTTATAAATTTTTTCATATCCCCCTCCAACAACTTAACTCTCTACTTATTAAATTTATATTTTACATAGTATATACTTTATTCCTTTTATTTCATAATTTTATATATTGAAATAATCAGTATAAATAATAACTCTTATGAATATTATTTATTGTAGTATAAAGGGGTGAATTTAAATTTGGCAAAAGATAATTTTTTTAGAAACTCAATATTGCTAACAGCTTCTAATATAACTACAGGTTTATTAGGCTTTGCTTTTTCAATATATTTATCAAAAGTTCTAGGTGCTGAAGGTATTGGGCTTTATAATTTAGTAATGCCTATATATAATTTATTTATTTGTCTTATGACCGCTGGCGTAGTTGCAGCTCTCTCTCGCGTATCTGCTGTTTATCACGAGAAAGGGGAAACTAACAATCTAACTAAGACTGTTAACTCTGTTGCTATATTTAATGTTATATGGGCAATATTTATCGGTGTTTTAGTATTCTTTCTCGCTCCTACAATAGGTGAACATGGAGTAAATGATATAAGAACGATAAATGCAATAAAGGTGGCATGTCCTGCTATGGTTCTTATAGCTTTATCTAATATTTTAAAAGGTTATTTTTTAGGTACATCAGAAATAAAAATACCAGCTTTAATAGATATATTTGAGAAGGCTATGAGAATAGTTACAATAACACTTTTAGTATATGCGTTTAGTACAGATAATTTAACTACATTGGTCACTTTAGCATATGTATCTCTTGCAATTGGTGAACTTCAAAGTTTAATTTTGTTGTTTTTCTATTATAGGCGTTGTGTATCTAAGTTACCTAAATCTACTAAACCTGCAGAAAGTAGGGCTCAGCTTCTTTTTAATGTTCTTATTATTTCATTACCCCTTTGCATTAATGGGTTTTTAAATAATATTTTTTCAACATTATCAACTCTCATAGTGCCACGGAGGTTAATAGAAGCTGGCTTTGCATATAATGAAGCTTTAGCTATGATTGGAAAGTACACTGGTATGGCAACAACTTTAATTGGTATTCCATTAATTGTTGTTGGATCTATTAACACCTTACTTATTCCAGATCTTTCTCAAAGTTTAAGTAAAGGTAAAAATTATGATGCATCAATAAGAATAAAGAAGGTTATGAAGCTAGCTTTCTTACTTGGACTATCAACAACAGTAATTTGTTCATTAATACCAAAGGACCTTGGTAACCTATTTTACGGAAGAGATGATTTAGGTGGCTATATTTTTATGGCATCGATATCTGCTCCAATATTTTTCACAGCATCAACAATGTTTGGAATTTTAAACGGCTTAAATAAGCAAGGAATAATCGTTAGAAATTGTCTTATTATCGCCTTAATAGACTTAGTCTGCTTATTTGTGTTTACATCTTTTAAAAGTATAAATATATATGGGTATAGCCTGACTTTATTAATAACTTCAATTTGCAGTTTAATTTTAAACCTTCATGAAGTAAAAAAAGAAATCTACTTAGATATTTCTTTAACTAATGTAGTTATATTCATTTTACTAGCTATATTAACTTTTTTAATTTTAAACATATTTATTAAAACTGTGTTATTTCCTTTAAATACATTAGAAATTTTACTTATAATTTTTTTAACTTTTATATCATTTATTTATTATTCAAAATTTGGAGAATATTAAATAATAAAATAAAGCTGTATCAATATACTTTTAAAGTTATTGATACAGCTTGTTTTTATAGTAATTTCTTTCTTATAAATCTTGGAAGCATTCCGTACACTCTTGGTGATAGTGACTCTACATCTAATCTTCTTATTCCTCCTAAAAGGACCATTGAATAAATATATACGAATCCACCTATTGCAACTAGTAATACTGTATATATTAAAGTATACATAAATATCACTATTGTATTTGCTCCTAAGAAACTTTGTATTATAATTATAGGTTGTTTTAAAACAATTATTACAATCGCCATAACAATTGCTGATATTAGTGGTTTTATACAATTTCTTAATAAAGGAATCTTTGCCTTTATACTCTTCTTAAGTATCCTGTGATTCAATACAACTGGTATTACGAAGCATAATAAATTACCTATTAATACTCCCATTATATTTATAGATTTTATTCCAACAAATATATAATTTGCTACAATCTTAAATACTATACCAATAGCAAAAGAGGCTATCATTGGGTAAAACTTATTTACCCCTTGAAGTATTACACCTTGAACTTGTGCAAGCGCCATAAATACAAGTATAATAGCTCCCCACTTCATAAGGTATGACCCTTCAGTTCCTCTATATAAAAGTTTATATACATCATCACTTAATACTGCGAGTCCTATTGCTGATGGTATTGTTATTATAAAGGTTATTCTAAAAGCAAAGTTAGAATTTCTTCTAAGTGCTTTTCTATCCTTTAATATAGCAGCTTTAGATATCGCTGGTAAAACTATTGTTGTAAGTGCTGTAACTATTATAAGCGGCACTCCTAGCAGAACTTTGTATTGATACAAAAGTCCATTTAAAGCATCTGATTGCGCCGCAAGTCCAGCATGAATCAATCTTAAGTTAACATTCATCATATCTACCATACCACCAAAGTTCTGTATACCAGCACTTAGTGTTATTGGGAATGCATATCTTATTAACTTTCTTGATATAGCTTTTGAAGAAACTTTTCTTTCTCTCGTTGTTAAAACTAATGCTTCCTCTTCAAATCTCTTCTTATCGTAAATATAAATAAGGTAAAAAACAGCAAATATAGCACCAACTGAAGTACCAATAGTACCTCCAGCACTTCCCATAGGAACGCTTATATTAACTAATAGACCTGCAAATATTAAACTTATAACTACATTTAATATTTGTTCTAATATTTGAGATACTGCAATCCCAGTCATTTCATTTTTACCTTGAAAGTATCCTCTGTAAGCAGACAATATTGCTGTAAAGAATATACTAGGTGCAAGTGCCATTATTGCAAACATAGAGTTCGGTATCTCTACAAGCCTAGTTAATGGATAAGCTACTAATAATAATAGTACACTTAAAGTTCCTCCAATTATTCCGTACAACTTTCTAGAAATTTTTAATGCTCTTATAGCATCTCTTTCATTTCCTAAAGCTCTTAGTTCAGCTACTACCTTTGCAACTGCCGGTTGGCATCCCATACTCGTTATAGCGTAAACAAACATAAAGATGTCATAACTTCTTGAATACATTCCTATTCCATCGGTGCCTATAATTCTAGTTAAGAAAGGAACATAAAAAGCTGAAAGTAATTTTCCAAATATACCAGCGATAGATAGTATCATAAATCCTTTAGTGGATGATGATTCTTCCCTCATGTTAAATCCCCTAACTATAATCTAATTTTAAATGTATCGTACTTAATCTTTTTAAATATTGGTGGTAATGCTTGAGTTATAACTTTATTCTTTAAATATTCAAGCTTTCCATCTGTATTCTTAAAGTTCAATTTATATGCATATAAAAATTGATAGTCTAAACCATACTTGTTGAAGAAGTGTGAATTTAGTACTTTATCACCATACTTAGAATCTCCTACTATAGGATTACCTAAATGTGATAAGTGTGCTCTAATTTGATGACTTCTTCCTGTTATTAAATCAATTTCTAAAAGTGAGAATGCTCCATCACTTTCTAAAGTTTTAACTTCCATTGATATTTCTTTTGAATCTTTAACTTTTTTATCAAATATTCTTGATATATTAGCTTCTTCATTCTTTAATATGTAACCTTTATATAAGCCATCCTTAATTCTTCCTTTAACTAGAGCCATGTAGTATTTCTTTACTTTTCCTTCTCTAATTATTTCATTAAGTTCTCTCAAACTTTCAAAGTTCTTACCAAACATAACTACTCCTGATGTATTTCTATCTAGTCTGTTACATGGAGCTGGAGTAAATGTTATTTCCTCTTCAGGAATATAATCTCCCTTTTCATTTAAATATGATAAAACATAATCAGTAAGTGTTGGTATCTTCTTATTTGTATCTGGATGTACTAAAACACCAGGCCACTTTTCAACTACTAATAGATTATTATCTTCATATACTGACTTTAAACCACATGCATCAACTTTTATAAAAGTATCAACTTTCTTCTCTGTCATCTTTTGGCTTTGAAGATATTTTATTTCTATTACGTCATTAATTTCAAGTGCATATTTTTCTTTTTGTTTTTTTCCATTTACTCTAACATCACCTTTTCTTAATGCTTTAAATATAGCACTTAGTGGTACGTCCTTAAGTAATTTTCTAAGGAATTTATCTAATCTCTGGCCTGCTTCGTTTGCGCCTATTTCTATTCTCACTATTTAATCACTCCTATTATTTTAAACTTCTTTAGTGAATTATTTTCTCATTTAATCATCTAATTATTTCTATACATTACTCTAGAGTAATATTTATTTACTCCATTGTCAAATAGTCAAAGGCTGCTTGACATTGAATTGCTACTCCTAAAGGTAGTGCATCCTCGTCTATATCAAACAAACTGCTATGTGCAGATTTATTTGTTCCCTTATCTTTATTTGAAGTTCCTAGGAAATAAAATGCTGCTGGTCTTTCCATTGCAAAGTATGCAAAACTTTCAACTCCCATGCTTGGAGCCTTTTGCTCTAATACATTCTCTTCTCCTAGAATTTTATTTGCAGCATTTCTAATTAAAGATACACAATCGTCATTGTTTGTTAAGCAAGGGTAACTCTCTTCTATTAAAACTTTAGCGCTACCTCTTCCTACTGTTGCAATTCCTTCTGCTATTTCTGTAACTCTTCTGCATGCAAATTCTCTATCTTCAACTGTCATTGTTCTTATAATACCTGAAATTTCAACTTCTTCTGGAATTATATTTTGAGCTGTACCGCCATGGAATGTACCAACAGTTACAACAGCTGGGTTTACAGCTGATATTTCCCTACTCACTATTGTTTGAAGTGTGCTTACAACATTTGCTCCAATAACTATTGGGTCTACTGTTGCGCTAGGTGCAGCACCATGTCCGCCACTTCCCTTAATATTAATTTTGTATGGATTTGAAGCTGCATTTACAACTCCATTTTTAATCTTTATTTTTCCACACTCTACATCTTCTGAAACATGTAATCCAATAACTTTATCTACACTCGGATTTTCTAAAACACCTTCACTTATCATTACACTTGCCCCACCTGTTGTCTCTTCTGCTGGTTCAAATAATAATTTTACATTTCCACTAAATAAGTGTTTATTTTCATTAAGTATTTTAGAAACTCCAAGTAATATTGTTGTGTGACCATCGTGACCACAAGCATGCATTTTACCTTTTACTGTAGATTTATATTCACAAACTTTATTATCTTGAATTGGAAGGGCATCCATATCAGCTCTTATTGCTATAGTCTTACCTTTTCCTTCTTTAGTTCCTTTTATTATTCCACAAATTCCAGTGCCTGCTACACTTTTATAATCAATTCCTTGAACCTCTAAAAAATTCTTTATAAGATTTGAAGTTCTAACTTCTTCAAAACCTACTTCTGGATGCATATGAATATCTCTTCTTATATCAATTAAATCTTTTTTTATTTTATTTGCTTCTTCTCTAAAATCAATCATTCCCCGTACCTCCTAGAATTAAACTTTAATTTAAAATGATTAATTGTAAATAATTTTAAACATAACTAGTATAAGTATATCATCTTTTAACATTTAAATTTGATATTTTATAAAATTATCTACTTAATTATTGTATGATCATAATTAAATTACGTTCTAAAAGCACTTTTAGAGAGAATGTTCTACTAATTCCATCTCCAAACAATACTCTAACCCTATCTCCTTGACACTCCTCAACAATTCCTTGCTCTTGTCTTCCATTATGATATACAGTCGTACCCTTTTTAAATTCTTTAGACATTCCTTCATCTGATACAAATGCTGTTTCTTTTATGAATCTTGATGCTTCCTTAAATTTACCACCTTTAGTTTTTGGTGCTAAAATATAAAGATTATCTATAGATCTTGTAATAGCAACGTAGAATAATCTTCTTTCCTCTTCTAAGTTCTCTTCTCCTGCTGATGCATGAGGCATTGTATCCTCATTACAATTAACTACAAATACATTTTTAAATTCCATTCCTTTAACTCTATGAACAGTGCTTAAAATAACTCTATCTTCGTCTTTTTTATTTTTAGAATTCTCAATTTCTTCTTTAACTTCTTCAATATGTGCAAAGAAATCAATTATAGTTCTATATTCACTAGCTGATATTTTAAATTCTTCTAATATTTCTTCTAAATCATCAATACTTTGATTAAACTTATCGCAATATTCCTTTAAATGATCTAAATATCCTAAGTCACTTATTATAAACTGTATCGCACTATTTAAACTAAGTTTAGATAAATAATTTATATCTTTTCTTAAATCATCTAATTTCTTTATTTGAAATGGTGGAGTATCCTTTTTATCCATTAAAATTTGGAAAGGATCTTTATCCTCCCTAAAATATCTTACATATTCAACATTGTTTTTACTTACATATCTAAAGGGTTTATTAATTATTTTAATAAATGCACTTCTATCATTAGGATCTATAGCAAGCTTTAAGTACGTTAAAATATCTTTACATATAAAATGCTCAAAGAAATTGTATTCTTTATCAAGTAAAGTAAATGGAATTCTTTTTCTAGTAAATACATCAATAAAAGTCATAGCCTCCATATTAGTTCTATATAAAACAATATTATCATTATAATTGTAGCCATTCTTTTTTAATGATTTTATTTCATCTACGATTTGTTCACCTTGAATTTTTTCATCGTAAGGAGCCATAATTTTTACAATTCCATCTTCCTCTTTATGCGCTATTATTTCTTTTTCATTTCTCTTTTTGTTGTACTCTATAACATTTTTAGCTCCATCTATAATGTTAGATGAACTTCTATAATTTTTTGATAAATAATATTTCTTACTATCTTTAAAAATCTTTGAGAAAGTTACCATATATTCTGGTCTAGATCCTCTAAATGAATATATGCATTGGTCCTCATCCCCTACCGCAAATAATGAGTTATCCTCTTCATTCATCATATTTAAAAATTCTATTTGAAGCTCATCACAATCTTGAAACTCATCAACCAATATATATTTAAATAACCCTCTATACCCATCTCTCAGTCTTTTATTTTCGTTAAATAAATCTAATACTTTAACTGCTAAATCATCAAAGTCCCAATAACCATTTTCTTCGCAATAATTAATATATGTAGTATAACAATCTTCAAATATCTCTTTAGTTAAAGATGGCTTAAATTCTCCTAAAGTCACTCTTGAATTTTTAAATAATGATATATTATTTATTACTTCCTTTATTTTATCTTCATTAATATCATCAAAATATTTTTTTAAAACACTTTCAACAAGTCTATGTATTTTATATGATTCTATTATTCTTATATTGTAATTTTCCCTAAGTAGAATCTTATAAAAAAGTCCATGAAACGTTCCAAAAAACGGTGAAGAATTTGTATTAAAAGTATTCACATACCTATCTTTCATATTTAAAGCAGCAGCTTTAGTAAATGTTATTACAATAATATTCTTATTTAAAACTCCAAGGTCTTTAGTTAAATATCTTATCCTATTTATTATTACTGTTGTCTTACCAGAACCTGGTGCTGCAACAACTAATATATTTCTTTCTTTAGCCTTTACGGCTTCTTTCTGGTACAAATCTAACTTCAAAATAATTCCCTCCTTCTTCTTGATTATTGCCACATTTAATAGGGAATAACTATATTGTAATAATTCTGTTTAAGTTGTACAATAGGTTTAAGTATTTTTTTAGAGGAGTTGACTTATGGACACTATAACGACTTTTAATGTTCAAGATAATAGAAACCTTACTATGTTAGTTGATTTCTATGAACTAACAATGGGAAATGGTTACTTTGAAAAAAACATTGAAGATAAGATAGCTTATTTTGATATGTACTTCAGAAGAGTTCCAGATGGTGGCGGATATTGTATTATGGCTGGCGTTGAACAGCTAGTAGAATATTTAAGTTCACTTAAATTTACAGAAGATGATATAAACTATTTAAGATCTAAGGATATTTTCAGCGAAGGATTTTTAGATTACCTTAAAAATTTCAAATTTTCCTGTGATGTTTGGGCTGTCCCTGAAGGAAATCCAGTCTTTCCAAATCAACCCCTAGTGACTGTTAAAGGACCTGTAGTTCAAGCTCAATTTGTTGAAACTATGATTCTTTTAACTATAAACCATCAAACTCTAATTGCAACAAAAGCAAATAGAATATGTAGAGCAGCTAAGGGAAGAACAGTTATGGAATTTGGTTCAAGACGTGCTCAAGGATATGATGGTGCTATTTATGGTGCTAGAGCTGCAATGATAGGTGGTTGTAATTCAACAGCATGTACTCTTGCAGATCAACGTTTTGATATTCCAGCAGTAGGGACTATGGCTCATAGTTGGATACAACTGTTTGATACTGAATATGAAGCCTTTAAAACATGGGCAGAAGTTTATCCTGACAATTGCCTACTTCTTATTGATACATATAACGTATTAAAATCTGGTATCCCAAATGCAATTAAAGTTTTCAATGAAATTTTAAAACCATTAGGTAAGAGACCAACAGGTATAAGAATAGATTCAGGTGATATTACTTACTTAACTAAAAAATGTAGAAAGATTTTAGATGATGCTGGTTATTCAGACTGTAAAATAGTAGTTTCTAATTCATTAGATGAATATATAATTACAGATGTATTATCACAAGGTGCTGCAATTGACTCTTTTGGAGTTGGTGAAAGACTTATAACAGCTAAATCTGAACCTGTTTTTGGTGGAGTTTATAAACTTGTAGCAGTTGAAAAGGATGGAAAGATAATTCCTAAAATAAAAATAAGCGAAAATAACGAAAAGATAACAAACCCTGGCTTTAAAAAGACAGTAAGAATTTTCGATAAAGATTCTCATAAAGCTATTGCTGATTTAATTATGCTTCACGATGAAACTATAGATGAGAATATGCCTTTAACTATATTCCACCCTATCCATACATGGAAGAAAAAAGTTATAACTAACTACTATGTTAAGGATTTAATGGTTAAAATATTTAATGAAGGAACTTGTACTTATAATTCACCATCAGTTATGGAAATAAGAGAATTTTCTAATTTAGAAACAGAAAAGCTTTGGCCTGAAGTATTGAGATTTGAAAATCCACATGAGTATTCAGTTGATTTATCTGATAATCTTTGGTCTTTAAAACAAACTTTACTACATTCAGCAACAAACTTTTATTCATAATAAAAGAAGAACAACATTGATACTAAAATATCAATGTTGTTCTTCTATGTTATTCTCATTTAATATCTTTATAAGTCTTTATAACCTTTAACATTTACTAGGTTACCATACCCTAAGTTAGTCTCATCCAAATATTCTTTGAAAACACACTCTTCTTCTTTTTCTAAATCTTGTTTCATTGGACATTCAGAATTACACTTTACCCCTTCAATATCTGAAGACCAAAATGGACAATTACTCATAATTTCTCCCCACCCTTTTGAAAACGAAACCATTATTACACCACTAGTATATAATATTTTTCCTGTAAAATAAAGTATTTTTTTAAAATTTTATAATTTAAAAGCCACATGTACTACATGTGGCTAATTTTTATCTTAATATACCTGTATTTTTACCAACTGAAATATCTATTATTTCATTTTGGAAAGCCTTTAATAGAGCCTTTTCAAGTACCTTTTGTTGATCAAAATTCTCAATGTCTTTACATACTGCAAATACCTTGTTTGTTTCTCCATTAATATTTCTGTATGTAAGTGTCACATTAGGCTTATCATATTCTACATTTAGTATTTTAATACCCCATGATATTTGAGCATAATCATCATCTACAGTTAACTTAGTTAACTCTTTTAATCTTTGTTTTTCTTTTGTAGGATCGTTTACTATTAATAGTTCGTCTCCAATTTTATATTTAGCCATAACTTTAGCCTCCTTATTAAACTCTCTTATATTTTTATATTAGCACTTTAAATCGTCATATTCAACTAAACTTTCACTTTTAAAATTAAATTCACTTATTATTAAAATTGTTCAAAAAAAATATAGAACAGATTTTCTGCTCTATATAAAATAAAATGAAATGAACACGGAATTTGTTAATCAATTAACAACTTTGTTTATATTTTAACATTGTTTTTTAAATATAGCAAGAAATTTTTTTATTTATTTTTTTACAGTCTAACCAATACTAATTATTTATAAATTATAATAATTGATTGATAGCAATTGACTTCATATATTATTAACGATATAATAATATTATTACAAGTTAAGGAGTGTCATTTATGAATAACATCACAGCTATTTTTAAGGAAAAAAAACTAAAGCTAACCCCTCAAAGACTTGCTGTTTACAAATATTTGATGAGTACTACAGAGCACCCATCTGCTGAAGTAATTTACAAAGCTATACAGGAAGATTTTCCTACAATGAGCTTAGCTACTGTTTACAAAGCATTAAAAACTCTTGTAGACGTTGGTTTAGTTCAAGAACTAAATGTTGGCGAAGGTAACTTCAGATATGATGGTAACGCAGATTCTCATCCCCATATACAATGTATAAGTTGTGGTAGAGTTGATGATTTAATGAATCTTTCATTTGATCATTTAAATTCTGAAGTAGAGCAAAACTCTGATTATAAAGTTTTATCTAACCAAACTTATTTCTATGGTCTTTGTAAGGATTGTCAATAAAATTTTAACTAGAAGCAGTAATCCATGTTATTTTGGATTCTGCTTCTAGTTTTTTATTTTCCTTTAACTCTATTCCACTCATTCCCATCATACTTGCCATTCAGTACATTCTTTACCTCTTTATCAATTCTCTCGACTTTATTAGGCGCTATTGATTCAATATACAATATATTTATTTCCGCTGCCGCATGTATACTGTTTGCCATCTTAATATGTATACCCTTGAGATTACTATCTCCCATTTTATTACCCGTTACACAGTTTTGTTTACTTAATAGTTCAAACGGTTCAGACCTTAATAAAAACCTTAAAAACTTATCTACTTCGTCTCCTTTGCTATTTCCAACGGATGAACATACTATAAAATCAACGCCTACCGGTGCATTTATCATATCGTTAGATAAGTGCATTTTATTAGCTAGCCCAATGTCATTTCCATCTCTTATACCGTTAGCAGCTAATGTTGTTGTTAAAATAGCTGGATATTTCCCGTCATTAAAATCTTTAATTACTTCTTCTCCGCCATCTATAAACATATCTTCTCTTATAGTATTACTTACATAAAGATCATTTAATCTTTTAAAAATTTCTTGGCCATTTTCTATTGCATCTATTTTTTTATCTACATCATTTACATTATTTATTTTATATAAATCATATATTATTGAATCATTAGCAACTAATGCGCTTAAAAGCACCTCTTTTGAATATTGACTTTTTATATGTGTTGGTATCTTTATATTTTTATCATTTAACTTTTTAAATAAATCATTTATATTGTTATCTTCAACTGTTATTCCTACATCTTTTAGTAAACTGTTATTATATATAAGCTCTAAAGAATATGGCATAAGACCAATTCCATAATACCTATTATTATATATAGCATAAATATTTGTTATATATGAAAATTTTTCTCTAGTATCCTTGCTTTTATATAAATAACCAAGATCTCTTAAATAGTTATTATTGGCGAATTTAGTAAAATTATAACCATCTAATAAAAGTACTGAATTCTCTTTTCCCTCGTTTATATTTTTTTCTATTTCTTTATTATCTGTAACTGGATGAATATTTACTTTTATTCCGTATTCTTTTTCAAATTCATTTATTATTTCATTTGCGATATTGAAGGTTTTTATATCTTCAGTATTATAATATAAACTTATTTCTTCATTGCCTTTATTTTTTTTACCACATCCAGTTGCAACAGTGAAAAATACTACTGTAACCATAATTAAACTTATTATTTTCTTCATTTGTAACTCCTCCTTTATTATAGTTTGCCTATATTATCATTAAATTATATATGTTTCATATACTTTATTGAGGAGGTTATGATAAATGAAATTTACTTTTAAATTTAAAACAGTTTTAATATCTTTTATTATTTTTCTTATCTTTTTAATATCTATTCTTATTTTATGTTCTAAGTCAATTGAATTCGATATTAAAGAATCAAGCGCGCCAATAAAATTACAAGATGAATTTGCTGCAGATTTAACTGGTGATGGTATCAATGAAATAATAAAAATAATTACTTCAAAAGGAAAGGGCGATGTACAAATAACAACTTTAGAAAATACTATTTTACTCAGCTCGTTAAGTTCATCAAATTATTTATCCGACGTATCAGATTCATATTCAATGAATGTAGCAATTTCTAATATTTCCCGTGATAATAAAAGTGAAATTATTGTACAAGGGTATAAGAATAATGAACCTATAAATTATTTATTTTCTTTTGAAAAAAATAAATTCACACTAAAAACTTCATCTAATAATGATGTCTTAGGAATCATAGACTCAAATATGAATAGAACTCCTATGTTACAATCATTTAATCATAGAGATATAAAAGATTCATTTGAAAATTACATGCTGCTAAACAATGATCTAACGAACATATCTAATAATTCTTTTTTGGATTTGGGTTATATTAATGCAGTCAAATTTATAGATTTAATACTTATTGATTACGAAGTTTCTGAACTTCCAAATATATTTACTGAAGATATTGATAAAGACACTTTATCTATACTTTGGCAATTAGATAAAGATTCATTCGAATATAATTTTAAAGATGCTTTTTTCTATGATAATATTATTGATAATGATGGAAATTTAAATGAAATAAATATGATATTAAAATTTGAAAAAATACAAAGATCAACCTCTAAGAAAATTCCATTCATTATTATCTTAGATATTTCAAATATAAATAATGAAAGCTTTAAAATTTCGAATATTAGTACAAATTAAAAGGCCGCTTAAAGCGGCCTAAAAGGGGGATGGGGGGTTTGTTACACTAAATAATAATTTAGTGTAAATGTAGGAGAATAATTTCTCCGGTACAATTATATTATTAACACCATTCATTTTTTTTATTCAACTTTTTTTAATCTAAGTCACCTTTTTTATACATGCCTATTATTTTATCTACAAATTCAATTCTTTCAGAATCTACCGAATCTCTTACAGCAAGCAACATATCCATATTTGCATCCCCAGTATTATATTTATTTTTTTTATTATTCTTTCTGTTATTATTGTTATTGCCATTATTATTATTGTTTTTATTTTGACCATTAAAGTTGCCCATTTGTGTAAGTTGGCTAAGTATAGCCATAGGGTTCATATTGCCCATAGATCCCATATTACCATTCATTCCAGGATTACCATTGTTCATTCCAGCATTCCCTTGATTCATCCCCATATTTTTTAAAATATCCATAGGATTCATATTATTCCCAGCACCTTGGTTTCCATTGTTATTCATTCCAGGATTACCTTGATTCATTCCATTATTGCCAGTATTCATACCATTTTGAGCCATAAAGGAATTTAAATCTATACCCTCTTTATCCATTGATTCCATTATGTTTTTCAGTTTATCACCATCTACATTTCCGAGCATATTCATAAGTTGATTAGGATCTATTCCAAAAGGATTGTTTGCAAAATTGTTAAATTGTTCTTGGCCATTTCCGTTTGCATACTCATTTTCTCTATTTCTATGTCTCTTCTTTGCCATATTCATTCTCCTACAAAGTATTCTAGTTATATAGTATGTAATTTATATCAATTATGTTATTATTTTAGAGCTTTTTTTTGGAGGGCATAAAGCCCTCCAACAACTACCAATTACTAAAATTGATTAATTTGTTTAAATTAGAATCCGAAACCAGTTCCGTTTCCACAGAAACAACATAGTAATATAATTATCCATAAGAAACTATTATTACCACAGCCATTACCACAGCCACCATTATTTCCACAATTTCCACCGAATCCATTTCCATTTCCACAACAGAATAATAATAATAAGATTATTATCCATATTGAATTATTTCCACATCCGCAGTTTCCTTGATGTTGAGGTGAAACTACAACTGTTCTATCACAGCAACTACAACAACTTGATTTTTTGTGAGACATACTAAATTCCTCCTATTTCATTATATTTCTTATACTTTATTAGCAGTTTCCACATCCGCCGCAGTTTCCGCCGAATCCGTTTCCGCCACAGAATAATAATAATAGTATTATAATCCACCAAGATTCATTTCCGAATCCACAGTTTCCACCCATTCCAGCATTTCCGTATCCATAAGCTGGATATCCGCATTCTGGAACATACACAGTTTCTGTACATTTTTTAAATTTAGGTTTTTCACAACAACAACAACAACAATTATTTCCCATATTACCACATCCTCCATTTCCGCCTTGTGAGCCACATCCGCCACAAAGTACTAATAATAAAATTATTAAACATATATTATTGTTTCCACAGCCGCAGTTATTACCGCCGCCGCAACCGTTATTACCGCATCCACAATCATTGCCAAATCCGCAATCATTATCCATGCAGTCATCGTCACAATCTGAGTCATTATTGAATCCGTGTAGGATATCATTAATTTCCATAGATTAATCCTCCTTGACTTATTTCCTTTTTATACTATATACTATTCTCTCCCAAATAATTTGACACTGTTTTTTGCATATTATAATTCTCTTCTACAAATTTTTTTTCATAAAAAAAGACCTATCAAATTTGATTAAATTTGATAGGTCTTTTTCTTTAATTATTCAGTATCTTCAGCTAAATCTCCAAATAAATTGTTTATTAACTGCTCACTACCTTTTTTATTAAGTGATGAGAAGAAGTATAGTTTATCTTCGCTACTTAACTCTAATGCATCCCTTATAATCTTTTCGCTTTTTCTTAAAGCATTATTTGATAACTTATCGCTTTTTGTAGCAACGATAGTTACATCATATCCATAATGCTTTATCCACTCATGCATCATGATATCGTCTGCTGTTGGCTTATGTCTTGAATCAACTAAAAGTACTACTCTTTTTAGTTCTTCTCTTCCATTTAAATATCTTTCTATAGTTGCACCCCAACTTGCCTTCTCAGTTTTAGATACTTTAGCGTATCCATAACCTGGTAAATCTACAAGGTGGAAATCATTATTTATTAAAAAGAAATTTATTAATCTAGTTTTTCCTGGAGTTTGACTGACCTTAGCTAATTTTTTTCTATTTGTAAGAGCATTTATTATTGAACTCTTACCAACATTTGATCTACCAACGAAAGCAATTTCCACTCTTCCATCTACTGGATATTGTTCTTTCTTTACTGCTGATATTATAAATTCTGATTGTTTAATTCTCATGGGTATCCTCTCCAATTATCGCGTTATTTAGTACCGTATCAATTTGTTCTGCAACTATTATCTTTAGTCCCTTCTTAATTGAATCTGGTATCTTATCTGCATCTTTTTCGTTTTCTTTTGGAATTATAATCGTATCTATTCCTGCTCTAACCGCTGCAAGTGACTTTTCTTTTAATCCTCCAATAGGTAGAACTCTTCCAGTTAAAGTAACTTCTCCAGTCATAGCAACATTATGTCTAACCTTCTTCTTTGCTAGTGCTGATACTAATGCTGTTACCATAGTAACACCAGCTGAAGGACCATCCTTTGGTACTGCACCTTCAGGAACATGAATATGAACATCTTTATTCTTATAAAATTCATTATCAATACCATACTTAGTAGCATTAGCTCTTACATACGTAAAGGCTGCCTTAGCAGACTCTTGCATAACATCACCAAGTTGACCTGTTAATTGAAGTTTTCCTGTACCATCCATAACCATAGCCTCAACAGGTAGAGTATCTCCACCATAAGCAGTCCATGCCATACCAGTTACAACACCAATTTTATCATCTTTGTCTATTTTGTCATAACTAAATACTTTTTTACCTAATAGGTTCTCCACTTTTTTAGAATTTATACTTATTGAATCTTTATTATTTTTAAGCATTTCTGTAATTGCTTTTCTAATCAAGGATGCTAATACTCTAGTTAGACTTCTAACACCTGATTCTCTAGTATATCCTTCTATTATTTCCTTTAAGGCACTATCACTTACTTTAATTTTATCTTCGCTTATATTATGTTCTTTTAGTTCTTTAGGTAATAAATATCTTTTCGCTATTTGGAACTTTTCTTCATAAGTATAGCCTGACACTTCAATAACTTCCATTCTGTCAAGTAATGCTCTTGGAATAGTATCTAAACTATTTGCAGTAGCTATAAAGAATACCTTTGATAAATCTATTGGTAACTCTAAGTAATTATCTCTAAAGTTGAAATTTTGTTCACTATCTAAAACTTCAAGTAAAGCATCTTGTGGATCACCTTTATAGTTTGAACTAATTTTATCAATTTCATCAAATAATATTAATGGATTTTTTGTTTTTGTTTCTTTTAACGCATAAGCAATTCTTCCTGGTATTGCACCAACATAAGTCTTTCTGTGACCTCTTATTTCAGATTCATCCTTCATACCGCCAAGTGCAATTCTAGCATACTTTCTATTCATAGATTCTGCTATTGACTTAGCTATTGAAGTTTTACCTACTCCTGGTGGTCCAACAAGACAAAGTATTGGTCCTTTCATACTTTTGCTCATTTGTTTAACTGCAATATATTCTATTATTCTTTCTTTAACATCATCTAGTCCATAATGTTCTTTCTTTAATACTTCTTCAGCACTTTTTATACTAATAGTATCTTTGCTACTCTTATTCCAAGGCATGTCTAAAATCCAATCTAAATAGCTTTTAATAACACCTTCTTCTGAGTTTGATGAATTGCTTCTAAGTCTATTTAACTCATACTCTGCCTTTTCTCTAACTTCTTTTGGTAGCTTAGATTTACTTATTTTATCTTCATATTTCTTTATTTCAAGCTTACTTTCATCATCTTCACCAAGTTCTTCTTGAATTGCTTTCATTTGTTCTCTTAAGAAATATTCCTTTTGACTTTTGTCAGTCTTTTCTTTCACTTTATCAGCTATTTTCTTTTGAATTTTAGCTATTTCTATTTCTTCTTCAATCATAACTAATAATTTTGAAAGTCTTTTCTTTAAATCTATTGTTTCTAATATTTCTTGTCTATCTTCTTCTTTTCCAACAGCTACGCTGCTTACCATATCTATAAACTCATAAATCTTATTATCAAGTTCTACAGCTTTAATTATTTCATTTGAATTTTCACCTGTAATTTTCATAAAGTTTATAAATTTTTCTTTTAAAGATTTTATATATGCATCTATTTCAACATCGTTTATTTCATCTTCTTTAATTCTCTCTAATTCTACTTCTAAGTAGCTTCTTTTAGCTTGATACTTCTTTATTACGGCTCTTTCCTTACCTTCAACTAGAACTCTTATAACGTCATCAGGTAATTTAATAATTTGCTTTATGTCGCAAACTGTACCAACCTTGCTTATATCACTCTTCTTTGGATCTTCTATTTCTACATTTTTTTGTGTTGCAAGGAAAATTTTCTCTCCATTTTCCATAGCAGCTTCAACTGCCTTTTTTGATTTTTCCCTTCCTACATCAAAATGAGTAACCATATTTGGAAAAATAGTTATCCCTCTTAAAGGAATTAAAGGAAGTATATTTTCATTTGTCATACCTATCTTCCCCCATTCTTGTTTATTTTTTTATTAGACTAGTTAAGTATACCATAACCATGGCATTTTTCAATAATTCTAAAATTGTTATATAAATAAAAAAACACCCTTATAAAAGAGTGTTTTTTTATTTATGCAGTTTCCATTCCATCTTTGCTTTTTGCTGATTTATCAACAAGCATTGGTCGAACTTCACCTTCTGGTAATCTATGAACTTCTGGTTTCTCACCCTTTTTGATCGTATCTTCAGTTATTATTACTTTAGTAATTCTTTCATCTGAAGGTATATCAAACATGATATCAACCATCATCTCTTCAATTATTGCTCTAAGACCTCTAGCTCCAGTACTTCTAGTGATTGCTTCTTCTGCAATTGTATCTAAAGCTTTTTCTGTAAATTCAAGATCTACATTATCAAGTTCAAATAACTTCTTATATTGCTTCACTAGAGCATTCTTAGGTTCACATAAAATCTTAACTAATGCTTTCTTATCAAGAGATTCAAGGCTAACAACTATTGGAAGTCTTCCTACAAATTCAGGTATAAGACCGAATTTTAATAAATCTCCTGGCATTATTTCTTTAAATATTGTTCCTAAGTCTTTTTCTTTCTTTGATTGAATATCTGCACCAAATCCAATTGAACTTTTTCTTGTTCTCTTTTCAATAATTTTATCTATTCCATCAAAGGCTCCTCCACAAATAAATAATATGTTTGAAGTATTTATTTGAAGTAACTCTTGGTGAGGATGTTTTCTTCCTCCTTGAGGTGGTACTGAAGCAGTAGTTCCTTCTAAAATCTTTAGAAGCGCTTGTTGTACACCCTCTCCTGAAACATCTCTAGTTATTGATGGATTTTCAGATTTTCTAGCAATCTTATCTATTTCATCAATATAAATAATACCTTTTTCTGCCTTTTCAATATCAAAGTCAGCATTTTGTATTAATTTTAATAGGATGTTTTCAACATCTTCTCCAACGTAACCCGCTTCAGTTAACGTAGTAGCATCTGCTATTGCAAATGGTACATTTAGAACTTTAGCTAATGTTTGAGCAAGTAATGTCTTACCTGATCCTGTTGGTCCTAGTAATAAAATATTACTCTTTTGTAACTCTATATCATCACTTGATGCTTTTTTTGTGTTTATTCTCTTATAATGATTATAAACCGCAACAGCTAATGACTTCTTTGCACCTTCTTGACCTATTACATAAGAATCAAGATATTCTTTTATTTCTTGTGGCTTTGGTAAATCTGTAGCAACAACTTCTGTTGTTTCTTCAAATTCATCCTCTATTATTTCTGAACATAAATCTATACATTCATCACATATATAAACTCCAGGACCAGCTATTAATCTTTTAACTTGGTCTTGACTCTTACCACAGAAAGAGCATTTTAGCTGTTTCTTTTCTTCGTATTTAGCCATATTCTCACCTCGCTAAGGACAACGCCTAACTATTTTATGCTTTTTCGATTTCATTCTTAGTGATAACTTTATCCACTAGTCCATACTCTTTAGCTTCATCAGCTTCTAAGAAGTAATCTCTCTCAACATCAAGTTTAAGCTCTTCAATTGGCTTACCTGTGTTTTCACTTAGTATTTGATTTAATTTATCTTTTATTCTTAAAATTCTTTTTGCGTGAATATCAAAGTCAGTTGCTTGACCTTGGAATCCGCCTAAAGGTTGGTGAATCATTATCTCTGCATTAGGAAGTGCATATCTCTTGCCCTTTGTTCCTGATGAAAGTAAGAATGATCCCATTGATGCAGCTAATCCAATACAAATTGTGCAAACATCTGGTTTGATGTATTGCATTGTATCATAAATAGCCATACCAGCAGTTATTGATCCTCCTGGACTGTTTATATAAATATAAATATCCTTATCTGGATCTTCACTTTCTAAAAATAAAAGTTGAGCAACAACTAAATTTGATGTAGCATCATTAATTTCTCCATTAATCATTATAATTCTATCTTTTAATAATCTTGAGAAAATATCATAACTTCTTTCGCCTCTATTTGTTTGTTCAACAACCATTGGAACTAAACTCATTTAATTCCCCTCCTTTTCAATGTAACTTAAATAAAATTATACCCTAATATTTGTCTTTTGTTAATCTTTTTATTTGAAATAATTGCCAGAAAGAAATTTTCTGGCAATTATTTTATGTTACATTTATTTAATTTTTATATATCAATTATTTACAGCTGTTTTCTAATAACTTAATTGTGTTTGAAACAACTATGTCTTTAGCTATCATAGCTTTTTGAGTTTGCATTAACATTTCAGCCATTTTTTCAGCTTCATCTGGTGCATACATTTTAGCTATTTCAGTAGCTTTTTCTTTGATTTCTTCATCAGTAGCTTCGATCTTTTCATTTTTAGCAATTGCTTCTAATACTAAGTCAGCTTTAACTTTCTTATCAGCATTTTCCTTCATGTATGATCTCATCTTTTCTTCTGTGTTACCAGTGAATTGCATGTATTGCTCTAATGATAAACCTTGTTGTTGTAATCTATTTTCAAGATCTTTAACCATAGTATCTATTTCTTTTTCAACCATGATTGCTGGAATATCCATTTTTGAGTTTTCGATAACTGCAGTTATTAACTCGTCTTCGAATTCTCTTTCAATTGAAGCTTTCTTAGTTTCTTCTATTTTTCCGATTATATCAGCTTTTAATTCAGCTAATGTTTCGAATTCTGAAACTTCTTTAGCAAATTCATCATCTAAAGCTGGCATTTCTTTAGCTTTAATTTGATTGATTGTTACTTCAAAAGTAGCTTCTTTTCCGTTTAAATCTTCTTTTCCGTAATTTTCTGGGAAGTTAACTTTGATTTCTTTCTTATCACCAGTAGTCATTCCTACTAATTGTTCTTCAAAGTTATCGATGAATGAACCTGATCCAATTTCTAAAGCGTAGTCTTTAGCTTCTCCGCCTTCGAAAGCAACTCCATCAACAAATCCTTTGAAGTCTATAACAGCGATATCACCATTTTCAATAGTTCCTTCTTCTTTAACTTCTACTCTAGCGTTTTGTTGTTGCATGCTCTTTAATTGGCCTTCAACTTCAACGTCTTCTACTTTAACTTCTTTTCTCTTAACGTCTAATCCCTTGTATTCTCCAAGTTCGATTTCTGGATATAAAGTAACTTCTGCAGTATAAACTAAGTCTTTACCTTCTCCAACTTCTACAACGTCTATGCTTGGGTAATCAATTGGTCTTAAGTTGTTTTCTTCAACTAGTGTTGGGTAAGTTTCACTTACTACTGTATTTATTGCATCTTCAAATAATACTTCGATACCGTAGTGCTTCTTTACCATTGCCATTGGCACTTTACCTTTTCTGAATCCAGGTATATTAAAGTTCTTCTTATTCTTGTTGTATGCTTTATTTAAAGCAGCAGTGAATTTTTCTGCTTCTACTCTCACTTCAAATTTAACAACATTAGCTTCTATTTTTTCCATTTTAGCTTCCATTTTGTTATTCCTCCTAAAATAGTTCTTTGTTCACATTTATTAACTAGGTTATTATAACATAAATTTCTACACATTATCAAATGCTTTATTCCAGGCTCTTTTTTACTAAATCTTACTTTACAATAGTACCCTTATTATCTAGTATATATTCATTTTTGCCTGACTTAATTTCAATACCTTTTTTTGGAACTACTTTTCCAATTGTTATATCTTTTCCTTTAGTTTTCCAACTTATAGTATCTTTCTTATCTTTTATGTTATATATCCATATATACTCATTTGTCGCAGCAGTACCAAAGTAAGGTAAATTACTTACATATACTATGTTTTCATCATCCATAAACTTAGCTTGTGAATGCCATAAATAATCTTTATTTTCCTTAATCTTTAATTCCTTCTTAAACTTATCACCTTTTTTTGATATATATTCTTTTTTTGTTATATCTGTAACTTTTCCATCTATATTTATTAATTGCATGTTTTGATCTTTATCTAATACAACAATCATCTGTTTGTTAGGTGAAATATCATAGCTTATACCATCTGCATTTTCTATAGAGACAAATTCTTTTTTATCATCTTCTGTTTTATACTCACATTTCAATGTTAATTTCTCATTTATTTTAGCTTCGATGTAAGTTTGCTTTGGCGGTTCTGGCTTAGTCTCTTCTTGTACTTCTTCCTTTACCTTTTCATCACTATTATTATCATTCCCACTATCAACCCAAGCTTGTAATTTCCCTCTTACATTAGAAAAATCCATTTTTTCTATCTTGAATTTATATATAAGAATTCCTGTAACTACTGCAACTAAAGCTACTATTACTGAAATCTTAATCTTTCTACGTCTCATTTTCTTTTCATAATCTTTACTAAATATACTTGGTTTTGCCAAAATATTTACCTCCTAAACTTACTAATACTACATTTATTATACAATACTTGCTACATTAAATTAATAAATTTTTTCTTATATTTTACTTACTTTTTTGTTCTTTTTTTGTTTTACAGCAACCGCCACAAGTTTTAATCCCAAGTTCTTCCTTTTCCTTGTTGGATAAATTAGCTATATTGTTAGAATAATCTTCATATTCCATACTATCCCTTAAATGTGTCTTCTTATCTATTCTTATCATAATTATTCTCCTTTATTATAAAAACTATATTTAGTCTGTATTTATTCAAATTTCTACAAATTATTTTATCATAATTTCACCATTATTTTATAACTTTATAGAAAAATATTTGAAATTGATTTTTTGAATACTTTTTTAACATATTATAAACCATTTATTAATATTTAGTAAACTTATCGTTTACCTATTGGAATTTATTTTAAATTTTAGTATAATCATATTAACAAATAAATTAAAAAATTAATAAAGCCCATACCACTCTATTAGCAAACGCTATAGAGTTTAAATAAACCCCACAAAATGTTCATTTATTCCCTTTCTTAAATGAACATAACCCTTTAACCTGTACTATTTTTAGTACAGGTTTTTTATTTTCTTTCGTAAAAAAATAAGAAACACTTAAAGTATTCCTTATTTTAGATAAAATTATAAGTAATTCATTGGATTAGTATGTTTTCCATTTATTCTAACTTCAAAATGAAGATGCGGTCCTGTACTCATGCCTGTACTTCCTACTTCAGCTATAAGTTGTCCTTGTGATACAGTTTGTCCAACATTTACTAGCAGCTTCCTTGAATGAGCATACAAAGTTTGCACTCCATTTCCATGATCAATTATAATAGCTTGTCCATATCCACCTATTACACCTGCTGATACAACTTTTCCACCTTTTGATGCGACTATTTTTGCTCCACTTGCCCCTGCAAAATCAACACCTGTATGGAATCCCATAGCTCCAGTTACAGGATGTTTTCTTGGTCCATATAGACTTGTAGTTCTGCCAGCCGTTGGTCTTACAAAGCCTTTGCTTGACTCTCCACCATTATTAGAACTACTACCACTATCATTTCCACTATTTATATTATTAAATATATTATCCATTTCATTTTGCAGTTCTTTATTAAAGCTTGTTAAATCTCCAATTTCTTCTTGGATTTTTTTCTCTTCATTATTTAAACTATCAACTCTACTCGCTTTTTCTTCTTCTAAAGATTTAAGTTGATTAACTTCTGATTCGTATCTGTCTTTCTCATTTGCAGCTTTTATTTTAAGATTTTCTTTTGAAGCTTTATTTTCTTCCACTTCACTTCTTCTGCGTCTAAGATCTTCTTTTTGCTCTTCTAAGTTTTTATGCATATCTTCTATTTCTTTTAAAAGCTCATTATCAGTTTTAATTATTTTATTTATACTTGATATATTCGAGAAAAATTGAGTTATGTTTTCACTTGTAAAAATCATATATAAATATTGAGACTGAAAATCTGATTTATAATAGCTTCTAAGCCTTTTTGATAGTATATCTTCAGTCTCACTTGCTTTAACTTCATTTTCTCCTATTTCTATTTCTTTATTATTTATTTCATTATTAATTTTCCTAACTTCTTCATCTAGTGACTTTATTTCATCTTCAATACTTTTTAAATTATTTTCAGATTTTGAAAGTTCTAAACTCTTTTCTTCTATTTCATTCATTAATGAAGATAAATAACTTTCTTCCTCTTTTTTTCTATTATTAATCTTATCTTTTTCTTTTTGAAGATCTTCTATTTTATTTTTATTTTCTTCTATTTTATTTTTAGAATCTGTGTTTGTTGCATATGCATCAGTTGTATTGATTCCCATAACTCCTGTTAGCATAACAAATGCAAGCCCTATTGATATAACCCTTTTTTTCATTATGAAAACTCCTCCTAAAACCCCTTAATCCACCTTAATATTACAATGAGAAATTCTCAACATCATCAACAATCCACTCATTATTTTTATAAACTACTTTTGTAAAGAACTTTTTATTGTTCTCTTTCTTTCCAATACCAAATAACGCCATGCTAACATCGTAATTAACGTCACATACAACAGTCCCCTTATACTCTCCTCCGTTGTATTCAAAATGGCTTTTTTCTTTATCAATATTTAATGATGTCATTTCATATTTGTTTTTAAATATGAAATAATTTTTTTCAAGTATAGAATATACTTTCTTCTTTGCCTCTTCACTTGAACCCTTTATAAGACTTTCATCTTCATTATTTAGTGCATCTATAACACTTTTATAAAAAGTATTAACACTATTTAATACATTGTTCCAAAGCTCATCATTAACTAAATTAATATTTAGTTTTATATTTTTAGAATCCATAACTTTCACTTCTTTTCCATCTACAACTCCCCAAGGAAATTCTTTTTGAAGTGAAATACTAACAGATCCATCACTTGGAATTGGTCCAATATCTTTAAAATTGTTAGCTATAATTCCGCTATCTTTTCCATTTATCATAACTTTAGCATCTTTTATATCTGATTGTACTGTTACCATAACCCCTTTAAGATTCATATCTATCTTTTCATCCTTCATAACAGTGATATCTTTCTCTGATTTTATGTCTCCATAATCACTCTTTATTTCACCTGTTATTACGTAATTTCCTGGAATTATATTTCTTATAGTATCTGTTGTTCCATATTTCTCATCACTATTACTTAGTGAAATCTGTGCATCTTTAAAGTTGCTAGTTAGTGTAACATTAAAAGTCTTTAAATTTATGTGATAGTTATCTCCAAAAAAACTTTTTTCATTTACAAGTTCAAATATGTCTGTTTTGTTGTTGTCACTTAACTGCTCAACAGTACTGTTTACTAGCTCATTTTTGCCTTTATAATATTCAATTAAAGGTAGTAATTCTTTTTTGCTTACTTTTTTATTATTAACCTCAATAATATTTGTAAGCTTATTTGCTTTTCCATCTTTTAATGTTAAATTAAGTTCTTTGACGATTTGATTTTTTGTTGTCGTTGCATTTCCAATAGAAAACCCAGCCATTAGAAATATTAATAGTATTATCGCTATAATCCACTTAATATTTTTTCTCAAAAAGTTTTTGTAGTTGTCCTTATTTATACCTTTTATATCTTTGCATTTTTTAATAAAAAACTCTTTAATATTGTATAAATTATCTTTTATCGCCATTTTGCACCTCTCTCTTTTTATATAATAATAAATTTTATTAACAAAAATCAATCTTTTTTAACTTTTTATTCTTTATTTTAATTATTTCGTAATTATTTTGATTATTAACATTATGCCTTATATTAATACTTTTTTATATAAAAATAGAGGTTATATCAAAATGAACTATATTTAGCTCTTTGATATAACCCCATAAATATCATACTAATCTTCTAATATTTTTATTACCCATTTCCCACAATCAGCACATTTGTAAACTGATATTACGAACAAATCAAGAGCATCATTTTTTAATACATTCTCAAACTGCTCTTTTTCTTCTTTAGTAATAAATTCATCTTCATCATTTATATATCCAACAATTTCAACTAAATAATTATCCTTACTCTTTTCACAACATTCATTAATATCAACACATGCTATCTTTTCGTAATCTAACTTACCTTCAAGTTCCTTTATTATTGGTATTATATCCTCATACTCTGCAATATCATCTAAAAAGTCTTCTTCATAAAAAGACATATCTTTTACTTTAAATAATTCTTTCATAATTTTTCCTCCTCGTTATAGGTTATTATCTTCAATATTAATAATACTATGCTATAATATAAAAAAGCAATTTATATATTATACTGGAGGTTTTTTAATATGATTTTCGATAGTCACATGCATACAGAATTATCCTCTGATAGCAAAATGACAATAGCCGAAGTAATCAAAAGAGGACAAGACCTGAATATTGGAACAATACTAACTGAACATATGGATTATAACTATCCTGTTCCTGATTTATTTAAAGTAGATTGCGATAAGTTTTTTGAAAAATATTCTAAATATAGAGGAGATAATCTTCTTCTTGGAATTGAAATTGGACTTTCTGAATCTATTGTAGATAAAAATATTGAACTATCTAATAAATATCCATTTGATTTTATACTAGGTTCCGTTCATTCTATTAATGATGTTGATATTTTTAGTGATCCAAACAAAGATTCTATATCAAAGAAAGATTTCTTCACTTCTTATTTTGAGGAAATGTTACGTGATGTTAAGGGCTTTGATAATTTTGATTCACTTTCTCATATAGATTACCCTTGCAGGTATTTAAATTTCAAAGATAATGAAATTTATTTAAAGGACTTCTCTGATTATATAGATGAAATTTTCAAAGTTCTTATATCTAAAGGTAAAGTTTTAGAATTAAATAGTAAGAGATTAGATTTTATTTCTGCCTCTAAAGCGCTTATTCCACTATATAAACGATACAATGAGCTTGGTGGTAAATATGTAACTTTAGGCTCAGATGCTCATAATGCAGGGGCTATTGGCTCTAATTTTGATATTGCACTTAATATGGCTAAAGAAGCTAATTTAAAGCCTATATACTTCAAAGAAAGAAAGCCTCAAATAATATCTCTTTAGTTTATTAAAAAAATTAGGCTATGATTATCATAGCCTAATTTTTATATATTTTTTTAAAGTCTTTCTTAAGCGTTAAGAAGTCTTCTAAATCATTTAGAAATTGAAACAGCATCGCTCTATTTTCAAATTCATCCCTTGTTTTAGGAAGTGGCATATTCCTATATCCAAACTTTAATTTTTTAAGTTTATAAAGGAGTGCAATACAATCATTTCCATCATATATATTCATAGCAACATCCTTTGTAAAATCAGCCATTATAAGTGTTTGATCATAGGCCATATAAAACCTTGAAAAGTGAGACTTCATTCTTTTCATTGTATCTAATTGTTTTATTCTCATCTCTATGTAATCAATATAATAGAGCTCTTCTTTAAATAAATAGTTGTTATTTATTTTATACGCAAGATCTCTAGCCTCTTCTATATGTCCCTCAATCTTTCTAAGCTTTTCCATTTCATTAATTGGTACTGCTTTTAATATTAAACTTTGAGCCATATCATTTATAATTTCTCTGTATCCTACTTCTATAAGTTCTCTTTTTTCTTTAAACTTATCTTCTAATGAAGGCATATAAAGATTAAATAATGACGCTACCCCTATCCCTATTAAAGTTAAATATTCTTCATTTAATATCCATCCTAAATCGATATTAGTACTTACTAATAAATGAGTTGATAAAACTGCTCCAACTACCATTCCTTCTTCTATTTTTAGTTCTTTAGTAATCGTAATATACACAAGAAGAAATATTCCAAATATAAGTGCTGTATTTCCAAGTAACATATATAAAAAATATGATAATACTACCGCTATGGTAGCCGCAATTAATCTCTTTCCACCTACTAAAAGTGCTTCTTTTTTTGTATTTTGTATACTAAGAATAGCAATAATTCCACTTGTAACTCCAAATTGAAGACCAAAGCTTTCTGCAATAAATATCGCAAGTGTTGCTGATATTGCCATCTTAAATGTATTTTCTTTTAAAATATTCATTTTTCACTCCTACTATAATTTTATAACTACTTATTAATGATAATAAATTTAATTGTATTTTGCTATATAAATTTATTAATTATATATGATAAACTTATTATGTAAACGTTAGGAGGGGTACTATGGGAAATAAATTTATAATTGCGTATTTACGCGATATCGGACTTTTGAACATAAAAAAAGAGGATGCTCTAAAGCTTACTCATATAAATCTTGCATTTGCAAAGGTTTCAAATTGTGAAATATACACAAAACTTAAAAATTTAAACGAACTTTCTAAAATTAGAGATTTCAATCCTGATTTGACTATTTTAATGTCTTTAGGTGGCTGGGGTGCTGGCGGTTTTTCTGAAGCTGCATCTTCTAATGAAAATAGAAAGTTATTTGCAAAAAATGCAATAGAATTCATGCATAAGTATGAATTAGATGGTCTTGACCTTGACTGGGAATATCCATGTTACTCAGTATCAGGAATTATGTCTTCACCAGATGATAAGGTTAATTTCACTCTTCTTTTAGAAGAACTTAGAAATCAACTAGATATTGAAGAAGAAAAATATAACAAACATTTCTTGTTAACAATAGCAACTGGTGCAGAGCAATATTATTTAGATGGAACTGAAATGGATAAGATTCATAAGTATTTAGATTATATTCAACTTATGACTTATGATTTTAGAGGTGGATTCCAAGTACTAACAGGACACCATACTCCACTTTATAATTCAACAGGTGATTTATTTAAAGGTTCTACCCATGATGCAGTTAAACTATTTGAAAAAGCTGGTGTACCAAAAGAGAAATTAATTATCGGTGCTGCTTTCTATGCTAGAGGATTTAAAGGTGTTCCAAACTTTAATAGTGGACTTTTCCAAATAGCAGAAACTACAGGTGGTTTCTTCTCAAATTATGATGAACTTAAAGAAAATTATATAAATAAAAATGGTTTTAAAAGATACTTTGATAACGAAGCAAAAGCTCCATACTTATTTAATGGTACTGAATTTATATCTTATGATGATGAAGAATCTATAAGTTATAAGTGCTCTTATTTAAAAGATGAAGGACTTTTAGGAATGATGTTTTGGCACTATTATGCAGATAGTACAGGTACATTATTAAATTGTATATATAAAAATTTAATATAATCAAGTAGATAATCCTTTGAAAAAATTTTCAAAGGATTATCTACTCTTACAGCTCATTTGTTATTATTCTCTACGCATTACCTAATTTTAATTCTTCATTTATAACTCTTTCATGATGAGGTGCTTTTATTGTTGCTACTATAATTAATGAAATTATACATAAAACTCCAATAACCATAAATGTTGGTCTGAATCCTCCAACTATATTAGCAATTACAGAACCTGATAATGCTCCAATACCAAAGCCTTGGTATATTACTCCATAATTTTTACTATGATTTTTAAGTCCAAAGAAGTCTCCAACCAAGCTTGGGAATATCGTAATATTGCCTCCAAAGCAGAAAGCTATACCCGCAACACAAGCAAAGAAAATTTCGAAATTTAAAGGAACAAATAACAATACTGTAACTGAAATTGCTGTAACTATGAAATTAAATCCTATAACTCTAAGTGCTCCTATCTTATCTGATAACCCGCCAAGAATTATTCTTCCCACTGTATTAAATATAGCTACCATTGCAACTGAGTTTGCTGCAGCTTGTACATCTAAATGAACTAGATTAACTCCTATATCTTTTACTATTCCTATAAGATATAGTCCTCCCATACAAGCTGAAAAAAAAGCTATAAACAAAAGATATGCTTGTTTAGTTCTAAGCATTTCTTTTACTGTAAAATTATTATCAACTTTATCTTTACTATCTGAATTTACAATTGGATCTAAAGGAGCATCTTTAAGAAGCATTCCTCCAACAAATATAAGTATCATTGCTAGTATTCCCCAATATTCAAATGCTATACTTACACCACTTGATCTTAAGAACGCTGAATCTATATATTTAAATATTAAGCTACCAGTTCCATATGCTCCGACTGATATTCCTGAAATAAGCCCTTTTTTCTCTGGAAACCACTTAATGCAATTGGATAGCGATATCATATACGCAATACCATCTGCTGCTCCAAGCATTACTCCTGCAAAAATATATAAAGATATAAGTGAATGTACTTTTGCTGTTAATATAAGTCCAGTTCCTAGAACAATACCACAGCATCCTACTACTCTTTTAATTCCAAATTTTTCTTGCAACTTCCCAGAAAACAAAGTTGAAAATGACAAAGCAAAACTTGCAATTGAGAAGGTAAGTGAAACTTTATTCAAACCCCACCCAAATTTATTTACTAATGGTTGATTAAATAAACTCCAAGAATAAAATGTTCCAAGCCCTAACTGAGTTATTATTGTTCCTATTAAAATAATTAATCTTTTACTTACTTTCGAATTTTTCATCTGCTGTCCCTCCACTTAAATTTTGTAAACATTTTCTTTAATTATAGGTTTATAAAATATAAATGGTTGAATTTTTGAATTAAATGCTATTATATGTACATAAAATACCTTTATATATTCATGAGCTTCCTAAATTCTTTAATATGACTTCTACTTACCGGGACATTAAATTTAATATCTTTAAGTTTTAAATTATATGTATTATTGAACCATGGTATTATTTCTTGAATCTTATTTAAATTTACTACAAATGATCTATGACACTTAAAAAACATATCCCTTCTGAGTGTTTCGTAAAATTCAGATATACTCATATTTACAGAATATTTTCCTTCCTTTGTAAATACACTAGTTATTCTTTCACTAGCTTCACAATAATATATATTATTAACATCTAATACTATTATTTTTTCATTGTCCCATAAATTAATTTTATTTTTAACTTTAATATCTTCTATTGCTTTCTTCCTATTATTAAATGTACATTCAAGTTTTTTGAGCATTGTAATTATTCTTTTCTCATCATAAGGTTTTAGTATATAATCAAAAGCTTCTATTTCAAAAGCATCTACTGCATGTTCCCTATATGCAGTTATAAAAACAATATATGGCTTCACATAAAATTTACTAATATTTTTAGCTAATACCAGTCCATTTAATAGTGGAATGTTTATATCTAAAAATATTACATCTACTTCATTTTCCTGAATAAATTTTAAAACTTCAATCCCATCTTCAAATTCGTCTTTCACATCAATATTACTAAAATTATTTATAAAATATTTAAGCTCCTCTCTAGCTATAAATTCATCTTCAACTATTATTCCTCTCAATCTAATCTTCCTTTCTTATATAAAATTCTATCTTCGTTCCTTTTTCTTGCCTTTTAATTATAAGTCCTTCACCATATGTTAATTTAATTCTTGAATATACATTTTTAAGTCCAATTTTATGTTTACATATTTTATTGCTATATATTTCTTCTATTACTTTCTCATCAATTCCACTTCCATCATCCTCTATAGATACTCTAACTCTTTCTTCTTCACCTTTAATACTAATTTTAACGGTTCCCATTCCTCTACTTTGTAATATTCCATGAACTATTGCATTCTCAACTAAGGGCTGTATAGTAAGACTTGGAATATTAACGTCTATGTCATCATCTATATCATAAATAACATTTAATTTATCTCCAAATCTGGCTTTTTCAATTTGTATATAATCACTAACTTGTTTTAGTTCTTTTTTAATATTTATAAATTCATCATTTAGCTCAATATTATATCTTAAGTAACTTGATAAATTTATTATAAGTTCTCTTGCCTTATCTGGGTCTATTCTTATAAATGAAGTTATAGCATTTAATGAATTAAATAAAAAATGTGGGTTTATTTGACTTTGCAATGCTTTAAGTTCTGCTTTTGTTGCCATTTCCTTCATTTGTTCAAGCTTTGATAATTCCATTAACGTAGAAATTATTTTAGATAATCCAATTGCTAATGTTTCTAACGAACGACTAATTTTATTAGCATGTAAATAATATATTTTTAAGGCTCCAATCACTTCTTCATTTTCCCAAAAAGGTATTATTATCGCAGATTTAAGTTTGCTTTTCTTATCAAACATACCTGAGTTTTTTATTACTATTTTTCCATTTTTTAATGCTTCCTTAGTTTCCTCTGTAATTACTTTCCCTCCAATTTTGTGTTCTTTATCTCCTACACCTACATAAGCACGTATATACTCCTTTTCAATTATTGCAACCGCATCTGCTTTAAGCTCCACTTCTATAATTTCGCATATTCTTTTTAAAGAATTTTCATTTATATTTCTAAAGTATGGGAGTGTTTTATTTGCTATATCTAAAGCAAGCTTTGCCTGCTTTGCTGCAACTTCCTCCTTTTCATTTTCTATACTTTGTATAAGCATAACTATAAATCCAATACTAAATTGTCCTAAAATCATAGGAAGTCCTATTTGCGATACTATATCTATCCCTTTACGTTCTGGATGTGTCATGAAAACTATCAAAACCATTGTTAACGATTCACAAAATATACCTCCTATTATTCCTACAAACCACATATATTTTTTCTTTACTTTTTTATTAATAGCCCCAGATACAACACCTGCAACCACACTTGATATTAAACATGGAATCGATGTCACACCATTAACATCGATTAAAAATCTATGTAATCCTGACGCAACCCCTGTTGTTATTCCAACAAATGGTCCAAATAATATCCCTGATGCCATTATAGTAATAATTCTTATATTTACTATAGACCCATTAACTTCGACACCAGTCACTGTTTCAAATATAGCAAAAAATAAAAAAAATGCAGCGACAACTATATAATCGAATTTATTGTAATTCTCTTTTTGTAATATATCTTTCACACCTTTTAATCTAGTCATTAAAAATAGACATAG
>NZ_JAVXRL010000007.1:0-83012 GCF_036643715.1 Clostridium sp. | reverse complement strand
ACTTCCCAGCTCAATTTATATCAGAAGCTGTTGACCAAACAAGAGGATGGTTCTATACATTACTTGCAATTTCAACTGCAATATTTGATAGAAACCCATTTGAAAACTGTATAGTTTTAGGTCATGTTCTTGATAAAAAGGGATTAAAGATGAGTAAATCAAAAGGCAACGTTGTTGATCCATTTGAAGTACTAGACTCTCAAGGTGCTGATGCTACAAGATGGCATTTCTACACTGCAAGTGCTCCATGGCTTCCAACTAGATTCTCAATTGATGATGTAGGAGAAGCTTCAAGAAAGTTCTTAAGTACATTATGGAATGTATACTCATTCTACGTATTATATGCTGACTTAGATAACTTTAATCCAACTAAGTATGCTGATTTCGAATCAGATAACGTAATGGATAAGTGGATCATGTCAAAATTAAATACATTAATTAAGACTGTAGGAGACGGACTAGATGACTACAACATAACAGGATCAGCTCTTGCTATAGAAGCATTTACTGATGAATTATCAAACTGGTATGTAAGAAGAAATAGATCAAGATTCTGGTCATCAGAATTAACTGATGATAAGATTGGTGCTTATGTAACTCTTAATAGAGTACTTGTTACTTTATCTAAGATTTCAGCTCCATTTGTTCCATTCATTACAGAAGAAATTTATCAAAACTTAGTTGTTAACTTAGACCAAAATGCACCAGAAAGTATTCACTTATGCGATTGGCCAGCAGTTAATACAGAAGCTATAGATAAAGCTTTAGAAAATGATATGGATTTAGCTTACACAATAGTTAAACTAGGAAGAAGTGCAAGAAATGGTGCTAATGTTAAGAACAGACAGCCACTTTCAAAGATACTTGTATCAACAACATCACTTCCAGAATATTATGGTGACATTATAGCTAATGAGCTTAACATTAAAGAAATTGAATTTGGAGCAGATCTTTCTAAGTATGTTAACTTTGAAATCAAGCCAAACCTACCTGTTTTAGGAAGAGCTTATGGTAAGTTAATACCAGGAATAAGAAAAGAAATTGCATCAAGAAATCAAATGGAATTAGCTCAAAAGATTAAAAATGGCGGAATTGAAATAATAAACGTTGATGGAACTGAAATTGAACTTAACGCTGAAAGCATTCTAGTAACAATGCAAGGCCTTGAAGGATTTGCATTTGCAGGAGAAGGCGGAATCGGAGTAGTTTTAGATACTCATATAACAGAAGAATTAAGAGAAGAAGGTCACGTAAGAGAAGTCATCTCAAAAATTCAAAATATGAGAAAAGAAAAAGGATTTGAAGTTCTAGACAATATTAACCTTTATGTTTCAAATAACGACATGTTAATAGATATAATCAAAAAATACCAAGATACTATTAAGAAAGAAACTTTAACAAAAGAAATAGTATTTAATGGAGAATTTGATTTTACAGAAGTAACTATTAATGGTGAAAAGTTAAACATGACTGTTGAAGTTGTAAGATAACAATCTAAATAAAGCAGGCTAGATACGAAATTTCATAGATTCTAGCCTGTTTTTAGTATTTTAATATATATTTACAAAAATTTTAGGAAAACTATAATTAAAGAAGGGTTTCCATTGAAATAAGACGAATATATTAGTATAATAAATTATCAAAGGTGGTTAGGAGTGATTAAAAAATGGCTACTTCAATAAAAGACGTTGCTAGAGAGGCTGGAGTTTCTATAGCTACAGTTTCTAGAGTGTTAAACGACATAGACGTTGTAAACGAGGACACGAAGAAGAAAGTTTTAGACGCAATAAAGATGCTTGGATATAGACCAAATATAGTTGCAAGAAGTTTAAAAACACAAAGAACAAAGACTATAGGAATATTAATACCAGATATATCAAGTCAATTTTATCCAGAAATCGTTAGAGGTGCTGAAGACGTATCCAATATATATGATTATAACATAATACTTGGAAATTCAGACTTTGACGTTGAGAAGGAAAAAGAGTACTTAAGAGTATTAAAAGAGAAAATGGTCGACGGTGTTATATACATGAGTAGTTCTCTTCAAGATGAAATTTTAGATTTAATCAACGAATTAGATTTAAAAACAATCCTTGTAGAAACTAAAGATAAGGAAGGTAAACTTCCAAGTGTAACTATAGATAACGTTGAGGGTGCTTATGATGGTACAAAATACCTATTAAATAAGGGCTTAAAGAACATAGGATTCGTTGGAGTTCAAAAGAATGAAATAAATGCATGGAGTGACAGATACATAGGTTTTGAGAAAGCTATGAAAGAAGCTTCAATTGCAATCGATAGTGATTTAGTTCACTTAGCTGATCTTAAAGTTAAGAGCGGTAATGACGCTGCAGAGAAATTTGTAAAGTCAAACAAAAAAATCGACGGTATAATTTGTGCAACTGATGAATTAGCAATGGGCGTTATAAACGGCTTAAGAGATAATGGAGTTAGAGTTCCAGAAGATGTAAGCGTTATTGGATTCAATAACAATTACGTTGGAGAAATATTCTATCCAAAGTTAACAACAGTTGGTCAACCAAGTTATGATATGGGATCTGTTGCTATGAGAATGTTAATAAAACTTCTTAATAAGCAAGAGCTTGAGCAAGCACATTATGTACTTCCATACCATATTGTTGAAAGAAACAGTGTAAAGTAGTAATTAGTTAATTACTTGATGAGTCATCCTTATTTTTGTAAGGGTGGCTTATTTTTATATTTGTGATATGATTATATTTGTAAAAAAAATATGAAGGAGGAGACTTAGTGAAGAAAAAGTACCTTATAATAGTAACAGCAGTGATTTTGGCCATTATAATAGGGGTGGTTTTATTTATGTCTATTAACAAAAAAGACAAATATGAAGCTATAAAATATGGTAGAGCTGAATTTGTAACTAGCATGAATGATATAAATAAAGAACTTCCAACTGTAATATTATTTAAATCTTCGATGGTAGAAAATAGTTTATATGCCGAGAGAAATTTAAAATATTTACATGATGATTATGGAGATCAATTTAATATAGTACATGCTAATGCAGATGATATTCAAAATAAGGAAATAGTAGCGCTTGCAGAAAAATATAACGTTGTAGGAGTTCCTACAATTGTAGTTTTAAATAAAGATGGTAATTTAGTTGATAAAAAAGAAGATATTTCTTCAAAAGAGGAAATAGCTGAGATGCTAAAGAAGGTAGGGGTAAAAATCAATAACTAATAATTTATAAGGGGGTAGTTTTATTTATATGAATAAGCAAAAAAGACTTGGCGAAGAAAAAATTACGAAGCTTCTATTAAGCTTCTCAATACCTGCTATTGTTGGTATGGTTGTAAATACTCTATATAATATAATAGATAGAATGTATATTGGTAGAATAGAGGGAATAGGATCACTTGCATTAACTGGTGTTGGGATAACAATGCCAATAATGACTATAATATTAGCTTTTGGTATGCTTGTTGGAATAGGAACAGCTGCAAGAGTATCTTTAAAACTTGGACAACATGATAAGGAATCAGCAGAAGAGCATTTAGGTAATGCATTTACATTAATAATTATAATAAGTATTGTAATTACGATAGTTGGACTTATGTTTTTAGATCCAATACTATCTGTGTTTGGGGCTAGTGCAAATACTGAAATATATGCAAGACAGTATATGCAAATAATATTCATAGGAACAATAGTTAATATGTTAAGCTTTGGTCTTAATCACTCAATAAGAAGTGATGGAAGTCCTAAAATAGCAATGCTTTCAATGCTTATTGGAGCAATAACAAATATTATATTAGATCCTATATTTATATTTGGGTTCGGTATGGGAGTTAGAGGTGCAGCTATTGCAACTGTAATATCTCAAATATTAACTACTGTATGGATACTTCAATATTTCACTGTTGGAAAAAGTATAATAAAGATTAGAATTAGTAATTTAAAGTTAAAAAGTGCAGTAATAATTAGCATATTCTCAATTGGGATGAGCCCATTTAGTATGCAAGTTGCATCAAGTATTGTACAAGTATTAGCAAATAATTCATTAAAAGAATATGGTGGAGATTTGGCTATAGGCGCAATGACTATTATAACAAGTATTGCTATGATATTCTTAATGCCTATATTCGGTATAAACCAAGGTTCTCAACCAATAATAGGTTATAACTACGGAGCAAAACAGTATGATAGAGTTAAGCAAACAGTTAAATATGGTGCAATAGCAGCAACAATAATAGTTATGATTGGATGGGTCATAACTCAAGTAGCACCTGATTTACTTATTGCAATATTTAATAATGATCCAGAACTAGTTCAAATAGCCACAAATGGAATGAAGATTTATTTATTCATGATGCCTGTTGTAGGATTCCAAGTAGTTAGTTCAAACTACTTCCAATCAATCGGGAAAGCTAAAATATCAATGTTTTTAAGTTTACTTAGACAAGTTATTCTTTTAATTCCATGCCTTATAATATTACCAAAGATTTTCGGGTTAAATGGTATATGGTTAGCTGGTGCTATGAGTGATGGATTATCATCAGTTATAACAGGAATAATTTTCTTCTACTCAGTTAAGAAGTTGAAAGCTAAAGAAGTGGTTTTAGAAGATGGATTAGAAATATCTTAATATATAATAAAATCAAGAGGAACTGTTAATAGCAGTTCCTTTATTTTTTTAGTTGTAACTATGGTTACTACATTAAGTTAAGGGGTAATATATAATATAAATAAAATTAGAATAAATAGAATATTTTACATAGATAATATAGGAGGAATTTATGGTGAATAATATAAAAGGAAGTATGCCAGCTATGGTAAGTGGTACTCATTATGGCAACCTTCAGAAAGTAAGAGATGGAAAAAGAACTTTTGGAATAACGCCTCATATTCCAGGTGGATTTATTACTGTAGAGCAATTAGAAAAAATAACAAAAGTTGCAAAGAAATATAATGGAGTAATTAAGATAACATCAGGACAAAGACTTCTTATTACTAACTTACAAGGTGAAGATTTACCTAGCATATGGGAAGAACTTGGTATGGAACCTGCTGTTAAAAAGCAAAATACAGTTAAGAATGTTGAGATGTGTCCTGCTGGATATTGCAAAAGATCAAAGTTCAATACAATAAGTACAGGAATGAAACTTTTAAATAAATATCAATACATGGAAGTGCCATGTAGAAGTAAGATAGGTGTTGCAGGTTGTAGAAATGCTTGTGGGGGTGTTTACTCAAAGGATGTAGGGGTAATTGCTGATAAGACAGGATTCCTTGTTACAGCTGGAGGATCAGCAGGATATAATCCTAGGATGGCAGATGTAATAATTTATGATGTTGATGAAAAGGAAGCTATTAGAATAGTTGATAAAATTTTTGAAATTTATAAATGTGAAGGAAATCCAGGAGAAAAACTTGGAGATTTTATAGATAGAATAGGGCTTGATGTATTTAAAGAAAAAGTGCTTTAAAAGAAGATTTTGTAGAACTTATAAAATAGACCAAAAAAGGTGTATTTATATAAGTTCTTTTTTTAATTTTTTGAAATAAAAAAAGAACTTTAATCAAATAATATATAGTGTACATTACAGTCTGTAAGTGAATATTGTTTGAATTTTATTTGTAATTTGTGAACTTTGATGATATAATCACTACTAACAACTTTTAATTCATAATAAGTTGTCAGTTGTCGAAAAGGGGGCTTTTTATGATAGAAATAAAAAACGTAACAAAAAAATTAGGTAACAATGTTATATTAGACGATATTTCGCTTTCGATAGATAGCGGTAGTCTAGTTGTACTTATAGGATCTAGTGGTTGTGGTAAAACAACAACACTTAAACTTATAAATAAATTAATAACACCTACTTCAGGTGAGATTTTCATTGATGGCAAGCCGTTATCAAAAGAAAATACTATAGACCTTAGAAGAAGAATAGGGTATGTAATCCAAAATACAGGACTATTTCCTCATTTAACGACAAAGGAAAACATAGAACTTATTCCTAAGTTAAAGAAAGAAAAGTCTTTAAAAGATATAGAGAAAGCAACCGAGAAATTTTTAAATATGGTAGGACTTGATCCGAAGCAATATTTAAACAAATACCCATCTGAGCTTAGCGGTGGTCAACAACAAAGAGTTGGCGTTGCAAGAGCCTTTGCTACTGATGCTGAAATCATACTTATGGATGAACCTTTTAGTGCATTAGATCCAATAACACGTACATCATTACAAGAAGAACTATTCACATTACATGAAGAATTAAAGAAAACTATAATATTTGTTACTCATGATATGGATGAAGCTTTAAAAATTGCAGATAAAATATGTATTATGAAAGATGGTAAAGTAGCGCAATACGATACCCCTGAAAATATACTTAGAAATCCTGCAAATGACTTTGTAAGAGACTTTATAGGCTCTGATAGAGTATGGAATAATCCAGAATTCATTAAAGCAGACGCAATTATGATTAAAGATCCAGTTGCTGTTAAGGGTTCAAGAACTGTACTTCAAGGTATAGAAATTATGAGATCTAGCAAAGTTGATAGTTTATTAGTTGTTGATAAAGAAAATACATTAAGAGGTATCGTTACAGTTAAGGATATTAAATCAACTCAAGAAAAATCTACACCCCTTGAGAAAGTAATGAGTACAGAATTACTTACTGTAAATGAAAATGATAACTTAGTAGATATATTAGCTGTTATGAATGAACATTCAGTTGGATATATTCCAGTAACAAATGATTCTAAAAAGTTAGTTGGGTTAATAACTAGAAGTAGTTTACTTTCAATTTTAAGTGAACAATTCCTTGAAATGGAGGTGAGCGTTCTTGGGTAGTTTTTTTCAATTCGTAATTGAGCAGAAGAGTCAAATACTTGATCTTCTATATCAACATATTACATTAACATCTACTGCTATTATAATTGCTATATTAGTTGGAGTTCCGCTTGGAATTATAGTATCTAGAGTATCATTTTTAAGAAAACCTATCGTTGGGTTTGTAAATTTAATTCAAGCAGTACCATCAATGGCATTACTTGGTCTTCTTATTCCTTTACTTGGTATAGGTAGTACACCAGCTATATTTATGGTTGTTATCTATTCTTTACTACCTATTGTTAAGAACACTTATACAGGTCTTACAAGTATAGATCCAGTTATTTTAGAATCTGCAACAGGTATTGGTCTTACAAAGAACCAAACTTTATTTAGAATTCAATTACCTCTTGCACTTCCAATGATAATGGCTGGTGTTAGAATTTCAGCAGTTACTGCTGTTGGTCTTATGACACTTGCAGCATTTATTGGTGCTGGTGGACTTGGATATTTAGTATTCTCTGGAGTTCAAACTGTTAATAATAATATGATATTAGCCGGAGCAATACCAGCTTGTATACTTGCATTAATAGTTGATTATATATTCGGTAAGATAGAAAGTGCAGTTACTCCAAGTGGTTTAACACCGGGAGAGCCAAAGAAGAATTTAATTGTTCTTAAAGTAATTGGAGTAATACTTGCAATATTAGTATTATTTACTGCATTTACTTCAATATTTTCAAATAAGAAAGATACAATAACAATCGGTTCAAAAAACTTTACAGAACAGCTTATACTAGGAAATATGTATGCTGATTTAGTTGAAGATAAAACAGATTTAAATGTAGATAGAAAGCTAAATCTTGGTGGTACATCAGTAGCCTTTGGGGCAGTGCAAACAGGCGATTTAGATATGTATGTTGATTATACTGGAACACTTTTATTAAGTGTAATGAAAGAACAAGCAATAAAAGATGAAGCAAAATCTTATAATCATATAAAAGATGTTATGAATAGTAAGTATGGAATAACTTTATTAGATCCAATTGGATTTAATAACACATATACATTAGCTATGATGCCGGAAGTTGCTGAGAAATACGGTATAAATACTATTTCAGATTTAGCTAAGCATAGTAAGGATTTAGTGCTTTCTCCAACAATAGAATTTGAAACAAGAGATGATGCATTAGTAGGTCTTACTAAGGATTATAATTTGAAATTTAAAAATGTTAAAGCAATGGATGGAAGTTTAAGATATTCAGCTTTAAGCAATAATGAATCACAAGTAGTTGATGCATTCTCAACAGATGGACTTTTAAAGAAGTTTAATCTTAAAGTACTAGAGGATGATAAGAATTTCTTCTCTCCTTATAAAGCAGTACCTTTAGTTAATAATAAAACTTTAGAAGAACATCCTGAACTTAAGGACGTATTTAATTCATTATCTGGAAAGATTGATGAAAAGACTATGTTAGATCTTAACTATCAAGTTGATGAACTTGGTAAGTCACCAGAATCAGTGGCACATAAGTTCTTAGTTGATAACGGGTTAATTAAGTAGATTATATAAAAAATAGAGTTCCATTTTATAATGGAACTCTATTTTTTTATTTATCAGTTATATATATCTTTTTGTATGCTTTTTCAATTGAAGTAAACCCATTATTTTTTAATGCCTTAGAACATGAATCAATTACTTCTTTATAAGATGCAGCTCTGCAATCTTTAGTAATATCTTTTAATATATCCTCTGTAGCTTCAGAAACTAACTGTAAATCAGATTCAGTATAAGAATAATTTGCATCCATAAATGCACCTTCGATACTCTTTTTTAATTTTCCAAAGTCAAATGGAACAACTTCATTATCTCTTTTAACAACTCTCATAAAAATCTCCTCCTAAGTAAAAATAAACAAAAGAAGCTTACAAAATAAGCTTCTTAAATTTTCTAAATCTTAAATTTTATAAAATACCTTCTGTTTTTAAGATATTTTCTAATTTTTGAAGTTTATCACTTAATGATACAAATTTTTCTTTTATATCATCTTTTGATATAGCATCTTCATCGATACCTTTTTCTAAATCTTCTACTGTTCTTAAAGCTTCTTCAATGTCTTGTTGAGCTAATTTAAGGTTTTCTTCTCTCATATGATTGTCTCCTTTAATGTACCTTTAGTTATGTAGGAGTATTAAAAAACTCCCTTATATATTTATCCTATCACTACTAAAAGCCTAGTGCAAGGCATATATTTAAATGTTAACAGTACTTATTTTATGGAGGATAGAATGATTAATTATATTTGGTTTGCCATGATATTTTTTGGAATTATATTTGCATTAATTACAGGTAATGCAGACAAAATAACAGAAGCTATTGTATCAGGAAGTGGCAACACAGTTACATTTGTTATTGAACTTGCTGGAATAATGTGTTTTTGGTGTGGTGTTATGAAAGTTGCAGAAAAGAGTGGACTTACACAAATATTAGCAAAAGCATTAAGACCTATATTAAAGAAGCTATTTAAAGATGCAGCAAAAGATGAGAAAGCACTTGGTGCAATAGTTATGAACTTAACTGCTAATATGATGGGATTATCAAATGCAGCAACTCCATTTGGAATAAAAGCAATGGAGGAGATGGATAGATTAAATAAAGGAAGTAGTATAGCTTCAAATGATATGTCCTTATTTCTTGTAATGAATGCAGCTTGTATACAGCTTGTCCCGACTACTATAATCTCAATAAGAGCAGCATCAGGGTCAATAAATCCAGGGATAATAATCGTACCTGCAATAATATCAACAACAGTAGCAGCGGCAGTAGGTATAATGTGCTGCAAAATACTGCAAAGATATTTTTAGGAGGAGATAAAGATGCTTTTTAATATTACAAAGAGTATTATTCCTATAATTGTAGTTTTAATTTTAGGTTATGGAATGATAAAGGGAAGAAAAGTTTATGAATGGTTTGTTGAAGGGGCAAAAGATGGACTTAAAGTTTGTCTTAGAATATTTCCTTGCCTGTTAGCAATGTTAGTTGCAGTTCAAATATTTAAAAATGCAAATCTTTTAGATTTAGTAAATAAATTAGTATCACCAATGTCTAATGCTATAGGGTTACCAGAGGAAGTTGTACCACTTGTACTTATTAAACCTATATCAGGAAGTGGAGCAATTGGAATGTTTACAGATATAATTAAAACATATGGAGCAGATACATTTATAGGGCTTGTTGCATCAGTAATAATGGGAACGACAGAAACTATATTTTATACAATAACTGTATACTTTGGGGCAGCTAATATAAAGAAGATAAGACATACATTATGGGCGGCTATAATTGCAGATATAACAGCTGTAATTACAGCTGTTATAGTTGTTAATTGGATGTTATTGTAAATAGAATCTCCCTATGGTACTATTTATTTAAATAGGGGAGGCGATAGCTTGATTAATATTAATAATGTTACAAAAATGTATAACAAAGAGTTCAAAGCTGTAGATAATGTTACTTTACAAATTAAAGATGGAGAAATTTTTGGTCTTTTAGGTCCAAATGGAGCAGGAAAGACTACAACAATTAAGATGGTTACTGGAATATCAGAGATAACAGAGGGTAATGTAGTAATTAATGAGTTAGATATATCAGTAAGTCCAGTAAAGGCAAAAGAACAATTTGGTTATGTACCAGATAGTCCAGATATGTTTTTAAGATTTACAGGAATTGAATATTTGAATTTTATGGCGGATGTTTATGGAGTTTCAAAGGAAGATAGACTAGCTAGAATTAATGAATTAGCTGTAAGATTTGAAATGGAGAAAGCATTAGGAGATAAAATTCAAAGTTACTCACATGGTATGAGGCAAAAGGCTATTATAATGGGAGTTCTAATCCATAAGCCGAAAGTTTGGATATTAGATGAACCACTTACAGGATTAGATCCAAAGTCAGCATTTATATTAAAAGAGATGATGAGAGAACATGCAGATGAAGGAAATACAGTACTTTTTTCAACTCACGTATTAGAAGTTGCAGAGAAAGTATGTGATAGAGTTGGAATAATAAATAAAGGTAAATTAATATTTGTTGGAACATTAAATGAGATGAGAGAAGAATTTAAAGAGAGTGAATCTTTAGAAGAAATGTTCTTGGAGATGACAGGCAATGAATAGGACTAAAATAGCAACTAAATTTTTCTTAAAAAATTCCTTAGAAGAGATGTTTAATAATAAGATGTCAGGTACATTAATGATATTACTTATGATATTTTTAATGTTTGTACTATCAATACCAATAAGTATGACTGTAACTATGAGTTATGATTCTTTTAAGGCAATTAATCAAGATGGATACCTTCTTTCACTTATATTGCTATTAGGAAGTTTAACAACACTTCTTATGGGAATATACACTGTACTTAATGTCTTTTTCTTCTCAGAAGACATAGAAATATTAATGCCAATGCCTTTTAAAATGAGCGAAATAATGCTTGGTAAATTCATAGTGACTTTAATAAATATGTATGTCTATACTATTATAATCGTAGTGCCGTTAATGGCTTATGGAGTAGTATCAAAGGCAGGATTCCTATATTATATATTTGCTATAGTTGTTATAATAGCAAATCCAATTTTGCCATTAATGTTATGTTTATTAATCTCATTAATAATAATGAGATTTACTAATTTATCAAAGCATAAAGATATGTTTAGGACAATATCAGGTGTTATATCAATAGCATTTATCGTAGGAATAAATTTCTTTGCAAATAGAGGTCCAAGCCATGAAGAAATGACTAGTTTAATTTCTAAAAATAACGGTTTGATGGATGGAATAAACGGAATATTTTTCACTAACACTTTAGGGGCTAATGCCTTAATTTATAGTGGAGGGTTAAAGGGGATACTTAGTTTAATAATATTAATTGTATCTTTAGCCATTCTTGTATATGCACTTTATTATATCGGAGACAAGCTATACTATAAAAGTGTAGTTGGAATGGCAGAGTCAGTAGGTAAAAGAAAAAATATATTAGAAGAAGATAAAGATTATATAAAAGAGAAATCCCCAATGGTAACATTAGCAGTTAAAGATATAAAGATGATATTTAGAACACCAACTTTCTTTATGAATTGTATAGTAATGCTTCTATACTTTCCATTAATAATGGGTGTTGCATTTATAGGAAATGACTTCTCTGAGTTTGTTGGAAATGTAAATAGTAATATGATAATTTCAGGAACAATGTTAGTTATAGCATTCTCAATAGTGGGTGGAAGTGCAGCAACTACTTGCTTAAGTAGAGAAGGTAAGAATTTAATTGTATCAAAGTATATTCCTGTTAGTTATAAGACTCAAATAAAATCAAAAATATTATCATCCTCAGTTATAAATTGTATTGCGCTCTTAATGGGAGTTGCAATATTAATATATATAAAGGCATCAGCAGTTACGTTTATTATGAGCTTAATAATTCAAGTATTAACAATAATTATGGTTTCTGTTGTTGGAGTATTTTTAGATTATTCATCTCCATCAATTAATTGGGAAGATGAGAAAGCTTTATTTAACAAGAATTTTAAGCCACTTATTTTAATGGGATTATTCTTTGCAATAGGAGGCGCATTAACAGTTATATATACAAAAATTCCAAATTTACTACTTTTATTTGTAGTTAATATAGTAGTTATTTCGGTTATAACATTTTTAATATATAAATTATTAGTGAAAAAGGGACCTGAAGTATATAAAAGAATATAAACTAAGAAAGAGACTGTTTAAACAGTCTCTTTCTTAGTTTTAAACTTAAATTTATCAACAATTAATGCAATTGCATTATCACCAGATACATTACAAGCAGTACCGAAACTGTCTTGAGCAATATATAAAGCAATCATTAATGCTAATTGAGCTTCATTAAATCCAAGGTTTGATTGAAGTACACCAAGTGCTGCCATAACAGCGCCACCAGGTACACCAGGAGCTGCAACCATTGTTATACCAAGCATTGCTATAAATCCTGCAAATGTAGTAAATGAGAAAGGCATCCCATTTAAAAGCATAACAGCTATAGCACAGCAAGTAAGAGTAATAGTACTACCTGATAAGTGGATTGTTGCACATAAAGGAACGACGAATTCACGGACCCCTTTTGATACACCATTATTTTTTGCAACATCAAGGTTAACAGGAATAGTTGCAGCAGAAGATTGAGTACCAAGTGCAGTTAAATATCCAGGAATCTGATTTTTTAAAAGAGTAAATAAATTCTTTTTGCTAGACATACTAGCTACAGAAAATTGAAATAATAACATTATAAAATGTAATAAGATTATTACTAAAAATACTTTCCAAAATACAGAGAATATACTTTTAACTTCTCCAGCATAAGTCATGTTAGCAAATATACCTAATATGTGTAATGGAATAAGTGGGATAATAATATTTTTTATAACCTTTTGAATTATTTCTTGAAATTCAAAACACATATCATATAATGTTTTACCTTTTATTGAAGCAATACCAAGTCCTAATAAGAAAGCTAATATTAATGCAGTCATTACAGACATAACAGGTGGCATATCAACTTTAAAAAGAGGAGGAAGTAAATTTTCCTCAGGATTATTTGCATTAAAAGATAGTGAAGCAGTAATAAACTTTGGGAATATACTAGATGAAACAAAGAATGCTAAAAATCCAGCAATAAGTGTTGAGCCGTAAGCTAAAACTGTTGTAAGTCCAAGCATCTTACCAGCAGCACCACCAAGGTCTGCAATACCACAAACAACAAATCCTAATATAATAAGTGGAATTATAAATCCTAAAAAGTTACCAAAAATTGAGTTAAAAGTAGCTAGTACACTAACAACTCCTTTTGGCATAAATGTTCCGATGAGTAGACCTAATATAATTGCTATTATTAACTTTGGAATTAAACCTAAATTTTTCATTTTCATGTTCTCCCTTCGTGCACAAGTGTCTTTTGTATGTTATTATATATATATATCGTGAATAAAGTCCATTTATTTATCATAAAGAAGAGATAGGAAGAGGAAATAGGCAAAAAGTAAAGAATAACAAGTAATAAGTGTAAAATTGGGGATAATACGAAACAATTTTAGAAGTAGGTAAGTAATAAAGGTTTCTATTAAAAACACATTATATTATTTGTGCACAAAATAAAGGGGGAGATTTATATGTCAGAAGAAAAGTTCTATGTAGTAAATGAGGCAGTACTTCCAGAGATATTTTATAAAGTTATGGAAGTTAAAGAATTAATACATACAGGAAAGGTCAAAGACATTTCAGAGGGAGTAAAGAAAGTTGGTATAAGTAGAAGTACTTATTATAAATACAAAGATTCAATACATCCTATGGCAGAGGGCGTCAATAGTAAAAAGATAACAATAGTGTTATTATTAGCACATAAGTCTGGTGCATTATCAAGAGTATTAGACTTTATAGCAACAAGAAAGTTAAATATATTAACTATAAATCAAGACATACCTATAAACATGACAGCTAATGTAACTATAACGTTAGATGTATCAAAGATAAAAGGAGATGTTAAAAAGTTTCTATATAGAATGAGTGAAGTTGAAGATGTTATAAAAGTTAGAGTATTAGCTGTTGAATAGAATTTTTTAGGAGGAAGATAGATATGGATAAAGAAGTTTTCAAATTAAATAGAGAAAGACTTAGAGAAAAGATGAAGGATGATTCTGTAGTAATACTTTTTGCAGGCGTTGCGCCAAAGAAAACTGCAGATGAGAAGTATGAATTTACTCCAAATAGAAATTTTTATTATTTAACAGGAATTAATGAAGAAGATCATATGTTAGTTCTTTTCAAGAAAAAGGGTGAGCTAACTGCTAAAATGTTTATAAAAGAAACAGACGAAGAAAAAGAAAAGTGGCATGGTAAAACAATAAGAAAAGAAGAAGTATTTGATATAAATGGAATAGATGATGTAGCGTATTTAGGAGAGTTTAGAGCATTCTTAAATAAGTTATTAAATGAGAGTGAAGATCTTACATTATACCTTGATTTAGAGAGGGACGAATTTGATAGTTTACCTACTTTAAGCAGTACATTTTGTAAGAAGTTAAGAAATAAATACCCACATGTAAATATAAAAAATATATTCCCATTAATGGCACCTTTAAGACTTGTGAAAAGTCCAGGTGAAGTAAGAGAAATGCAAAAGGCTATTGATATAACAATTAAAGGTGTTGAATCAATAATGAAAAATATTAAGCCGGGAATGAAGGAATATGAGCTTGAAGCTTACTTTGAATTTGAATGTAAAAGAAGGGGAGTTTGTGATTATGCATTTAAGACAATTGCAGCAGCAGGTAAAAATGCAACAATTCTTCATTATGTAGATAACAACTGTGAGGCAAAAGATGGAGATTTAATTCTCTTTGATTTAGGAGCTCAAGTTAACTATTATAATGGAGATATTTCAAGAACATTCCCTGTAAGCGGAAAATTTACAGACAGACAAAAAGAAGTGTATGAAGCAGTTCTAAGAGTTAATGAAAGAGTTATAAGAAGTTTAAAACCTGGAGTTAATTTCTTAGAAATAAATAGATTATCAAGAGAATGGATTGGCGAAGAGTGCGTAAAACTTGGAATAATTAAAGATAAAGAAGAGGTTACAAAGTATTACTGGCACAGCATCGGACACAGTTTAGGTCTTGATACACATGATATAGATAACCCAGGTAGAGATACAGTTTTAGAACCTGGAATGGTATATACTGTAGAGCCAGGCATATATATAAGTGAAGAGAATATTGGTGTAAGAATAGAAGATGATGTTTTAATAACAGCTGATGGAAATGAAGTTCTTACTAGAAATATGATTAAAAGTGTTAGTGAAATAGAGGGATTTATGAAAAATCATCAATAAAAATAAGAGAAATTTCTCAAAAATGTATTGACAGTATTTTCAAATAACTGTATAATCACAGTAATATAAAAAGTGAATAATAGGAAGAGATAGAGGCGCGATCTTTAAGAGTACTATCACTGAGTTAAGCACAGTGAAGTGGTAGGAAAGGAAATATCGCCGAAGGATATAACTAATGCTTTGAAGTTATAATCCTGGGTTTATGAATAATATTCATAAGACTGTCGCAAAGTAACTTTGTGGTGAGCTATCATTCAAGCGGATTTTACGAATATGTAGAACCTTGAGTGCTATCTCAAGGTTCTTTTTTGTTTTTTAGCAAAAAACGAACCTTAAACATTCACAAAATTTTTAAGGGGGTTTTATACATGAAAAGAAACAGAAATTATTTGGTATTATTACTTACAGTTATACTTACACTTTGTATGACGACTATGGCATTTGCAGCGGAGGTTGATCCTGGAACTGTAAATGCAGAGAAATTCGGTCTTTGGACTATAATTCCACCACTAGTTGCAATTATTTTAGCATTCATAACGAAGAATGTTGTTGTATCACTATTTATTGGAGCTTTATCAGGATGCTTTATGCTTCAAATAGTTGATCAAAATGCTTTTAGTGCATTAATTCAAGCATTTTTAGATTTTATTCAAAGAGTTTTAAACTCACTAGCAGATCCATGGAATGCTGGTATTATTCTTCAAGTATTAGCAATAGGAGGAGTTATAAACTTAGTTTCAAAAATGGGTGGTGCTAAGGCTATAGCAGAAGCTTTAGCTAAGAGAGCTAAAACTCCAAGAAGTGCTCAAATGGTAACTTGGTTCTTAGGATTATTAGTATTCTTTGATGATTACGCTAACTCTTTAATAGTTGGTCCTATAATGAAGCCAGTTGCAGATAAGTTAAAAGTTTCAAGAGAAAGATTAGCATTTATAATTGATGCAACAGCAGCGCCAATTGCTGGGCTTGCAATAATCTCAACTTGGATAGGACTTGAAGTTGGACTTATAAAAGATTCATTTACTCAAATAGGTATGGAAGTTGATGCTTTTGGTGTATTCTTAGATACAATACCTTTTAGATTTTATAATATTTTAATACTTGCTTTCGTTGTTATAACAACTCTTATGCTTAGAGATTTCGGTCCTATGAGAAAAGCAGAAATAAGAGCTAGAAAAGGAATTGCAGATAAAAAATCAGAACTTGAAAGTATAACAACAAGTGAAGAAATGGACGTTAAAGAAGGAGTTAAGCTAAGTGTTTGGAATGCAATAATTCCAATTGGAACACTTATTGTATCAGCACTTGTAAGTTTTTATTACAGCGGATACACAGCTATAATGGCAGGAGAAGATACAATAATTCAAGGTGTACTTACTAATTCACCATTTTCTTTTGAAGCAATTCAACAAACATTTAGCTCAGCAGATGCTTCAACAGCACTTTTCCAATCAGCAGTATTTGCTTCAATAGTTGCAATTGCAATGGCTGTAGGAAAGAAGATATTCACTGTTTCAGAAGCAGTAGAAGTATGGATTGATGGTATGAAAGGACTTATAATCACAGGAGTTATACTACTTCTTGCATGGTCATTAAGTTCAGTTATAAAGGACTTAGGAACAGCTAAGTATTTAGTAACTTTATTATCAGATTCTATACCGGCATTCCTTCTTCCAAGTATAATTTTCTTACTTGGTGCAGTAATATCATTTGCAACAGGAACAGCTTATGGAACAATGGGAATATTAATGCCACTTGCAATACCACTTGCTTATTCAATATCACCTGATATGGGATACATTGTTTTAAGTACAAGTGCAGTTTTAACAGGTGCTATATTTGGAGATCATTGCTCCCCAATATCAGATACTACGATACTCTCCTCAATGGGAGCTGGGTGTGATCATATTGAACACGTCAAGACTCAGATGTGGTATGCAATATTTGTAGCAGGAGCTACAATTTTACTTGGATACATTCCAGCTGGACTTAATGTTCCAGTTTATATAATACTTCCAGTAGCCATTGCATTGCTTGCAGTAGCTGTAAGATTTATTGGAAAGCCAGTTGATAACGTAGAAGAAGCTTAAATAAAAAAAGGGGATTGTTTAAAAACAATCCCTTTTTATGTATCAAATTAAGGTATGTACTAATAGAATGTAAATAGAAGAAATATTCTAGGAGTAGACAATGAATAATAATAATTTGAGCAATAATAATGGTTTTTTCTCAAGTATATTTAATTTTACTAACCTTATAAATGATAGTGGAATAATAGATAGTATATTAAATGAAATGTTAACTGAAGAAAATAATAGCAGCGATATAAATGTTTCTATGAGGGAAGAGGATGACGCATATATAATAGAAGGAATATTTAATGGTGTAAAAAGAAAGGATTTAAAAATTGATTATAAAGACGATTATGTTTACTTAAATGTTAATAATACTCAGACATTTTCAAATGGTTCATATGGCAATATGGTTATAATGCAATATGGAGGAGATTATAGGAGAGAGTTTTATCTTCCAAATAGTGATGGTACAAGGATTGAAGCTTCTTATAAAAATTATAAGTTGAATCTTAAAATTCCAAAAATGATCGATGACTTTATAGAGGGAGAGAGCAATATAATAGATGTAGAAGAATTTTACGAGGAGTAGTTTTTACTACTCCTTTCTTAATAAAAAATAAAAAAAGACTTTACTATAAGCCTTTATGTATGTAAAAATATAGAAAATAGGAGGCGGTATATATGAGAATAGTTGAAAGAATAGACTCTTTAAGAAATGAGATGAAGAAAAAGGGCGTAGATTATGTAATTATTCCAAGTTCAGATGCTCATCAAAGTGAATATGTAAGTGATTATTATAAAGGAAGAGCTTATATATCAGGATTTACAGGTTCTGCAGGAACAGTATTAATTGGGTTAAATGAAGGTATTCTGTGGACTGATGGAAGATATTTTATACAAGCTGAAAAAGAACTTGAAGGATCAAATATAAAGATGTATAAGATGAGAATACCAGGGTGGCAAACATTAGAAGAATGGCTATTTGAAAATATTAAAGAAGGTGAGACTATAGCCTTTGATGGTAAAGTAATTTCACTTCTTCAATATAAAGAAATTAAAAGTATAGCAGATGAAAAGTCAGTAAACATTAAATTAGATGAAGACTTAATTGATGTAATATGGGAAGATAGACCAAACTTGCCTAAAGAAAATGTATTTTTACATAATGTAAAGTATTGTGGTAAAAGTGCAAAAGAAAAGATAGAAGAAGTAAGAAAATATATGAAGAAAAAAGAAGCACTAAATTATATAATTTCATCATTAGATGATATAGCATGGCTTTATAACATAAGGGGAAATGATATTCATTGTAACCCAGTTGTTATGAGCTATGGGATTGTTACTTTGAATAAGGCGTATCTTTATGTAGATAAGGATAAAATAAGTAATGATATATTAAAGTCTTTAAATGATGAAGGAATTGAAGTTAAAGATTACGATAAAATATATGAAGGTATAAGTAAACTTAAAGAGAGTGTACTTATAGACCCAGAAAGAATTAGTGCATTCATTTATGAAAGTATAGATAAAAAGGTTAAAGTAATAGAAGATACTAATATAACAACGAGTCTTAAAGCAGTTAAGAATAATGTTGAAATAGAAAATTTGAAAAAATGCCAAATAAGAGATGGTATAGCAATGGTTAAATTCATTAAGTGGCTTAAAGAAAATTTAGGCACAAGTGAAATAAGTGAAATATCAGCTTCAGAAAAGTTAACTGAATTTAGAAGCTTTGGAGAGTTATTTAAAGGAATTAGCTTTGATACAATAGCAGGGCATAAAGAGCATGGTGCTATGATGCACTACTTCCCAACTAAAGAAAGTGATTATAAGTTAGATAAGAAAGGATTCTTACTTATAGATTCAGGTGGTCAATATTTAGATGGAACAACTGACATTACAAGAACAATAGTACTTGGGGATCTTACAGAAGAGGAAAAAAGAGACTTTACTCTAGTATTGAAAGGCCACATAAACTTAAGTATTACTAAGTTTTTAAAAGGAACTAGTGGATCAAATCTTGATATAAAGGCAAGAGAACCTTTATGGAAAGAGGGAATAGACTATAAATGTGGTACAGGACATGGAGTTGGATTCTTCTTGAATGTTCATGAAGGACCTCAAAGAATAAGTCCTATCCCAAATGATATAGCATTAGAACCAGGAATGATTTTAACTAATGAGCCAGGTATTTATAGAGAAGGCATGCATGGAATAAGAACTGAAAATACAATGGTTGTTATAGAGGATGAGTCTTCAAAAGAGTTTGGAGAATTTTATAAATTCCAAGTTATTTCTTTATGTCCTATAGACTTAAAAGGAATAGAAGTTTCATTATTAAATGAAGAAGAAAGAAGTTGGATAAATGATTATCATAAAGGGGTATTTAATACATTAAGCCCATTATTAAATAAAGAAGAAATAGAATTTTTAAAAGAAGAGACTAAAGAAATATAAAAAATAAAACTCCCATTAAGTTAATGGGAGTTTTATTTTAGTTATACTGAAAAATTAGTTACTAATCCTTCATATAATATATCATCATGACCTATTGATTGAATATCACTAGGTTTTATAAATTCAGGTTTTTTCTCAGAAGAAAATATCTCATTATTGATAAGTAGCTCGGCCACAAACTGAGAACAGAAATAATAATTGCTACGCTTGTAAGGAAATTTGAAATTAACTAGTAAAAGGCCTAAAAAATTATATCTGTAAATATCTTTCTTTGAAAAATGGTTGTCCAAGTCTTTTTTTAAACTAATAAACTGGTTTTCTGTAATTTTAACTTTATATATTAAGCATTTGCTTTTATTGAATAATTTAAAAGTACCATCATAGAGATTTTCCTTAACTAATCCTGCAATAAAAGGGTTAGTTGGAACCTTTCTTCCGAATGAGTACATTTCAGTAAAAGTATCATCTAAACTTAATGATACGTGAGTATAGTTATCGCTAGTTACAAGCTTTATAAAATTAGATAAATTAGAGCCTGTATAAGAAAAAACTAAATAAATATCTTTGCATTTCATAAAAAAATTAACCCCCTTACTAAGTACACATATTCATTTTATTTAAATGACAACCAAAAGTAAACAAAAAGTTAATAAAAAGTTAATAAAAATAGAACAAAAAAAGATAGCCACAAATGTGACTATCTAAAATATATAAATATTCAATTTTCTTCTTCTGATTCTTCAGGTGGATTAAAATATTTATTAATTAAAATCGCAACAATTATTCCTATTGCAGTATCAATACTTCTTCCAACTGCATAAGCATAAGATTGAGGGCCACTATAATTAATCATTATACCAATAAGTACTATGCAGGCAATGGTTACAGAACCAGGCTTATTAAATAAATTACATGTATATATAACAAAAACTATTCCGAGTCCAGTTACAAAAGCGTTGTAATCATATAGAAATGGTAATTTAATCATAATATATATTATACATAATCCAAATAGAGCACCAATTATAGTTCCTATAAGTCTATTTTTACCCATTGAAAATGAACTTGATACAGTATCTTTCATGCAAATAACTGCTGCGATACAAGCGTAAAAAGCATTTTCTCTTCCCATAACTTGAAATATTACCATGCATATAGCTACTGCTAATGCTGTCTTTATATTACGAAGGCCTATCCTATGTACGTTTAACTTCATACGAGTTTCCTCCTACAATTAATTATTATAATACACTATTATAGCATACAGAATATATAATAGTAGATACTAGAAGTGTATTCATAATGAAAAATTAATGAATTTAAATATTAATTGACATATAAAAGTATATAGAATATTATATATTTAAAATGGAAATGCTATGAAAAGAAGAGTAATAAAAGAAAATATCTAAAGAGAGCTAATATTTTGCTGAAAGTTAGTGGTATTTGATTTTATGAAGATGGCCTTGGAGCAGGTTTCTCGACCTTTATATTTATAGATAGGGAAGCACGGGTGCAACCGTTATATTGCAAGGTTATTAAATGTAACCTAATGAGTTTCTTATTGAGAAGTAAGAAAGAAATAGAGTGGTAACGCGTAATTAACGCCTCTATGCAGTATTATATTGCATAGAGGTTTTTTTAATAAGTAAAAATAAGTGATATACTATGTATTACTATGAAATATGAAGGAGGACTTTACAATGTGTAAAAAACCATATTACATTACAACACCTATATACTATCCATCAACAAAACTACATATAGGTAACACTTACACAACAGTTGCAGCAGATGCAATTTCAAGATTCAAAAGATTAACAGGATATGATGTTATGTTCTTAACAGGAACTGATGAGCATGGTCAAAAGATCCAAAGAATAGCGGAAGAAAAAGGCATTCAGCCAATAGAACATGTTAATGAAATTGTTGCAGGAATAAAAGATCTTTGGAAGATGATGGACATAAGCTATGATAAGTTCATAAGAACAACTGATGATTATCATATTGAAGCGGTTCAAAAAATATTCAAGAAATTATACGATCAAGGAGACATTTATAAGAGCTCATATGAAGGTTTATACTGTACTCCATGTGAATCATTCTGGACAGAAAGTCAATTAGTTGACGGAAATTGCCCAGACTGTGGAAGACCAGTTGAAACATCAAAAGAAGAAGCATACTTCTTCAAGATGAGTAAATATGCTGACAGATTAATTAAGTATATTGAAGAAAATCCAGATTTCATACAACCAGAATCAAGAAAGAATGAAATGATTAATAACTTCTTAAAGCCAGGACTACAAGACCTTTGTGTTTCAAGAACTAGCTTTAACTGGGGAGTTCCAGTAACATTTGATGAAAAGCATGTTGTTTATGTATGGATAGATGCATTATCAAACTATATAACTGCATTAGGTTATGGAAGTAATAATACTGAATTATTCGATAAATACTGGCCTGCAGATGTTCACCTTATAGGTAAAGATATATTAAGATTCCATACAATATACTGGCCAATAATGTTAATGGCACTTGACTTACCATTACCAAAGAAAATATTCGGTCATGGATGGTTATTAGTTGATGGAGGAAAGATGAGTAAGTCAAAGGGTAACGTAGTAGACCCAGTTACACTTGTTGAAAACTTCGGTGTTGATGCTGTTAGATACTATTTATTAAGAGAAATACCATTTGGAGCAGATGGATTATTCAATAATGAAATATTCATTAAGAAGATTAATTCAGATCTTTGTAATGACCTTGGAAATTTACTTTCAAGAACAGTTGCAATGGTAGAAAAGTACTTTGATGGAGTAATTCCAGCACCACTTGATAAAGAAGCAGTTGATGATGAGCTTATAAATCTTGCACTTGAAACTCCAAAGAAAGTTGAAGATGCAATAAATGCTCTTAAACTTCCAGACGCGTTAGAATATATATTCGAATTAGTTGGAAGAGCTAATAAGTATATTGATGAAACAACTCCTTGGATATTAGCTAAGGATGAGGAAAAGAAAGATAGACTTGGAACTGTACTTTATAACTTAGCTGAAAGCTTAAGATTTACATCAGTTTTAATTTCATCATTTTTACCAACAACAGCTGAAAAGATTAACGAGCAGTTAGCTATAACAGCTAAAGATTGGGCATCATTAGAAGGATTTGACGGAACAGCTTCAGGAACAACAGTTAAAAAGGGAGATAGCTTATTCCCAAGAATTGATGTTGAGAAGAGATTAGCTGAACTTGAAGAACTTAGAAAAGCTCAAATGGAAGCTATGAAAGAAAAAGAAGTTAAAGAAATGAAGCCAATAAAAGAAGAAATAACAATAGAAGACTTCGAAAAGCTAGACTTAAGAGTAGTTAAAGTATTAGAATGTGAGCCAATTAAAAAAGCAAACAAATTACTTAAACTAAAGGTAGATTTAGGTGGAGAGATTAGACAAGTGGTTTCTGGAATAGCAAAACACTATAAACCAGAAGATCTTATCGGAAAGAACGTTGTTCTTGTTGCTAACCTTAAGCCAGTTAAGTTAAGAGGCGAATTATCACAAGGTATGATACTTGCAGCATCAAATGATGATGATAGTATACTAAACCTAGTTAATCCAGGAGATTTAGATACTGGAAGCGAAGTTAGATAATTTAATATAAATATATAAACTAAAGAGGAAGTCGACTTAAAACTTTAAGTTGGCTTCCTTTTGTATAAAATTTGAGAATTAAAGATGAGGTTTATTATGAATATAATTGTAGGAAATGCTTGGCCATATGCAAATGGGAAGCTTCATTTAGGAAGAATAGCAACGCTTTTACCTGGAGATATACTTGCAAGGTATCATAGAATGATGGGAGATAATGTTTTATTTATATCAGGAAGTGATGCACATGGAAGACCAGTTACTATGAAAGCGATAGAAGAGAATACTACTCCAAAAAAAGTTTTAGATAAGTATCATAAAGAATTTGTTGAATGTTTTAATAAGTTAAATTTCTCTTTTGATTTATTTACTAGTACACACACTTACTACCATAAAAAGGAAGTAATGAGGCTGATAAAAGAGCTTTACAAAAAAGACTATATATATGAAGGAACTGACAAGGAATTATATTTTTCACTTTCGAAATTTGAAAATGATGTGAAAAAAATATTCGTAAAACAACAAGGCTGGAGAGAAAATGCTTTAAATATAACTAAAAAATATATTGAAGAAGGTCTTAGAGATAAATCAGTAACAAAGGAAATTGATTGGGGTGTTGATGTTCCTTTAGAAGGATTTGAAAACAAAAAAATATTCGTTTGGATTGAAGCTCTTATGGGATATATTACTGCAACGAATAGTTGCTTAATTAATAAGGATGAAACTATAGATGACTACTTTAATGATGAGGAAGGAAAGGTTTATTTAGTTCATGGAAAAGATAATATTCCATTCCATACAATAATTTTCCCAGGACTTCTTTCAGCACTTGGTTTTGATAAGGTGAATTTAAGCGTAATGTCTAGCGAGCATTTAAAACTTGAAGGTAAAGATTTCTCTACTAATAAGAATTGGGCAATTTGGGTTGATGATATATGCAAAAGATATGATGTTGATACAATAAGATATTATTTAATTTTAAATGGACCAGAAGATAATGATACAGATTTTAAGTGGAAGAATTTCATAAATGCTAATAATTATGATTTAGTATCAGAATTAGACCTCTTATATAGAAATACTGTATCAAATTTAAGACAAGAATCGATTAATGAAGGAGAAAAAGATAAACTTCTAAATATGTATTTCGATCTTTCTGACAAGATAGAAGACGGTAATTTTAAAGATGCATTAAAAGAAATATTTGCATTAATTAAGGAAGAAAATAAAAAGAAAAAATGTTCAGTAATTACATTAATAAATATAGCAAATATGTTAGAGCCTTTTATGCCTAAAACGGCTAAAAGAATAAAAGAGGAATTTGGAGCAAATAAAAGTATATGGAGTTTTATTACGATTGAAAGATTCCCTAAAAAGGTGTTTTATAGACCGTTATTTAGAATGATAGATAGGAAAAATCTTAATGATGAAATAAGACTTTTAAAAGATAAAAAAATATAAAAAAAACCTAGAATATCTACAATAGGGGGACGAGATATTCTAGGTAACCAATCAATTAAGATGGTTATAAGGGGTAAATAATAATGCTTTAACTACTTTACAATTTAAATGATACATTATTAATATGTCATTTATGTGTCAAAAAACATAATAAAATATTAATAGATAATAATATAAAAATTAAATAAACCATAAAAAGGATTAATAGGTTTTTATTTCATCAAAATCGACTATTGTAATGGTTTTTCTGTCGAAATCTATAATGTTTTCACTCTTCATTTTCATAAGTTCTCTAGATAATGAGGGTCTTTGTACACCAAAAGTATCAGCCAAAGCTTGCTTTGTCATATTAAGCTCGATCTTGGCACTTTTTTGTTTTTTATATTCATTTAACAAGAACTCACAAATCATAGATTTTAATGATTTTGAAGTTACTTGTCTTAACTTTTTACTTAGTAACATAGCCTTGTTTGACAATAGTTTAAGAAATGCTACTAAAAAATCTTGGTTAGTCTGAAGCAAAGATGTAACTAAGGTTTTATTTATATGAAGAACAGTGCTATTATCCTTGCTTACAACATCCATTGGATAGACGTTTTTATCTCCGAATAAAAGGTTTTCTCCAAACATATTTCCTTTAACAAGGCTTGTTACAACTAACACATTGCCATTCTCATTATTTTGTTGTATTTCTATAGTTCCGTTTAGAACAATACTTAAATTATCACACGTATCCATTTGAAAAAATATTGTTTCTTCCTTAGAGTAATTTCTAATAGAAGAATAAGAATTTTCTAGTAAAGATTTTAAAATATCTTCATTAAAATTTTTAAACAATATACAGGACTTTAAAATATTAATATTGTCAATTTGTGACATGAATCCACATCCTCTCTTACTGTATATATTTTGTGCAGAGTGCTTATAATGTATAATAATATATATGAAAAATTAATTAAAGAGGTAGGATGAAGATATGGAACAAAAATATAAGATATTTGATACACATGCACACTATGATGCAGAGGAGTATGACTTAGATAGAGATGAAGTTATTAATGAATTAAAAGAGAATGGAGTTATAGGAATTTTAGACTGTGCATCATCTTATGAAAGCAATAAAAAAGTTGATGAAATTACAAAGAAATATGACTTTATATTTGGTGCACTTGGAATACATCCTGAAAATGCTGACGAAATGACAGAGGAGAGATTAGCTGAGATAAAAGAGATGATTAAAGCTAATGATAAAATAGTTGCTGTAGGGGAAACAGGATTAGATTATTACTGGGATGAGAATCCGGAAAAAGAAGTTCAAAAGGAGAATTTAAGAGCTCATATGAAAATGGCACAAGAACTTAACTTGCCAATAATAATTCATGATAGAGATGCTCATAAAGATACTCTTGATATACTAAAAGAATTCCCAGAAGTAAAGGGTATTGTACATTGCTTCTCAGGCAGTGTTGAATTCGCTAAAGAATGTATTAAACTTGGATACTATATTGGATTTACAGGAGTAATAACTTTTAAAAATTCTAAGAAAATAGTTGAGGTTGCAAAAGAGATACCATTAGATAGAATGCTTGTAGAAACTGATGCACCATATATGGCTCCAGTTCCAAACAGAGGTAAGAGAAATAGATCAGATTACATAAAGGATATTATAGAGAAAATCGCAGAGATTAAGAGCATAGATCCGAAAATTCTGAATATTCAACTAAATAACAACTTTATGGATTTGATTAAGAGGAATATTTAAAGTAAAATAGAATACAATTAAATGAATATTTAATAAAAACTGGAAATTTTAAACAAGAGACTATTCACTACAAAACCAATGGAATAAGGAGACTCCATAAAGAGCTGAAACTATAGTAAATATCCAAATTACTATATTATGCATATAACTGCATTTTACTATCAGTTCATATAAGCAAGAGGGCTTGAATTTGACAAAGTGTTAAAATGTAAGATATAATGCAAAAGACACTCTTGCCTAAAGGAGGTAAATCAATGGTAGAAAAATTTAAAACTTTTATTAAGAAAAGTTTTTCTAACGGTCCGAAGGCAAAAATAGTGATATTAGCCACGGCCTGTGTTGTGGCAGTTGCAGCAGTTACTGCTGTAACAATGAGAAAGACAGTAAATATAAGCATTGACGGAAAAGAAGAAACATTTATCACATATAAAGGGACTGTTAAAGATGTATTGCAAGAAAATGGTCTAGAGGTATCAGACCACGATAAGGTGCAACCATCCTTAGAATCCAAACTTAAAGAGGATGATCAAATCGAAGTTAGAAAAGCTGTACCTATCAACGTTAAGTTTGCAAAAAAAGATGTCAAAATCGTTTCAGCAGAGGAAACTGTTCAGGACGCACTAATAGCTGGGAGCGATCAGCTAAAAAAAGAGGGAGTAGAATATGTTAATGGTGTAGACGAAGTCGAGCCAGGACTAGATGCTCCTGTAGAGGAAAATATGAAAGTTGATGTCGTAAAGGTAGAAGTTAAGAGTGTAACAGAACACAAAAATATACCTTATGACACTGTAACTAAGAAAGATTCATCTTTAGAACAAGGTAAAAAGAGAGTTGAATCTGATGGTAAGCATGGAAAGCAAGAGGTTACTTACCAAGTAGTATATAAAGATGGTGAAGAAGCTGAAAAAAGAGAAGTAAGCAGCAAGACTATTGCAACACCAGTAAATGCAATTGTTGTACAAGGTACAAAAAATCCAGTACAATACATTCCAAACAGAGGTGGAGACTCAATTGCCTACAAGAAACACTTAGTTGTAGAATCAACAGCATATTCAGGACATAATAATACTGCAACTGGCGTTAAACCAGTGTACAACCCAGGTGGTATAAGTACAATCGCAGTTGACCCAAGAGTAATACCGCTAGGAAGTTTAGTATACGTAGAAGGTTACGGATACGCAAGAGCAGCGGATACAGGTGGGGCTATAAAAGGAAATATCATAGACGTTTTCTTTAATAGTGATTCACAGTGTACAACTTGGGGAAGAAAATATGGAGTAGATGTTTATGTAGTATCTTATCCGGGTGAATGGTAGAATATTAAGGAGATAGCATTTTAGTTATCTCCTATTTTTTTTTGCAAATAATATGGAAAAGTAGTGTGTTTATTTGACACATTCATTATATATAGGTAAATTATTTATATAGAAAGCGCTAAGGAAAGTTAATAGCGCTCTGAAAGGATGTACATCGTGGAGAAGAAGATTATAAAAGAAGTTATAGTTGTAGAAGGAAGAGACGACATAGATGCAGTAAAGAAAGCTGTAAATGCTGAACTTATTGCTACTGGAGGATTCGGAATAAACAAGAGAGTTATAGATAGAATAAAAGAAGCTCAAAGGAGAAAGGGTGTAATAGTATTTACTGACCCTGACTTTGCAGGTGAGAAGATAAGAAGCATTATTTCAAAGAGAGTTAAAGGAATAAAACATGCATACATAGCTCAAGAAGACGGACTTAAAGATGGAGATATTGGTGTTGAGAATGCTTGTCCTGAAGTTATTATAAAAGCACTAGAAGGGGCTAAGGTTACTGTAGAAGATAAGCAAGAAATATATAAGATGGAAGATATGTTCTACTTTAAGTTAACAGCAGATAGTAAAGCTAAAGATAGAAGAATGGCATTAGGAAAAGAACTTGGAATTGGATACGGAAATGCAAAGCAAATGGTAGCAAGATTAAATAATTATGGAATAGATAGAGACGAGTTTGCAAATGCTATACAAAAGGTAGAGAAAGAAATGGGAGATAATTAATATGGATATAAAAGATTACAAAACACAAGAACTTGTAAAAAAATATAATTTTAGATTTTCAAAAAGCTTAGGACAAAATTTTCTTATAGATGATTCTGTTCTTAATGATATAGTAAAAGGCGCTGACGTTAACGAAGAAGACTTTGTAATAGAAATAGGACCTGGAGTTGGAACATTAACAGCACACCTTTTAAATAACGCTAAGAAAGTTACATCAATTGAATTAGATAGTGACTTAATCCCTATATTACAAGAAGAACTTGGAGACAATGAAAAGTTCTCTCTTATACATAAGGATGCATTAAAAGTAGATTTTAATGAAGTTATAGGGGATGAAAAGAGCGTAAAGCTAGTTGCAAATCTTCCATACTACGTTACAACTCCTATAATAGTAAATCTTTTAAAGAAAGGATATAACTTTAAAAGTTTAACTATTATGATTCAAAAGGAAGTTGCAGAGAGAATTGATGCAGAGCCAAACTGTAAAGAATATGGAGCTCTTTCATTATTAGTTCAATATTACTGTAATACTGAAATAATAAGAAAAGTTGCACCAAGTTCATTTATGCCAAGACCAAAAGTTGAATCAATAGTAATAAGATTAGACAGATTAGAAGAACCAAGAGTTAAACCTATTGATGAAGCTTTAATGTTTGAAATAATAAGAAACTCATTTAACATGAGAAGAAAAACTTTATGGAACGGTGTAAAAAACATGGGAGTTAATAAAGATGACTTAAAGAAGGCATTTGAAGAAGCTGGAATAGACACTAAGAGAAGAGGGGAAACTCTGTCATTAGAAGAGTTTGCAGAACTTTCAAATAAAATTTATGCATATAAATAAATTTACATTATCATAATAGTAACCTTCACGCATATACTATATTGAATAAATATATGTGGAGGTAACAGAGGCTTGGCACATAATAAATTATACAGAAATTTTATAATATTGCAGGAAGATGAGAGAAGTAAGTCTTCCTCAAATGAAAAAGCCCTATCAGGATATGCCAAAATAGAAGCAAAGGGAGATAATTGCAAAATCACTTTTTATGCTCAAAACTTAAAAAAGGATGAGGATTACTCCGTAGTACTTATTTGCTATAAAAAAGACATGAAACAAATAATTGATATGGGAAAGCTTAACGTTAATGAAGTTGGTAAGGGAGAGGCTACTAAAGAGTATTATTGTGATAACATAGCAGGACTAGATATGTCATATGACAAAATATCTGGTGCTGGGGTTTGCAAAAATATGAGTAATAATCCTGTATACCTAATGTACGGATTCATGAATGGAGAAAAGCTAGAAGAGGGCTGGAAAAAAGCTAAAGTTACAAAGTGTGATGAAGGTAAGGCGAAATCAAAGCCTAAAACTTACGTTAAAAAAGATAATGATAAGAAACATGAAAGTAATAAAGACAAAGACAAAGACAAAGAATGTAGAGAAGAGAATACAGATAAGTTCGACGAATATGAGAAAACTATAGCAGCTAAAATTGAAGAAGAAAAGATAGATCCATATGACTTTAGATTAAAAGGTGGTATTGGAGATTTCTTTGAAGGTTTAGTTGAAGGTTTTGAAGAAGTTAAAGGTAAATTCAAGGATCTTAAATATAGTAAATGGTTTAAAATCCCTATAAAAGATATTGAAGATATGTGTGATTCAAGTAATAATGACAAATATTCAATTATCTATTATCCTATGCTAAATTATTATCCATACATTAAGAAGCATGGGCATTTTATGATGGGATATAAATGTGACTCAAAAGGAGAGCTTAAGTACTTAGTTTATGCTATACCAGGTGGAAAAGATAAAGATGAGCAACCTTATGGTGGTAAATCAGGATTTGTTACATGGTGTAAAGGCAAAGATGATGATGAAGTAGGATATTGGTTAATGTTCTATGATTATAAAAACTCAACTATTGTAGTACCATCAAAGTAAGAAAATCGTAATATAACAATAGTTTGCAAGTGGTAAATTAAAGTATTATAATTTAAATATAATTAGGAGAAGCTTTATGCTTCTCCTAATTACTTATATGAGTTTTTGGAGGATGTATGAGATTAATATTATTTCAAATTGGAAATTTTAAAGTTTATAGTTATGGGTTTATGATAGCTATAGGAATTGTTTTAGCTTCAGCTTTGTTTATTAAAAGAGCAAAGAGAGAGGGATATGACGAGGATAAATTATTAAATTTAATAATTATAACTGTTATATCAGGAGCACTTGGAGGAAAGTTATTATTTATAATAACAGAATATAAGGCGATACTTAACAATCCAGAAATATTGTTAAACTTCGGTAATGGATTTGTAATTTATGGAGCCATAATACTTGGAGCGCTTGGTTTATACTTATATTCTAAAAGATGCGGATTTAATACATTACAGTTAGCAGACCTAGCTGTTCCATCACTTGCATTAGCGCAAGGTTTTGGAAGAATAGGATGCTTTTTAGCTGGATGCTGTTATGGAAGAGAAACTTCACTTCCTATAGGAGTTGTTTTTCCTGTAGATTCATTAGCAGAAAGCGGTGTACCTTTAATTCCAACACAACTATTTAGCTCTGTCTTTGACTTTGCACTAGCAGCATTTTTATTATGGTACAGTGGAAAGAAAAGAAAAGAAGGTAGAGTTTTAGCTTCTTATATAATCATATACAGTATAGGAAGATTCTTTGTTGAGTTCTTAAGAAATGATCCAAGAGGAAACGTTTGGATTCTATCAACATCACAATTCATAGCTATTTTCACATTAATATTTGGAATTGTAATATACAATTTAGATAAAATAAAAAGGAGAGATAAGCAAAATGAGGAAAAGTAGAGTCACTAGATTACTAATGGTGTGCGTTATGCTTATACTTGGAGTAACCATGGTTGGGTGTTCACCGATACAAGATGCAATGGTTAAGCTTGGTTTTAGAAATAATGACTTTGACTATATGAAATCAAATAAGGTCGATGAAATTGTAATCGAAAGTACAAGGGATACTGGATTTAGATTTAAGGTTACAGACCCAAAGGCAATAGAAGAAATATATAACATTTTATCAGACGGTAGTCCAGAAAAAGAAAAAAGTTCATTAGATCCAGATTACATATTTGAAATTCACATGGGAGATCAAGTGAAGAAGTATGATTATGTAGTTGGAGTAGATGAAAGTGGAAGAGGTAACTTCTACAATGAAAGTAATGCTTATCAAGTTCCTAAAAATTTAGACCAAACAATAATAAATAACCTATCATTTATTAGAAGACCTAGAGATTTTACTTCTATATATTATGATACAATAATGAAGGTAATAGAACAAAACAAGGATTTATTAGGTGATGGAAAACATAAAGTTGGAATTGATATACTTGGGGATTTAGATTGTGTAAAATATCTGTTCTCAGTAGATTTACAGGCATTCCAAGATAAGCTTCAAAAGACTATTCCAGGAGCTGAAATAGTTAAAAACAATGAAGACAAATTCAATGTAATTGTAAAAGTTCAAAATAAGGGTTATAACAGTGATACATTTAGAACGCTTATTACTATAGATAATAAGGTTGATAATGTTTATGAAAAATACTATGTTGTAGGACATTATGAATTTAAGAATTGGGAAATTTCTGTGGGTAAGGATGGGAATAAACCTGAAAAATGGTAACATAGGAGGATTTTAATATGAGTGATTGTTCAAACTGTGCAAGTAAAGATTCTTGTGCATCAAAGGGTATTACATCATGCCCGTCAAAGAAGATGCCTAAATACGGCAATATAAAAAATGTAATTGGAGTTATAAGCGGTAAAGGTGGAGTAGGTAAATCTACAGTTACAGGAATAATGGCTACAATGCTTAGAAAAAAGGGATATAAAGTAGGAGTTCTTGATGCAGATATAACAGGACCATCAATGCCAAGATTTTTTGGTATAAATAATCAAAGAGCGCAAATAATATCAGTAGATGAGCAAAACGTAAAGTTCATCCCAGCTACAACTAAAAGTGGTATAAAAGTTATATCAATGAATCTTTTGACTGAAGTTGAAGATGATCCAGTTATATGGAGAGGTCCTGTAATAACAGGAGTACTTAGTCAAATGTATTTTGATACTGCATGGGAAGAGTTAGACTATTTATTAATAGATATGCCTCCAGGTACAGGAGATATAGCTCTTACAGTAATGAATGAGTTCAACATTAAAGAATTAATAATTGTGTCTACTCCTCAAGACATGGTTTCAATGATTGTTAAAAAGGTTGTTAAAATGGCAGAGAAAGTTGGAGTACCAGTAAGAGGTGTTGTAGAAAACATGTCTTACATTAATTGTGACGGATGCCAAAAGAAAATAAGAGTATTTAGCAAGAAATCAGCAGAGGAACATGCAGAGTATCTTGGATTGCCACTAATAGGAGAACTTCCAATTAATTTAGAGCTTACTGAAGCACTAGAAAAAGGAATGGCTGAGGAGTATGTATTAGATGATCCTCTATATTCATTAATTTTTGAAGGATTATACTAAGAGATACTTACTACATACGTAAATTTAAATTAACAGAATCGAGAGGAGTAAGTTTAAATGAAAGCACATGTAGATAAGGATACTTGTATAGGTTGTGGATTATGTCCATCAGTAGCACCTGAGGTGTTTGATATGGATGATGACGGTAAGGCAAAGGAAATAGTTGATGAAGTGCCAGAAAGCAGCAGAGGCGCTGCTAAGGAAGCAGAAGAAAGCTGTCCTGTTACTGCTATAGAAATTAAATAGCAAAATAACAAAAAAAGATAGTAAGCTTAATTTAAGCTTACTATCTTTTTTATGTGCTTATATTTTAATATATGTTATTTAAAAATGGGCTAATATAGTTTGATAAACTAACATGTGAGGATTTAATATTGTATGATGAAATGTCAACTGAGTCACCAATTGAGGCTGTGCCAATTAGAAAAACTGGAACAGCAGCAATTGATGAATTATCAAATTCTACAAAAGCTTCTAAGTTATTAATATCAATTACATGACCACGCATAAAATCACTCCTTTATGAATATTAGTTTTATCAAATTAGAGGATATATATGCAAAAAAAAGCACTGAAAAATCAGTGCTTTTAATAAAGATCTTTATAAATAATCTTGAAAACCTCTAATGCTTCCTCGATTTTAGGCTTAAGTAAAAACTTTTTCTTTAAATATTCTTGCTTTCCAGAAGGAGTAAGAGAATATATTTTTCTGAATTTCTTTTTTGGGTCATCCCATGTCCCAACTACTAAACCTTGTTTCTCTAATGTTTTTAGAAGAGGGTATATACCACCAGTACTAGGAATCCATTTACCTTTTGTTCGAGTTCCTATTTCGTGAGATATATAATTACCTGTAGTAGGACCTAAATTTAATATATGAAGAACATAAATAGGAAGCAGACCTTTAGTGAAAACTTGACCTACAGCATCGCGTTCCTTTTGCACCTTCTTAAGTTCAGTTACTTTCTTTTTATACTCTTCATAAAGTCGTTTCTCTTCAGCTTTTATATTTTTAAAGTCAGAAAAGTTTGCTTCATCCATAAGTAAATTACACCTCTTGAACTACAACTCCTAATAAACCAGGACCTGCATGAACTCCAAGTGCTGGACCTATTTCAGCTGTAGAAATTGATTCAATATTAGGAAGCTCATTAACAGCATTAAATAATATATCAGCTTCTTCTTTAGAAGAACCGCCATTTAGTATCCAAATATTACATTTAGATTTTTCTAAGTGTTCTTTAGCTATTTTAGTAAGTTTATTGATTGATTGTTTTCTTCCACGTACTTTAGCGTAAGTGTAGTAAATTCCATCTTCATCAACAGATATTATAGGTTTTAAATTTAAAATTTCTCCTATAGTTCCTGCAACTCTTCCTATTCTTCCACCTTTTTTTAAGTATTCTAATGTGTTTATTGTGAAATAGCCGTGAGTTTTTGCACGTAATTTAGGTAGTGTTTCAACGATTTCATCAAAACTTTTACCTTCTTTAATCATTTCAGCAACATTTAAAACTAAAACGCCTTCACCCATACTAAGTATTTTAGTATCGTAAACGAATGATTTTAAGTTTGGATGATCTTCTAGTGCTAATCTTATAGCGTTAGCTGTTCCAGAAAGTCCGCTTGAAATTGTTATTACAACTAAATGTGTATAACCATCACTTTCTAATTGATTTAAAATCTCTTCGATTCTAGCTGTGCTAGGTAATGATGTCTTTGGGATTTCTCTTTCTAATGAAGAGTACACTTCATTAGGGGATATTTCTAGTATATCCTCGAACTCACCATCTGAATATATTATCTTTAATGGTGCAAGATGTATATTATTTTCTCTTAATTCTTCTAATGTTAAATCTGATCCACTGTCAGTTAAAATAGCAATTTTCTCCATATACTATTCCTCCTAAATTTATGTTTAATGATACAAACTATATCATTAATGATAATATAAACTATATCACTACTGATAATGTTATGCAATAAAAAAGGCAATAAATTTATTCAATAAATTGCCTTTTCTTGAATTTAATTGATTTTTTTAAAAATCTATTTTAGAATCTGAATCAACTATATTCCAAATTGTATTACCAGGAGATAAAAATACTTCCTTGTTTTCTGAATCATAAAGCTTAGTTTGTGCAAATTCAGAGTCTTTACTCCATTTTATATCAATAACTTTTCCTTTAGAAAAAAGATAACCTTCACCATCTTTTACTAAATCAATATTTAAATGAGAATTATCTGTCTGAAGTGTAATATCAGTCTTTTGAACTATTATATTAGTAAATGTTAGTTCGGAATTTGTTGATGCATCTTTTGAAACTTTACCATCCATATATTTAGTGTACACACCATCTTTATATTTATAGGATGTTTCGTATACTTTGTTTGGAATTAAGTTAATATTTTCAGCACTTTTGAAATTTTCGTTATTAAAGTAATTATTGTCAAAGTTTAATGCAGTTTTAGCTGAAACATTATATTTTTTATCTTCCATAGCTTTTATTATTTTATCTGATGAAGTATATAAATTATGAGGAGCTTTTCTAGTTGTATCTCTAAAGTAGTATTTTCCGTTAGACATTTCGTTTAAGCTCATTAGTGAAGTATCTTTACTAACTTCATCTAACGCCTCCTTAGAACCGCCACAATGAGCTATAGGGAGTGCATACTCTTTTGATATTGTTAAGAAGTAAGGTCTTATACTTCTAACTGGTCCTATTTTTTCAGAAGATTTACTATGGAATACTGCGATGAATCTTGGAATACCACCTTCTGCTGAAGTTTCATAAACTATATCTGCAGATGAAAGACCGCTTTGAGGTCTTGCTTGTTTAGAATTTTCAACAACTGCCATAAATGGTGTTTTATTTGATGGATCTTCTTTGCTTTCAATACCCGTAAAAGGATAATTATATGTTTTAGTAGTTTCAACATTATCATTTGAAGAAGGAAGACTGGTTTCGTCCTTACAAGAAATGAAAAAAGAGGAAACTATAAAAATTGAAAGTAAGGATAATAATATTTTTTTTCGCATAATTTCACCTCATTTTAATTAATTCTTATTTATGTATATTAAAAGTAGGTGTGAAATCATACCGTAAAATAAAATAAATTTACATAGTAAAAGTACAAGAAAAACCAAAAAAGAGAGATAACTAGACATAAAGAGAAGTATATCAAATTATTAAATTTAGATTGTAATTGCACTACAATATCTTTTGAAGTATAATAATACGGTACGAAAACGGTACTATATATTGTGTAACGGGGGTAGTTTAAATGCTATATGTTGTGAAAAGGGACGGTAGAGAAGTAGAGTTCAATGCTGATAAGATAGGAAGCGCCATAAAGAGCGCAGCTGAAGAAATAGGTGTAAGTTTAAAAACTAGCGAGGTTTTAGATATCGTTCAAAAGGTAATTAAATATATAGAAATTTCTGGTGAAAACAGAATATCTGTTGAACAGGTTCAAAACTTAGTTGAAAAAGCTTTAAAGGATTCAAAGCTTGATAATGTAGTTGTAGCTTATCAAAATTACAGAAAAGAAAGAACTAAGGTTAGAGAAATAAAATCAGACCTTATGAGAGCTATAAGTAAAATTGGAGTTGAAACTGATAGAGATAATGCAAATGTAGGTAACAATTTCAGTTCAAAGTTATTAAGAATAGCTTCAGAATCAAACAAATGGCATAATTTAGCATCAATGCCAAAGCATTTATCAAAAGCTCATGAAATAGGCGATGTTTATTATCATGATTTAGATAGTTATAATTTAACAACTAACTGTCTTCATATCCCAACTAAAGAAATTTTAGAAAATGGATTTAACACAGGATACGGAACAATTAATGCACCAAAAAGAATAGAAACAGCAGCAGAGTTATCATGCATCTTACTACAATCAACTCAAAATGATATGTTTGGTGGTCAAAGTCATCCAGATTTTGATAATGACATGGGAGTGTTTGTTGAGCCAACAAGACAAGAAATCATTAAAGAGTTAATAAAACTTGAAGTACCGTCAGAAAAAGTCGAAAAGATAGCGGAAGAAAGATTAAGAGAAAGAGTTCATCAAGCAATGCAAGGAGTTGTTTACAACTTAAATACAATGCATTCAAGAGCAGGATCACAAGTTCCATTTAGTTCAATGAACCTTGGAATACCATATACAGATGATGCAGCTTTAGTTTGTGAAATCTTCTTATTAGAATATGAAAAAGGATTAGGTAGAGGTGAACAGCCTATATTCCCTAACATAATATTCAGAGTAAAAGAGGGAGTAAATAGAGAAGAAAATGATCCATACTTCTACTTATACGAATTAGCTTGTAGAGTTGCAGCTAAGAGAATGAATCCTACATTTATGAATATAGATGCAGACTTTAATAAAGAGTATTATGATAAAGGATATATGCCTGCAACAATGGGATGCAGAACATACCTTATGAAAAATGTTAACGGAGAGCCAGGTTGTAAAGGAAGAGGAAACATAGCTCCAACTACTTTAAACTTACCTAGAATAGGTATTCAAGCTCAAGGTAGCATTGAAAGATTTTTTGAAATATTAGATGCAAGAATGCTTTTAGCAAAAGAATCATTAATGCATAGATATGGTGTATTAAAACATTTAAGAGTTAAAGACTTACCATTCGTAGCAGGTCAAGGACTTATGAAAGGTGCAGAAGGACTTAGCCCTGATGATTCAATTGAACCAATATTAAAGCAAGGTACTTGGGGAATTGGATTTATAGGACTTGCAGAAACACTTACAGCATTAATCGGAAAGCACCATGGTGAAGATGAGGAAGCTAGAGAATTAGGTGTTAAAATAATTGAACACTTAAGAGCTTACTGTGATAGATTAACTGAAGAAACAATGCTTAACTGGAGTGCCTATGCAACACCAGCAGAAGGATTATCAGGTAAATTTATAAAGCAGGACCAAAAGACATTTGGTTTAATTGCTGGAGTAACTGATAAAGAATATTATACTAACAGTTACCATGTTCCAGTTGGATGTGCTATTTCAATTAAAGATAAAATTGATATTGAAGCACCATACCACAAATTATGTAACGGTGGACACATTAGTTACTTAGAGGTTGATGATACACCATCAGGTCAAGATATTATGGATATATTAAACTATGCTTACAAAAATACTAATATAAGCTACTTAGGTGTTAATTTCCATATAAGATATTGCAGAAATTGTGGAACTTCATTAAATAACCATGAAAGTAAGTGTCCAAAATGTGAAAGCACTGATATACAAGGTATATCAAGAGTAACAGGATACCTTTCATTAGATGAAAGATTTGGTCCAGGAAAGTATCAAGAAAGACAAGATAGAGTTACTCATACAGGAACAAACACAAATCATTATCAAGAATGTTAATATAAATATTTATTTAAGAGACTATACTTAAAAAGTAGTATCTTATCGTCAATATTATTAAGTTAAGATGTCTTTTATATGAAACTTTCCAAGAAAATGAAAATTTTCTTGGAAAGTTTTTTTGTTGTGTTTAATAATATACTGCAATATATTATTAAAAACTTGCAATTTAATGTCGCAATAAATTAAAAATACGCTATATATAATTAATAAATGAATGAACACACAATAGTTCTTGCAAGAAATATTGAACTTTTAATTTCTATATGGTAAAATTAAACATATTGGGGAAATAAAGAAAATTTAGAAGGGGGCATTAAAATGACTGTAAAAAAGCTAGATAATGGTAAGCAAATTTATGTAGTTGATACAACTTTAAGAGATGGAGAGCAGACCGCAGGAGTTGTTTTTGCAAATGCAGAAAAGGTTGCAATAGCAGAAATATTAAGTGATATGGGAGTTGATCAATTAGAAGTTGGAATTCCAACAATGGGTGGAGATGAAAAAGAAGCAATAAAACGTATAGTAAATAGAAATTTAAAAAGTAGCATAATGGCGTGGAATAGAGCTGTTATATCAGATATTGAACAATCTATAGATTGTGGAGTGGATGCTGTAGCTATTTCAGTATCAGTATCAGATATTCATATTAAGTATAAGCTAAAGACTTCTAGAGAATGGGTTTTAGATAGTATGGTTAAGGCTGTTTTATATGCTAAGAAGAATGGACTTTATGTATCAGTAAATGGGGAAGATGCATCAAGGGCTGATAGAGAATTTCTAGTGGAATTTATACAAGCTGCAAAGGATGCTGGTGCAGATAGATTTAGATATTGTGATACTGTTGGGGTAATGGATCCATTTAAAATATATACTGATATTAAGTATCTTCATGAAAAAACAGGATTTGATATAGAAATGCATACTCATAATGATTTTGGGATGGCAACAGCTAATGCTATTTCAGGAATTAAAGCAGGGGCAAACTACGTTGGAGTTACTGTAAATGGGCTTGGTGAGAGAGCTGGAAATGCCGCACTTGAAGAAGTTATTATGGCATTTAAATATGTATTTAAATATGAAGTTGATATAGATACAACTAAGTTTAAGGAAGCATCGGAATACGTAGCTAGAGCATCAGGAAGAACTTTACCTGCGTGGAAAGCTATAGTTGGAGAGAATATGTTTGCTCATGAATCTGGTATACATGCAGATGGTGCTATAAAGAACCCAAAAAATTATGAAGCTTTTGACCCAGCAGTTGTTGGACTTGAAAGGCAAATAATAATAGGGAAACATTCAGGTAGAGCTGGAATAGTTAATAAGTTTAAAGAATATGGAATTACATTAACTGATAGTGAGGCTAATAGAATATTAGAAATAGTAAGGGCAACTTCAGTGAGACTTAAGAGAAGCTTATTTGATAAAGAGGTAGTTAGAATATATAAAGAGTATGAACGTTTAGTAAGTGAAAAAGTTAATTAAGGGGAATGAGAACTATGGGAGATAATATAGTAAATAAAATTTTGAAAAATCACTTGGTAGAGGGAGAATTTAAAACTTCAATGCCAATATCAATTAAAATAGATCAAACTTTAACTCAAGATTCAACAGGAACGATGGCATATCTTCAGCTTGAGGCTATGGAAATAGAAAAGGTAAAGACAAGAAGGTCAATTGCGTTTGTAGATCATAATATGCTACAACAAGGATTTGAAAATGCAGATGATCATAAGTTTATTCAAACTGTTGCATCAAAGCATGGTATATATTTTTCAAAGCCAGGTAACGGAATATGTCATCAAGTTTTCTTAGAAAGATTCTCAAAACCTGGAGAAACTTTAATTGGGTCTGATAGTCACACACCAACGGCCGGTGGTGTCTGTATGCTTGCAATGGGAGCGGGGGGATTAGATGTTGCCCTTGCAATGGGAGGAGTAGCTTATAATATAAATACTCCAAAGGTTTGTAAAATTAATTTAATTAATAATCTTAAAAAGATGGTTGCAGCTAAAGATATTATATTAGAAGTTTTAAGAATATTTTCTGTTAAAGGCGGAGTTTCAAAGGTATTTGAGTATGGTGGTGATGGTATACTTGGACTTTCAGTACCAGAGAGAGCTACTATAACTAATATGGGAGCAGAACTTGGTGCTACAACATCTATATTCCCAAGTGATGAAAGAACTTTAGAGTTCTTTAAAGCACAAGGAAGAGAAGAGGAATGGGTAGAATTAAAGGCTGATGAAGATGCAGTATATGATGAAGAAATAACAATAGATTTATCTAAACTTAAACCTTTAGCTGCAAAGCCTCACTCACCAGACAATGTAGATGAAGTAGAGAATATAGGTAAAATAAAAGTAGATCAAGTAGCAATAGGAAGTTGTACTAATTCATCTTATGCAGATTTGATGAAAGTTTCAAAAATATTAAAAGGTAATAAAGTTCATGATGATGTAAGTTTAGTAATAGCCCCAGGTTCAAGACAAGTTATGCAAATGATAGCTAGAAATGGTGCTTTATATGACATTATAAGTTCAGGAGCTAGAATACTTGAAAATTCATGTGGACCTTGTATTGGAATGGGTCAAGCACCAGGGACAGGAGGAGTATCACTTAGAACATTTAATAGAAACTTTTATGGAAGAAGTGGAACATTATCAGCAAAAATTTATTTAGTAAGTCCAGAGACAGCAGCAGTATCAGCAATAAAAGGTGTGCTTACAGATCCAAGAGAATTTGATGTTGATTTAAATTTCGAAATGCCAAAAGAATTTATAATTGATGATTCTATGATAATTAGTCCAGCTAAAGATAATGAGAAGGTAGAAGTTAAGAGAGGACCAAATATAAAGCCATTTCCTATAAATAATCCATTGGGAGATGATATATGTGCTAAGGTACTTATAAAGGTTAGTGATAATATTACAACTGACCATATAATGCCGTCAAATTCTAAGCTTTTACCATTTAGATCAAATATTCCATATCTTTCAGAATTTTGTTTTAATACAATAGATAGAGATTTTCCAAAAAGAGCAAAAGAGAATGGTTTTGGAATAATTGTGGCTGGGGAAAATTACGGGCAAGGCTCAAGTAGAGAACATGCAGCATTAGCACCACTTTATTTAGGAATTAAGGCAGTAATATCAAAGTCATTTGCAAGAATCCATAAAGCGAATCTTATTAATAATGGAATAGTACCGTTAGAGTTTAATGATGAGAATGATTATGAAAATATAGATTTAATGGATGAGCTACTTTGTAATAATATAAATGAAGCTTTAGATAAAGGGGAAGTCACAATAACTAATAAAACTAAAGGACAACAATTTAAAGTAGTAGCTGACCTTACGGAGAAAGAGAGAGAAGTAGTTAAATCTGGCGGAAGACTTAATTATTTAAAATAATAAAATGCCTGTATATCTAATTTGGGATATACAGGCATTTTTGGTGTTAATATGTTTATATAATAAGCAAAAAGTATAAATAATATAATAAATTATAATGATAATAAAGGGTTATTATGGTTTATAATAATTAAATAGAAACTATATGATAAATTTATTAAAAAAATTAATTAAGTAATAAATATTTTGTATTATATGGATAATGAAATTTAGAGTGATATAATTTAAGTTAATTGAAGGAGTGAGCTTATGACTAAAAAAATTAGACTTTCAGGAATAGCTTATGAAAGTTTAGTAAATGGACCTGGAATGAGAAGAGTATTCTTTTCACAAGGATGCAATCATAATTGCAAGGGATGTTTTAATCCAGACACACATGATTTTAATGGTGGCGAAGAAAGAGATATGGATGAACTTATAATGGATGTACTAAATAATCCAATGATTAAGGGTGTCACTTTCAGCGGAGGAGATCCTATAGAAAGAGCAGAAGAGTTCTCATATATGGCAAAAAAGTTTAGAGAGAATGGGTTGAATGTTTGGTCATTTACAGGTTATACCTTCGAGTATATATTAGAGCATCTAGATGATAGAAAAGGATTTAGGGAATTTATTAATAATATAGATGTGTTAGTAGATGGAAGATTTGATAAAGAACAGGTTGAGGATGGTCTAAGATATAGAGGTTCAAAGAATCAAAGAATAATTGATGTAAAAAAGAGTTTAAAGGCTAATGAGATTGTACTAGTTCATGAATACATGAATTAATATATAAAGATAAAATTAGAAGGGAGAGAATATTATGAAAGTAAGTGCAAAGGCTAAAAAATGGTCAGAAGTACAAGGTGTTATCATTTCTTTATTTGAAGAGAAGTTAGAATTAAAGACTCCTGAAATAAATAAAATGATACAACACTTAAATAAAAATGGTAAGTTCAGCGGAAAGGAAGGGGAAGTTTATACTTTCACTAATGAAGTTGAAGGAAAGATAGAAGACATAGTTTTATTAGGTCTTGGAAAGGAAGATGATATAACTTTAGAGAAAATTAAAGTTAACCTTTCAAAAGCATATAATAAAATGAAAGAACTTAAAAATAATGATATAGTTGTTAGAATGATAAACACTAAAGAATTAGATGTTTGTGAAATGGCTAAAGCTATGACAATATCATTAATGCTTTCAGACTATGAATTTAACAAATATAAGACTGATAAAGAAGTTAAGGAAGATGTATTTGTATCAATGTCAGGATATAACATAGAAGAGTCTATGATTGAAGATATTGAATCATTTATAGTTGAAGGAATGGAAATAGCTAAAGGTATAATAATAGCTAGAAACTTAGTTAATGAACCAGCAAATGAAATGTATCCAGAAATGTTAGCTGATGAAGCTATAATAATTGGTGATGAATGTGGCTTCGAAGTGGAAGTTATTGAAGAAGGAAAAATAGGTGCCCTTGGAATGGAAGCTTTCTTATCCGTTGCAAAGGGATCTAGTAGAGAACCAAAACTTATCGTTATGAGATATTTTGGAGACAAGGAAAACAAGAAAGATAGACTTGGTCTTGTTGGTAAGGGATTAACTTACGATTCAGGTGGATATTCAATAAAACCAACTGATGGTATGAAAACTATGAAATCAGACATGGGTGGTGCAGCGGCTGTAATAGGCGCAATGTCTATAATTGCAAAGAGAAAATTAAAAATGAATGTAATTGGTGTTGTTGCTGCTTGTGAAAATATGATTTCAGGTAAGGCGTACAAGCCAGGAGATATTATAAGCAGTATGGCTGGTAAGACTATAGAGGTATTAAACACAGATGCAGAAGGAAGATTAACTTTAGCTGATGCTGTAACTTATATAACAACTAAAGAAAAGGTTAATGAAGTTGTTGAGATGGCAACTCTTACAGGAGCAGCATTAGTAGCGCTTGGAGAAACAACAACAGCAGCAGTAACTAATGATGAAGATTTATATAAAGAATTTGAAGAAGTAACAAAATATACAGGAGAAAAAGTATGGCAATTACCAGCTTTCCCTGAATATAAGGAACTTTTAAAATCAGATATAGCTGACTTGAAAAATATTGGTGGAAGAGATGCAGGCACAATAACAGCAGGACTTTTTGTTGAAGATTTTGTTCCAGAGGGAATACCATTTCTACACTTAGATATTGCAGGAACAGCATGGACAGATTCACCAAAACCTTATAAAGAAAAAGGTGGTACAGGAGTTCCTGTAAATACAATTTATGAATTCGCAAAAGAAAGAGAAAATTAATAGGAAAATTCCTATTTAAAGTGACCTTTTAAGGTCACTTTTTTTTATAAGATAAAGTAATTACTATGTTAAAATATAGTAAAGCATTTTGGGGATGCTATATTATGGGGAGGGAAAATTTAAAGGGAAATATAAGGAATTAAATAAATTAGATTAATAAATTAGGGAGGTCGTTTTGTATGCTTAGTAGAGAACTTGCTCAAAATATTTCTGAGAGAATGATGAAAGTAATTCCATACAACGTAAATATAATGGATGATAGAGGTGTCATTATTGGAAGTGGTGATCTTAGTAGAGTTGGGCATATTCATGAAGGCGCTATAGAAACCCTAAAGAGAAAATCTGTTGTAGAAATAAATGAAAGTGTAGGAGGTGTTAAACCTGGTGTTAATACTCCTATATTTTTTATGGGAAAAGCAATTGGCGTAATTGGAATAACAGGAAATCCTGAAAAGGTTAGACAGTTTTCTAAAATAGTTTCTGTAACTGCGGAATTACTAATAAATCAAGAATATACTTTAAATGAATACTTAATAAAGAAGAAATTAGAAGAAGAATTTATATATGAGCTTTTATATTCAAATAAGGAATATGATAATGATTTTATACAAAGAGGTAAATCTTTAGGCGTTGATATAACGAAAAAGATGTCAGTTATAATATTAAATTATGAAAAAAAAGATGAAAATAAAATAATAGTTAAGCTTAAGAACGTATTAGTTAAGGATGAACATTTTATAAGTATAGCAAATGATAAATTTGCAATAATATTACTTAGAGATAATAATTTCGATGAAAAGGTTCTTAAGATAGATAAAATTTTAAATAAATATAAAATAAGCATTGGAATTGGAGAGTGGCATAAAATTCTTCAAAATTCATTAATTGAAGGTATTGAGGCATTGAAGATTGGAGATAAGCTTTATGGTGAAGAGAGAGTTAATTTTTATAAGAAGATAAAACTTTTTTATTATATGGAAGATTTCTTTTTTCAAGATGAAAATCAATACATTATAGAGAAAGTTAAAAATGAAGGATATGAATTACTTGAAACATTCATAGCTTACTTTGATTTTAATGGAGAGAAGAATAGAATAGCAGAAAAGTTACATATTCATAGAAATACACTTAACTATAGACTTAAAAAAATTGAAGAAATAACCTCATTAAGTTTTGAAAATTATATTGATGTATTTCAATTTTTATCAAGTTATATAGGATTTAAACTTCAAGTGTAATTTGGGCAAATGCACAAAAAATATATAAATAAGTTTGGGTGTTTATATAATGAAATTATTTACAAGAACCTTTACAATTAGTAAGTACAAAAGATGAAAGGAGACAAAGTAATGGATATTACAGTTACAGCATTAGGAGCAATTGTTGCTTTAGTAGTAGCAATTGTATTAATTGTAAAGAAAGTTCACCCAGCATACGGATTAATAGTTGGAGCAATTGTTGGTGGATTAATTGGAGGAGCCGGAATTGAAGGAACAGTTTCATTAATGATGGATGGAGCTAAAGGAATGATTCCTGCGATACTTAGAATACTTACAGCTGGAGTTTTAGCGGGGGTTTTAATAGAATCAGGAGCAGCAGCTAAAATTGCAGAAACAATTGTTGAAAAAATAGGAGAATCAAGAGCATTAGTTGCACTTACAATAGCAACAACAGTACTTACAATGGTTGGAGTATTTGTTGATGTTGCTGTTATAACAGTTGCACCAATAGCACTTGCAATAGCACAAAGATCAGGATTAACAAAAACAGCTATATTAATCGCTATGGTTGGTGGAGGTAAGGCTGGTAATATAATGTCTCCAAACCCAAATACAATAGCAGCAGCAGATAACCTTGGAGTTCCATTAACTTCAGTTATGCTTGCAGGTGTAATACCAGCAATTATCGGAATTATAGTTACATGTATTATTTCAAAAAGATTAAAGCAAAAAGGTAGTTTTGTTAGTGAAGAAGAAAAACTTAAAGAGGTAGAAAATATGCCTAGTTTCTTTACTGCAATGGTTGGACCTATAGTAGCAATCGTATTATTAATGTTAAGACCAATCGCAAACATAGCAATTGATCCACTTATAGCACTTCCAGTTGGAGGGATTTGTGGAATACTTGCAATGGGTAAGATAAGATATTTAAATAGATATGCAACATTTGGATTAGCTAAGATGAGTGGAGTTGCCATTCTTTTAATAGGAACTGGTACACTTGCTGGAATTATAGCAAATTCAGGACTTAAAGATGTAATAATATCAGGAGTTAATTCACTTGGATTACCAAGCTTTGCATTAGCACCAATATCAGGTATTTTAATGTCAGCTGCAACAGCATCAACAACATCAGGAACAGCAGTTGCAACATCAGTATTTGGACCTACAATAGTTGGTCTTGGAGTAGCACCACTTGCAACAGCAGCAATGATACATGTTGGAGCAACAGTATTAGATCACTTACCACACGGTAGCTTCTTCCATGCAACTGGCGGAAGTGTATCAATGGAAATGAACGAAAGATTAAAACTTATACCATATGAATCATTAGTTGGACTTTCAATGACAATTGTATCAACTATAATATTTGGATTTATACTATAAAGTTTAGAAAAGAGGGAGAATTACTATGAAATTTGTATTAGCACCAGATTCATTTAAAGAAAGCATGTCTTCTATGGAAGCTTGTAATGCAATGGAGAGAGGCATAAAGAAAGTAATAAAAGATGCAGAATGCATTAAGGTACCAATGGCAGACGGCGGAGAAGGCACTGTTGAAGCTTTAGTTTTGGCAACAGGTGGTTCTATTAAAAAAGTAATGGTAAAAGGACCTTTAGGCGAGGCTACTGAAGCAAGCTTTGGAATGCTTGGTAATTCAAAAACAGCTGTTATCGAAATGGCTGAAGCTAGTGGAATAGCACTTGTAAATAGAGATGATAGAAATCCAATGATTACAACAACTTATGGAACTGGAGAAATTATTAAAGCTGCATTAGATAATGGAGCAGACAGTATAGTTATTGGAATTGGAGGAAGTGCTACAAATGATGGTGGAGCTGGAATGCTTCAAGCATTAGGAGTTAAGCTTCTTGATGAAAATTCTAATGAACTTCCTTTTGGTGGTGGAGCTTTAAGTAATCTTCATAAGATTGATGTAAGTAGTTTAGATGAAAGATTAAAAGACGTAAGTATAGAAGTTGCATGTGATGTAACTAATCCTTTATGTGGAATAACTGGAGCATCTCATGTTTTTGGTCCTCAAAAGGGAGCAACAGAAGAGATGGTTCTAGAACTTGATAAAAATTTAGAGCATTATGCAAATAAGATTAAAGAGTACTTAGGAAAAGATATAAAAGATGCTGAAGGAGCTGGAGCTGCAGGCGGTCTTGGAGCTGCACTTTTAGCATTTTTAAATGGAGAACTTAAAAGAGGAATCGAACTTGTAATAAAACATACGAACCTTGAAGAGAAGCTTAAGGGTTCTGATTACTTATTAACAGGTGAAGGAAGTATTGATTCTCAAACTATATTTGGAAAGACACCAATGGGAGTTGCAACTGTAGCTAAAAAGCAAGGTGCAAGGACTATAGCTTTTGGTGGAAGAATATTAGATGGAGTAGAAAATCTTTATGATATAGGTGTTACTTCAATCTTCTCAATTACTCCAGGTGTTATTGACTTAGATACTGCTCTAAAAGACGGTAGTAAAAATTTAGAGAGAACAGTAGAAAATGTAGTTAGACTTTTATAATAAAAAGAGGTCCCTAAAATTTCAATATACGAAACTTGCTGAGATTCTGAAAACTCAGCAAGTTTTTTTGCGTTTATATATATAAATAATCCATAGGAATTATCCACATATATGTGGATAATTTATTGATTCAAAACATCTTTGTGGATAACTTTTTTCATATAAGTTATTAGAATACATACGAATTAGGCTATTGATACTATAAATTATTAGTATTATAAAATAAATTCTAAGGAGTATATAATTATTTGTGTTAGAAAGTTTTTTTGAAACTTACTAAAGATAAATTCAAAAAAGGAGATGATACTATGAAGACAATGAAGACTATGGATGGTAACACTGCTGCAGCTCATATCTCATATGCATTTACAGAAGTTACAGCAATTTATCCAATAACACCATCATCACCAATGGCTGAACATGTCGATGAATGGGCAGCAAAAGGAAGAAAGAATATCTTTGGACAACCAGTTAAAATTATGGAAATGCAATCAGAAGCAGGTGCTTCAGGTGCAGTTCATGGATCATTACAAGGTGGTGCGTTAACAACTACATATACTGCATCACAAGGATTATTATTAATGATTCCAAACATGTATAAAATGGCTGGAGAATTACTTCCAGGAGTATTCCATGTGGCCGCTAGAGCAATAGCTGCTTCGTCACTAAGTATTTTTGGGGATCATCAAGATGTCATGGCAACAAGACAAACTGGATTTGCAATACTTGCTGAGGGCGCAGTTCAAGAAGTTATGGATTTATCAGCTGTAGCACATTTAGCTGCAATTAAGTCAAGAATTCCATTTTTAAATTTCTTTGATGGATTTAGAACTTCACACGAAATACAAAAAATAGAGGTATTAGATCAAGAAGATTTAAGACCATTAATAGATATGGATGCTTTAAAAGCATTTAGAAAAAGAGCATTAAGTCCAAATCATCCTGTAACTAGAGGAACTGCTCAAAATCCAGATATTTATTTCCAAGAACGAGAAGCTGTAAATAAATTTTACGATGCCGTACCAGACATTGTTGAAGGATATATGGCTGAAATTACAAGAATAACTGGAAGAGAATATCACTGTTTCGATTACTATGGTGCAAAGGATGCAGATAGAATAATTATAGCTATGGGATCATGTACAGATTTATGTGAAGAAACAGTAGATTACTTAAATGATAGAGGACAAAAAGTTGGTGTTGTTAAAGTAAGACTTTACAGACCATTTGATGTTGAAAGATTAAAGAAGGTAATCCCGGAAACAGTTAAGAAGATTGCTGTTTTAGATAAGACTAAAGAACCAGGAAGCAACGGAGAACCACTTTATTTAGATGTTGTAGGTGCATTTAACGATGTGAAAGATTCACCATTAATAATCGGTGGAAGATATGGATTAGGTTCAAAAGATCCAAATCCAAGTCATATAGTTGCTGTATATGATAACTTAAATAAGGAAGAACCAAAGAATGGATTTACTATAGGAATAGTAGATGATGTAACTAACACATCACTAGAAATATCAGAAGATATAGATGCAACTAAAAAAGGCACTGTTTCATGTAAGTTCTGGGGGCTTGGATCAGATGGTACTGTTGGTGCGAATAAGAGTGCTATAAAAATTATTGGAGACCATACAGAAATGTATGCTCAAGGATATTTCTCATATGATTCTAAAAAATCAGGTGGGGTTACAGTATCACATTTAAGATTTGGTAAAGAACCAATAAAATCACCTTATTTAGTAGATAAAGCAGACTTTATAGCTTGTCATAATCAGGCATACGTTCATAAATATAATGTTTTAGATGGATTAAAGAAGAACGGAACATTTTTACTAAACACTATATGGAACGCTGACGAAATAGAAAAGAACTTACCAGCTTCATATAAGAGATATATAGCAAATAACAATATTAAATTCTACACTTTAAATGCTGTTAAAATAGCACAAGAGATTGGTCTTGGTGGAAGAATTAATATGATTATGCAATCAGCTTTCTTTAAATTAGCAAATATTATCCCTATAGAGGATGCTGTTAAATATTTAAAAGAAGCAGTTGTAACTTCATACGGTAAAAAAGGACAAAAGATTGTTGATATGAATAATGAAGCTATTGATAAAGGAACTAATTCATTAGTTGAAGTTAAAGTTTTAGATTCATGGAAAGATGCTAAAGATGAAGTTAAACCTGAATTAGAAGGTGCAACAGATTTTATAAAGAAAATTGTTGAACCTATGAATAGGTTAGAAGGATTCTCTCTACCAGTATCAGCATTTGATGGAATAGAAGATGGTACTTTTGAACAAGGAACAGCAGCCTTCGAAAGAAGAGGGATTGCAATAAATGTACCAGAATGGGATAAAGACAAATGTATACAATGTAATCAATGCTCATTTGTATGTCCACATGCTGCAATAAGACCGTTTTTATTAACTGAAAAAGAATCAAAGAATGCTCCAGTAGGAATGAAATTAACTAAAGCAAAAGGAATAAAATCAGAAGATGGAATGAACTTTGCAATTTCAATTGATCCTATAGATTGTACTGGATGTGGAAACTGTGCTGAGGTTTGTCCTGCAAAAGGAAAAGCTTTAGTTATGAAACCAGCCCATACTCAAAAGCATGAGATGGAGAACTTTGAATATGCAACTAAAATGGTAACAATAAAAGAAAACATGATGAATAAGAATACTGTAAAAGGTAGTCAGTTCCAAAAACCATTACTTGAGTTCTCAGGAGCTTGTGGCGGATGTGGAGAAACTCCATATGCTAAGCTTATAACTCAATTATTTGGAGATAGAATGGTAATTTCAAATGCAACAGGATGTTCATCTATTTGGGGTGGTTCTGCACCATCAACTCCATATACAACTAATAATAAAGGATTTGGTCCTGCATGGGCAAATTCATTATTTGAAGATAACGCTGAATATGGACTTGGAATGTTTTTAGGTGCAAAAGCTATAAGAGAAAGATTATTTGAAAAAGCAAATATGCTTATAGAAGAACTAGAAGAATGTGAAGCTAAAGAAGCTCTTAAAACTTGGGCAGATAATGTAGAAGTTGGATCAGAAACTAGAGAGAGAGCAGATAGATTAGTACATGCTTTAGAAGGCTTAAATAATAAACTTGCAAAAGAAATATTAGAAGAACAAGACTTCTTAATAAGACCATCTCAATGGATTTTCGGAGGAGACGGATGGGCTTATGATATTGGATATGGTGGATTAGACCATGTACTAGCATCAGGAGAAAATATAAACGTATTTGTATTTGATACAGAAGTTTATTCAAACACTGGTGGTCAATCCTCAAAATCAACTCCAACAGCAGCTGTTGCTAAATTTGCTGCATCAGGTAAGAAAACTAAGAAGAAAGACCTTGGAATGATGGCAATGACATACGGATATGTATATGTTGCACAAGTTTCAATGGGAGCTGATAAGAACCAAACTCTTAAAGCTATAGCAGAAGCTGAAAATTATGATGGACCATCATTAATTATCGGATATGCTCCATGTATTAATCATGGTATTAAAATAGGAATGGGTAATAGCCAAGTAGAAGCTAAAAGAGCTGTTGATTGTGGATACTGGAATATGTATAGATTCAATCCAGAACTAAAGGGAAGTGGAACAAATCCATTTACTTTAGATTCAAAAGAACCAACAGGGGACTTTAAGGAATTCTTAATGGGAGAAGTTAGATACTCTTCTCTTGCTAAATCATTCCCAGAAGCTGCAGAGGCACTATTTGAAAAGACTCATAGTGATGCTATGGAAAGATTAGAAAATTATAAAAAGCTTGCAGGAAAATAAAACTTCAAAATAAATAAAACCTCAAAACAAAAAAATACTGTAGTGATTTAATAAATCACTACAGTATTTTTTGTTTTATATTAGAAGTCTGATTGACCAGTTGTTCTTGGGAATGGTATAACGTCTCTGATATTTGTCATACCAGTGATGTACATGATTAATCTTTCAAATCCAAGACCGAATCCTGCGTGCTTAGTTTCTCCGTACTTTCTAAGCTCTAAGTACCACCAGTAATCTTCTTCATTTAAGTTAAGTTCAGCCATTCTAGCTTTAAGAACATCAAGTCTTTCTTCTCTTTGGCTACCACCTATAATTTCTCCTATTCCAGGAACTAAAAGGTCCATAGCAGCAACTGTCTTATTATCATCGTTCATTCTCATATAGAATGCTTTAATATCTTTTGGATAGTCAGTTACGAATAAAGGTCTCTTGAAGTGTTCTTCTGTTAAGTATCTTTCATGTTCTGTTTGAAGATCTATTCCCCATTCAACTGGGTATTCGAATGTCTTATCACAGCTCATTAATATATCAACAGCTTCTGTATAAGTAACCTTAGCAAACTCTGCATTTGCAACGTGATTTAATCTTTCAACTAATCCTTTATCGATGAATTGGTTAAAGAATGCTATTTCTTCAGGACATTCTTTCATTACATACTTAATTACATAAGTAAGCATTTCTTCTGCAAGCTTCATATCATCGTTTAAGTCAGCAAATGATATTTCAGGTTCTACCATCCAGAATTCTGCTGCATGTCTTGCAGTGTTTGAATTTTCAGCTCTGAATGTTGGTCCGAATGTATAAACATCTCTAAATGCTAAAGCAAAAGTTTCTGCATTTAATTGACCTGAAACTGTAAGGTTAGTTTCTTTTCCGAAGAAGTCTTGTGAGTAATCAATAGCACCTTCTTCAGTTTGTGGAACATTGTGTAAATCAAGAGTTGTTACTCTAAACATTTCACCAGCACCTTCACAGTCACTACCAGTTAAAAGTGGAGTGTTTGTGTAAACAAATCCTTTATCTTGGAAGAATTTGTGGATAGCGTAAGCTGCAACTGATCTTACTCTAAATACAGCTGAGAAAGCGTTACTTCTTGGTCTTAAATGAGCTATTGTTCTTAAGTATTCGAATGTGTGTCTTTTCTTTTGTAATGGGTAATCTGAATCTGACATTCCTTCGATTACTATTTCCTTAGCTTGAATTTCAAATGGTTGCTTTGCATTTGGAGTTTCAACTAAAGTACCAACAACTTTTAATGATGAGCTTATTGGTAATTTTGCAAGTTCCTTAAAGTTACTTAAGTTATTATCAAAAACAACCTGTACGTTCTTAAAGAAAGAACCATCGTTAATTTCAATGAACCCAAAAGCATTTGAAGCTCTTAAAGTTCTAATCCAACCAGTTAGTGATACTTCTTTGTTTAAGTACTCAGAAGTGTTTCTGTAAAGTGACTTTACTAAAGTATTTTTATCCATTAATATTACCTCCTGTAATTTATGATTATCTTTTTATAAAATAAAAAAACCTTCCATCCCCATAAACTATGGGACGAAAGGATACTATCGCGGTACCACCCAAATTGCTATAAAAATATAGCCAACTCAAAATGTAGGCACAAAGTGTTATGCCCATTCTAGAAGTTAACGGTCTAGAAAATCCGTCTAAGCCTACTAATTAAATAAAATTTTCGGTTAGAAACTCAGAGATGTTCTTCACTCTAAGGCTTCGTATGAGGCTTCCACCTTCCCTCACTCGCTAAGACTACGTCCTAAGGTTACTCTTCTCGTCACAGTTATATTTTAATGTTATATTAAATTGATTTTACAATACTTTTTGAGCAAATGCAACAAGGTTAGCATATATTGCTTATATATCACTATATGTTAGGAGCAAAAAGATGTTATTTGAGAAAATTATAATTAAGAAGATGAAAGAGTTAAATGAGCTAAAAGGAATGCTTTTTTATAGAGGTGAAGCAGAAAAGAAAGAAATAATAAACGAGATAAAATATATATTAGGTGATTTAGAACTTATACTTGAAGAGCAGCAAATAGAATCTAAGACTAGAATGAGAGAATTCACATTGGCAGAACTATCTAAATATGACGGTAAGGATGGAAGGCTTGCATATGTTGCAGTTAATGGTTCTATTTATGATGTAACCGGTGTTGTTGGATTTAGTGAAGGGCAGCATTTTGGGATCAAAGCTGGAACTGATGGAACAAATAGTTTTAAACAATGTCATGGAAAGCAAAAAGATATTCTAAAAAATCTTAGAGTTGTTGGAGTTTTAAAAGAGTAAAACATAATAAAAATAACTAGAATTTAATTTCTAGTTATTTTTTTGTTGTTAAATGGAACAATAAAAAGGAGGTGATTTTATGAAATCAATATGGAGTGAATCATGCAATTTAAAAAGAAGAGAGTCATTAAATGGTGATATAGAAGTAAAAACGCTTATTATAGGTGCTGGAATAGCAGGCTTGCTAACAGCATATTTATTAAAGCAAAGTGGTGAAAATCCAGTTATTATTGAAAGTAATGAGATTTTAGGAGGTAATACAAAAAATACAACAGGAAAGATTACTTCTCAGCATGGGTTAATTTACAACAGATTGATTAAAGAGTTTGGAGAAGATGCGGCAAAGGAATATGGAAGAGCTAACGAAGTCGCAATTAGAAAGTTTAAAGAAATTATAGATGAGAATAAAATAGATTGCGACTTTGAAGAAAGAGCATCTTATATATACTCATTAGATAAAGATGATGAAATTAAGGAAGAGTATGAAGCAGTATGTAAATTAGGAATTGATGCGGAGTTAGTTAAAGATACGAAACTTCCTTTCAACATAAATATAGGATTAAAATTTAATAAACAAGCACAATTTAATCCGTTAAAGTTTTTAGAAGAAATATCAAAAGATATAACTATATATGAAAATACTAGAGCTTTAGATATAGAAGGAAAAACAGTAATTACTAATAATGGTAATATAAATGCAAGTAAAATAATAGTTACAACACATTTTCCGATATTTAATGCGCCAGGATATTATTTTATGAGAATGCACCAAGAGAGATCTTATGTTATAGCATTAAAAAATGCAGAAAATGTTGATGGTATGTACATTGACATTAATAAGGATGGGTATTCTTTTAGAAATTATAAAGATTTATTATTAATAGGTGGTATACCTCAAAGAACAGGACAAAATGAGGAGGGTGGATCTTATGAAGCCTTAAGAAGTGCTACTAAAGAAATGTACCCTAATGCAACGGAAGTTGCTATTTGGTCAGCTCAAGATTGCATGAGTCTAGATAGTATACCTTACATAGGGAATTACTCTTTAAATTCAAATGATATTTATGTAGCTACAGGATTTAATAAATGGGGTATGACAGGTTCTATGGTCGCTGCAATGATACTTTCAGATAGGGTTTTAGGAAGAAAAAATGATTTCTCAAATATATTTTCACCTGAAAGAATTGATATTACAGAATCAATAGATAATTTTATGGAAAACACTAAAGAAACAGTTAAGAACTTTATAGCACAGAAATTATATATACCAGATAGTGAGATAGAACATATTAAAAATGGTCATGGTGGAGTTGTAGAATATAAAGGGCATAAAGTTGGTGTTTATAAGGATGATAAAGGTGAAAAATTTATTGTAAAGACAAAGTGCTCGCACTTAGGATGTCAACTTCATTGGAATGCTGATGAACTAACATGGGACTGTCCATGTCATGGTTCAAGATTTGATTATAAAGGTAATATATTAGATAGTCCTACAACAAAAAAACTTAATGATGGACTAGATTAATTATAAAAAAGAAAATAGCTAGATTTGCATAAATACAAATCTAGCTATTACTTATTCTATACCAGTTTCAAAAGATCTTATTAGACTTTCAGGGAACTTAAGCATAGTCATATCTTTAATTATTCTTTTAACTTCATATTCAGTTTCAAAGATTGTAGCTTTTACATCTTTATCTTTTTCTACATCAAGTACACAATAAGTTGGATTTGGACGACCTATTTTAGGTTTTCCAACACTACCATCATTTACGAAAAGTTTATTACCAAATTTCTTAATTGAAGGTATATGAGTATGAGCACATACTAAAACATCTTCATTTAAATTTTCCATAATTGAAGCTGTATTATCTTCATTTTCTAACATATACTCATTAATCTTATTTGGACTACCATGAACAAATAAAATCTTCTTTCCTTCAAACTCTAAAGTTAAAGAAGTTGGAAGTGAATTTAAATAAAATTTATTAGCCATTCTAAGTTCGTCCACAGCAAATGGTAGTGAGAATGAATTAGTTCTTGTTTCTCTTATATAAGTAAAACTTCCATCAACGACTGAAGCATCATAATTTCCTTTTAAACATATAATATTTCTTCTCTTAATCATTGCTATAACTTCGTTAGGGTGTGGTCCATAACCAACTAAATCACCTAAACAAATTATTGTATCAACATTTTTATCTTCTATATCTTCAAGTACTCTCATTAGAGCGTAAAGATTTCCGTGTATGTCTGAGATTACTGCTATTTTCATTTACTTATCCTCCTAAGGCTTTCTTAAATAATATTATATCATCAAAGTATTACGATAAAATAAATAATAGATAAAGTTGTTATTTAAATTCAGTATATTATAATAGATAGTAAGAACATTTTAAACGGAGGGATAAATTATGAAACAAAATAGAGTACAAAAAGCAATAGAAAAGATGAGAGAAAACAACTTATCACAAATGATAGTTTCATCAGAAGCTGCATTATTTTATCTAACAGGTAAATGGTTTCATACAGGAGAAAGAATGATAACTTTACTTATAAAAGAGGATGGTAATCATAAGTTAATAATAAATAAGATGTTCCCTGTTAATGAGGACTTAGGTGTAGATATAGTGTTATTCGAAGACACAGATGAACCAATAGAAATATTAGCAAAATATATAGATAAGGATAAGACTTTAGGAGTAGATAAAAAATGGCCAGCGCATTTCTTAATAAGCTTAATGAAATTAAATGCAGCTAAAGATTATGACAATGCTTCTCCTATAGTTGATGATTTAAGAAGAATAAAAGATGAAGAAGAAATAGCTATAATGAAAGAAGCTTCAAAGTTAAATGATGAAGCAATGAAAGAATTATGGACTATGCTTGAAGAAGGAAAGACAGAAAACTATTATGCAGAAGCTTTAAAAGAAATATATGCAAAGCAGGGGGTTAATGAAGTTTCATTTACACCAATTATTGCATTCTGTCCAAATGGAGCAGATCCTCATCATGAAACAGATGATACTAAACTTAAAAAGGGTCAAAGTATTGTAATTGATATGGGAGGAGTTTATAAAGATTATTGTTCAGATATGACAAGAACAGTATTCTTTGGAGAAGCACCTTCAAAAGAACATGAAAAGATTTATAACATAGTAAAGGAAGCTAATGAAAGAGCTATCGCTATGATTAAGCCAGGAGTTAAATTTAAAGATATAGATAATGCTGCAAGAAGTTATATTACAGAGAAGGGATATGGAGAATACTTCACTCATAGAACAGGACATTGTATAGGAATAGAATGTCATGATGCAGGTGATGTTGGTGGAACTAACGAAAATGTAGTTTCAAAAGGAATGATATTCTCAATAGAACCAGGAGTGTATTTAAAAGATAACTTTGGAGTTAGAATAGAAGATTTAGTATTAGTTACTGAAGATGGATGCGAAAGATTAAACAAAGTAACTAAGGAATTAACAGTAATAAAATAATATTTATTACAATAAAGGAAGCCGTTTATTTTAATGGTTTCCTTTTTGTGTTTTAGAAAGGTTTAATATATGGGGAAATTATTATTAGCTTTAACAACTTTTGTTGCAATATTAGCTATATTTACAAATAAAGAGAACAATAATAAAGCAATAAGAATAATTAGAGAAGTTATAAAAGAAATTAACTTAGCTTACTTAAAAATATTTAAAGGGAAAGCTAAATTCACTAAATTAGTACAAGGTATTGTTTTTATAATTGCAGAACTTATGACTGCAATTGGTATAAGTGGAAGTGTAATAAAAATTATAAAAAAGAGTACGATAAGTATGAAAGAATTAGTAATTCCTTTAGCAATAATCGGAATTATTGTTAGTGTGTATTTTATTGTTGGGTATGTATTACTTACCTTAACTAGCATACACTTATTCATAAATAAGCTAGACAATAAAAAGCTTAAAAATAATTTATTAATTTCATATTTTCTTATAAGTACCTATTTTTTTGTATTTATTATATCGCCTAAACAGTTTGAACAAGCCAATGTAATTGTTTTTATAGGTTTAGCATTTGCATATTACTTAAATATGAGTGTTTTAATTAAGCTTATTAAGAATCCATTAGCTGTAAAAGGTAAAATAATAAGAAGGCGAGATGGTAAAGTTAGAAACATGCGAGTGATAGCATCCATACTACTTTTAATGATGATTATAGTTAATTTATTCCTTGCTGTAAGTGTAATAAATTATTCTATGCCAGGGTCATTTTCTAATAACCCAAGTAGCTTTGATTTGCTATATTATACAGTTATAACATTCACAACGGTAGGATACGGCGATATAGTGCCCTTAACAGTGTCTGGAAAGGTTATAACGATACTTATATCAATAACTAGTGTAATATGCTTGACGGTATTTTTAAGTAGTATATTATCAGCAAAAGATGAAGAAGAATAAATAAAAAAGTGCTTGGAAAAATCCAAGCACTTTTTTTTGTCTATATATTACATTACATTGAGAATAATACACCTGCTATTGTTCCTGTTAAACAAGTTGCAAGAGCACCACCTAGTAATGCTTTAAATCCTAATTTAGCGATTAGTCCTTTTCTTTCAGGAGCTAATGCACCTATACCACCTATTTGGATAGCAACTGAACTTATGTTAGCGAATCCGCATAATGCATAAGTAAGTATAAGTATTGTCTTAGGTTGAAGAGTACCAGCTGCAATGTACTTAGATAATTCTGAGTACGCAACAAACTCATTAATCATAACCTTTTGACCAAGTAAGCTACCAGCTACTGATATATCAGAAGTTGGTATACCCATTGCAAATGTTAATGGTGAGAATAGTTTTCCAAGTAACCATTGGAAACTAAGTGTTGGGAATCCGAATAGTCCACCAATTGAAGCTAAGATGTAGTTAAGTAATGCAATAAGCGCAACGAATGCTAAAAGCATAGCAGCAACGTTTAATGCAAGACCAAGACCTTCACTAGCTCCATTTGCAGCAGCTTCTACTACGTTTGAAGAAGTTTGTTCTATTTGAATATCAGTAGTATTTTTAGTTTTTGGTTCTTCTGTTTCAGGAACTAAAATCTTAGCTAAGATAAGTCCTGCAGGAGCAGCCATGATACTTGCAGCAAGTAAGTCACCAGCGTTAACACCCATAGCAACATATCCTGCCATAACACCACCTGCAACAGTAGCCATACCACCGACCATAATAGCCATAAGCTCTGATTTAGTCATTTCCTTAATGAAAGGTTTAACTAAAAGAGGGGCTTCTGTTTGGCCTAAGAAAATATTACCAACAGCACTTAATGTTTCAGCACCTGATGTACCAAGTAATTTACATAAGCCTTTTGCTATAATTTTAACTATAAATTGCATAATTCCTAAGTAATAAAGTATTCCCATTAAAGCTGAGAAGAAAATAATTGTTGGTAGCACTTGAAGTGCGAAAATCATACCGAATGTATTTTGGTCTAATAAGTTACCAAATAAGAATTTAGTACCTTCTTGAGTAAAGTCAAGTAGCTTAGTTATTGCATTACTACAAAATTCGAAGAATGCTCTACCAGCTGGAACTTTTAATATTATAAGTGCGAAGACTATTTGAAGTCCAAGACCAATTCCAACTAGACGCCAATTGATTTTTTTTCTGTTTTCTGAAAATAGTACGGCTATACCTAATATAGCTACTATACCAATTAATCCTATAAATCTACTCAATGTTCTTTCTCCTTCGTATATTAAATTTGGTTAAACGGTTGTTTGTATATTAAAAAATTTTCTTATAAATTTTTTATAAGCTCTCTTGTTAAGGCCATAAAGCTCTTTTTAACTTTATTAGAAGTTTCAATAACTTCTGCATGGTTAAGTGGTTGATCTAAGATTCCAGCTGCCATGTTAGTTAAACATGAGATTCCTAAAATCTCCATACCAGAATGATTAGCTACAATTACTTCAGGAACTGTAGACATACCAACGGCATCTGATCCAAATATTCTTGCCATTTTTACTTCAGCTGGAGTTTCGTAAGTTGGTCCACTAAACATAGTGTAAACTCCTTCTTTTATGTCTATCCCTAAGTTTTTAGCAGTTTCTTTAGCAATCGCTCTAAGACGAGGGCTGTAAGCTGATGACATATCTGGGAATCTTGGTCCGAAGTCATCTAAGTTTTTACCTATTAAAGGATTAGCACCTGAGTAATTAATATGATCTGTTATGATCATTAAGTCTCCAGGTTTAAACTCTGTATTAACTGATCCTGCTGCATTGGTAACGATTAACTTTTCCACGCCAAGCATCTTCATTACTCTTACAGGGAAAGTAATAACTTGCATTGAATATCCTTCATAAAAGTGGAATCTTCCTTGCATTGCTACAACTACTTTACCTTCAAGTTTACCAATAACTAAACGACCTTCGTGTCCTTGTACTGTTGATACAGGGAAATTAGGTAATTCTTCATATGGGTAAAATTCTGGTTCTTCGATTAAATCTGCAAGTGATCCTAAGCCAGATCCTAAAATTAATCCTATTTCAGGTTTATACTTACTTTTTTCAAGTATAAAATCTGCAGTGGCTTTTGCTGTATTTGATAAATCCATTTCTTATCACCTCTATATTTATTTTTAATAACTAAACATTTACATGTAAAAACGTTCATTATTTAAATTATAAAATAAATTCAGTAAAATTAAAACACAATATGTAAAAAAATATGAAATAGATAAAAACATACTGAATTAAATAGAATAGTGTCGAAATCACAATAAACATATTCTATTGCATATAATAGTATATACTATTGTTAGGCGGTGTGCAAAATAATATTTTTGGTAATAATTCTTATATTAGTTTTCCTCATTTTAAAAATAACAATTACACACAAAATTTCAAAGCCAAAAAAGAGTGATGTAATTATAATATTAGGATGCAACTTAAATAGCTTTTTTATGACTCAAAGATTAAATAAATGTGAAGAGCTTTATAAAAAAGCTATGGGTAAATATATTATAGTTACTGGGAAAGGAAGAGGTCTTTTAACAGAAGGGGAAGGAATGAAAGAAAAACTTATTGAAAGAGGGATAAATAAAGATATTATATTTGTAGAAAAGAATGCACGAAATACTTATGAAAATTTAATGTTTTCTAAAGAGATAATGGAAAGAGAAAATCTTCATAGTGCAATAATCATATCAGATGCATATCATTTAGCCAGAATTAAAATGATATGTAGAAATATAAAGATACATTCAACTGTATGTAGTGAAAAGTGTAATCACTATAGTAAATATGAGTTCCAAGCGTTAATAAGAGAAATACCAGCTTACTTAAAAGATTTTTTCTTTAGTTTAGTTAGAAAATTTATATTAAAAAACTAATAAAATAAAAAATAAGCTTTAGAAATTCTAAAGCTTATTTTTTATATATTATTTTGAGAGTAATTTTTCTCCAACTAAAACAACATCACCAGCACCAACAGTTAATAACATGTCACCAGGCTGTAATATAGTCTTAACGTATGAAACTGCTTCATCATGTGAGTGAACATTAGTACACTTAACACCTTTAGCTCTTATTGCATCTCCTAATTCATCAGAAGAAACAAGGCCAGTGTCCTTTTCTCTTGCAGCATATATATCCATTAAGATTAGTTCATCAGCATCATTAAATGCTTCTGTAAATTCATTAAATAATGTCTTTGTTCTAGTATATGTATGTGGTTGGAATACACATACAGTTTTCTTGTGAGGTATTTTCTTAGCTGTACTTAAAGTAGCTTGAATTTCAACAGGGTGATGAGCATAATCATCTATTACAGTGATTTCATCTACTTCACCTTTATATTCAAATCTTTTGTGAGCTCCTTTGCATTCAGCTAAACCTTCAATTATATCTTCATAAGGTAAGTTAAATATTAATCCAACAGAGATACTTGATAATGAGTTTAATACATTATGCTTACCTGGCATATTTAATTGAAGATTAAATAATTCTTTATTATCCTTACAAACTGTAAATGAAGCACAACCTCTAGCATCATATTCGATGTTTGTTGCAGTTACATCTGCATTATCGAATCCGTAGCTTATTGTATTACAAGGTGCATCCTTTAATATATTAGCTACATTTTGGTCGCCATTATAACCTATTAAGTATCCATCCTCTGGAATAAGTGTTGAGAATTTCTTAAATGTTTCAGTTATATGGTCTAAATCTCTGTAGTAATCTAAATGGTCAGCATCGATATTTAAAATTATTCCGATATATGGATAGAATTTTAAAAATGATTCTTTATATTCACATGCTTCTGTAACAAAGTATTCGCTACTTCCTATTCTATAATTACCACCTATGATATCAACTTCTCCACCAACAAGTATTGTTGGATCTAATTCAGCTTTTAAAGTCATATTAGTAATCATACTAGTAGTTGTAGTTTTACCATGAGTACCAGCAACAGCTACATTATATTTGTGACCTTTCATTATAAGTCCTAAAAATTCAGCTCTATCCATAAGTTGAATGTTATTATCTTTAGCTTCAACTATTTCAGGATTATCTTGAGGAATAGCAGCAGTATAGACAACTAAGTCAACATCATTTATGTTTTCTCTATTGTGGCCTATATGAATTTCAGCTCCTTTAGCTTGTAAGCTATTAGTGATGTGTGATTCCTTAGAATCAGAACCTGAAACCTTAAATCCATTATTTAAAAGTACAGCAGCAAGACCGCTCATACTTATTCCACCAATTCCTATAAAGTGAACTTTTTTATGTGTATCTTTTAAAAAATCAAATGACATGAGATCAACCCCTTTTTATTAGTTCATTTATAATTATATACATTTTTATTTAATTGAACACAACAAAAAGGTGAATATTTTAAATTTTTTTTCAAATATAATCCAAATTTAATAATTATTTAAAAACATTTAGGAAATCTAGGGCTAAAACATATTGCACTATATAAAAATATAGAATAAAATATGAATATTAAGAGCTAAAATAGGAAGAATAATTCGTAAAATAAAAAATATGTAGGTGATTTTTGTGGAAAAATTAAGCAGAAACAGTAGAGTTGTTATAATAACAAAAATATTAATGGAAAGTCCGAATAAAATAATTGGACTAAATAAATTTTCAGAATTACTAAATGCGGCAAAATCAACAATTAGTGAAGATATAGTTATAGTAAGAGAAGTTTTAGAAAAACTTAAGATGGGAAAGATAGAAACAATATCAGGCGCAGCTGGTGGAATAAAGTATATTCCAGAGATGAGCATATCTAAAGGTAAAGAGTTTGCAGCAAAGTTATGTGAACTATTAAAAGATGACGAGAGAGTTATTGCAGGAAATATAATTTATATGACAGATTTAATGTATAATCCAGAAATTATAAGCAGCGCAGGAACACTTCTTTCTTCATGGTTTGAGAATATGGGCGTAGACTATGTTATAACAGTTGAAACTAAGGGTATTCCTTTAGCATATGAAGTTGCTAGAAATTTAGGGGTACAGCTTGTAATAGCAAGAAGAGAAAATAAGTTCACTGAAGGAACAACTATGACAATAAATTACGTTTCAGGTACAAGTGGAAGACTCCAGCAGATGTCTTTATCAAAGAAATCAATGAAGAGCAATTCAAAATGTATATTCATCGATGATTTCATGAAAGGCGGAGGAACTGCAATTGGAATAAAGGATCTTTTAAAGGAGTTTGAAAGTGAGTTAGTTGGAATTGGAGTTTTAGTTGACAATAAAGAAGTAGATAAGAAGTTAGTAGATGAATATGTATCAATTGTTGAATTACATTCAGTAGATAAATCTTCAATAATAGATATACGTCCTTCTAAGATTTTTGAATAAACAATAATAAAATACAAAGATTACACCTAAAGTAAAAAATAAACAATATTTTTTAAAATATTTCCAAATAAAAAGAGGAAATTGGCAATCTATGGAGAAATATAATATCATCAAGGCAACTGGAGGTGTAGTCAAATGCAAATTACAGACGTGAGAATTAGAAAGATCGCTACAGATGGAAAAATGAAAGCAATAGTATCTGTTACTTTTGATGATCAATTTGTAGTACATGACATTAAGGTGATCGAAGGGCAAAATGGGTTATTTATAGCAATGCCAAGTAGAAAGACACCTGATGGTGAGTTTAAGGATATCGCACATCCTATAAACACTGATTCAAGAGAAACAATACAAACAGCTATTCTTGAAGCATACGATAAGGCATTAGAAGAAGATAATAATGCAGAATAATAATTTGTAAATAAAAATAAAAGGGTTTTCCCTTTTATTTTTTTTCGCTTATATGAATTAAAAAGGATGCAATGCTTGAAATGAACTAATGATTGAAATATAATAAGATAGATATATCTTATTATTAAAAAAATTTAAATAATGTATACTAAATTAATAAATAATTATCATAATATGAGGTGGTAAAGTGTATAAATGTGCGTTAATACTTGCAGCTGGACAAGGAAAGAGAATAAAATCTGATATTCCTAAAGTTCTACACAAAGTATGTGGAAAAGAAATGGTTAACCATGTTATAGATAACATGAGAAAAGCTGATATAGAAGAGATAGATGTAATTGTAGGAAAAGGTGCTGAAAGAGTAAAAGAAGGCACTAAAGATAGAAATGTATCATATTCACTACAAGAGGAACAACTAGGAACTGGACACGCAGTTAAGTGTGCTAGTGAATTCTTAAAAGGAAAAAAAGGAACAGTAGTTATCTTTCCAGGTGATGCACCATTAACAAAGAAAACCACTATCGAAAACCTAATGAAAGAGCATGAAGAAAATAAGAATTCTGCTACATTATTAAGTGCAATGGTAGAAGATCCAACAGGATATGGAAGAATAATAAGAGACGAAAACGGAGACGTTCTAAAGATAGTAGAACATAAAGATTGTAATGAAGAAGAATTACTAGTTAATGAAATGAATGCAGCTATGTACTGCTTCGATGTAGAAGAATTAGTTAATTCATTAGATAAGCTTTCAAATAATAATAACCAAGGTGAATACTACCTTACAGATGTAGTTGGTATTCTTAAAGCTGAAGGTAAAAAAGTAGGAGCAGTTGTTACTGACTACGAAGATACAATAGGTGTTAACTCAAGAGTTCAATTAGCAGAAGCTGAAGGACTTTTAAGAGATAGAATAAATACAGAACATTTAGAAAATGGAGTAACTTTAATTGATCCTAAAGGAACATATATAGGAATAGATGTTCAAATAGGAAGAGATACAGTTATATATCCTGGAACAATTTTAGAAGGAAAAACTGTAATAGGATCAGATTGTTTAATTATGCAAAACTGCAGAATTAAAGATAGTACTGTTAATGATTGCGTAACAGTTGAATCATCAGTAATATTAGAAAGTGAAATAGGAAAGAATACTACAGTTGGACCATTTGCTTATATAAGACCAGAAAGTAAGATTGGTGAAAAAGCAAGAATAGGAGATTTCGTAGAAATAAAGAAATCAACTATAGGAAATGGAACAAAAGTATCACATTTAACTTATATTGGAGATGCAGAAGTTGGATCAGGATGTAACTTTGGATGTGGAACAGTTGTAGTAAACTACGATGGAAAAACAAAGAATAAGACAATAATAGGAAATGATAGCTTTATAGGATGTAATACTAATTTAGTATCACCAGTTGAAGTTCATGATAATACTTATATTGCAGCAGGATCTACAATAACTAATGATGTTTTAGAAGGTGAGCTTGCAGTAGCTAGAGCTAAACAAAGAAACATCAAAGGATGGGTAGAGAAAAAGGGACTGAATAAATAGTAGACAATTAAAATTTATATATAAAAAGAGCTAAAGTTTGAGGAGGTCTTCAATAATTATGTTAAGTCATGTAAAGAATATTAAAATATTCACGGGAAACTCACACCCAGAATTAGCTGAGGAAGTAGCTAAAATATTAGGATTAAAAGTCGGTGATTCTAACGTCGGAACTTTCAGTGATGGTGAAATATCAGTAGATATTAACGAAACTGTAAGAGGGGCTGATGTATTTATAGTACAATCAACTTGTTCACCAGTTAATAATAACTTAATGGAATTATTAATAATGATAGATGCCTTTAAGAGAGCATCAGCAGGAAGAATAACAGCAGTTATGCCATACTATGGATATGCAAGACAAGATAGAAAAGCTAAATCAAGAGATCCAATAACTGCAAAGTTAGTTGCAGATATATTACAAGCTGCTGGAGCAGACAGAGTATTAACAATGGATTTACATGCATCACAAATCCAAGGGTATTTCAATATACCAGTTGACCATTTAGTTGGTTCACCAATGTTATCAAAATACTTTGTAGATAAGGGATTAGCAGATCAAGATGATGTAGTAGTAGTTTCACCAGACCTTGGTAGTGTTACTAGAGCTAGAAAGTTTGCAGATAGATTACATGCACCAATAGCTATCATAGATAAGAGAAGACCAAAAGCAAATGTATCAGAAATAATGAACATCATAGGTGATGTTGAAGGTAAGAAGTGTATCTTAATAGATGATATGATAGATACAGCAGGAACTATTTCAAATGCAGCAAATGCACTTAAAGATTTAGGTGCTAAAAATGTTTATGCTTGTTGTACTCATGGAGTATTATCAGGACCAGCATTTGAAAGAATAAATGACTCAGCAATTGAAGAGTTAGTTATGTTAAATACAATAAAATTACCAGAAGGTGTTGATAAAGAGAAATTCAAATCAATATCAGTAGCACCATTATTTGCTGAAGCGATAAAAAGAATATACGATGATGAGCCAATAAGTAAATTATTTGAAGCTTAGTACATAATTTGTTATTTTTATAACTTAAAAACCTCTAGATAATGAACTAGAGGTTTTTAAATTTTAGATAATGATAATTTATAGTTAATAATTTGTAACTTTTGGTGGAAACTATATTAAAAAGATTGAAAAAATGATAAATTTATATTTGTTAGTTAACATGAATAATACAAAATTAACAATATTTAAAAATACGGAGGTGCCGATATGGAAGGCGTTTTAGGGAAAGTATTAATAGTTGATGATGACGAAAATATTTGCGAAGTAATAAATATGTACGTTAAAAGTGCAGGTTACGATACAAGAGTTGCACATAATGGTAAAGAAGCAGAGGAACAATTTTTAGATTATAAACCAGACATCGTGTTATTAGATGTAATGATTCCAAACATAGATGGTATAGATGTCCTAAAATGGATAAGAAAAGAAGGAACAACACCAGTAATAATGCTTACAGCTAAAGGTGATACATTCGATAAAGTTTTAGCGTTAGAACTTGGAGCAGACGATTACATAGTTAAACCATTCGAACCAAAAGAATTACTTGCAAGAGTTAAAGCTGTAATGAGAAGATACACAGCAGATAACACAAACAAAGAAGTAATCCAATACAATGATTTAACAATAGATGCAAATTCATACAGAGTTATTTATAAAAATAACGAAGTTAAGATGCCACCTAAAGAATTCGAACTATTATATTACTTAGCTTGTAATAAAAATAGAGTATTCACAAGAGAACAGTTACTATGCGAAGTTTGGGGATATGATTACCCAGGAGACTCAAGAACTGTTGACGTTCACGTTAAGAGATTAAGAGAAAAACTTCATTCAGGAGACACATGGCAAATAGAAACTGTTTGGGGGGTAGGCTACAAATTCGAGGTGAAATAAATGAAAAAAACTAGCTTAGTTTATAGGCTTATAATAACATTCACTTTAATTTTAGCTACTGCGCTAATAATTGTTGCTGGAGTTTTATCTGTTTGGTTTAAGCAGTATTACTTCGATGATAAGAAAGAGCAACTAAATAAAGAAAGTACTATAATCGAAAGTGCAGCGATAACTTATTTAGCTTCAGATAAAAGCGCAAATCTTACAACACTTAAAAATGTTATGGATTTCGTAGGTAAAACAGTTAATGCAGATATATTAGTTGCTGACAATATGGGATATACATATGCAGTTTCTAAAAGTGAGCATGAAGATTATAAATTTTCAAATTTAGGAATTCCAAAGGAAGATATGGAAATTCTTAAACAGGGGAAATCAATAGAATACGGTAATGTAAAAACCGGTGACAAAAGCGATTATGTATATTTGAAGCCGATATTTAATAAAAGTGATTTTAGCGGAGTTATATTAATGATTATACCTGCTGAAACTATAATAGCTCCTATAATTAGGGTTAATGAAGTTATTTGGATAACTGCGTTAATAGCTATTGTAGCTGGAGGTATAGTAGTTTATTTCTATAGTAAAAAATCACTTATTGAACCGATAGATAAAGTTACAACTGTAGCTAAGAGAATCGCTAAAGGTGAAGTAGATCAAAGGCTCGAAATAAAATCTAACAATGAGATTGGAGAACTTGCTGAGTCATTTAATATAATGGCAGAATCTTTAGAGCAAGTTGATGAGAATAGAAGGATATTTATATCAAATGTTTCTCATGAATTAAGATCTCCAATTACATCAATAAAAGGATTTATATCTGGAATATTAGATGGAGTAATTCCAAAAGATAGGGAAGGATATTATTTAAATATTGTATATGAAGAAACTGATAGATTATCAAGGCTTATAAATGATTTACTAGATATTTCGGCATTAGAATCAGGTAAGATGAATCTTCATAAGCAAGAGATAGATATAAGCAATATGCTTAAGCATACAATTGCTAAGTTTGAAGGAACCATAAATAAAAAAGGGTTAACTGTTGATGTTATTTTAGAAAAAGAACATCAATATATAATCGGAGATAACGATAGATTAACTCAAGTAGTTACTAACTTAATAGACAACGCTATTAAATATGGTTCTGAAAATGGTAGAGTCGAAATAGATACTACATCTAAAGGTAATAAAGTGTATGTAAGTATTTATAATGATGGAGAACTATTAACAAAAGAACAAAAAGTAAAGATTTGGGATAGATTCTACAAAGCGGACGTTTCTAGAACAAATAAAGTAAGTACTGGACTTGGATTACCTATAGTAAGGTTAATACTTAGTGAACATGGTGAGGATATCTGGGTCGAAAACTACAAAGATAGCGGTGTTAAGTTTACATTTACTTTAACTAAAAAGTAAGTTTGGTGGTGACTATGAAAGATAATAATGATAAGTCTGGAAATATAAATATTAAACGTAAAACAAAAATTATAACGAAAAAAAATGTTTTAATAGTATTATCTGTAATATTACTTTCAGCAATAACTGGAATATGTTCTGTTACGTATGTTCTTTCTAAAGTGAATGATGAATATAGTAATAAGCCAAAGGATACTAGCTCTGAATTTTTATTAAATGCAGATGCGAAAAGTGTAATAAATGTTGTTGGGCCATCTTTAGTAACAATTGGTGGTAGCAGTGATGCATTACAAAATATTAAGCTACCAACAACCAATACCACTGGGGTAGTTTTAACTAAAGAAGGGCTTATTATAACTTCATATTCAGCTATCAAAGATTTTAAAGATATTTATGTTAAGTTATCTGGTAAAGGAGTTAAGCCTGTTAAAGGAGTATTAATAGGTGAAGATAAGGGACTAGATGCAGCACTTATAAAAATATCAGGAGATAATTTAACTCCGATTAAAATAGCTAATGAAACTGATGTTAAAGAAGGTAATGTAGTATTTGCTGTTGGTAATAATATTTCCGATAATTATGTAGGAATGATTACACCGGGAATAATTACTTCAACTAACCATATGGTAAAAATAAAAGATGATAAGTTTAAAGCAATTCAAACAAGTGCAGTTATGAATGATGAAAACTTTGCAGGTGTCTTATGTAATTCAGATGGTGAAATGGTTGGAATGAATAGCAAATTTCTTACAGATAAATTTGAAAAAGATAATTTATATTTTGCAATAGGAAATGAAGCTTTAAAAAAAGTTGAAAATGAAATTATAAAATCTGCGAATATTATTGGAATAAATGGATCAGAAATAGATATAGCAGACAAAAGTGGTGAACGTGGATTTTATATTAATAATGTAATTGAAGGCAGTAAAGCTTATAAAGCAGGTATAAAGGTTACAGATATAATAATTAAAGCTAATAATGCAAAGATTAATTCTACTCAAGATTTAGTAAATGTTATTAAATCTACAGAAAAAGGTGGAAAGATAGACTTTGTAGTTCTTAGAAATGGAATAGAAGAGAATATAAGTATAACTATATAGTGTATAATGGTGAAGAGGCTTTTTTTAAAAGTCTCTTTATTATTGTTAAAATTTAGTATAATATTAAGTAGTATTTGAATTATTAAATGTTATATTGTTAACACTTATAATATAAAAATATTTTTAAACAAAGAGGAGAAAGATATGTTTTTAATAGTTGGACTTGGAAATCCAGAAGAGAAATACAACAATACTAGACATAATATAGGATTTGAGGCTATAGATTACATAGCAAGTAAGTATAATATAGATATAAATAGGAAAAAATTTAAAGGTATATGTGGTGAAGGTTTTATTGGAACTGAGAAAGTAATACTTATTAAGCCTACAACATATATGAATTTAAGTGGAGAGTGCTTAAGAGAAGTTTTAGATTTTTATAAACTTACAAACGAAGATATATTAGTTATATATGATGATATAAGCTTAGATGTTGGTAGATTAAGAATAAGACCTAAAGGTAGTGCTGGTGGACATAATGGAATTAAGAGCATAATAAGCCATTTAGGTACAGATGAATTTGCAAGAATTAAAATAGGGGTAGGACAACCTAAAGGGGATTTAGTAAATCATGTATTAGGTAAATTCTCAAAAGAAGAAAATGAAATTTTAGAAGAGAGTTTAGAAGCTACAAATCTTGCAACGAATGAAATAATAAAAGAGGATACTAAGTCTGCAATGAATAAATATAATGGGTTTAAGGCAAAGAAAAGTATTTAAGGATGGTGCATAACATGAGGTTAGAAGGGTTAATGAAGCCCTTATTTGAGAGTAGGGAATTTAATAACATAAAAAATAGCATAGAAAATAAAAAATTTCCATCAGCTATATATGGTTTATCTGATTCAGGAAGAACGTATTTAATTGATGCTTTATATGAAGAAGGAGATAAACCGATAGTTATTGTTACTCACAGTGATATTGAGGCGAAAAATTTATATGAAGATCTTAGTTTTTATTCAACAGATGTATATTACTTCCCTGTTAGAGAGGTTGTTTTTTACAACATTGATGCCATATCAGGTGATTTAAGATGGGCTAGGCTTAAGGTAATAAAAGAAGTATTAAACAAAAAGAAGAAAATAATAGTTACTTCTGTTGAAGCATTTGCAGCTAAATATACTCCAAGAGAATTTTATGAAAATCATAGAGTAGATTTAAAAGTTGCCTCAGAAGTAGATTTTAATAATATATCTAAGCTTCTAGTTGAAGGTGGATATGAAAGAGTTGAAATAGTTGAAGGTAAAGGTGAATTTGCATTAAGAGGTGGAATACTTGACGTGTATCCACCAGATTCTGCGTACCCTTATAGAATTGAGCTTTTTGGAGATGAGATTGATTCAATAAGAACTTTTAACGTTGAATCACAAAGAAGTATTGAAAAAGTTAAAGAAGTGAAAATATTCCCAGCAAAAGAAATAATAGTAGATGACGAAAGTATAAAATATGCTAATGAAAATCTTAAAAATGAGCTTGATAAAGCACTTTCAAATAATAAAGATAAAGAAGTCAGAGAAAAATTAACTGGAGTTATAAATAGAAATTTAGAAAGTTTAAATACAACATCTAATTTTGAAACTATAGATTCATACTTACCATTCTTCTATGAAAAATTAGAAACATTATTTGATTATTTTAATGGATACACATTTATAATCGATGACACTACAAGGGTGTTAGGTAAGATTGAAAGTACGTACTCAGAATTTAGAGAGAATTTCTTAATGTTCTTACAAAAGGGTAATATACTTCCAAAGCATTCGGAATTATTAATAGATTATGATAAATTAATAGGATTATTTGAACAGCATGATTTAATAACATTAGATACATTTGCAAAGGTTAGAGATGTATTTAAACCATTATCAAATGCAAATATCAAGCAATTAACACTTAATAATTATCAAGGACAACTAGATCTTTTAATAGAAGATATAAAAGGTAAAAAGAGTAGTGGCTTTAAAACATTAATATTATCTGGTACTCGAACAAGAGGAGAAAGACTTGTTGACACTTTAAGAGATAGAGGAATAGAAAGTGTTTATAAAGATACTGTTTCAGATATACAAAATGGAGAAGTTGTTATAACTTTTGGTAATCTTCTAAAAGGGTTTGAATATCCGGATGAAAAGTTATGCGTAATATCTGATAAAGAAGTATTTGGTGAAGCAAAGAGAAAGCTTACTAAGAAAAGAAAAAATAAAAAAGGTGTAGCTAAAATAAATTCTTTTGCTGAACTTAAAATTGGAGATTACGTTGTACACGTAAACCATGGTGTTGGAGTTTATAAAGGTATAAAGCAAATTGAGGTTTCAGGAAATACAAGAGATTACCTTGATATTGTGTATCAAAAAGGTGATAAACTTTACGTACCTGTAGAGCAACTTGATCTAATTCAAAAGTATATAGGTAGTGAAGGAAAAACACCTAAAGTAAATAAACTTGGTGGAATGGAATGGCAAAAAGCTAAAAGTAAAGTAAGACAATCAATAAATGAAATAGCTAAAGATCTAATAAAGCTCTATGCAACAAGAGCAACATTAAAAGGACATAAGTTTTCTAAAGATACTGAGTGGCAAAGACAGTTTGAAGATGAATTCCCATTTGAAGAAACACCAGACCAATTAACTTCATTAGAAGAAATAAAGAAAGACATGGAATCATCAAAATCAATGGATAGACTACTTTGTGGAGATGTTGGATATGGTAAGACAGAAGTTGCTGTAAGAGCGGCATTTAAAGCTGTAATGGATGGAAAGCAAGTTGCATTTTTAGTTCCAACAACAATACTTGCAGAGCAACATTATAAAAATATGATAAAGAGATTTTCAGATTTCCCAATAAAAATTGATATGATTAGTAGATTTAGAACAGCTAAGCAACAAAAAGCTACTATTCAAGCAGCTAAAGAAGGAAATGTAGATATACTTATAGGAACTCATAAGTTAGTTGCTAAAGATATTCAATTTAAAGATTTGGGACTTTTAATAATTGATGAAGAACAAAGATTTGGAGTTAAGCAAAAAGAGAAGATAAAAGAGATTAAGAAAAATGTTGATGTATTAACGCTTAGTGCAACTCCAATCCCAAGAACATTACACATGTCATTAACAGGAGCTCGTGATATATCAGTTATTGAAACTCCACCTGAGGAGAGATATCCTGTTCAAACTTATGTCATAGAGCAAAATGATCAACTTATACGTGATGCTATTTTAAGAGAGATGAATAGAGGAGGCCAAACATTCTTCGTATTTAACAGAGTAGAAAATATAGAGAATATGGCAAACTATATTAGAGACTTAGTTCCTGAAAGTAAAGTTACAGTAGCTCATGGAAGAATGACTGAAAGACAGTTAGAAACTGTGATGATGGAATTTATGAATAAAGAACATGACGTACTTGTTTGCACAACAATAATAGAAACAGGTATAGATATGCCAAATGTAAACACAATAATAGTAAATGATGCAGATAAGATGGGATTATCTCAGCTTTATCAATTAAGAGGTAGAGTTGGAAGGTCTAATAAGATTGCTTATGCATATCTTCTATACACTAAGGATAAAGTATTAACTGAGGTAGCTGAAAAGAGACTTAAAGCATTAAAAGATTTTACAGAGCTTGGTTCAGGATTCAAGATTGCTATGAGAGACCTTGAAATAAGAGGAGCTGGAAACATGATGGGTTCGTCTCAACATGGTCATATGGCCACTATTGGATATGATCTTTACTGTAGAATGCTTGAAGATACTATTAAGATTATAAAAGGTGAAATTTCTAAAGATCCAATTGAGACAACAGTTGATATTAAAGTTGATGCATTTATTCCGTCAGCATTTATAAAAGATGAAAATCAAAAGATTGAAATATACAAGAAAATCGCAGCTATTGAAAGTTTTGAAGAGTATATGGAAATTAAAGATGAACTAGAAGATAGATATTCAGAGATTCCAGATTCAGTTTATAACTTAATGGATATAGCATATATTAAGAGCAAAGCAAGAGAACTTGGTATAGAGGAAATTAAAGAGACACCAAAAGGATTATTCTTTAGATTTGAAGAAGGCGACAAGGAACACATAAAAGTGTTTAAAGTTCTTCTTGATAAGTATAAAGATAATGTTATATTACAATTTGGCAGTAAGCCACAATTCTCATTTAAACAAGATAGTATAAAAAAGGATGATATGTTACCTTTCTTTAAAGAAATGTTAGATAACATAATAAAAGTAATAAATACTTAAACACAATGGTTTGAATTGAGTGTATAATATTGATATACTTAATAAGTGTAAATTTTTACAAATAATATAGTAAAGTGAGGGAAAAAAACGTGGGCAAAATTAAAAAGATAATAGCCTTAGGATTAATTGCAGTAGCTAGTATGTCATTTGTAGGCTGTAAGATGATTCAAAAAACACCAGAGGCAATAAGCAATGAAGCGTTAGCTAAAATTGGAGACCAAAAAATCACAAGAGGTGATTTAAATAAAGTAATGGATCCATACTATAAGCAATTAGAACAACAATATGGTGCTAATTACAAAGATAATGCTCAAATAAAGACTCAATTATTACAACAAGAGAAACAACAGTTAAATGCGTTAGTAGATAGAAAAGTTATGCTTGATGAGGCTCAGAAGAACGGATGGGCGCCAAAAGAGGAAGACCTAAACAAGCAAATAGATGAGCAAATGAAGGTAATGAAGGGCGCTTATAAGACAGAAGACGAATTTAAGCAAGCTTATGAAGAAAATGGATATAAAAATGAAGATGAATTAAAAGATATGATTAAAGATAATATAATAGTAAAAATAGTTATAGATGATCATATATTAAAAGATGCTAAAGTTTCAGATGAAGATGTTAAAAAATACTATGATGATAATAAAGCACAATTTACAAATGGTGCAGGAGCTGATGCTTATAACATAGTACTTCCAGATGAAGCAACAGCTAAGAAGGTAAGAGAAGAAATATCTTCAGGAAAAGTTACATTTAAAGCAATGGCTGAGAAATACAATACTGATAATACAAAGACTACAGGAGGATCATTAGGATTCGTACCTTATGATTCAACACAACTTTTACCAGAATTCATGACAGCATTTAAGAAACTTAAAGCTGGAGAAATATCACAGCCTGTTAAGACTCAATACGGATATCACTTAATTAAAGCTGAAGATATAAAGACAAAAGAATCAGTAACACCATTTGATAAAGTAAAAGATCAAATAAAGAAACAATTAGAAGATACAAAACAACAAAAAGTTTATGAAGATACACTTAAAAAGTGGAAAGATGAGCTTGGAGTTAAAGTTTACGAAGATAAATTACAATAATTTATAATAAAAAAGAGCACTAATAGAAATATTAGTGCTCTTTTTCTTTTAAATAATGGTTATATGTGTATAAAATTTCTATCTAGTCAAATAATAATAATGCTACTAAATTTAATAGTATTTTACGAGGAGGCTTGATTATAAAATGAAAGCGACAGGTATTGTAAGACGTATTGATGACTTAGGAAGAGTTGTTATACCGAAAGAAATAAGAAGAACATTAAGAATTAGAGAAGGAGATCCACTTGAAATATTCACAGACAGAGAAGGAGGTGTAATCCTTAAGAAGTATTCCCCAATAGGAGAACTTACTGATTTCTCTAAAGAGTATTCAGAAAGCTTACAACAAGTTGTAGGACATATAATTTTAATAAGTGATAAGGATGCATTTATATCAGCAAGTGGAGCACCAAAGAAAGATTATGTAGATAGAAAGATAAGTAACGAACTTGAAAACGTTATGGATGCCAGAAAACCAGTATTGCTAGGTGAAGGAGGAGATAAATTAATCCCATTACATAGTGATGAAGAAGTAGGCGAAATGGTGTCACAAGTTATAGCACCAATTCTTGCAGAAGGTGATGCTATAGGAACAGTAGTTATATTATCAAAACAATCCAATTCAAAATTTGGAGAGTTAGAATTAAAACTTGCAGAAACAGCAGCAGCTTTCTTAGGAAAGCAGATGGAACAATAAAATTAATTACAACAAAACAAGAAATAAAAGTAATAATACCTCTAAACTTACAATAATAATTATTAGTAAAAGAAAGTTTGGAGGTATTTTATGAATAAACAGTCCCTAATTAAAGGAAGCTTAATACTTGGAATAGCAGGGATACTTGCGAAAGTTTTAGGACTATTCTTTAGATGGCCTCTTATTATGTTAATTGGTGATGAGGGCATTGGATTTTATCAAATGTCATTCCCTTTATATATGTTCTTTGTAGCTATAGCATCTGGAATACCTGTTGCTATATCGAAAATAGTATCAGAGAATAATGCAGTAGGGGATATAGAAGGAAGTTTTAGAGTAGTTAAAGAGTCAACATATTTAATGCTAATTTTAGGTGCAGGAACAACGTGTTTCCTATTTTTCTTTGCACAACCAATAATAAATTTTTTAAAGTGGGATCCTAAAGCATATTATTCTCTTATAGGAATATCATTTGCACCACTCATAATTTCTATTATGACTATATTTAGAGGATTCTTTCAAGGGCTTCAAAATATGACTCCATCTGGAATATCTCAAATATTAGAACAGGTTGGAAGAGTAATATTTGGAATTGGACTAGCAGTTTTATTATTACCAAAAGGAATTGAATATGCAGCAGGAGGAGCAGCTTTTGGAGCGGCAGCAGGAGGTTTGTTAGGGGGAGGATATCTTTATATAAAGTATCGACTAACTAAGAAGAGCTTCGGTATAAAGAAGGTTAAGAGCGATCCTGCATTGATGAACAGAATACTTAAGATAGCGATACCAATATCATTAGGAGCCACCGTAGGGACTGTTATGAGCCTTATTGACTCCGTATTTATTCCAAGAGAGTTATTAAATGCAGGATTTACAACACAACAGTCAACAATTCTTTATGCTCAGCTTGCAGGAAAGGCATCAGTTATTGTTAATATTCCGATGACACTTTCAATGGCGCTTAGTATATCTTTAATACCGATAATAGCAGAAAAGTTTATATTAGGTAAAAATAGAGAGGTTGAAAGTAAAGTTAATCTTTCAATAAAATTATCTTCTGTAATTGGAATACCATGTATGTTTGGGATGTTCTTTTTAGCAGAACCGATAATGAGGCTTATATTCCCAGGAAGACACGAAGGGTTTGAAATACTTAGATACTTATCACTTACTGTACCTTTTATAATATTAACTCAAACAACAACATCAATATTACAAGGTGTTGGTAGATACATTCTTCCTGTAATAAATTTATTTATAGGCTGTGCAATAAAACTATTTTTAACATTAACTTTAGTATCCATGCCAGAATTTAATATATATGGAGCTGTAATTGCAAGTGTAGTAGCTTATTTAGTTACAACTATACTTAATATAATTTTATTAAAGATGACTCTAAAAACGAAGATTGGAGTACTTGGAAACATAGGAAAACCAATAGTTTGTTCAACTGTTATGATTGTTGTAGTTATATTTAGTTACGTTAATATTTTAAGATATACATCTAGTAATGGAATTGCATGCTTGGTATCAGTATTTTTAGGTATTATAATATATATGTTAGCAATAATATTCATGAGAGTATTTAGTGCGCAAGATGTAATGAATAGAATTTCAAGAAAATAAACATATATAAAAGGAGAAATACCTAATGATTAAAATTATTGGTTTAGGAACTGGAAATATTGAAGATATTACAGTAGGTACACTTAAAATTTTAGAAACAGAGAAAAATATTTATTTTAGAACGTTAAATAATCCTTTAATTAGTTTTATAAAAGAAAAAAATATAAAATTCAAAACATATGATCATTTTTATAATAAGCAGTTAGACTTAGATGAAGTTCACAAAAATATTGCAGAAGATTTAGTAAAACTTAATAAAGAGGTTGGAGATATTGTATATGGAGTTCCAGGACATCCTTTAATTGGAGAATTATCAGTAGAATTGCTTATTGATATTTGTAATAAAGAAAATATACAATATAAAATTTTCCAAGCAGTAAGTTTTATTGATGTTATTATAGAAAAACTAAAAATTGATCCAAGTGAAGGTCTTAAAATAATTAATAGCAATAATTTAAGTAATCAAATTATAGATAAAAGAAATGGAATAATTATAACGGATATATACAATCAATTTATAGCATCAGAAGTTAAATTAAAGTTATCAGAAATTTATGATGATGAAACAAGTATAACTTTTATAAAAGGTGCTGGAATTAAGGGTTTAGAGAGTATAAGAGAGATTAAGCTATACGAATTGGATATGCAAGAAGATATAGATGATATAACCTCTATATATGTTTCTAAGGATTTAAATGGAAGGAAGGATATATATGACCTTATAGATCTTATAGATGTTCTAAGGGGTGAGAATGGATGTCCTTGGGATAGGGAGCAAACTCATGAAAGTATAAAAAATGCAATAGTAGAAGAGAGTTATGAAGTAAAGGATGCTATAGAAAAAGAAGATGAGTATGCATTAATAGAAGAACTTGGGGATGTTTTACTTCATGTTGTATTCCATGCTTCAATAGGGAAAGAAGATGAGTATTTTAATTTTACTGATGTTATAGAAGGAATATATAAGAAGATGGTATTTAGACATCCTCATATATTTAAAGATGATTTAATAAGTTCAGAAGAAGTTGTTCAAAATTGGGAAGAGATAAAAAAAGAAGAAAAAGGTTTTGAAACGATGACAGATGAGCTTAATGGAATAGCATCTGCACTTCCAGCTTTAATTAGAGCACACAAAGTTCAAAATAAAGCTAGAAAAGTTGGATTTGATTTTGATAACATAAAAGATGTGTCAGAAAAAGTTATAGAAGAATTAAAAGAAGTGTTAGATGTATATAATATAGAAAACAGGGAAAGAATAACAGAAGAAGTCGGGGACTTATTATTTTCTTGTGTAAATGTAGCTAGGTTTTTAGATGTAGATGAAGAAGAAGCTTTAAACAAAACAACTGATAAATTTATACGAAGATTTAGTTATATTGAGGAAGAATCACTTAAAAATGGAAAGAAATTAGGTGATATGACTTTAGAGGAGATGGATAATCTTTGGAATAAGGCTAAAATAGAAGAAAATAATTAGTTTTAGAAGGATTTTTAAAATTTTTAGAGAATATATTTAAGTAATAAATACTACTCTTCCAAATTATTGTATTAAATTTGCTTTTTTTTACAAAAATATATAAATATTTATATATTCAGTATAGACGAGACTTGAAAGTAATAATATAATAAGATAATGTAAGTGTAGTACATATAAGATTAGTTAGTACTATAAATATATAACTAGTTATTTAAGGAGGATGTAATTGTGAATAAAGCAGAATTAATTACTAGTATGGCTGAAAAGTCTAAATTAACTAAGAAAGATGCAGAAGCAGCTTTAAAAGCATTTATAGAAAGCGTTGAAGAAGCATTAGAAAATGGGGAAAGAGTTCAATTAGTTGGATTCGGAACTTTCGAAACTAGAGAAAGAGCTGCTAGAGAAGGAAGAAACCCAAGAACAAAAGAAATAATCAAAATACCAGCTTCTACTGTTCCAGTATTCAAAGCAGGTAAAGAATTTAAAGAAAAAGTTAACAAGTAATTTTTTTGAACCCGAGGCGACTCGGGTTCTTTTATAAGGTTATACTTTAAAAAGGAGGTAAAACTCTTTATGAGATTAGATAAATATTTAAAAGTTTCTAGACTTATAAAAAGAAGAACCGTTGCAAAAGAAGCTTGTGAAAGTTCAAGAGTTACTATAAATGGTAAAATAGCAAAGTCAGGAACACAAATTAAAGAAGGCGATATTATAGAAATTACATTTGCAAGTAGATCATTACGTGCAGAAGTTTTAAATATTGCAGAACATGTAAGAAAAGATGATGCAAAAGATATGTATAAGTTATTAGATGGAGAAGAGATAGAATAATTCCTTAATAATCCCCTAAAGATATTACAATTAAGAATATAGAAAATATAATACACATATATTTCTTAATAGGATTAATATCTAAAGGAGAATATATTATGGAAAGGAAATCTGACATTATACAAGTTCAAAAAAGTTGCATCCAATTAGAAGATAGAAAGAAGCTATCTTTAACAGGTGTGGTTGAAGTGATGAGCTTTAACGATGAAAAAATAATATTGAATACGGTATTAGGAAAGCTTAAAATTGATGGAAGAAATCTAAAGATGAATAAGCTTGATGTTAAAAATGGTGATGTTATAATAGACGGACATGTTGAAAGTATGATTTATTGTGGAAAAGTAAAAGTAAAAAGAAAAAAATTAAGCTTAAAAAAGCTGTTTAATAGGTGAAGTTATGCCTTTAGAGCTAAAAGTTCAATTTAATATTATTTTTTATGCTTTAGCTGCTGGTGTTATGATTGGAATATTTTTCGATCTTTATAGAATGATACGCGGAAAAAGTGGGCATAAATTAATAATAATAGTACAGGATGTTTTGTTCTGGTTATTAAGTGCCATTTTGGTATTTACTTTTTTACTTTACACTAATTATGCTTTTTTAGGACCATATGTTTATTTATGTATGGGAGTTTCACTTTTTATATATCTTAAGTTGTTTAGTAATTTTATTTATAAGGTTGAAAATGGAATTGTATATGGTACAAAATCCACCATAAGAAGAGGTTATAAAAATATAAGTTACCCTTTTAGGCTGTTTTTTAGTAAATTTAATAACAAAAGATAAATATAATTAAAAATAGCTTGAATTAAAACCCTATAGTGTTTAAAATATATTTATAGAATTTGAAAAAATGAGGTACTATGGGATGATAAAGAAATTAAAAGGGAAGAATTTAATAATCTTAGTATTATGCCTTGTTTTTTTACTTGGGTTTGTTAGACAGGAAAGCGCTATGAGAAGAATTGAAAAAGAAATAGCGAATAAACAGACAGAATTAGAACAAATAAAAGAAAAAAACAAGCAGCTTGAAGAACAAGTTAAAAGTGCTAATTCTGAAGAGTACAATGAAACGTTGGCTAGAGAGAGACTTAACATGGTTAAGCCAGGAGAAAAAGTCATAAATGATAAAAAAGGTGACTCAACGTCTAAAAATTAGGTTATTATAATAATAACATATATATCTTATTTTAAAAATTAAGGAGGAATCTTTTAAACATGACCTTAGAGGCAGGAAACATATTAGAGGGTACAGTGGTAAATATCACAAATTTCGGAGCTTTCGTTGAATTAGAAGGCGGAAAAACAGGTCTAGTTCACATATCAGAAGTAGCAGATTCTTTTGTAAAGGACATAAGACAACATTTAAAAGAACAAGATAAAGTAAGGGTAAAAGTTATCTCAATAGATGATAACGGAAAAATCAGCTTATCAATTAAGCAAGCTGATGTAAAACCTAAAAGATCAGTTAGACCAGTAGAGTTTGACTGGGGAGTAAAAGAAAAGAAAAAAGCTACAACAAACTTTGAAGATCAAATGTCAAAGTTTTTAAAAGATAGCGAAGAAAGAATGCAAGATGTTAAAAAACATCAAGACTTCAAGAGCAAAAGTGGTAAAAAGGGAGTCTAAAAATTAAGACATCATATAAATTTAATATATAAATCTATAAATAAAAAGTTTTCGGCGTCGCATGCCGAAAACTTTTTATTGTTTTTTGCACAAAAAAGGATGGTTTACTAAGGGATTTTTAGAAAAAAATAAATAAATATTATAAATTTTTACCTGTCACAAAGCCCCTAAATTAGCCGTTCTGTTCGATGAAATTACAAAAAAACAAAATAAAATAAAAATAAAGGTGAAAAAGCTGTTGACAGTATAACCTGCATACTATATAATAACTATTGTCGTCAGAAATGATACAGAAAAAACGCATGCCGAAGTGGCGGAACTGGCAGACGCACAGGACTTAAAATCCTGCGGTGGTTAAACACCGTACCGGTTCGATTCCGGTCTTCGGCACCAAGTTTTTTCAAAACATAATATCGCGGGGTGGAGCAGTTGGTAGCTCGTCGGGCTCATAACCCGAAGGTC
>NZ_JAVXRL010000006.1:63686-88104 GCF_036643715.1 Clostridium sp. | reverse complement strand
TAATCTAAACTATTTTATATTTATATTCTTTTAAGATCAATTAAATGTAAAAATTTTTCTTTTCTAAATAGTACTTTCATTATTGGATATCCAATTATAGTAACTGATAAAACTTCTCCTATCATAAATCCAAATAAATATAAAAAAAATGGCAATCCAACAAGTATATGCAATATTAATACTACTGGAATACAAAATATACTTGGCCATAATGTAGCTAAGAATAAACTTTTTGTTTTACTTATAGCATATGCTGAAAAAAAAGTACCTAAAGTTCCAACAATTACATCTATTACTCCTAAAGGACTTAAAAGATTAGCAAAAAAACATCCTATTGTTAAACTAATAATATATCTTTTATCAAAAAAAGCTAATAAAACTAAGATCTCAGATAATCTTATCTGTATTGGTCCATAACCTATCGGCATTATAGAAAAAGTTATTACGACATATAATGCTGCAACAATAGCTAACTTTGATAATATATATACAGATTTAGAATTATTCATCTATCTCACTTCCAACTCCTAAATCAGTATTATTCATAAGGACTTCAATATTTTCATTTTTATCTAAATAAGAATATTCTTCTTCAAACCATTTAATTAGTTCTTCATCTCTTTTCAAAGCTGTTGTATTTTCAACATACACATTCACACAACCTTTTTCAAAGTAGTTTTCTAAAATATAAATATCTTTTTTTATCATCTCTTTAGTCTGTCCTTTTATTCCAACTAATAAACAAACTGACTCAAAATATTTATTTACCTCTTCATAACGTTTAAAGCCTGCACCTTTATTTAAAAATTTTAATCTAAATTCATTATCAAATGTTTCTACACCACATCTAAATACTATAGGAATATTAAAAAAATTTCTTATTTCATCTAATCGATCTTTATATAGCCAATGACACTCTACAAATATTTTATTTATTTTTTTATCTTCGATGATTTTCTTAATATCAAGTAATGTTTGTTCAGGTACTTCGAATATACTACCTGAATTTATTACATCTAATACTTTAAATTCCCCCGTTATATTTTTTAATATTTCTTTATTAAATTTAATTATTTCTTGTTCATCAGTAGAATTATCATTGATGTAGTCACAAAATTTACACTTTCCCCATTTACAAGGGAATCCTTTAACCATTACCATTTCTCTCTCGTTTTTTCCATAAATCTTACTATATCTTTGCATTTCCATTTATATACTCTCCTTTGTAATGGCACAAATACAAATAAATAAAAAAGGGCGACATAAAGCCACCCTCTAATTTCATTTATTAGATAATGCCTTAGTTTTATTTTAAGACAGGAGGCTTTCGAACTGTCTTTATTTAATATAGTTATATTATATATTAATTCTTTCACAATTTCAATATTTCACATATTATTTGAAAAATCAAACAATATTAGCATTTTTATTCATTGCTTTACTTCTTTATAATCGCTTATACTTATTTGATAATAAATTTTATACATTAGGAGGAGATACATTATGAATTTTTCAGATATTTATAATACTATATTTACTTGGGCCACGACAAGTGGACTAAAACTGATTCTAGGGCTTTTAGGACTTTGGATTGGATGGAAAGTAGTTGATAAGCTTCTACAAACATTGCACAAATTTCTACAAAATCAAAAGGTTGATATAACTTTAACTTCATTTTTTAATGCACTTACAGATATTTCATTAAAAATCCTTTTAGTTGTAGCTTTTTTATCTTTTGTTGGGATACCAATGGCAAGCTTCGCTGCAATTTTAGCATCAGCTGGTCTAGCTCTTGGACTAGCCTTACAAGGTAGTCTTAGTAATTTCGCTGGTGGTGTTATTATACTTCTTCTTAGACCATTTAATGTTTCAGATTACATAGAAACATCAAGCTACCAAGGTACTGTTGAAAAAATAAGTATTTTTTATACTCATATTTTAACACCAGATAACAAAGAAATACTTGTACCAAATGGAGCACTTGCAAATGGAACTTTAGTTAATTATTCTTCTAAGGCTCTTCGAAGAGTCGATTTAACTTTTAGTGTAGGTTATGAAGCAAACATATTGCAAGTTAAAACTATTTTAACTGAAATAATAAATAGTGATTCTAAAATATTAAAAGATACTGAGCCTTTTGTTGCAGTAAGTGAACTTGCTGATAACTCCGTAAATTTTGTTGTTAGAGTATGGGCTGCGACTGAAGACTATTGGGATATACACTTTAATTTAATCGAAAAAGTTAAAATTAGATTTGATGAAGAGAATATTTCTATTCCATATCCTCAAATGGATCTTCATGTAAAGAAATATAACTAAAAAAAGTGTTCAGCATACAAATGCTGAACACTTTTTATTTAATAGTCAATCTTGTTATTATCTCAATATATTCAGGATACAAAGATAATAATTCAGCTCTTTCAAATAATTCAAATTCGTTAAAATCGAATCCTGGTGAAACCATACAACCAACCAATGAAAAACCATTATTATTCATAGCAGACCCAAATATATATCCTTTAGGAACTAATATTTGTGGTTCTTCTCCATTTAATATGTTAAGGCCTAATTTCTTTTCTATTAATAGTCCTTCTAGAGTAATCATATATATTGTCAAAGCTTCTCCATCATGAAAATACCACATTTCATCTGACTTCAATCTGTGAAAATTTGATACTTCTCCGGTATGGAGAAGAAAATATATACTAGTCCATAATATTTTATTATTGCCATCTTTAATAAAACTATCATTTGATATAAATGATTCTTTAAAATAACCACCTTCAGGATGTTTTTCCATATTTAAATTTTTTATATAATACTTAGAATCCACCTAAGTACCTCCTTTTTAATTAGATTTCAAATATTTCTTTATACATTTAATTATATTTAACTGAACTTCCAAACTTTTAACTGCATCACCTTCAATATTTAATGCATGATTAGCACCATCAATTCTTATATAATTTATTCCACTTAATTTGCTTATCTTATCTGAATTATCTTTTGTTAATAGTGGATCACTACTACCTGTAATTACAAGAGAATTACTCTGTATTCCCATTTCAACAGTTTTGTTTACTGGACTTAAATATATATTTATTATATCCAATCCATGTACCCTATCATTTAATACATTTTGAACACAAGTTCCAATACTTTTCCCTATGAAAACAATTTTTTTGTATTTTTTATTTAATGATGAATTTAATAATGCTACTGATTCTTCTGCAATAATACTAAATTCCTCTTCAGAATTAAAATCTCTTCTACCTATCTGAAATCCATATTCAATTTTTAACACATCATATCCAAGTTCTAAACACAGTTCTGAAGAATACTCTAATGATACCCTATCAAGCGTATAACCTATTCCTGGTGTAATAACAGCTAATGTATCACTACCTTTACCAATTATAACAGGTTTTAAATTCATTCCCCAATATGATTTTACAATACTATTCATAATAAACATCTTCTTTCTAGTTTAATATAATATTTATTTCAGAATATCATAAATTTGTTTCACAAATTTGAAATTATATCTTTTTATAAGAACATACATTAAAAAAACTAAGAACTTTCATTTAAATTTTTTTCTTTAACTTTTGTATTGAGTCTGAAACATCACTTGCCTTTTTTATACATTCTAATAATTTATAATTTTTATAGCTATCTGAATGATCTACTAAATTAATATTACAGCAACTATTATATGTACCATTATAAATGGAATCAAAAATTTCTTTCATATTTTCAGTACACTTTTCAACATAACATTCATCAATACAATCTTTTTTTTCTAAAGATAATATAACACATGAATGTATAATAAGGGTTGTAAATTGATTGTTTCTAAATATTACTTCTTTGAGTTCTTTACTATCTAAACTTTGAAAATGAATTTGAAGTCTCCCACTTATTAAATATGATGAGAATAATATCTTTTTTATTTCTTCTAAGTCAAATTTTCCTTCAAGCATTTCATCAATCTTACTTAATAGTATTTTATCTAATTCTATTAATTTATGAAGCATATTTATCAATTCGATATGATTTTTGTTTGGGAATAAAAAATTATTGGCAAAGAGAACGACAACTGCAGATATTCCTGTATAACATATTCTAAGAAGAACAGCTTCCCCATCACCCATTGTTATGGTCGAAATTGCAAGTGCGTAGCATGTAACATAAATTGTCATAATTTTATAATCTGAAAAGTAGTACATTAAAATTGTTGATATAACTATAATAACAATATGTGCCTGCATATCTTTAAAAATAGAAAATAGTACAAATGAAATTATTATTCCAATTAGTGTCCCTTTAAACCTTTGTTTAATTCTTATTTTACTATCTTCATAAAAAGGAAGAGTTAATAAAAATATAGTCATCGGAATCCAATATCCCTTTGGAATTTGAAATAATTTTATACTTGTAAAAGCTAGTGTTAATAAAATTGTTATTCTCAGTGCAAATCTTATCTTAAATTCATTTAATGATATTTTATATTTATTAAAATAACAACTTGAATTTGAAAAATCAAAAAGTTTTTTTATTGTTGATTTTTGTGCACCTTTAAACTCTTTTATAGCAGATATTAAGTAATTTAGTATAAATCCAATATATGTGTTCATATATTTATCCTCTAACTTATATGTATTTAAAAAATCTATTATTAAATTTGAGCTTATTTCCAAATTAATATTTTTATTTACTTTTAATTTCAAAATTAGATTTTCTAAGTTCTTTATATATACTTTATCTTCTTTAGTTTGCATTTTATTATCTATAAATTCTGCAATTATATTATTGAAATGTTGAAAAAGTATTATAAATGGATAATATTCACCCTTTTCACTTGAATATACAACTCTATTTAGCTCTTTACATATTTCAAATAAATTATATTGTTCTTTTTCTAATTTAGAAAGCTCTCCAGAATATAGATACCTCAATTCAGTTAAAACGCTCTCTTTCCCTTTTTCTATTAATATTTTAATATGAGATTTAATTCCGCGCTTTGAAAACAGCAGTAAAAAAATAAATACTACCGTATATGATGTAACTATTGCTAATAATCTTTTGGGAATCTCACTTATTGGTGTAGTAAATAATTGTAGAAAAACAAATGCCATTAAGTATGGGAAATAACTATCTGGATTATAATCATCTGTTAAAAAATAAGCTAGTAAAAATATTGCACTTAAATTAATTATAATTGTATGTACTACGCCTATACTAGCTAATGATGCGACTACTCCAATAAGTAAATGGATATATAACGGTTTTGTTATATTTTTTTCTATCATTATATAATTCTTCATTCTAATAAATGTGAGTGTCATGTAGGGTGCTATTATTATATTATTTATTCCAAAAAACCTTAAATTTATAAATAATATAATTAAGGATAATACTGCAACTGGAATAGTATCCTTAAATTTTTTTAATATTTGATTCATTTTAAATTCCTCTTCTTCTTTTTGTTATTTATCTTGTATTATATAATTAATTTGTTAATAGAAAATGATTAATTTGCAATTTTACTATTACTAAATAGTATTTTTACCATAAATTAATACCTTTTATTCAAATAAGTTCTTTATTTGGTATTTCCTTTGTACTATAATTATAATAAGAATTATTACAATGTAATTCTAAATAAGCAATATCTGAAGGGAGGCAAATTACTTTAAATCAGTTAAGGTAATGACAATTATGAGTAAAGTAAATATTAATTGGGAAGAGTTAGGTTTTGATTATATAAAAACCGACTATCGTTACGTTTCTATTTGGAAAGATGGAAAATGGGATGATGGTGCTTTAGTAGAAGATAATATACTTAGTTTAGAAGAGGGTTCTCCAGCATTACATTATGGACAACAATGTTTTGAAGGATTAAAAGCATATCGAACAAAAGATGGTGATATACAACTATTTAGACCTGATAAAAATGCCCAAAGATTAAATGATAGTTGCGCACGACTTCTTATGCCAGAGGTTCCAGAGGAAAAATTCATTGATGCTTGCATGCAAGTTATCAAAGCAAATGAACATTTTGTTCCTCCGTATGGAACTGGAGCTACTTTATACTTAAGACCATTTTTAATTGGAGTTGGGGATAATATTGGTCTTAAACCAGCTAACAAATTTATTTTTTCAGTTTTTTGTATTCCAGTTGGACCGTATTTTAAAGGTGGAATGAAGCCAGTAAACTTCATTATATCTGATTATGATAGAGCTGCACCAAATGGAACTGGTGCACAAAAAGTTGGAGGAAATTATGCAGGAAGCCTTATAGCTCAAAAAATTGCTAAAGAAAATGGCTATGCTGATGCCATTTTTTTGGATCCTGCAACACATACAAAAATTGAAGAAGTTGGTTCTGCAAACTTCTTTGGTATAACGACTGATAATAAATTTATAACACCACTTTCACCTTCTATTTTACCTAGTATAACTAAATATTCATTACTAGAAATTGCTAGAGATTATTTTGATATGGAAGTATCAGAAGAGGATGTTTTAGTAAGTGACCTAGACAAGTTTAGTGAAGCTGGCGCTTGTGGTACAGCTGCTGTTATCACACCAATTGGTGGAATTAAGTTTGAAGATAATCTTCACGTTTTTTATAGTGAAAAAGAAGTTGGACCTATTACTAAAAAATTATATGATACTTTAGTTGGTATACAATTTGGAGATGTAACTGCTCCGAATGAATGGATCTACAAAGTTAAGTAATATTAAAAAGCCTCCTTAGAGTTTCTAAGGAGGCTTTTTAAATTCTTAGATTTTATAAAAATATTTTTTCGTTCATCTTTTATTAAAATTATTAATTTATACTAATATAGTACTAAATTAACTTTTAATGGGGGAATTATATGAAAATTAGTAATAAAAATAAATGGCTAATATTGGCGGTACTTGTTACTCAACCATTTATGGCTTGTTTAGATAGTAGTATTGTAAATGTTGCGTTGCCAACTATTAGTACTAAATTAAATATTGAAATGTCTAGTGCTGAATGGATTGTGAGCGCATACCTTATTGTAATTTCAGCTGCTATTTTAATATTTGGACGTCTTGGCGACATAAAAAGCAAGAGCTTAATTTTTAATAATGGTATTTTAGGTTTCATCTTCGGATCACTTTTATGTGCTTTATCTCCTAATATAGAGATATTAGTATTAGCTAGAATTCTTCAAGCAATTGGTGCTGCTATGATTATGTCAACAAATCAAGGAATTATAACAGATGTATTCCCACCTGATGAAAGAGGTCGTGCTCTTGGTATATCAGGATCATTTGTAGCCTTAGGGTCTCTACTTGGTCCTGCGCTAGGCGGATTTATCGTAACATATTTATCTTGGCATTTTATTTTCCTTATAAATATACCTATCGGAATAATTGCATATTATTTAGGAAAAAAATATTTACCAATCGAAAATAAATCTATAGGAGAAGCATTTGATAGTAAAGGTGCTACTTTATTTGCCTTAACAACTTTACTAATCTTTACATCTATAATGCTTGGTCAAAATTTAGGTTTTACTAATATTTATATAATACTAGGATTCGTAGTTGGTATAATATTATTTATCTTATTTATATTAGTTGAAAAAAAAGTTGTATCACCAATGCTGCATCTTAAGCTTTTCAAAAAGAGGACTTTCTCATTAAACTTATTTTGTGCATTTATATCATTTGCTGCAATTAATACTATAAATGTAATACAACCATTTTACCTTAGTGATGTTCTAAATTATTCCGCTGAACAAATATCTATTGTAATGTTATTTTATCCTCTAATTTTATTTATTATAGCTCCATTAAGTGGTAGTCTATCAGATAAAATTGGTAGTAAAAAATTGACTTTAGTAGGATTATTTTTAACTGCACTAAGTATGTATTTACTATCAACTACTGACAGTCATACTTCAAGGACAACATTAATTTTAATGTTATCACTCTTAGGTTTCTCAAATGGACTTTTCCAATCTCCTAATACAAATCTTATAATGTCATCAGTTCCTAAAGATAAGCTAGGTATTGCTGGTGGATCTAATGCATTAATTAGAAATTTAGGTTTAGCTTTTGGGGTATCTGCTTCCACTTCTTTTTTATATTATAAAATGAGTGAAGCTGCAGGATATAAAGTGCTTGGAACTGTTCAAGGAAAACCAGAAATATTTGTCTATGGTATGAAATATGTATATATAATTGTTTCGATAACTTGCATAATTGCATTTATATTATCTCTTATAGATTATCTAACTTCTAAAGATTATTAATAAAAAAATAGGATTAGCTATATAGCCAATCCTATTTTTCATTTCCATAATATTGTTTTTTCTATTCCCCTTAATATTTTAGATTGAAGAATCTTGTTCATATCACCCATTTAATCTATATATATCCTTTTACAAGATAGATTTGATTTATTATTAGGTGATTTAATACTTATTTACGAGGATTTTATTTAAGAATATATATTTATTTAAAAAGCACTAATACTATATATTAGTGCTTTTTTTTGAATTGTTATTTGTAAAGATTAATGAAGATATAATATATAAAATTAATAGTGGTATTCCTTTTATAGTAATTTCGAAACTGTCATTTGCTACTAAGTACCCACTAAATTTATTACCTAATATTATACATATTACAATCAAAATAATTGATACAATCATTAAAATTAGTTTATTGATTTTTTTACTAAAAAAACTTTTTGCTGTTAGGTTATTATATATTTTGCTACTTTTCCATAATAAATCTATCAAATAAAAAAAAATTGCAATAGTTGCCACATCTATAATATGATTTATGTTAATCATCTACTGAGTTTTCTCCCTTCACTTTTTTTCCATATAAAATTTCTAAAACTTTATCAGCATCTATATTTTTTTCAAATGTACTACATAATTTATCATATTGTTTTAATTTATACTTCTTATAATTTTCTTTTTCTTCAAAACTATTTTCTATAATAACATTATATTTATCTTTAAAATGATTCAGCAGTTTATGTCTAAACTCTGTCCCTTCAAATATACCATGTATATATGTTCCTAAAACGTCTCCTTTTGTATTTGATATACCTATCACATTACTATTGTTGTCTATTATTAGAACCTCTCCTTGGCCGTCTATCATCTCACTACTGCCGTTGTGTATTTCATATCCATATACTCTTACATTTGAAATCTCCTTCAATTCATTTTCCATAGAACAAACTATCCCTTTTGATATTGAAGTTTTTTTATCTGATGCAAATTTAGTCTTCAAAGGTAATAGATCAAATCCATCAATAATTCTTTTCTCACCTTCTACTCCTAAGGCATCGATTATACAATTACCAAGCATTTGAAATCCACCACATATGCCCATTATGCTTGATCCATCTTTATGTAATTCGAGTATTTTATCAAATAATCCATTTTCTTTTATAGATTCTAAGTCATAAATTGTATTTTTACTACCTGGTATAATTATTAAATTTGCACCTTCTAGTTCCTTAGGTGTTTTTACATATCTTATATTTATATTTTTTTCTAATTCTAAAGGATAAAAATCTGTGAAATTTGACATATGTGGAAGCTTTATTATAGCAATATTTAGTCCACTTTTTTTATTACTCCTTAATCTTTCTGTTACACTATCTTCATCTTCAATATCTAAATCCTCATAAGGCAATACCCCTAAAACTGGTATTTTTATTAACTCTTCTAATTGTTTTAATGCTGGTTTAAAACTTTCTAAGTCACCTCTAAATTTATTTATTATAACACCTTTTATACGCTTTCTTTCATCCTCTTCTAAAAGCATTACAGTACCATAAATAGATGCAAAAATACCACCTTTATCTATATCTCCAACTAAAATAACATCTGAATTAGTTATTTTTGCAGTATAAAAGTTTGCTATATCAGTATCTTTTAAATTTATTTCGCAACAGCTTCCTGAACCTTCAATAACTATATTATCGTATTTATCACTTAAATTTTCATATGCTTCCTTTACAAATGATTTTAAATCTCTATTTAAATCATTATAATCGCAATTTTCCATATCGCAGTATACTTTACCATTCACTATAACTTGTGTTTTTTTATTAACAGATGGTTTTATAAGAACAGGGTTCATTAATCCCTCAGCGATAATTTCACAAGCTTCTGCTTGAACTAACTGTGCTCGTCCTATCTCTTCACCTTGCTTTGTAACTCCAGAATTTAATGATATATTAAGTGATTTAAATGGTGCTACATTATACCCATTCTTCTTTAAATATCTGCAAAGCGCTGTTGCTACAGTGCTTTTACCTACTGAGGATGCTGTTCCTAAAATCATTATACTATTGCTCATCCTTTGTCACCTCTTTAACATTTTACTCCTCGATTATTAAATGATTATATCCATTATTCTTAAATATTTCTTTTTGCACAAATTTCACTTGTTCTTTGAATATAGGACCGTCAAAAACAAATGTATGATATTCCCCATTTTCTCCACATGCATCTGCTCCACAATCTTTTATCTTTTTAATTAGGTCTTTAGTTAATATTTCCCCTAAAAAATCTTCTCCTAAAAATTTATTATTACAGCATTTTACCATAGCTTTAAATCCACTTTGTATAACTTCGTTAGTTATCTCTTCTCTATCTTCTTGCCATAATGGAAATTCTGATTCCATTCCTACGTTTTTACATCTATCATCACACCATTTTCTATGTTCTATTATATCTATGTCTCCAAATGCACATGCAGTTGCACCTAACTCTTTGGATTTTATTAATGCTTTTTCGAATTCATTTTCATACTCATTTCCACTACAGATAACTTTTATTAGTGGAATGTCTAATGATTTGGATACTCTATTTAAAACTTCATCTGGTACTCCATGAAACCAGGATCTATTTACTTCCTTATTTACTGTTACTATTAATGCTAATGGCTTATTTCCTCTTTTAATCAGTCTGTGTAAAGCTAATGTGCTATCCTTTCCACAGCTATATGATAAAACAAATCTTTTCATATGTCACCTTCTCCTTATATCCATTTTTCTAATACTTTAATCATAAATTCTCTTACCTTAACTCCGTATACTGATTCTATTTCCTTAGACCTTAATATATTTTGACTTGTATCAATTTGAACCATTTTCCCATTATTAATCAATGCTACTCTTTCAGCATACATTTGTACTAGGTTCAAATCATGAAGAACGCCAATTACAGCTCTTTCCCCCTGTTTGCACCATTTTTTCAAATTATCTAATAACTCTATTTGATGTTTAAAATCAAGATGGTTTGTTGGCTCATCTAATAATATTATTTTAGGATCTTGAACAAATGTACGTGCTAAAAATACTCTTTGTAACTGGCCACCTGATAATTCATTTATATATTTTTCTTGTATATCATTAAGTGAAAGATCTTTAATTACTTCATCAATAATTTCCATATCATTTTCACTCAAACTTCCAAATATCCCTTTTATATGAGGGTATCTTCCTAATGATATCGTTTCATATACTGTGTATGAAAAATATACTTCTGTTATTTGAGACATAAGAGCTACTTCTTTAGCTAAATCTTTTCTATCTATATTATTTATCTCTTTGCCTTGTATTTTTATACTTCCATCATACTTATTAATATTTGCTATAGCTTTTAATAGAGTACTTTTTCCGCATCCATTTGGACCAATTATACAAAACAGCTCATTTTTCTTAACATTAAAACTTATGTCTTCAATTACATTTATCTTTTCATATCCCGTGCTTACATTCTTTAATTCTATCAAAAATATCCCCTACTTTTTCTTAAAGTATATATATGCAAAAAATGGCGCTCCAATTATTGCTGTTATTGCACCAACTGGCAATTCTGACGGAACTATTATAGTTCTAGAAATTAAATCTGCTATTGTCATTAAACAACCACCAAATATAAATGACATAGGTATTACAAAACTATGTTTAGCTCCAAATACTCTTCTAATTACATGAGGTGCTATTAAATCAACAAATCCTATTATACCACTTAGTGACACAGCACTTCCTGTAAGAATTGCTGTAAATATAAATAATCTCGTCTTTATTTTTGTTGTATTCACACCAACTGCTTTTGCATTATCTTCTCCAAATGTTAATATATCCATCTCTTTTGTGTTAACTAATACTCCTATTAATCCTATTATTATAAATGGAATAAATACCAATACATATTTCCACCCTTTCATTGCAAATGAACCCATTTGCCATAAGCTTATTGCTTTTATACTATCTCCATGCATAGAACCTATCGTTGTGAGCATTGCATTTAAAAAAAGTGAAAAAACCATTCCAGCTAAAATTATCGTATTATTAGTTAATAATTTATCAACACTTTTCGAAAATAATAAAACTAACACAACTGTTAAGAGTCCAAATATAAATCCCACTATAGGCAAACTAAAAGTTGTGCCAATAATAGGTATATTAATACCAAAAATTATCATAAGAGCTGCTCCTAATCCCGCTCCCGATGAAACTCCTAGCGTATATGGTGATGCAAGCGGATTTTTCAATATAGATTGTACAACTGCTCCACTAACAGATAAAGCTCCACCTACTAAAAATGCTAATAAAACTCTTGGAAGTCTAATATCCCATATTATAGCTATTTCTTGCCCTGTAATTCCACTTCTTAAAGGAATACCAATTAATTTATTTCCTATTATTGAAACAATATCTAATAAATTAATATTGGAACTTCCAATGGAAGTTCCAATACATATTATAAAAAATACTATAGGAATTGATATTAATGATAACCTAATATTTCTATTGGTCTTTATACTCATTTGGATATAAATCCTTAGCGATTTCTTTTAATGCATTTACTGAAAACTGTGATGCACGTGATGATTCATTAGTATTTATTGAATAAACTTTCTTGTTCTTCACGGCATTTATAGTACTCCAGCCTTTTCTTGATTCAATTTCTTTTACAGGGTCTTTAATATAATTTACATTTGTTAATATAACATCTGGATTTTTATCAACTACAGATTCTTCACTTGGTTGAATCCATTCTTTTTGATCAGCAAAAATATTTTTTCCACCAGCTATTTCAATCATTTCATTTAAAAATGTATCTGAACCAAAACTATACAAAGTAGGTGCTGGACCTATCTCAAAATATACTGATTTTTTATCTTTTATTTTATCGCCAATTTCCTTTATTTTATTAACTTCCTTTTTCATGCCATCTACCATTTCATTTGCTTTAGCTTCAGTATTAGTCACCTTGCCTAAGAAATCTATATCCTCATATATAGCTTCAAAGCTTTTACTACTTGGTATATATACAACAGGTATTCCTGCATCTTTAATTGACTTAAATGGATCTTCTCCCCCTGGTATATTGTGTTCTGAGGCAACTACAAGATCTGGCTTTAATGATATTATAGTTTCTGGGTCTGGTTTTTCAATACTTATTTTTGGTAAATCACCTTTAATACCTTTTACATCTTTTGAATAATCATCAGTTGCTATTATTTTATCTCCAAGACCTAGTCCAACTAATATTTCAGTATTTGATGGCGCTGTAGATATTATTTTATCTATTTTTTTAGGGACTGTAAATTCATTTCCTTCTCTATCTTTCATAGTTTGTGAATTTTCACCACAACCTACAAATATTCCTAAAATGAATAGTAAACTTACACAAAATGCTAATTTTTTAATTAATTTATTTTTTTTCATATGTTCCTCCATTAATAAATGTATTTTCTACCTTTATTGTTTCCAAATTCATTAAGCTTTATTTAATTCTTTTTGTCTAGTTTTTATTACTTTTGTAGCAAAACATAAAAATACAAATGATATAAGTATTGATACTGGCATTATAAATATTGCTTTTTGCATTCCAATAGCATCGGATGCTGTACCAATAACTAAATTCATTATTGTATTTACTATATTTGCAAATGATATTACTACACCAGTAATATATGCAGTACTGTTTTTAAATGTATTACTTAGTATTACTACAACTGTAGGGAACATTATTGAAAAGAAAAATCCTGATATTGATATTATATATAGTCCCTTCTCTCCAATTAAAAGTCCAATTATAAATAATGTACCTCCAATTAATGAAAAGGCTCTAACAGCTACTTGAGATCCTATCTTTTCAACAATAAATCCACCAACTAATCTTCCTATTGTAAATAATAAAAAGAATAGTGATACATATGATGCTATTTGAGAATCAGTGAATGTTGAATAATTAGTTTTTATATAAGTAGGTAGCCATCTTCCAGTTCCTTGTTCTGCTACTATATAAAAACCTAATCCTAAAAAGAATATCCATATTAATTTATCACTTAAAATAACTTTTAACGGTACTCTCTCTTCTCTATTTTCATTTTCTCCTTTTGGAAGTTTTGCAAACATAAAGAGTACAAATATTATTAATGTAATTATTGCAGTTCCTATGTATATATTTCTCCAACTTATACCATCAGTAATTAAAACTCCTGATAATTTTTGTGATGCAGAAAGACCCACACCATATGCAAAATGTGTTAAATTCATTGCAATAGCTTGTCCTGTAATCCATAATACCGGTATTATAGTGTTTGCTGCAATAGACATTATTCCAAGGAATGCTTGAATCATTGCAAATGCTAATAAAAATACTGTGAAATTAGGTGCCACACCTTGTATGATGTTTGCAACTGCGGCTCCTATTAAACCGATTAAAAATAGTTTTTTCTGCCCTATCTTATCGCATAACATACCCCCTATATAATTAAATATTAAGTATGCTATTGATCCACACATAAACATTATTGATAACATAGTATCATTTATACCAAAACCATTTTTAAGAGGTACAGTAAAAATATTAATTAAGCCTTCAGTTACTGCCATTATAATCATAACTAAATATATTAAAATAGTTGAGATTATCTTGCTTTTCTTATTCATATTTATCTCCCTTCATCTTTTGTAAACACGTTTATTATATCATAGGATATATATTATTATAAAGCAAAAAAAACTAGGGTAACCAATCGTTACCTCTAGTTTATAAAATCTATACTGTTATATCACTTTTTACATTGATTGCTTCTTTATTTTCTTTGACTATAGGCTCTACATATTCTTTTATAAATTCTACAACTTGTGTTGGTGCTCTACCTACAAATTTTGTAGGATCTATTATTTCAATAATTTCACTTTCTGAAAGAATCATATTCTCATCTTCTATTATTCTTCTAATTAAATCATTGTCAAGACCTTCACCTTTAACTCTAGCTGCCGCTGCCATTGAATGCTCTCTTATTAACTCATGAAGTTCTTGTCTATCTCCTCCACGCTTAACAGCTTCCATAATTATATTCTCTGTTGCCATAAATGGTAACTCTTTATCTACATGTGATGCAATTACCTTATCATATACAACCATATTTTCTGATATATTGATATATAAGTTAAGTACTCCATCTAATGCTAAGAATCCTTCTGCCATTGCAATTCTTTTGTTAGCAGAGTCATCTAATGTTCTTTCAAACCATTGAGTTGATGCTGTAATTGCTGGATTAAGTGCATCAACTATAACATATCTTGCAAGAGCTCCCATTCGTTCACTTCTCATAGGATTTCTTTTATATGCCATTGCTGATGATCCTATTTGATTCTTTTCAAAAGGTTCTTCCATTTCTTTCATACTCTGAAGTAATCTTAAATCATTACTAAATTTATAGCAACTTTGTGCAACTTCAGATAATGTATTTAAAACTATTGAATCAAGTTTTCTTGGATATGTTTGCCCAGTAACTCCATAACTCTTTGAGAATCCCATTTTTTTTGCTACTTTTTCATCTAGTTCCTTAACTTTTTCTTCATCCCCTTCAAAAAGGTTCATAAAGCTAGCTTGAGTACCTGTTGTACCCTTAACACCTCTTAGTTTTAAAGTAGTTAATAAGAAATCAATATTTTCTATATCCATAACTAAGTCTTGCATCCAAAGAGTAGCTCTCTTACCTACTGTTGTAAGTTGTGCTGGTTGGAAATGTGTAAAACCTAATGTAGGCATATCTTTATATTCAATAGCAAACTTACTTAATCTATCTAATACTGTAACTATTTTTTTCTTAATTAATAGTAGAGCATCTCTCATTACTATTACATCTGTATTATCCCCAACATAACAGCTTGTTGCACCAAGGTGTATTATTCCCTTAGCTTTCGGACATTGTAATCCATATGCATAAACATGACTCATAACATCATGTCTTACTTCTTTTTCTCTTCTTATAGCCTCATCATAATTTATATTATTTACATTTTCCTTTAATTCATTTATTTGTTCTTCTGTTATATTTAACCCTAATTCCTTCTCGCATTCTGCTAGTGCAAGCCATAATTTTCTCCATGTTGTAAACTTCATGTTATCTGAAAATATATAACTCATTTCCTTTGATGCATATCTTGAATTTAAAGGTGTATTGTATAAATCTCTCATTTTATTGCCTCCAATACGAATATATTTTTATTATGTTATCATATCATTCGTATTATAACATAATTTTTTTCTATTTTCACCTTTTTATAAAAAACTTTTCCTTATGTAATTATTTGGAATTACCTATCATATATATATGATAGAAAGAAATGAAAGGAGAATTTTTATGTGTAAATTAAACATATTTGACAAACTATCTTTTTTACTTGTAATAATCGGATCTATTAACTGGGGTTTGATAGGATTATTAAATTTTAACTTAGTTACTTCTTTAAGCTTTGGTTTTGGTATGATATCAAGAATAGTTTATGTTCTAATTGCAATATCTAGTATTAATTTAATAAGTTTACTTTTCAGATGCAAACTTATATCATTAAAGTAAAAATCATATATATTGATTTTTATACATAAAGTTATATTTTTGCAAAAAAGAAAAAGGTTCCTAATATTTAGGAACCTTTTTCTTTAAATTAAATTAATCTTCTAAGTTTTCGATTAATTTTGAAATTTCTTCGCAAGCTAAAGCTTCGTCATCTCCTGAAGCAATAACGTTTACTACTGAATTTGCAGTAACAGCTAATGAAAGAACACCGATTAAGCTCTTAACATTTGCTTTCTTTCCGTTGAATTCTATGCTTACATCTGATTTGAAAGATGAAGCTTTTTTAACTAATAAAGTTGCTGGTCTAGCGTGTAAACCAGTAGCGTTTTTAACTAAAACCTCTTTAGATACCATGTAAATACACCTCTTTGCTTAATTTTTATAAGTTAATATTTTACTAACCACTTTATTATAAATGTTTTCACAGAAAATTTCAACCATTCAATAAGTTAAATTTAAATATAATTGCATAATAAAAATTTTCTATATATTTTCTTTATAAATATCATCTATTTCTATCTAGGCTGAACTATAAGTTTTATAGCTGTTCTTTCTTCACCATCTATTATTATATCAGTAAATGCTGGCACACAAATTATATCCTTTCCACTTGGAGCTACAAACCCTCTAGCTATTGCTATGGCTTTTACAGCTTGATTTATAGCTCCTGCCCCTACAGCTTGAATCTCTACTATATTTTTTTCTTTAATTATTGCAGCTAATGCTCCTGCTACTGAATTTGGGTTTGATTTTGTTGAAACTTTTAATACTTCCATTTTTATCTTTCCTCCTACATCTTATTACTAATCGTTTACATTGAATATGAACCATATTATTGTATATATTATATATTCTACTAATATTACAAAATCCCTTTAAATTTTTATAAAAATATAAAAAAAATACATTTTGTTTTAACAAAATGTATTTTAATATCAATTATTTATTTTGCAAAATCAATTGATCTAGTTTCTCTAATAACATTAATTTTTATCTGACCTGGATATTCTAATTGCTCTTCTATACTCTTTGCAAGACTTCTAGCAAGTTCAACTGATCCAACATCATCAATTTGATCTGGTTTAACCATAATTCTAATCTCTCTACCAGCTTGAATGGCATATGACTTTTCTACACCTTCATATGAGTTAGCAATTTCTTCTAACTTCTCTAATCTCTTTATATATGCCTCTAATGTTTCTCTTCTTGCACCTGGTCTTGCTGCTGATATTGCATCTGCTGCCTGAACCAAAATAGCTTCTAAAGATTGCATTTCAACATCGCCATGATGGGCTCCTATTGCATTTACTACAGTTTTTGATTCACCATACTTCTTAGCAAGATCAGCCCCAATAATTGCATGTGGTCCTTCTTGCTCTTGATCTACAGCCTTTCCTATATCATGTAGTAAACCTGCTCTTCTAGCTAGAGTAACATCTAAACCTAATTCTGAAGCCATTAGACCAGCTAAATATGAAACTTCTATGGAATGCTTTAACACATTTTGACCATAGCTAGTTCTGTACTTTAATCTACCAAGTAGTCTAGTAAGTTCTGGATGAAGTCCATGAACAGCAGTTTCTAATGTTGCTTGTTCTCCTTCTTCCTTTATATCATTTTCGATATCTTTTTGAGCTCTTTCAACCATCTCTTCGATTCTTGCTGGATGTATTCTACCATCCACTATTAACTTTTCAAGTGCCATTCTAGCAACTTCTCTCCTTATAGGATCAAAGCTTGATAAAATTACTGCTTCTGGAGTATCATCTATAATTAAGTCTACTCCTGTTAAAGTTTCTAGGGTTCTAATGTTTCTTCCTTCTCTACCTATTATTCTACCCTTCATTTCATCGTTAGGTAAAGCCACAACATGTACAGTAGTTTCTGAAACGTGATCAGCAGCACATCTTTGTATTGCTGTTGTTACAATTTCTCTCGCCTTCTTGTCAGCTTCTTCTTTTGCCTTGCTTTCTATTTCTTTAACCATAATAGCAGCATCATGAGAAACTTCTCTTTTAACTTCATCTAATATTATTTGACGAGCTTCTTCACTTGAAAGGTTTGCAACTCTTTCAAGCTCCCCTCTTCTTTGTTCATGAAGTTCTTGGGCTTCCTTTTCTAACTGTTCAATGTCATTCATTCTACCATTGATTATTTCTTCTTTTTTCTCAAGAAAATCACTCTTTTTGTCAAGAGATTCTTCTCTTTGTAAAACTCTTCTTTCAAGTCGTTGAATTTCACTTCTTCTCTCACGAGAATCTTTTTCTAAATCATTTCTTAATCTATGAACCTCTTCTTTTGCTTCTAGAATAGCTTCTTTCTTCATAGCTTCTGCATCTTTTTTAGCATCCTCTACAATTCTTTCAGCATCCCTTTCAAGAGATTCAACTTTGTTTTGTGATGTAGTCTTTGTTGTTTTATAAACTACTATTCCTAATATTAACAGCACAACTATATCAACAACTATCATTGTTATAATTTGTGTCATATTAACACCCCCTTGCTTATTTTTGAATGAAGCCTAGTAGGTGTCATACTGTTTTCTCACTGTTATTTTTGGAATATGATAAACCAGTATTTGTTATTATTGTATAGTAAAAATAAAATTATGTCAAGTTGAGTTATTTAAAGAGTTAATTATAATATTTTCTCTATAATTCTCTTTTTTTCTCTTTTTTTCGCACTATTTAAACCTTTTTTTTAAGCTTTCAGTAAAGGTTTACCTTGCGTTTTTTTATAATATTTTATAAAAAATGGTAAGGAAGCTTTTATGTAAAAAATCCCTTACCATTTAAAAACTTATTTTTATTTTTTTTCTTTACTTTCTTTGTTATCTGTTGCTTCATTTACCATCTTTGAATCTTTCATTAGAGGCAGATTATGTTTTCCTCTAATTTTATTTTCAATTTCTAAAGCTACTTCTGGATTTTCCTTAAGATAACCTTTAGAATTTTCTCTTCCTTGACCTAATCTAATATCGCCATAAGAGAACCATGCACCACTTTTTTGTACTATTTCTTCTTTAACGCCAACATCAATTATATTTCCTTCTCTAGAAATACCTTCATTGTACATTATGTCGAATTCTGCTTGTCTAAATGGTGGAGCTACCTTATTCTTTATTATCTTAACTCTTGTTCTGTTACCTACAATACTTTCGCCTTGTTTTATAGAATCTATTCTTCTAACATCCATTCTTACAGATGAATAGAATTTTAATGCTCTTCCACCAGGAGTTGTCTCTGGACTACCAAACATAACACCTACTTTTTCTCTAAGTTGATTTATGAATATAGCAACACAATTAGTCTTACTTATTGTTCCTGCAAGCTTTCTTAACGCTTGTGACATTAATCTTGCTTGAAGCCCTACGTGAGCATCACCCATTTCGCCTTCAATTTCAGCTCTAGGAACTAATGCAGCAACAGAATCAATAACAATAGTGTCAATTGCACCTGAACGCACTAATGCTTCTGCAATTTCAAGTCCCTGTTCTCCTGTATCTGGTTGTGATACTATTAAACTTTCAGTATCCACCCCTATTTTTCTAGCATATGAAGGATCTAAAGCATGCTCAGCATCAATAAACGCTACTGCTCCACCCTGTTTTTGTGTCTCTGCTACTATATGAAGCGCTACTGTGGTCTTACCTGAACTTTCTGGTCCATATATTTCTATAATTCTTCCTCTAGGAACTCCGCCAATACCAAGTCCAATATCTAAGTCTAAACATCCTGTAGGTATTGAATCAATACTTAAAACTGAATTTTCCCCAAGTTTCATAACTGAACCTTTACCAAATTGTTTTTCTATCTGTCCCATTGCAGCTTCTATTGCTTTTAATTTATTTGAATCTATATTATTCATTAATACACCATCCTCTCATCGAACTTATGTTCTATATATAATTATAATTTACTCATCTTATATAGTCAACTGTTAATATAGATAAAAGTCCCAACTTTTAGAAGGAACTTTTATAATCATTGCCATATTTAAATTTTTTTAATCATTTATTAGTTGATATTACACTCTTGTTTTTTCTGAAATAATCATAACCAGATACTATTGTTATAACAACTGCGATATTCAAGCATATATTAGGTACATACTCAAAGAAATTAAGTAGGAACGTATTATTTGTTACAATATCAAATAAATATTGGCTCTGTGCAATATTTACTTCTATTAAAAGTAATATTATTGCTACTATTTGAATAACTGTTTTAATTTTCCCCCACCAACTTGCTGCAATTACTTTACCTTCTGATGCTGCAAGTGTTCTAAGTCCTGATACCGCAAATTCTCTTGCTATTATTATAACTGCTGCCCAACTTGGAACAACTCTAAATTCTACAAGTGATATCAATGCTGCTGTAACTAATAATTTATCTGCTAAAGGATCCATGAATTTACCAAAATTAGTTATCTCATTTCTACTTCTTGCAATATAACCATCAAGTTTATCTGTTATTGAAGCAATAACAAAAATGAAAGTTGCAATAAAAGTACCGTAAGGAATTCCATTTAATGCTATAAATATTAAAAAAATTGGTACTAAGAGCATTCTTAGTAGCGTTAATTTATTTGCAAGATTCACACATACCAACTCCTATTAAATCATACTCTGTGTTTTTTTCTATTCTAACTTGAGTGAAGTCACCTTTATTAATAGCGCAGTGTCTTGTAAATAATACATTGCCATCTATTTCTGGTGCCATTTCATAATTTCTTCCATAGTAATATTCTCCATTGTATCCTTCAACAAGAATATCATATATCTTTCCAATTTTCAAACTATTTATTTCTTCAGAGATTTTACTTTGCGTTACCATAAGTTCGTTTTCTCTAGCAGCTTTTATCTCTTCATCTATTTGGTTATCCATTATAGCAGCAGCTGTTCCTTCTTCTCTTGAATATTTAAATACTCCTACTTTTTCAAGTTTGTATTCTATTAAGAAATCTTTAAGTTCATTAAAATCTTCTTCTGATTCATTAGGGAACCCAACGATTAAAGATGTTCTTAATGCAATATTAGGCATTGCTGTTCTTAGTTTATCTATTTTGTTTATTATATCTTCTTTAGTAGTCCTTCTCCCCATAAGCTTTAGTATATTATTACTAATGTGTTGTATTGGAAGGTCTAAGTATTTAACTACCTTGTCATTAACTGAAATCTCATCAATAAGTTCATCGTAAATTTCTTCTGGGTAACAATATAATACCCTTATCCATTTTAATTCCTCTATTTTTGATAATTCTTTCAATAATATATGAAGAGTTTTTTCACCATAAATATCACTACCATATAAAGTTGTGTCCTGTGCTATAAGTATTATTTCTTTTATACCCTTACTAGCAAGTTCTTTAGCTTCTTTTATAATATTTTCCATCTCTCTACTTCTAAATTTCCCTCTTATCTTTGGAATTATGCAGTACGTGCAGAAATTATTACACCCCTCAGCTATTCTTATATACGCTGTGCTTGATTCTGTTGTAAGTACTCTTTCACCTTCATTTATGTTTTCATCTGAATAATTTACTTCTGTAAATTTATCTTCGATATGTTCATTTGCTATAAATTCTTTTATTAACTTATCTATTTTATTATAGTCGTTAACTCCTAACATTATGTCTATTTCAGGCATAAGTTCTTGAAGATCTTTACCATATCTTTGTGTTAAGCATCCAGTTGCAATTAACAATTTGCATCTATTCTCTGTTTTATATTTTGCCATTTCTAATATTGTATCAATAGATTCTTGTTTTGCTTTCTCTATGAACCCGCATGTGTTAACTATAATTATATCAGCTTCCTTAGGATTATTAGTTATTTCATAAACCTTATTCATAACCCCTAACATTATTTCAGAATCTACTCTATTCTTATCGCATCCTAAGCTAACCATTCCCACTTTATATTTCGTCAAACTTTTTTCCTCCTACGTTCTAAAAAAATACTTTTGTACTTAACTATTTTATAACTGTTTTTCTAGCATTACAAGATAAAATTTTCTAGCTTTCATTAATAATTGCTATTCAGCCTCATCCATTGCTAATAATTCATCTTTGCTAACTAATACTTGCCTTGGCCTACTACCATCTTTAGCAGATATTATCCCTCTATTTTCCAAATCATCCATTATCCTTGATGCTCTATTAAATCCAATTCTAAGCCTTCTTTGTAAAAATGAAGTTGAGGCTTGTCCGTAATCAACTACAACCTTTATAGCCTCATTTAACAATTCATCAACATCATCATCTTGACCTTTTGAATTAGTAGACTCCACCTCACTGTTTATATGTTCTATTATTTCTTCTTTATACTCAGCTTCACGGTCTCCACTTTTAACAAATTCAACAACCTTTTCCACCTCTTCTTCAGAAATGAAACAACCTTGAACTCTAAGCGGCTTACTTTCACCAACTGGATAGTATAACATGTCACCCTTACCTAATAGTTTTTCAGCTCCACCACTATCTAATATTGTTCTTGAATCGATTTGAGATGAAACTGCAAATGATATTCTAGATGGAATATTTGCCTTTATTACCCCTGTTACAACATCTACAGATGGTCTTTGTGTTGCAATTACTAAGTGCATTCCTGCAGCTCTAGCCATCTGTGCTAATCTACCTATATAATCTTCAACATCATTTGCACATACCATCATTAAATCTGCAAGTTCATCTACAATAATAACTATATACGGTAGTTTTTCTTCTATTGCTCCACTATCATATAATGCATTGTATGAATCTATATTTCTCGCTCCAGAGTCAGCAAATAATTTATATCTCCTAGTCATTTCATTTACAGCCCAATTTAAGGCTCCTGCAGCTTTTTTTGGATCTGTTACAACAGGAATTAATAAATGTGGAATACCATTATATACACTAAGTTCAACCACCTTAGGATCTACCATAAGCAGCTTTACTTCATCTGGAGAATATTTATATAGTAAACTAACTATTAACGTATTAATGCAAACACTCTTTCCTGACCCAGTTGCCCCAGCTATTAAAGTATGTGGCATTTTACTCAAATCACCAACAACACATTTTCCACCTATATCTTTTCCTAATGCAAATGCTAATTTTTTGTTTGTATTAGTAAATTCCACTGATTCCAACACTTCTCTTAAGAATACTGGTGTCTGCTCTTTATTTGGCACTTCTATACCTACTGCAGCCTTACCTGGTATTGGCGCTTCAATTCTAACTCCTGAAGCCGCAAGACCTAGTGCTATATCATCAGAAAGATTAACTATTTTACTAACCTTAACCCCTGGACTTGGTTGTAATTCAAATCTTGTAACTGAAGGTCCTTTGGTTACTTGATTAACTTTAGCATCAACACCAAAGCTAGCTAAAGTATCAGATAATTTACCTGCACTCTCAATAAGCTCTTGCTTGTCATTTTTATTTAATTTTGTTCCGCTATTATATTTAAGTAGAGCAACCTCTGGATATCTATACTCTTCTTTATTTTCTAGAGATTTATCTTCTAAAA
>NZ_JAVXRL010000006.1:0-63676 GCF_036643715.1 Clostridium sp. | reverse complement strand
TTCCTTTAAATCATTGTCCACTTTTTCTTTTTTATAAGTATTATTAGCTTTATTTGTGTTGTCTAAAAAATCATCTATTTTTGATTCGTTTAAATTTGCAACTGCTTCTTTTTCATCACTTTCATTAAAATATTCATCCTCATCATCTAAAGAAGAATTTTTCATAAAATCAAGAATTTTTATTTTACTGTTAACACCATTTAAAAATTCTTTTTTGTAACTACTACTCTCTTCTTTTTTAGATACTTTAATAAAAGTGTCATCTATATCCTTATTTTCGTCATATTTATTTTGCTCTTGTTTTTTAATTTTAGTTTTTTTTATTTTTTTACTATTTTTTTTAACACAGATTCCAACATCATAAAGTGTAATATCAAAAGTAATGATGGTAGCAATTCCAATAAGTGCAGTATAAATTATATATGAACCTATACTTCCTAAAAACTTATACAAAGGATATGCTACTGTATAACCTAAAATACCTCCATTTAAAATTGACTTCATTTTTATTATGTTTTGAATTCCGTCTCCAAAAGAGTTCAAATTGGTTAACATCTGAATATATATAGTTGAAAAAATTAAAATTGTTATAATAACGTATATTGTAATTCCATAAAATTTAATATTTAGAGTAATATTTCCTTTTGTCTTTATATATTCATAACCTAAATATAATATATATATAGGTAATATATATGAACCAACGCCTATTAATAAATGAGATAACCTTTGAGAAACAGTGGACAATACCCCTATAAAATCAGTATATATTGCAACTGAAAGCAATATTCCAATTGCTATATATAAAACTCCAAATATATCTTCATTTTTATTCTTTTTATTTTTTTTCATATTGTTCTTTTTATTTTTCTTAGTCAAAAATAATCACCCCACTTTATTATTTTCTACAAATCAAATTAAATTCCTTTATAAACATAATAAAATCAGCCATAAATATTTATAGCTGATTTTATTTTATTCATGTAAATCTATTAATGAATTTAATTTTGAAATGGCTTCTTTTAATCCTCCCACTTCATTTATCAATCCACATTCAACTGCTTGATTTCCTATTAATATCGTTCCAACATCATTTAATAAATCACCTTGTTGTCTTAATAGACTATCTAGCTCATCATTTTTGATATTAGAAGTCCTTACTATAAAATCATTAATTCTTTCTTGCATCTTTTTAAAATACTCGAAGGTTTGTGATACTCCAATTATAAACCCATTCATCCTTATAGGATGAACAATCATAGTTGCAGATGGAGTTATAAATGAATACTCTGATGAGGTTGCAAGTGGTACTCCAATTGAATGTCCACCGCCAATAACAATTGATACAGTTGGTTTAGATAATGAATTAATCATTTCAGCAATGCCTAGCCCCGCCTCGACATCTCCACCTACAGTATTTAACACTATAAGTACCCCTTTGACATTATCATTTTGTTCAACATCTATTAATTGGGGAATTATATGCTCATACTTAGTAGATTTATTTTGAGCTGGTGATACCATATGACCTTCAATTTGACCAATTATCGGTAACACACGCACTCTTTCATTTGGATTTACTACACCTGTATTTCCAAATTCCTTTATTGATTGAATATTTTTATCTTCTCTTTCTTCTTTTTCTTCTTCTCCGCTAAAAAATTTAATACTCATAAACATTCCTCCTATACGTTTTTAGTTTGTACAAGAGGAATTATTTTATACTTATTTTAAATTTTAAACTTAGACATTATGATAATTCAAAAGATTTATGAAGTGCATTAATCGCTTTAGTTACATTTTCAGAATCAATCAAGCACCATATAGTCATATGTGAATCGGCTGTTTGTAAAACTTCAATATTATTATCATTTAAAGATTGGATTATTCTTGCAATAACTCCAGGTATACCCGTCATTCTTGAACCAACAATTGCCAATTGACTACAATTTTCTTTTAACGAATATTTAATTCCTACAGCTTCTAATATGTTTTTAAGTTGTTCTTTCTTATCTTTGCCTATAGTAAATATTTGTTGTTCAGGAAAAATATTTATTAAATCCAAACTTATTTTATTAGCTGCAAGTAAACTCAATAAATCCTTATACTTTTGATTACCAGTATTCTCTTTAGCTTTTATTCTAACTTGTATTCTATCATTTTGATGTGTAATACCTGTTATTATCTTAGTATTATTGACATCTCCATTATTATTTATCAAAGTTCCTTTAGCGTCACTCATAGTATTTTTAATAAATAATGGAACATTACTCTTCATTGCAATGTCTACAGCTCTTGGATGTATTACCTTAGCCCCTTGTTCCGCTAACTGGAATACCTCATTATAACTAATTACATTAATTAAAGATGCATCTTTAACAATTCTAGGATCTGCTGTCATTATACCATCAACATCTGTATATATTTCTATCTGATCAGCATTTAACGCCACACCAAGTATAGCTGCACTTGTATCACTTCCACCTCTACCTAGTGTAGTAAAGAATCCATCTTCGGTAATTCCTTGGAACCCTGTAACTACTGGAACTCTTCCCTTAGAAACTAAGTCTAGTATTTGTTTCGGATCAACGTCATTATGTGATGCGTCTGCAAACACACTATCAGTCTTTATACCAGCTTGACCTCCTGTAAGTGGAATAGAGTCAATACCAACTTTAAATAATTCATTGCTCATAACTACAGAACTAATTATTTCGCCACAACACATTAATAAGTCTGATGCTAGTTTATTTGTTCCTTTAAATTTTTCATCAACTAAAGATAACAGAGTGTCTGTTGCGTATGGATCTCCACTTCTTCCCATTGCTGAAACTACTACTACTGGTGAAAATCCTTCCTCAATAGCATGTTTTACTTTTTCTACTACACGATTTCTTCTCTCTTTTGTAGATACAGATGTGCCACCAAATTTTTGTACTACAATTTTCATAGGTTTTCCCCCTTTAATTCATACCTTTGCCCTCTTTATACTTTTATCATCGGCATCTAGTATTATTGTTTTTGCCCCAACTTTCTGTACTGCACTCCAATCAATTTCTAATATCTCTCTAGCCCCACCGAATATACTAAACTTAGATGAAGATGCATCGATTAAAAGGTATCTAATATTACCCTCATCATCAATTACCAAATCATTATTTTGTAAATAATCATATTTTTCTCCATCATTAATATTTATAAGTTCGTATCTTTCTAGTTCACTAAGATATTTTATATTTTGGTCACCTTGTACGTACATATATTAATCCCTCCCTAATATTCATACGTAAATTATATGAAACTAAGGAGAGATATATTACTTTAACATTATAACTTAATTTTATCTAATTTTCTAGAATTATCATAGGCTTTAGAGTCTACATATATACATGAATCTAAATAGACTCTATCTATTTCAGGGCCTACATATGCTGTGTTTACAACACCTCTACCAAAACATTTTTTTAGAACATAATCTATATCTTCCTTTGATATATTATCAATCTTTTTTATAACCTCGTCTTCAGTCCTTATCCTATTTCTCAATAATAAAGATTTCGCATTAGCAAACATTTTAGAACTAGTACTCTCTAATCCTAATATATAATTAGCCTTTATTTTTTCTTTATTTATTCTAAGTTCTTCATCAGTTATACCATCTTTAGCAAATTTTAAAACTTCTCTCTTAATTACTTTAAGAGCTTTGTCTGCATACTCTTTGCTAAGTCCTACATAAATATTAATTATCCCAGCCTTTTGAAACGGTTGAATATATGAATATATTGCATAACATAACCCTAACTCTTCCCGAACTTTTTGAAATAATATAGATGATGCTCCTCCACCTAAAATATTATTAAGCAAAACCAACGCATATCCTTTATCATCTTCAAAAGGAAGCCCTTGAAGTCCAAGCGAAATATGTAATTGTTCGATTTCCTTTTTTGCGAAAACTGAATTTTCCTCAACAAGTGAAGCTTCATATTCTGGTTCATATTTGTTATCACTTTCCCATATACCAAAATATTTTTCAACAAGATCTTCAACTTCTCTTTCATCGAACTTTCCACATATAGATATTACTGAATTATAAGGTGTATATTTTTGATTTATAAACTCTACTATTTTGTCTCTTGATAAATTCTTAATCTTATCTATAGTTCCAAGAATAGGATATGCTAATGAATTATCGCCAAATGATGCTTTTGAATGTAAATTATCTAAAACATCCTCCGGATTGTCTTCATTCATATTAATTTCCTCAATTACGACGCCCTTTTCCTTCTCTATATCTTCTTCATCAAATTTTGAATTTAATAACATGTCTGATAATATATCTAAAGAAATATCCAAATGTGTACTTAGAGATTTTATATAGTAACAAGTTGATTCCTTGCTTGTAAAAGCATTCATCTGTCCGCCAACATTTTCTACTTCTTCTGCTATTTCCTTAGATGATCTTTTGTATGTGCCCTTGAAAAACATATGTTCAATAAAATGAGAAATACCATTCAATTCCAAATTCTCATTTCTTGACCCATTTTTAATCATTACTCCTACACTAACTGAATTAACCCCATCTATTTTATCCATTACCACTCTTAGTCCATTTTTTAGTGTAAAAATTTTATGCATAAAAGCCTCCTCTAGTAAAAAAAAGGCAATTACCTTGCCCTTTTAATATTACTTATCTTGTTTTTCTTCTTTTTCTTCTTCTGGAAGTGCATCTTTTCTTGATAAGTTGATTCTGCCTTGATTATCTATTTCAGTTACTTTAACAAGTATCTCATCACCAACTGAAACAATATCTTCAACTTTGTTTACTCTCTCTTTATCAAGTTTTGATATATGAACTAACCCTTCTTTATTCGGAAGAATTTCAACAAATGCTCCAAAAGTTGCTATCTTAGTTACTTTACCTAAGTAAATTTCTCCAACCTTAACTTCTTTTGTTAAGCCTTCAATTATTTTAAGTGCTTTATTTACACCATCATGATCTACAGAGGATACAAATACTGTTCCATCTTCTTTTATATCAATCTTAACGCCTGTATCTTCAATAATTTTATTTATAACCTTGCCACCAGCTCCGATTACATCTCTAATCTTATCTGGGTTAATTTTCATTATTGAAGTTTTTGGTGCATATTCAGAAACATCGTTTCTTGGTACATCTATACATTCATTAATTTTATCTAAAATAACCATTCTAGCTTTCTTAGCATTTTTTATTGCAGTTTCTACAACATTAAAACTTAAACCTTGAAGTTTAGTATCAACTTGTATTGAAGTAATTCCAACTTCAGTACCTGCAACCTTAAAGTCCATATCTCCAAAGAAGTCTTCTATTCCTTGAATATCTGTTAACACTTCTTCTTCAGATAAATCTTCTGATGTAATAAGTCCCATTGCGATACCAGCTGCTGGCCTCTTAAGTGGTACACCCGCATCTAATAATGCTAATGTTGATCCACAAACAGATGCTTGTGATGTTGATCCATTTGAGCTTAATACTTCTGATACTAATCTAATAGTATATGGGAATTCTTCTTCTGAAGGTATTAATGGTTCTAATGCTCTTTCTGCTAAAGCACCATGACCAATTTCTCTTCTTCCTGGACCTCTAAGTGGTCTTACTTCTCCAACACTGTATGCTGGGAAATTATAATGATGCATATATCTTTTTGATTCTGCTTCATCTATACCATCTAGAATTTGGATTTCACTAACTGATCCTAAAGTAGCTACTGTCATTACTTGAGTTAATCCTCTTGTAAATAATCCAGTACCATGTGTTCTTGGAAGAATAGAAACTTCGCATCCAAGTGGTCTTATTTGATCAAACGCTCTTCCATCTGGTCTTCTTTTATCTTCTAAAAGCATGTTTCTAACAACTTTTTTCTGCATTGTGTAAAGAATTTCTTTTATATCTCCTTCTTTACCAGCATGTTTTTCAGCAAATTCAGCATATACTTGCTTATTTACTGCATCCATCTTAGCATTTCTTTCATCTTTATCAATGATATACATTGCTTCTTTAACCATATCACTAGCAAAAGCTTTAACATCATCTTCTACTTCTTTGTCTACTGAAAAAACAACGGCTTCTTCTTTAGCTTTGCCAAATTTAGCCATAGCTTCTTCTTGGAATGCAATGATTTTCTTTCCTGCTTCAAATCCAAATTCGATAGCCTTTATCATAGTATCTTCATCTATTTCATTTCCACCAGCTTCAATCATCATTACCTTTTCTTTAGTAGAACAAACTGTAAGTTCTAATATACTTTGTTCTCTTTCTGCTGATGTAGGATTCAATACAAAGTTACCATCAATTAGCCCAACTTGAACTCCAGCAACTGGCATATTATAAGGTATGCTTGATAATGATAATCCCATTGATGCTGCATTTATTGCTAATATTTCTGGCAGGTTATCCTTTTCAACTGAAACAACTGTGCATACAACTTGAACATCATTTCTATATCCCTTTGGGAATAATGGTCTTATTGTTCTATCAACTGCTCTTCCGTGTAGAATAGCCTTTTCTGATGGTCTTCCTTCTCTCTTAATAAATCCTCCTGGAATCTTTCCTACTGAATATAATCTTTCTTCATATTCAACACTTAAAGGGAAAAAGTCAATTCCAGCTCTTGGTTCTTCTGACTTGTTTACATTTGTTAATATTACAGTATCTCCATAGCTCATTAAGATAGCAGCATTTGATAACATACCAAAGTCGCCACATTCAACTTTCATTTCTCTTCCAGCTATTACTGTACTAAGTGTGTTCCTCATAAAGGACCTCCTTTCACCTTGTTTACAAATTTTTCTAACGAGTTTAAAATAATAGAGCGGTTTTACCCGCTCTAAGCTATCTTCTTAAACCTAATTTTTTGATTATAGCTCTATATCTTTCGATATCTTGCTTTGCTAAGTAGTTTAAAAGACCTCTTCTTTGTCCTACCATCATTAATAGTCCTCTTCTTGAGTGGTGATCTTTCTTGTGAACTTTTAAATGTTCAGTTAATTCAGCTATTCTTTCACTTAATAAAGCTATTTGAACTTCTGCTGATCCTGTATCATGTTCACTTCTACCAAATTCTTTAATTATTTCTTGTTTTCTTGCCTTTTCCATAATTACACCTCCGTAAAATATCCCCTTAGTTCCATGTAATAAGATGGCGACCTTATAACATAGGACTAGGTTTACGCTATTATTATAACAAAACAATAGAATATTGTAAATAAAATTTATATAATAACGTCAATTTCTTTCATTTTTGCATATTCTTCATCTTTTTTTAGCTGTTTTTTCAACTTTTCTAATGAATCAAACTTCTTCTCATCTCGTATTCTTTCTAAGAAATATATACTAATTTCTTCATCATATATATATTTATCAAAATCTAGAATAAAAGTTTCAATTGTTAATTTTTGACCATTTACAGTTGGATTGCTACCAACCGAAGTAATTCCTTTATATATTGTATCTTTCCACTTAACATTAGTGTAATATACACCCTTTTTAGGAATTAATTTATCTTTATTATATTTTAGATTTGCAGTTGGAAAACCTATAGTTCTACCAAGTTGTTTTCCCTTTTCAACTTCTCCTCTAATACAATACGGTCTTGTTAACATCTTATTGCTTCCGCAAATATTACCTTTATTTAAAGATTCTCTTATCCTAGTACTACTAATAACACTTTCGTTAAACATCATTGGTTTTATTATCTTAATTTTATAGTTATATTTTGATGAAAGTTTCTCTAAAAGATCAGTATCCCCTAAATTTTTATGTCCAAATCTATAGTTAAATCCTACAATAATACCTCTAATATTGTAGTCACTACAAAGTTTTTCAATAAATCCTTCTGGAGACAACTTCATGAACTCTTCATCAAAGTCCACAAGAACAACTTTATTAATTCCTTCAATTTTTAAAATATGTAATTTTTCTTCATTATCCATTAAATATTTCAAGTCACTTTTTGGATTAATAACAGTTCTTGGATGATTTCTAAATGTAAAAACCATACTTTTACATTTATCTTCATTTGCAAGTTTAATACATTCATGAATTAATGTTAAATGACCTTTATGTAAACCATCAAAACTTCCAAGTGCAACATAGTACTCATCTTTTTTGTTAGTTACTTTTCCATCCACTACCTTCATATCCTTTAGCATTCTCCTAAGTTACATTAATAGCTTTTCTAACTTAAAACCGCCTTCATCTTTTTTACCAAGACCAATAAAAAAACCATCTTCATCATATACTCTATATAAAGTATTAAATTCAGCTTCACTATTTAATAATCTTTTATCATATACTTTAGCACCATTTATAAGTAAATCTCTAAATCTATTATTTATAACAATTTTCTCATAGGCATCTAAAGCCTTATCAATTGGAATTAAATAGTCTTCTATATTTTCTTCTGTTAATTCATTTATGTTAATACTGTCTTCTTCTTTAAATATTGATGTTGCAGTTCTTCTTAAATTTACCATAGTTCCATATACACCAAGTTTTTCACCAATATCATAGCATAAGCTTCTTATATATGTTCCTTTAGAACAGGTTACAGTCATAATAACTTCAGGAATATTTATTTCTATATCAGTTATATCGTGTATAGTAATATCTCTTCCTTCTCTTTCTACCTCTATACCTTGTCTAGCTAAATCATAAAGTCTAACTCCATTTTTCTTAAGAGCTGAGTACATAGGTGGTATTTGACTATAAGTACCTTTAAAAGAATTAACTACATCTAACACTTCATCTTCACTTAAATGATTAACCTCTTTTCGATCTAAAACTTCACCTTCTAAGTCATAAGTTGTTGTTTTAAATCCAAGTTCAAGTTTTACCTTATAAGTTTTAGGAGCTATCATTATATAATCAATAATTTTTGTTGCTTTACCTAAACAAACTGGCAAAACACCTAAAGCTTCTGGATCTAATGTACCTGTATGTCCTACTTTTTTTTCATTGGCAATTTTTTTAATTTTCCGTACAACATCAAATGATGTCATCTTAGGATTTTTAAAAACATTAATTACGCCTTGCATTTTTTAATCTCTCTTTCGATAGCATTTAAAAGATTATCTTTTGCAATTCTAAGTGGAACTCCTCGTTGAATAAGTCCTGATGCTTTAGGATGGCCACCGCCATCAAATTGTTCTGCAATTCTTCTAACATCAAAATTGCTTTTAGATCTAAGGCTAGATTTAACGCCTTCTGAAACTTCCTTAAGAAGCACAGCAACCTCAACTGATTTAATGCTAAGTAAATTACCTATAATATCTGATGTATCTTCTTTTTCTCCATCAAATTTTCTAAGTGTATCATTATCTAGAGCAACAGCCACAACTTTACCATCAAAGTATAGTTTAGCATTTTGGAAGGCATATCCCATAAGGTTAAGTTTGTTTATACTTCTATTGTCAAATAATTTATTATATATTTCAGAATTATTAACACCAACACCTATTAATGTTCCTGCTATTTCATGTGTTCTTTGAGTAACATTAGAATGTCTAAATGATCCAGTATCAGTTACTAACGATGTATAGAGACAAGTCCCTATTCTCGTTAATATATCTTCTTTTACCGAAAATTCAAATCCAATTTCTTTCAATAATAAATAAACTATTTCAGCAGTAGCAGCAGCAGTAGTGTCAACATAATTAATAAAGCCATACTTATCATTTGATATATGATGATCTATATTAATTACCATCCCCTTAAATCCTGAAAGGTTTGCTGATATTCTATCTACATTTCCGCAATCTAATACTATAACTAAATCAGTACCTTCTTTAGGTTCTGCAATTTCTCCATTTATTTCTTCAGAGAAAGGAAGGAAAGAGAGACTTTCTGGAAGTGTATCTTTTGATAAAATATACACTTCCTTTCCAAGTTCTCTAAGTCCATTAAATAATCCTAATGCACTGCCTATAGCATCTCCATCTGGTGATGTGTGGAAGGTAATACCAATTTTATTAGCCTCAATGATAAACTTTTTAATATCCTTAAGTGCCATATTATTGTTCCTTAGCCTTTCTTATCAGCCCATCGATTTTCATTCCATAATCAATTGACTCATCTAATTCAAAAATTATTTGAGGGGTAACTCTTAGCTTAACTTTACGGCCTACTTCTCTTCTTATAAATCCGCTAGCACTCTTTAGAGCTTTTAAGTTAGCCTCTTTTTCCTCTTTACTGTTTGCAAATATACTTACAAATATTTTTGCATATCCTAAATCTCTAGTTACTTCAACTGAAGTAACTGATATCATAGCAGTTAATCTTGGATCTTTTATTTCATTTTGAATTAAATTACTTACTACTTTTTTTACTTCTTCGTTTATTCTTCCGCCTCTGTAATTAGCCATACCTATCACCTCTTAAATATTAAAGTTCTTTTCTTATTATGGCTTCCATTGTGTAAGCTTCAATAATATCTCCTTCTTTGATATCATTGAATTTTTCAACGCTTAAACCACATTCATATCCACTTCTAACTTCCTTAGCATCATCTTTAAATCTCTTTAATGAAGCTAAAGTTGATTCGAATACTACAATACCATCTCTAATTACTCTTATATCTGAATTTCTTGTAATTTTACCATCTAAGACATATGCTCCAGCTATAGTTCCAACACTTGATATCTTGTAAGTTTCTCTTACTTCAGCCTTACCTAATATAACTTCCTTATATTCTGGCTCAAGCATTCCTATCATAGCTGATTTAACATCATCTATTGCATCATATATTATTCTATAAGTCTTAACATCTACGCCTTCTTTTTCTGATGCATTTACTGCATTAGTGTCAGGTCTTACGTTAAATCCTATAACTATAGCATTTGATGCACTTGCAAGAGTTATATCTGTTTCAGTTATAGCACCAACACCACCGTGTATTACTCTAACTTTAACATCATCTGTTGATAACTTTTCAAGTGATTGTCTTATAGCCTCAACTGAACCTTGAACGTCTGCTTTAACTATTATATCAAGTTCTTTTACAGTACCCTCTTTTATTTGGCTATATAAATCTTCAAGTGATACTCTATGTCTAGCATTTAATGTATCATTCTTTTCTTTTTGCTTTCTTAATTCAGCCATATTTCTAGCAGTTTTTTCATCTTTAACTTGGTTAAATCTGTCTCCTGCTGATGGAACTTCTGATAATCCAAGTATTTCTACTGGAATTGAAGGTCCTGCTGATTTAATCTTTTTACCAGTATCATCAAACATAGCTCTTACTCTTCCGTATGTTGATCCAACTAATATTGAATCTCCAACATGTAATGTACCATTTTGAACTAGTAAACTTGCAACAGCTCCTCTACCTTTATCAAGTTTAGCTTCTATTACAGTTCCTTTTGCTTTTCTGTTAGCATTAGCTTTAAGCTCTAACATTTCTGAAGTTAATAGTACCATTTCTAATAATGTATCTATTCCCTCACCTTGCTTAGCTGAAACTGGAACACAAACTGTATCTCCACCCCAGTCTTCTGAAACTAACCCATATTCAGTTAATTCTTGTTTAACTTTTTCTATATTAGCATTTGGTCTATCTATTTTGTTTATTGCAACAACCATCGGTACTCCAGCAGCTTTACAGTGATTTATAGCTTCTTTTGTTTGAGGCATAATTCCATCATCAGCAGCAACAACTAAAATAACAACATCTGTTATTTGTGCTCCTCTAGCTCTCATAGCTGTAAAAGCTTCATGTCCTGGAGTATCTAAGAATGTAATCTCTTCTCCATTAACATTAACTGTGTAAGCTCCTATATGTTGAGTTATTCCACCAGCTTCTGTTGCAGTAACTTTCGCTTTTCTTATTCCATCTAAAAGTGATGTCTTACCGTGATCAACGTGACCCATTACAGTTACAATTGGAGGTCTTTTTTGAAGATTCTCTTCTGTATCTTCTTCCATCTCTAATACGTCTAATTCTGCTGTTTCTTCTTTAGCACCAATTAAAACTTCGTATTTTTCACATACTTTCTCAGCTGTTTCGAAATCTATCTCTTGATTTATTCCAGCCATAACGCCTGTAAATATAAGAGTTTTTATAACATCTGCAGTAGGCTTATTAAGTTTCTCTGCAAGTTCTTTAACTGTTATAGTTTCTCCAACTTCAATTACTGTTTCAATAACATCTGATTCATCTTCGTCTTTTGAATCTTTCTTGTTTTTCTTTTTCTTTTTAGCACCTTTATTAGCTTCTTCGTCAGCTATTTTTTCGTATTCTTCAACAACATCTTCCTTGTTTTCTGAAGAACTTTGGTTTCCTAAAAGTTCCTTTATAAGTTCTGCATCTTCGTCCTCTATAACACTCATGTGATTTTTGACTTCTATGTTGAACTCATCCATTAATAACTCGATTAAATCCTTTGAACTTATATTAAGCTCTTTTGCTAATTCATATACTCTAATTTTTGACATACAGTCACCCCCGATTAATTTCTACATATATTGTCCTCCTCATAAAGAGCTAGTAATTTATTAGCCATATTTTTATCTTGGATTGACAAAACTTTTATTTCGTCTTTTCCTATTCCAGCGCCTAAATCCTCTTTAGAGAAATCTTCTATATATGGTATATTTTTTTCATTACAATGTTTTACAAACTTATTTCTTGTTGATTCTGATGCATCTTTAGAAATAATAAAAAGATACATTCTTTTCTTGTTTCTTAATTCATTACATTTACTGTAACCTTCAATAAGGTTACCTGATCTTTTAGCTAAACCTAGAAAATTGAAAAATTTATTCATGATCCATTTCTTCCCTTAGTCTAATATATATTTCTTCGCTTATTTGAACTTCAAGATTTCTACTTAATCTTCTAGTTTTGAAAGCTTTTTCTAAACAATCTTTAGATTTACAGACATAAGCTCCTCTTCCAGCTTTTTTACCAGTTAAATCAACAGAAACTTCTCCCTCTTTTGATCTAACAACTCTTATAAGCTCTTTTTTGGGCTTCATTTCCATACATCCAGTGCACATTCTTAAAGGTATTTTTTTTGTTTTCATAAAAACACCCCGCTTATTCTGATATTTCTTGTGACTCTATATTTTCTATTTGTGATTCTTCGATTATTTCTTCTTCCTCTTCTTTTAAAGCTTGTGCTTTGCTCTTAATATCAATCTTCCAGTTAGTAAGCTTAGCTGCTAATCTAACATTTTGACCTTCTTTACCAATTGCAAGGGAAAGTTGACTATCATCTACAACAACTTTAGCAGTTTTATCTTCTTCATTCACTTGAACTTCTAATACCTTTGCAGGGCTTAGTGAGTTTGCTATAAATTCTGCTGCATCATTGCTCCATTTTATAATATCAATCTTTTCATTTTTAAGTTCATTAACTATATTTTGAACTCTAATTCCTTTAGGACCAACACAAGCTCCCATAGCATCTACAGATTCATCATTTGAATAAACTGCTATTTTACTTCTTGAACCAGCTTCTCTTGAAATACTTTTGATTTCAACAACTCCATCATATATTTCAGGAACTTCTAATTCAAATAGTCTTTTAACTAATCCTGGATGTGTTCTTGAAACATGTATTTGAGCACCTTTTGATGTATTTTTAACTTCAACTATATATAATTTTAATTTTTCATTGAAATTATACTCTTCACCTTTCATTTGCTCATTAGGTCCAATAACACCTTCAAGTTTTCCTAAAGTAACAAATACTAATCCTTTATCTTTTCTAAGAATTGTACCAGTTATGATATCAAATTCTTTGTCTTTGTATTCGCTATAAACTATATTTCTTTCAGCTTCTTTGATTCTTTGTGTTACTACTTGTTTTGCAAGTTGAGCTGCTACTCTTCCAAAGTTTCTTGGTGTAACTTCGATATCAACTACATCATCAACAGCATATTTTGGATTTATCTCTTTTGCTTCTTCTAAGCTTATTTCTGTTACTTCATCATAAACTTCATCCACAACTACTTTTTGAGCATATACTCTGATTTCTCCAGTTTCTCTATCTATAGTAACTTTAACATTTTGAGCTGAAGTATATTGATTAGCATAATTTTTCTTATATGCTGCAACCATTGCATCTTCAATTGTTGTAAATATTAAGTCCTCACATATTCCTTTTTCTTTAACGATCTCTTTAAGAGCACCTATAAACTCTTCGTTCATTTTTTTATCCTCCTTTTACAGTTCCCCTTCTAAATTAGCTGATTTTATTTTTTCTTTTGGTAATTTCATATTGATTTCACCTTCAACTTCTATAAAATCAGTATCACAAGATTTTAGTATACCTTTTATATTTTTACGTCCGTTTAATGAACCTGTAAATTTTACAAATATTTCATTGCCAATATTCTTTTCAAAATGTTCATCCTTAAATAAACCTCTGTTTATTCCAGGTGAAGAAACTTCTAAAAAGTATGAGCTTTGAATTGGATCTTCTTCATCTAGCATTTCACTAACTCTTCTTGATACTTTTTCACAATCAGCAAGTGCTATGCCTTCTTCTTTATCTATATATATTCTTAAATAATTTTCTCCATCTTCTTTAACAAACTGAGTATGATATAACTCATATCCTAGTTCATCAGTTATTGGGAGAACTAGTTCTTCTATTTTTTCTATTAAGGCATCTTTTTTCATATGTTACCCTCCTTTGCAATATTCAATTTTAATAGTATTATTCCCAAATATCTAGAATTCTATTTTTTTAATTAAAAACGCAACTAAATTAGTTGCGTTTCAAACAGAAAGAGCGGGCAAATTAACTCTCCCACTCCTTTATAATCTAGCTATTAGTAATAATCTTAACTTGATTCTAACATATATATGGATTATTTTCAAGTATATTTAGACAAATTGTAAATACAGACAATTTTTAGAACAATGATAACTGATTAGTTTCAGACATTCCTTCTAAACATCCGTGATTATCTAACGTCTCAACTGCAGTTTTTGTAATCTTTGCTCTCATTCTAAGATCTTCTTTAGATATAAATTCTCCATCTTTTCTAGCTTCAACAATAGATTTAGCTGCATTATCTCCAACTCCTTGAAGTGCATTAATAGGTGGTCTTAATGCACCATCTTCTATTATAAACTTTGTTGCTTCTGATTTGTATAAATCGACTCTTAGGAACTTAAATCCCCTTTTGTACATTTCAAAAGACATTTCTAATGAAGTAGTAAGTCCTTTTTCTTTTGCTGTAACATTATTACCAAGTTCATACATTTCTTGTAGCTTTTCATGAATTGCGCCTTCACCTCTACATATAAGTTCCGCATCAAAATCATCAGCTCTAACTGTAAAGTACGTCGCATAGTAAGCTTCCGGATAATAAACTTTAAAATATGCTATCCTAACTGCCATCATTACATATGCAACAGCATGACCTTTAGGAAACATATATTTAATCCTTTTACATGATTCAATATACCAATCTGGCACATTGTTTTCACGCATTAATTTTTCATCATCCTCTGTTAATCCTTTTCCTTTTCTTACTTTTTCCATTATAGTGAATGACATCTTTGGTGGTACTCCCTGATACATTAAGTAAACCATAATATCATCTCTAGTTGCTATACAATCTTTTAAAGTTGTGTAACCTTCTTTAATAAAGTATTGTGCATTATTAAGCCAAACATCTGTACCATGTGATAACCCAGATATTCTAACTAAATCCGCAAAGCTTTTAGGCTGTGTATCAACTAACATCTGTCTAACGAATTTTGTACCAAACTCAGGTAATCCATAACTTCCAACTTCACATTCAAGTTCTTCCTTTGTAACTCCTAATGCATCTGGCTTTATAAATAAACTTAGTACCTTTTCATCATTTAGTGGAATTGTTTTAGGGTCAAGTCCAGTTAAATCTTGGAGCATTCTAAGAACAGTAGGATCATCATGACCTAGAATATCAAGTTTTAAAAGTCTACCACTTATTGAATGGTAATCAAAATGTGTAGTTATTATATCTGTATCATTATCATCTGCCGGATGTTGTATTGGACTAAAATTATAAATTTCATTATCACTTGGAACAACCATTATTCCACCTGGATGTTGGCCTGAAGTTCTTTTTATGCCAGTACAGCCAAGTGTGAGCCTTTCTATTTCTGCACTTGTTGCACGTATACCTCTTTCATCCAAATATTTTCTAACATAACCATAAGCGGTTTTTTCCGCAACAGTTCCTATTGTTCCTGCTTTAAATACGTATCCTTTTCCAAATAAAACTTCACAATACTTATGAACTACTCCTTGATATTCCCCTGAGAAATTAAGGTCAATATCTGGTTCTTTATCTCCTTCAAAACCTAGAAATGTTTCAAAGGGAATATCATGCCCATCTCTTATATAATGAGCACCGCACTCTGGACAATCCTTAGGAGGCAAGTCTGCGCCTGAACTAATAGATCCATCTAAGAAAAATTCTGATTTTTTGCATTTTGGACAAACATAGTGCGGTGGCAATCCATTAACTTCAGTTATATCTGACATAGTTGCAACAAATGAAGACCCAACAGATCCTCTAGAACCAACTAAATATCCATCATCTAAAGATTTAGCAACTAATTTTTGTGCTATTAAATATAAAACAGCATAACCATTATTTATAATAGAATTTAGTTCTTTATCAAGTCTCTTCTGTATAACCTCTGGAAGATTTTCACCATATATAGAATGAACTTTATTCATTACCATATCTTTAATTTCCTCTTCCGCACCTTCTATTTTAGGTGGATATGTTTCGTCAGGAATAGGTTTTATCATATCTATTTCTTCTGATATGTTTTTAGGATTAGTTATTACAACTTCCTTTGCTATATCTTGACCTAAATATGAAAATTCTTTCAGCATTTCTTCAGTTGTTTTAAAATATAATGGTGGTTGATTATCTGCGTCTTTAAACCCCTTACCTGCCATTATTATTTTCCTGTAAGCCTCATCCTCAGGCTCTAAGAAATGAACATCTCCAGTTGCTACAACAGGCTTATTAAGTTTTTTACCTAAATTATATATTTTCCTGTTTATTTCTTGTAATTCCTTTTCATCTACAACATTCCCCTTTGCAATTAAAAAGTTGTTGTTATCTATTGGTTGAATTTCTAAGTAATCATAAAACTTAGCTATTTCTGTTACTTCATCATCACTTTTCCCATCCAAAATAGCTCTATATACTTCACCAGCTTCACATGCTGAACCTATTATAAGTCCATCTCTCATTTCTTGAAGTCTACTTTTTTTTGTTCTTGCACTTTTAAAGAAATTATTTAAGTGGGCTTCTGATACTAATTTGTATAGATTTTTAAGTCCTTCTTGTGTTTTAGCAAGTATAATAATGTGATATGTTGGTTGCCTTCTTATATCAACGTTAGATAAAAATTCTTCATTTAACTTTGTTAAATCAAAAATTTCCTTTTCATCTTTTAACTTTTCAAAACATTTTAATAAAATATCACAAGTTGCCTTAGCATCATCTATAGCTCTATGATGATTTTCTAGTGATATACCTAAGTGCTTTGCGACAATGTTTAATTTAACTTTCTTTAATTCCGGATATAAAAATCTAGCAAGAGGTACAGTATCTACAATTGTAAAGTCAAAGTCTAAACCAAATCTTCTACAATTATTTTTTATAAATCCAGTATCAAACCCTGCATTATGTGCAACCAAAACGCTTCCTTTGCAAAATTCCAAGAACTTTGGAAGAATAATTTCAATGTTGTCACTATTTTTGACCATTTCATCTGTTATACCAGTTAATTCAGTTATCTTATAAGGAATTAATCTTTCTGGATTTACAAATTCACTAAATCTATCTACGATTTTACCTTTTAATATTTTAACTGCCCCTATTTCGATAATTCTATCATTTTTGGCTGAAAAACCTGTTGTTTCTAAATCAAATATTACATAGGAATCATCTAAAGATTCATTCTTTTCATGAAGTGCAATAGGAACCCCATCATCAACTAAATATCCTTCAACTCCATAAATTACTTTTATTCCAAACTTCTTTGCAGCACTTTGCGCATCTGGAAATGCTTGAACAACTCCATGATCTGTTATTGCAACTGCACTATGTCCCCAGTTTGCTGCACGCTCTACCATTTTAGAAGCAGAAACCATTCCATCCATAGTACTCATATTAGTGTGAAGGTGTAGTTCTACTCTTTTCTCATTAGCGCCGTCATTACGCGTTATTTTTTTCATCTTAACTATATCTCTACCCATTACTACTACTTCTCTTGCGTAAGTATCATATATAGCTTCTCCACGCACTTTGCAATAAAGTCCCTTTTTAACATTCTCAAGTACTTCCTCTTTATCTTTTTCTTTCAAGAAACACTTAACAGTAATTGAGCTAGTATAATCTGTTATAAAGAATGTTAATATTGTTTTACCAGTTCTTGTTTCAATAATTTCTGTTTTAAATACCTCACCAATTACTGCAACATAACCAGAGGTTTCATCAATTTCACTTATATTGATAGCTTCTTGACTGATGTTTCTACCTAATATAGTATTTTCACCTTTAGGTTCTCTTTTATATTTTTGATAACCTTCATTTTGAGTCTTCTTTTGCGGTGTTTTATTACTCGTATCTGAACTAGCTGATGTAGGGGCATCACTTATTATTCTTCCCTGTAAAATATCATCAACTATCTTTTTATTTTCTAAAGCTTTATTTTCTTCGTAGTTATCATCTTCTAATGACTTATCATATTCTAGTACTACTCTTATTTTTCTTCCAAATATATCATTTATTTGAGATGAAACCATTCTTTCCACATCTTTTTTCTTAAGATGCTTTACAATTGCTTCACTACCATATTTTATTATTATGTTATCTCCTTCTATAGTTTTATTCTTTGAGAATAACGCATTTTTTGATAATGGATTCTTCTTAACTATATTTAATACAACATCAGACCAATATTTATTAACTATATCAGATGTACTAGCACCTTCCACGTCCTTATATACTAATAGTTCAATTTTTACATCTAGCCTAATATTTTTCTTAACTAAACTAATTAACCACTTTTCATCTTCTTCATTTAAATTTTCTTTGCATTTTACAACAACTTTTAATATATTACTTTTTTTATAAAATTGAAATCTATTAAGCTTTATTTCTTTTTCTTCTAGTTTTTCATTTTTTGTTATTTCTTTGTTAAGTTTATTAATGAACTCTTCGCTCAAAAGATTCCCTCCTTCTCAAAATATGAACCCCCAAAACAAGTGTTTTCACTTTCTTTTTGGGGGCCTTTTAAAATTTACTTTATAAAGATTCTATTTCTTTTATAAGTTCCTCAACTAATTCGCTCTCTTTAACTTTTTTTATAATTTCGCCTTTTTTGAATATTATGCCAACACCTTTACCACCTGCGATACCAATATCAGCTTCTCTTGCTTCTCCAGGTCCATTTACTACACAACCCATAACTGCAACTTTAATATTCTTATTTGACGATTTTAATCTCTCTTCAACTTCTTCTGCTATTTTAATTAAGTTTATTTCAGTTCTTCCACATGTAGGACATGAAACAAACTCTATACCTTCTTTTCTATAACCAAGAGCATTTAATATTTCTTTAGCAACCTTTATCTCTTCTATAGGATCAGATGTTAAAGACACTCTTATTGTATTACCTATACCTTCTGCTAAAAGTGTTCCAATTCCTATGCTTGATTTAATTGTCCCCTTAAATAGAGTACCTGACTCAGTAACACCTAAATGAAGCGGATAATCACATTTTTCACTCATAAGTCTATAAGCATCTATCATCATATTAACATTTGAAGATTTAATTGATATAACTATATCATAGAAATCTAAGTCTTCTAATATTTTAACATGTCTAAGAGCACTTTCAACTAGTCCTTTTGCGGTTGGCTTTCCATCTCTTGCTAAAATATCTTTTTCTAATGATCCTGAATTAACACCAATTCTTATTGGAATACCATTTGCCTTAGCTTTTTCTACAATTGCTTTAACCTTTTCTGTGCTTCCTATATTACCAGGATTTATTCTAAGTTTTGATACACCATTCTCTATAGCTTTAAGTGCTAATCTATAGTCAAAATGTATATCAGCAACTATTGGAACAGGTGATTTACTTACTATTTCTTTTAGTGCATCACAAGCTTCCATATCAGGAACTGCACATCTTACCATTTGGCAACCTTCAGAAACTAATTTATTTATTTGTTCTAATGTCTTATTAACATCTCTAGTATCTGTATTTGTCATAGATTGTATTATTACTTCTGAATCTCCTCCAATTGTAATATCACCAGTCTTTATCTTTCTTGTTATTTTTCTTTCCATTTTTTCTCTCCTAGAATTTTATTGGGAATAATATGTCCTTGACCGTTACTAAAAGCATCAGCCCCATTAAACATGCAAACCCTACGAAGTTTAGCACCCCTATAACTTTATCTGGTACTTTTTTCTTTGTTATAAGTTCGATTAAAAGTAAAACTGTCCAACCTCCATCTAAAGCTGGGAATGGTAATAAATTAAATACAGCTAAGTTTATACTTATAAATGCTGTGAAATATAAAAGATTCCATATTCCTGCCTTTGCTGCCGCACCTGATAATTTTATTATTGTAACTGGTCCACCAACATCCGTTTTTAAGTTTGCTTTTCCTGTAAATATTGTTTTAAGACCACTAAATGTTTGATTTACTAATGATGCAGTTTGATTAAAGCTTTGCTTAAAACTTTGAACAATAGTAGGATCTTTTACAACTTCAAAAGAAAATCCTATCATATCTCGCTTTTCTTTTTCATTGTAACTTGGCTTAACATTAAAGTTTAAAAGTTCTCCATTTCTATCTACTTCTAAGTTTACCGGCTGTCCTTTAGCTAGAGATATAGCAAAACTTATATCATCAGATGTAAATACTTTACTTCCATTTACCTCTTTAAATTGATCTCCTGGCTTAATTCCCGCTTCATATGCAGGACTTTTATCTATTACAGATGTAACTTTTGGGAGTGCATATCCAAAATGATTTAAAAATGCAGTAAATAATATTATAGCTAATATTAAGTTCATAAAAGCACCAGCTAATATTATTGTAATTCTTCTAAGTGGTGATTTTGATGAAAAACTTTTTTCATCACTAACATCTTCATCTTCTCCAAGCATTTTAACATAACCACCAATAGGCAATATACCTAACGAATATTTCGTTTCTTTCCCGTCAATCGAAAATATTTTTGGTCCCATACCAATTGAAAACTCTTCTACTTTTACACCATTTATTTTTGCTAAAATAAAATGTCCAAGTTCATGAACTATTATTAATAGTCCAAAGGCTAATATTGCATATACTATATACATTAAGTTTCCTCCTAATTGTAATTTGCTCTCACATATTCTTTAACCCTTTTATCAAGTTCTATAACATTTTCTAATGTTACTTCGCCTTTTGCATCTTCCTTAAAATATTCCATACACTGTTCTATTATATCTCCGATGCTTAAATATTCAATTTTTTCATCTAAGAATAGTTGAACTACTTCTTCATTTGCACCATTTAATATAGTTGGCATAAGTTTTCCATGTTTACCGGCTTCATACGCTAGTCTTAAACATTTAAATGTGTCCATATCTGGTTTCTCAAACGTAAGCTTTGAAATTTCATAGAAATCTATACCATTTGAAACTGCTTCCTTTCTATCTGGATAATTTAAAGCATATTGGATAGGAAGTCTCATATCTGCTGACCCAAGCTGCGCTATAATACTATTGTCAACATATTCAACCATTGAATGTACAATGCTTTGTGGGTGCACAACAACTTGAATATCATCATAACTACAATCAAATAGCCAATGTGCTTCTATAACTTCAAGCCCTTTATTCATAAGTGTTGATGAATCAATGGTAATCTTTCTTCCCATACTCCAATTTGGATGATTTAAAGCTTCAATTACTGAAATATTTTTTAAATCATATATAGTTTTCCCTCTAAATGGACCACCTGAAGCTGTAAGAATTATTTTCTTTAATGACTTATATGGATTTCCTCTTAAAGCCTGGAATATAGCACTATGTTCTGAATCAACCGGTAATATTTTAACTCCATATTTTGAAGCCTCTTTCATAACAAGTTCCCCTGCTACAACTAAAGTTTCTTTGTTTGCAAGTGCAATATCTTTCTTGTGCCTTATAGCTTCAATAGTTGGCTCTAAACCAATCATACCAACAATTGATGTCACTACAGTGTCAATTTCTTCTAATGATGCTATTTTTTTTAATCCCTCTATTCCAAAAATAACTTCAATATCTAAGTTATTCTCTTTAACATAATTATCGATTTCTTTTTTTGACTCTCTATCCATCATACCTACATATTTAGGTTTAAATTCATCTATTATTTCCTTAATTATATTAACTGAAGTGTTAGCAGTAACGCCTAATAAGTTTATCCCTTCTGTTTTTCTTATAACATCTAATGTTTGTGTTCCTATAGAGCCTGTTGCCCCCAATATTGAAATATTCCTCATTCTATCTTCCTCCGTATATATTTCTTATTCATCACAAAAGATATCTTTAACCATCATACTATATAAAGGTCCTATAAATATTCCAATTATCCCAAAAATCTTCATACCAATATAAATTGATAGAAAAATAATCAACGGATGAATATTAAATTTATTACTTAATAATTTAGCTTCTAAAATTTCTCTTACAACTTGCACTAATATATAGAGACAAATAAGCCCAAATGCTATTAAATAATCTTTTACTATAATATTGTATATTATAATTGGTATAAATACAATTATTGTCCCTACATATGGAAGTATATCTAAAATACCACAAAATACTCCTAAAATAAAGGCTCTTTCCATTCCTAATATTTTAAAGCCTACTATTATTACTATTGTAGATGTTATAACAAGTAAAATTTGTATAGTTATAATACTCTTTATGTTTTTACTACCTTTATTGATTCTTTTAAACATGTTGTCTGGTAATAACCTGTAAAAATATGTTATGAATTTATTCTTATCTATAAGTATAAAAAATGCGCATACATTACCTATAAAATAGCTAATTATCCCTTCTCCAGTTGTTACAGCACCTCTTTTTAAGACATTAGGATGAAATATGTTCATTATTTCATCTGTAAAATTAACTTCTCCAACTATTTTTTCTAATAGTACATTAAATTCGTTTATAAAATTATTTATTATATTTAAATTATTTTCATACATACTATCTAATATTTCAAATATATTTCGCCCTAAATAGTAAATTGTTAATACTATAAAAATATTTAATAGTAATATTGCTATCGTCGCTGATATCTTTTTACTTATTTTAAATTTAGTAAGCATTATATATATAGGACTGCTAAAAAAAAATATTAAAACCATCCATAAAAATGGTTTAAAATAAGTTCGTATAAGTATAACAAAGACTACTATTACTAAAAAAAGTATTACTGCTTCTAAGAGTTTTTTTTGATCATCTTTTAATTTCACAATTATAATCCTCCTTATTTTATATTTATATGCGAAATTTAACCTCTTAGAATTTTGTTTTGACTCAAATATAAATAAAAAAATTCTAAAAGCAAATGCTCTTAGAATTTTTTACTATATTGAAACTATAAATGTTAAATAATAAAATACCACAAGACCTGAAAAAAGTATACTATCAAATCTATCTAAAATCCCACCATGACCTGGTATTAAGTTACTGTAATCTTTTATTCCTACATATCTTTTTATTGAGGATGCTACTAAATCTCCGAACTGACTAAATACACCACATAATGCTCCTATTATGAAATAGTTATATACCGGCATTATATCAACGTAATTGTTAACAATAATCCCAAATATTCCGCAAAATATTGTTGCACCTAACATTCCTCCTATAGATCCCTCTACAGTCTTTTTAGGGCTTACTTTAGGACATAATTTAGTTTTTCCAAATAATCTACCTGCATAGTATGCTGCTGTGTCAGTCATCCATGAACCAATAAATATTAGCCAAACTAAAAATTGTCCACCTTCCTTAATATTTACTAAATGTAAAAAACTAAAGAATATTGCAACATATAAGAATCCTAATAAAGTTATAGCAACATCAATAAAAGTATACTTTAAATTAATTACAGGAACAATTAAAAGTATAAATGTTGCAAATACAACTAAATACATAATATATTCAAAATTATTGTTAAGAGCATAAAATGCAATCAGTAATAAATATCCTACAATTGAAATAGGATGAAATTCTTTTTGACTAAGCGCATGATAAAATTCATATAACCCTAGTGCTGAAAGAACTATTGTAAATCCTTCTAACCAAATACCACCCAAGAATACAAATATTATAAAAGGAGCTATCATCAAAGCACCCAAATATCTACTATTTGATTTCACCAAAAACCACCTCGTTTATTTTATTTTACCCCACCGAATCTTCTATCTCTTTTTTGGAAGTCATAGATTGCCCTATGAAGATCTTCCTCTTTAAAATCTGGCCAACAAATATTAGAATACCAAAATTCTGAATAAGCACATTGCCACAAAAGGAAATTACTTAATCTTTGTTCACCTGATGGTCTTATTATAATATCTGGATCAGGAACACCTTTAGTATAAAGATAGTTTTCCATTATTTCTTCATCAATATCCTCTACATTAATGTTTCCTTTTAATACTTCTTCTGAAATAGCTTTAACGGCTTTTAAAATTTCATCTCTTCCACCGTAATTTAATGCTATATTCATTGTTATGCCTTCATTATCTTTTGTTTTAATTACTGATTTTTCTATTTCTTCCTGACACTCCTTAGGCAGTCTATCAATATCACCTAATACATTTATTTTAACGCCATTACTATGTAGCTCATTAATTTCTTGTCTTAAATACTGTATAAGTAGCTTCATTAGTGCATTAACTTCATCCTTAGGTCTTTTCCAATTCTCTGTTGAAAAAGCGTAAAGCGTCATATATCTAACACCTAATTTATCTGCTTCTTTCAATATTCTACGAATAGTTTCAACACCTGCTTTATGTCCCATTGTTCTTGGAAGTTTTCTTTTTTTTGCCCATCTTCCATTCCCATCCATAATTATAGCTATATGCTTAGGAATTGCATCCATATCAAGACTTATCTCTTCATTTTCATTAGCTTTTTCCCCTTTGAAAAACTTAAGCATGAGTCTTCCTCCCCATCTTATCTTTATATAAAAAACCTGCTAAAGAGCAGGTTTTTTACTTGATTTAAATTGACATTATCTCTTTTTCTTTTGTTTCTATTAATTTGTCTACTTCTTTAACAAATTTATCTATAGTCTTTTGGATACTATCTTCAGACTTTTTCATCTCATCTTCAGTTATGTCTCCATCTTTTTTTAATGCTTTTATTTTATCATTTGAATCTCTTCTTATTGATCTTAAAGCAACTTTTGAATCTTCTCCAGCTTTTTTAACATTTTTAACAAGGTTCTTTCTTGTTTCTTCTGTTAACTCAGGTATTATTAATCTTATAATAGCACCATCATTTGAAGGATTTAACCCTAAATCTGAAGTAAGAATAGCTCTTTCTATATCCTTTAATAAAGTTGATTCCCAAGGAGTTATTTGAAGAACTCTTGGTTCTGGTGCTGATATATTAGCTACTTGGCTTATTGGACACATACTACCATAGTACTCCACTTGTATTCTATCAAGCATAGTAGGATTAGCTCTTCCAGCCTTCATTGTTGATAAATCAACTTCTAAAACACCCATTGTTTTTTTCATTTTTTCTTCAGCATTTTTTAAAATATCTTTAACCATAAATACCCTCCTTATTTTGAAACTAATGTTCCTATTTTTTCACCAGTAATAGCTTTTTGGATATTTCCTTCTTCATCTAATCCAAATACTAATATTGGAATTTCATTATCCATACATAAAGAAGTTGCAGTTGAATCCATAACTTGTAATCCTTGTTCTAAAACTTCTATATATGTTAGTTTATCATATTTTTGCGCATCTGAATACTTATGAGGGTCTTTGTCGTAAACTCCATCAACTTTTTTAGCTAAAAGGATTACGTCAGCTTCTATTTCAGCCGCTCTTAAAGCTGCTGTAGTATCAGTTGAGAAATAAGGGTTTCCAGTTCCAGCTGCAAATATTACAACTCTTCCCTTTTCTAAATGTCTCATAGCTCTTCTTCTTATGAATGGCTCTGCAATTTCTTTCATTTCAATAGCAGTTAAAACTCTAGTGTCAACCCCTACTTGTTCTAATGAATCTTGAAGTGCTAAAGCATTTATACATGTAGCCATCATTCCCATATAATCAGCAGTAGTTCTATCCATTCCTTCTCCACTTCTGCCTCTCCATATGTTTCCACCACCTACAACGCATCCAACTTCAACTCCAGCATCAATAAGTTGCTTTATTTCTAATGCAATTCTTGTTGCTACAACGAAATCTAATCCATACCCATTAGTTCCTGCAAGCGCTTCACCGGATAATTTTAGTATTACTCTATTATATTTACATTCTGCCATTAATAATCCCTCCAAATATTCACTATTATTTTTAAAAAAAGAGAACACAAAGTGTTCTCTTTTGTGACTATGTGATTAATTTACTATTTTCCCATTTGTCTAGCTACTTCTTCAGCAAAGTTTTCTTCAACTTTTTCGATTCCTTCGCCTCTTTCGAATCTAACAAACTTAGTTATAGTCATTGGAGCACCAGCTACTTTTGATTTTTCTTCAAGTAACTTTGTTATAGTCTTATCTCCATCTTTAACCCATACTTGGTCAACTAAGCAAACTTCTTTGAAGTACTTTTGAATTCTTCCCATAACCATTTTTTCAACGATCTTTTCAGGTTTTCCTTCATTTAAAGCTTGAACTCTGTAGATTTCCTTTTCTTTTTCTAGAGCTTCATGATCTACTGAATCTCTATTTAAGAATAATGGGTTTGCAGCAGCAACTTGCATACATACTTCTCTAGCAACTTCTGAAGCAACTTTTGAATCTCCTTCAGTTGAAACTTCAACTAAAACTCCAATTCTTCCGCCACCATGGATGTAGCTTTCAATAGCACCGTTTTCTATTGCTAATCTTTCGAATCTTCTAACTGTCATGTTTTCTCCAAGCTTTGCAACTAAAGCTGTAAGAGTTTCTTGTACAGTAGCGTCTCCTATTTTTTCGTTTGCTAACTCTTCAACTGTTTCTACTGAAGTATTAGCAACTATTTCAGCTACCTTTTCAGCGAATGCAACAAATTCTTCATTTGCAGCAACGAAGTCAGTTTCACAGTTTACTTCTACTATTGAAGCTGTCTTCTTGTCTTCTGAAACGAAAGTCTTAACTATTCCTTCAGCAGCAACTCTTCCAGCTTTCTTAGCAGCAGCAGCTAATCCCTTTTCTCTTAATACTTCAACAGCCTTTTCTATGTCTCCATTAGTTTCTGTTAAAGCCTTTTTGCAGTCCATCATGCCTGCTCCAGTCTTATCTCTTAATTCCTTAACTGATTTTGCAGTAATCATTTAAAATTCCTCCTTATTTATATAAAGTAACCCTTATCATTAGGGTAAAAGGTAAATGAAGAATATCTTCACCTACCTTTTTAACTCTGATATTATTCAGCTATTTGTTCACCTTGTCTTCCTTCAAGAACAGCATCAGCCATCTTAGCAGCTATTAATTTAACCGCTCTTATAGCATCGTCGTTACCTGGGATTACATAATCAACTTCTTCTGGGTCACAGTTTGTATCTACGATAGCTACAACTGGTATTCCTAATATCTTAGCTTCTGAAATAGCGTTCTTTTCTTTTCTTGGATCTACAACGAACATAGCACCTATGTTTGAAGCGTCTAAGTTCTTGATACCACCAAGATTCTTTTCAAGCTTTTCCATTTCGCCTTTTAACTTAATAACTTCTTTCTTAGGAAGAACATCAAATGTTCCATCTTCTTGCATTGTTTCTAAGCTTTCAAGTCTATTAATTCTTCTCTTAATAGTATTGAAGTTAGTTAACATACCACCTAACCATCTGTTGTTAACGAAGTGCATATTTGATCTTATTGCTTCTTCTTTAATAGCTTCTTGAGCTTGTTTCTTAGTTCCAACGAAAAGAACATCTTTTCCTTCTTCTGAAACTTCTCTTAAGAAGTTATAAGCTTCTTCAGCCTTTTTAACTGTTTTTTGAAGATCTATTATATAGATTCCGTTTCTTTCTGTGAAGATATAAGGAGCCATTTTAGGGTTCCATCTTCTTGTTTGGTGTCCGAAATGTACACCAGCTTCTAATAATTGTTTCATTGATATTACTGACATTTTGTTACCTCCTGGTTTTTTCCTCCACTATCTTTATACTTGTAAGAAACCTTAACTATTTCAAGGCACCTCTCTTGCAATCAAGATAGTGTGTGTATTTTGTTACCTATGATAGTATAACATAAGCTTTTGGGTCTATCAACATAATTTTGTATTTTTTTATGTTTTTCACAAAAAATTACGAGTGATTAATTTTACTCAATCACTCGTTATTATTGACTATTTTATTTTCTTTAATTCATCAAGTAATTTATCATTTAATATTCTTATGTGAGTTCCCTTCATTCCAAGGGATCTTGACTCAATTACTCCAGCACTTTCAAACTTTCTTAAAGCATTAACAATAACACTTCTTGTTATTCCGACTTTATCTGCAATTTTTGATGCTACAAGTAATCCTTCGTATCCATCAAGTTCATTAAATATATGTTCAACAGCTTCAAGTTCAGAATATGATAAAGTTCCAATTGCAAGTTGAACAACAGCTTTCTTTCTTGTCTCTTCTGCTAATTCTTCTTGTTTTGCCCTTAACATTTCCATACCGACTATTGTCGCACTATATTCACAAAGAACTAAATCATCATCTGTAAAAACTTCCCCAAATCTAGCTAGAAGAAGTGTTCCAAGTCTTTCTCTATTTCCTATTATAGGAACTATAGTTGAAAGCTTGTCTGACATATTACAAACACCAACACCTTCAAAAACACATTCGCCTTTATTAGGTAAGTTTGATAATGTTTCAGAAACCTTTAGAAGCTTATCATTATATTCGCTTGGGAATTTCTTTTCCTCAAGAACTTTACGCTTCATAATTTCACATTCGAACTTTTCAGAAAAACTATGTCCTATAACTTTTCCTTTTTCGCTTACAATATAAACATTGCATGCTAGAACTTCGCTTAAAAGTTCACAGATATCTTCAAACGCTACTGATTCAGTACCTGATTTTTGTAATATTTTGTTTAGTTTTCTAGTTTTATGTAGTAGTGATGACATTAAAAATCCTCCCTGATATCTAACTAATTTCAGATTCATATTGCCATTTGTTATAATATTCAAAATACTTTTAATTTTTTAACAAATCCGTAATACTAGTACAGTTTATCATACAAAATAACGTATTTCAACAATATTATTATTTTTTTCGACAAATAGATTCGTTAATGTCATTTATCACCACATTTTTCCTTCTATTCTTTATTTTCTTCTTTCTCAGCCTTAATTTCTTCCCTATGCTTACATTGACTATTAGAACATTCTAAGAAATCACCTGTTTTCTTAGAGTATTTTTTAACCATATATGAATTACATTCAGGACATTTCTTTTCAACTGGTTCATTCCAGCTAATGAAATCACATTCTGGATATCCTGAACACCCAAAGAATCTTTTTCCTTTTTTACTTCTCTTAGCCAAAACTTTTCTACCACATTTTGGGCAAGGAGCTTTTATTTCTTCAACTATAGGTTTTGCATTCTTACATTCTGGATAGCCAGGACATGCAAGGAACTTACCATATCTTCCTCTTTTTATAACCATCATTTTTCCACATTTATCGCAAGGAACATCACTAACCTCATCTTCAATTACAACTTTAGCCATTTCCTTTTCTGCTTTTTCTATATCATGCTTTAATGGTTCAAAGAACTCTCCAACAACTTTTTTCCACTCTATATCACCATCTTCAATGTGATCTAAGTTTCTTTCCATACTTGCTGTAAATTCAACATCCGCTATTTGTTTAAAATATTCACATATTATATTATTTACTATAAATCCAAGATCAGTAGGAACCAGGTTCTTCTTTTCCCTTTGAACATAATCTCTTCCTAATAATGTTGATATTGTAGGAACGTAAGTACTTGGTCTTCCGATTCCTTTCTCTTCTAGAAGTTTAACAAATGATGCTTCTGTATATCTTGCAGGTGGTTGAGTAAAATGTTGCTTTCCTTCAAGCACTGCAGCACTTAATACTTCGCCCTCTGTAAGTTCTGGAAGTGATGTTTCATCCTCTTCACTAATTGCATATTCGTAAATCTTCATGAATCCATCAAACTTTATTGTAGATCCACTAGCTTTAAACTTGTAATCTCCATTTAATATATCTATGGAATTTGTATTTAACACACATGAAGCCATTTGTGATGACACAAACCTCTTCCAAATAAGTGTATATAACTTATATTGTTCTGGAGTTAAACTTCCTTTTGCAACTTCTGGACTTATTTCTACATTTGTTGGTCTTATCGCTTCATGGGCATCTTGAATATTTTTTTTACCTTTATATATTCTAACTTCTTCTGGTATATATTCATCGCCATAATTATTTAATATAAATTCTTTTGCACTGTCTTGAGCATCTTTTGAAATTCTAACAGAGTCTGTTCTCATATAAGTTATAAGACCAACTGTACCATGTCCCTTTACTTCAACCCCTTCATATAACCCTTGAGCTACTGACATTGTTTTCTTTGTCATGAAGTTTAGTTTCTTACTTGCCTCTTGTTGAAGTGTACTAGTTGTAAATGGAGGCATTGGATTTTTAAGCTTACTACCTTTTTTAATTGAATTAATTAAAAAATTATCCGTATCCAAGTTATTTATAACATTATTTGTTTGTTCTTCATTTTTAAGTTCTATTTTTTTGTTCTTATAGGTTGAAAGTTTTATAGGGAATTTTTTTCTTCCTTTTTTTAAAGAACAATCTACTGTCCAATATTCTTCTGGAATGAACTTTTTAATTTCTTCATCTCTATCACATATAAGTTTAAGTGCTGCTGATTGTACTCTACCTGCACTTAATCCCCATTTTACATTTTTCCATAGAATAGGACTTATTTCATAACCAACAAGTCTATCTAATATTCTTCTTGCTTGTTGTGCATCAACTAAATCCAAATCAATTTTTCTAGCATTTTTAATTGAGCTTTTAACTGCACTTTTTGTAACTTCATTAAAAACGATTCTACATTCTGCACCTTCTTCAATATTTAACAGATTAGCAAGATGCCATGATATAGCTTCACCTTCACGGTCAGGGTCAGTTGCAAGATAAATTTTGTCTGCTTTCTTAGCGGCTTTTCTTAATCCTTTAAGAAGATCGCCTTTTCCCCTTATTGTTATATACTTTGGTTCAAAGTTATTATCTATATCAACACCTAACTTACTTTTAGGTAAATCTCTAACGTGTCCCATTGAAGCTTCAACAATATAATTCTTCCCTAAATATTTTCCTATTGTTTTTGCTTTTGCTGGTGATTCGACTATTACTAATTTTTGGCCCATAACTAACTCCACTATTTCTACTGGAGTTATTCACCCCCTTAAACTTACGTTACTCTGACATAATAATTGCCAGGTAGACTTATAATTTCATTTTTAGTTTGCAGTTCAAATAATAAACCATATAAAGTATTTCTGTCAACCTGTGATTTGGTAAATATATCATCAATATGCATAGGTTCATCATTTATTATATCTAAAACCTCATTTTTGATATACTTAACTTTCGAATCATTATTCTTTAAATCTATCTTTAATAACATATATAAATCTTCCATAGATGAATATATGTTAGCACCATCTCTTATTAAGAGATTTGCTCCATATCCTGATTTTGAAAAAATTGGCTGAGGTACTACAATTACATCCTTCCCTTGTTCTAATGCACAAGTTACAGTTATTAAAGAACCACTTTTTTCTGTTGCTTCTGTTACAACTATTATTTCTGATAATCCACTAATTATTCTATTTCTTCTTGGAAAATTATACGCATACGGTTTTGTTCCTGGTAAAAACTCCGAGATTACAAGACCATCTTTTTCAATTGCCTTAAATAAATTTTTATTTCTATAAGGATATGCAATATCTATACCACATCCTAGCACTGCTATCGTATTCCCACCATTTTTTAAAGTTTCATCGTGTGCTATTGAATCTACACCAAGTGCCCCACCACTTACTACTGCAATGTTGTTTTTCACAAGTTCTTTTGCAATAAGTCGTGTTGCTCTTTCTCCATAAATACTATTTTTTCTAGAACCTACAATACCAACTGTTCTCTTGCTTAATAAATCAATATTTCCTCTATAAAATAATAAGTATGGTGGCTCTGCAATCTTTTTTAGTGATATTGGATATCGCCTATCTTTTATTGACATAAATGATATTCCTAATTCTTTTAAACGTTCGTTTAAAACAGTAGCTTTTTCTAAAAGATTAAACTTATCTACTTCGCTTATAGTTTTATATCTATTTAAATATGCTTTAATTATTTCTTCAAAATTTTCAAATATTTCTTTTTCATCTGAAAAAATTTTAAGTAACTTTATTTTTTGCAAATTGGTACAATCCAATAACATTAACCATAATATATATTTTTCCATTTGTCTACCTCACCTATACTATTTCACCACTTGAATCTTTTCTATAACTAATAGCTTCAATTATATGTTCACTTTTTATTTCCTCTTCACCATCTAAATCTGCAATTGTTTGCGAAACTTTAATGACTTTTCCATAACCTCTCAAAGACGGGTTACTTGTTTTAAAGTGATTTTCTAATATCTCTTTACCTTTTTTTGAAATTTTGCACATTTCAAATATATCCTTTCCTACAATATCTGCATTACACCTATACTCTGTTCCTTCAAGTCTTTTTTCTTGTATTTTTCTTGCTCTTAATACTCTTTCTTTAATATCTTTACTCTCTCCCTTTTTCTTTTTATATTTTAATTCATCAAATTTCAAAAGTGGGACATAATTAAACATATCAATCCTATCTTTTAAAGATTTTGAAAGCTTCTTCTGATATCTTCTTATTTCAAGATCACTACATTCACAGTTATCCTCATCATATCCAAGAATAGACTTTCTCCCGCAAGGACATGGATTGTATGAACCGATGAGTTGAAATCTACTAGGAAGTTCTAACCTTCCATTTATTCTATCTATTCTAACTACTCCTTCTTCTAAAGGAAGTCTTAAAACTTCTAAAACTTCTTTCTTAAATTCTAGAATCTCATCTAAATATAATACTCCATTATGAGCTAATGTAATTTCACCCGCTTTTACATCTTTTCCCCCACCAATTAATGCTATTTTAGTTATAGTATGATGTGGTTGCCTAAATGGTATCCTTATATTTTTATATGTATCCATCATTCCCGAAATAGAATATATTTTTGCAATTTCAATTTTTTCTTTCTCACTTAAAGGTGGCAATATAGATGAAAATGCCTTTGCAAGCATAGTCTTTCCTGACCCTGGATTTCCATAAAGTAAAATATTATGTCTACCTGCTGCTGCGATCTCAAGAGCTCTTTTTGAAGAATACTGTCCTATTACAGAATCAAAATCCAATTCACATTCGACATTTTTCTTCGTTTTTAAATCATTAAATTCCAAAGGTAATAAATCTTGAAAGTTAATATAATCTCCTGCATCTTTTAAACTATTTACAACAAATATCTCTCCTTTTCCAAGTTCACATATCTCATCTACATTTTCTCTAGGGATAATGAAATTATCAATTTTCTCTTCCATTCCTTTCAGGATAATTGGTATTATCCCCCTAATTCTTTTAAGACTACCACTCAAAGATAATTCTCCAACTAATATATAGTCTTCTAAATCTTTTTTACTAATTTGATTAGATTCCATAAGTATACCTATTGCTATTGGTAAGTCTAACAATGTTCCAATCTTTTTTACATCTGCAGGTGCTAAATTTATTATTATTCTCCCAAGAGGAAATTCATACCCTGAATTTAAAATTGCAGCTCTAACTCTTTCTTTTGCCTCTCTAACAGATGCATCTGCAAGTCCTACTATGCTAAAGAAAGGTAAGCCTTTTGTTATATCAACCTCTACATTTACTATGCAACTATCAATACCTATATGAGTTGCACTTTTTATATTTATCGCCATATTCTATCACCTCATAATGGATTATTAACAATAAAAAATATTTTTAATCATAAATTATATGATATCAATTTGATTTTTTTGTCCATAATTATATTAGAGGTGAATAAAATTTGAAAAAATATAATAAAACTATAGGTAATTATGGTGAAGATTTAGCTTGTACCTATTTACTAAATAATGGATATAAAATAATTCAGCGTAATTTTTCTAATCGTTTCGGTGAAATAGATATAATATGCTCTATAGATGATATTCTCTCTTTTGTAGAGGTAAAAAGTAGGTATAATAATATTTTTGGATCTGCTATAAGTTCAATCTCATCTTCTAAAGTTAATACTATTAAAAAATTAACAAAATATTTCCTACTTAATAACAAATTTAACAATTACTTTATTAGATTCGATGTAATTGAAATATACTTAAATTATAACGACAGTTCAAGCAAACTAATTCATACTAAAGATGCTTTTAGATAAAAAATGACCATAGTATATTTACAATACTATGGTCATTTTTAATTATAATATATTGCTTAAAAAGCTCATTCTATGAATTTCAGTAGCTCCATGTTCCTTTATGGCATCTATATGTTTTTTAGCTCCATATCCAACATTACTTTCAAATCCATACTCCGGATACTTTTTTGCTATTTCTTTCATTAAATTATCTCTATAAACTTTGGCAATTATTGATGCTGCTGCTATTGCTGCACTTTTAGTATCACCTTTAATTACCCATTTGTTCTCTATATCTATACCTCTAACTTTATATCCATCTGATAAGACTATACTTGGAACTTCTTTTAACCCACCAATTGCTTTTAAGAACACTTCATTATTACAAAAGCCTATTCCTTTTTCATCTATTTCATCATTTGAACATTCACTAATACAATATGATATAGCTTTATCTTTAATTATATCTGAAAGTTCTTCTCTCTTTTTCTCAGATAATTTTTTAGAGTCATTTAAATATAGTATCATACCTTCATCTAAACATTCTAAGTCAAGTATTACAGATGCAGAAACTATAGGACCTGCAAGTGGACCCCTTCCAACTTCATCAACTCCTGCTAGAAGTCTTCCATTTGAAAAAGATCTATCAAAATCGTACATAGTCTTTACTCTTATAATTTCATCTTCTAACTTCTTTTTTTCTTTTATTATTCTGCTTCCAAGACTTTGTACGTTTTTTCTTTTATCATTTAAAAGAATTTCACTTAAATTTAATATATTATCATCATTTACATCTAACTTTATCATATCAAATTCTTCTTTTATAACCTTGTAACTCATATTACTTAAGTCCATATCTATAAGCTTCATAAACACCCTCCATAAACCACTACGGTCTCTCTAGTGATATATTACCTATCTTTCCGCCTCTAAATTCATCAAGGATAATAACAGCTATTCTATTATAGTCTATTTCTCTCCCTCTCATAATAGCACCTCTTTTAATTGCTATTGCATCAAGAGTTTCTAATGGATTTTCAAAAACACTATCTATCTTGTATCTTTCCATTAATTTTTCTGGATAGAACTCTTGTAGTCTCTCTACTAATTTATATGCAAGTTCTTCAATATCCATTATTTCATCTTTTATTGCTCCAGTAAATGCAAGATTTAGAGCTGTCTCATCATCTTGGAACTTTGGCCATAATACACCTGGTGTATCTAGTAGCTCTATATCCATACTAGTTTTTATCCATTGCTTATTTTTTGTAACCCCTGGTCTATCTCCAGTTTTTGCAATATTATTTCTAGCCATTTTATTTATAAATGTAGATTTGCCTACGTTTGGTATTCCAACTACCATAACTCTTGTTACGATTTTAACCAAACCTTTACTCCTCAATCTGTCATGCTTCTCTTTTAATAGTTCATTAAGTGCTGGCTTAATCTTTTGAAGCCCTATTCCTTTTAAACAGTTAACCTCTATAGCACTTACATTACCTTTAGTTAAATCTTTCATCCACTCTTTAGTAACTCTGCTTTCAGTTAAATCACTTTTATTTAAAAGTATTAATCTTGGTTTATCACCAATTAATGTTTCTATATCTGGATTTGCTGAACTTCTTGGAATTCTAGCATCTCTTATTTCTATAACCGCATCAACAAGTTTTAAATTATCTTTTATTTCTCTTTGGGTTTTCTTCATATGTCCTGGAAACCAGTTAATTGCCATAAAAAATTCCTCCTTTGTCTTATTATTTTATATTTAAAAATTAATCATTTCTACAATAATAAATTTATGTGAATTAAAAAAAGAGGCTTAGTTATAAGCCTCTTTTTTATGGTTATAATTATCTTAATAATTCTTTAACCTTAGCAGCCTTACCTACTCTATCTCTTAAGTAGAATAACTTAGCTCTTCTTACTTTACCTTTTCTTGTCACTTCGATCTTTTGGATCATTGGTGCGTTGATTGGGAAAGTCTTTTCAACTCCTGTACCGTAAGCTAATCTTCTTACAGTGAAAGTTTCTCTTAATCCACCATTTTGTTTCTTTAAAACTGTTCCTTCAAATACTTGAACTCTTTCTCTGTTACCTTCTTTGATTAATTGGTGAACTTTTACGTTATCTCCAACATTAAAGTTTGGTAAATCTGTTCTTATTTGATCTTGTTCTATTGCTCTTAAAATTTCGTTCATTGTGCATTCCTCCTAAAATATAATTTGACGTTCTTTCCGAAGCTAAAATTCGAAAGAGGAGCGCCCGTACTAACACAAAGCATATTCTAACATAAAATAATTGTTATTGCAATAACTTATTTATTTTAGTAATTTTTTATCTTCTTTTGTTAGTTGAATATTTTCAAATAGGTCAGGTCGTCTTTCTCTAGTTATTACTAAAGACTCTTTTCTTCTCCATTTTCTTATATTCTCATGATGTCCTGAAAGTAATACTTCCGGTACTTTAGCACCTTCAAATTCTTCTGGTCTTGTATACTGTGGATATTCTAAAAGTCCATCAGAAAAAGACTCGTCCATAAAGCTTTCTTCTTTTCCAAGAACTCCTGGATTTAATCTTAATATAGAATCAATAACTGGAATTGCAGCCATCTCTCCACCAGTAAGAATAAAATCACCAAGAGAAATCTCCATATCTATGTAATCATATGCTCTCTCATCAATTCCTTCATAATGTCCACATACAAATATAAGTTCATCTTCTCTTGCTAACTCTTTTGATAATTCATGGTTAAAAGTTTTACCTCTAGGTCCTAGAAATATAACTTTACCCTTATTATTCTTCTTACATTCTCTTATTGTATCTATTACAGGTTGTGGCGCCATAACCATTCCGGCTCCACCGCCATAAGGGTAATCGTCAACTTTATTATGTTTATTTTTAGTGTAATCTCTAATATTTAAACACTCAATATCAACTATTCCCTTCTCTTTAGCTTTCCCGATTATACTATGATTAAATATAGAAAACATCTCAGGAAAAAGAGTTACTATACTAATCTTCATCTTGCCATTCTCCTACAGGTCTTATAACAATCTTTTCATTATCTACATCTATATCTAATACGATATCTTTTAATACAGGAATTAACAATTCTTTTGGTTTTCTTATCCAGTAGACATCATTATTCTTAGTTTCAATAATATCATATATTTCTCCAAGATCTTTATCTGTTGTATCGTATACATGAATTCCTATAAGATCTTTTGCATAAAATTCATCTTCAGGAAGTTCTGGCTCTCTCTCTCTTGGAACTTCAAGTACTTTATTCTTATACTTTTCAGCTTCATCAATTGATTCTATGCCTTCAATTTTTAGTATAACTCTATCCTTTTGAAACTTAACACCTTGTATTTCTCTTTCTTCTCCATCTACAAAAACAGTTCCATATCTTTTAAAGTTATTAACATCTGAAGTCTCTGCAATAACTTTTACTTCACCCTTAAGACCATGCGTATTTACGATTTTTCCTACTCTAAAAAATTCGCTCATTTTTTTCACCTCTTTTTTATCATTGTCATAGCATTTAAAAATTATTCTTTCTTATTATAAAAAGAGTTAGGACAGGCCTAACTCTTTTAGATAATTTCAACTACTACTCTTTTTTCTTCTTTTATTGCTGCAGCCTTTACTACGGTTCTAATAGCTTTCGCTATTCTTCCCTGTTTACCAATAACTTTTCCCATATCATCTGGATCAACCCTAAGTTCTAATATAACAGACTGCTCACCTTGAACTTCTGTTACACTTACTCCTTCAGGCTTATCCACAAGAGATTTAGCTATTATTTCAACTAATTCTTTCATAAGTGTCCTGCATATAGTATAACTATTTGCAGTATTCACCTCCTAAAATTACTTGTTTAGGCCTGCCTTTACGAAAAGCTTTTTAACAACTTCTGTTGGTTGTGCACCATCATTAAGCCATTTGTTAGCTTTTTCTTCGTTGATTTTTATTTCAACTGGGTTTGAAATTGGATTATAGAATCCGATTTCTTCGATGAATCTACCATCTCTTGGGCTTCTTGAATCAGCAACTACTACTCTGTAGAAAGGTGCTTTCTTAGCTCCCATTCTTCTTAATCTTATCTTTACTGCCATTTTTAAATTCACCTCCTTTAAAGAATAATTTATATATTAACTCATAAAAGGTAACTTTCCTAGGAGACCTTTTTTAGATCCCTTTTGAAATGATTTCATTTGCTTCATGTTCTTTCTCATCATTTCATATCCTTTGATAAGTTTATTAACATCTTGAATTGTTGCGCCTGAACCTTTTGCAATTCTCTTTTTTCTTGATGAATTCCCTATTACAAGTGAAGGATTTCTTCTTTCTTTTGATGTCATAGAAAGTATTATCGCCTTCATTTTTTCCATTTGTTGTTGACCTTGTGCAAAATCAACACCTTGTAATTCTTTAGTATTTGCACCTGGAATCATCTCCATTATCTTATTTAGTGGTCCTAGCTTTTTCATCTGTTCCATTGCTGTAAGATAATCTTCAAAATTAAGTCCTTGGCTCATCATTTTCTTTGTAAAATCAGCTGCTTCATCTTCATCAATTGCAGATTGGGCCTTTTCTATAAGAGATAATACATCTCCCATTCCAAGTATTCTTGATGCCATTCTATCTGGATGGAACACTTCAAAATCATTCATCTTTTCACCAATACCAACAAATTTAATTGGCTTATCAGTTATAGATTTGATTGAAAGTGCTGCTCCCCCTCTAGTGTCACCATCTAGCTTTGTTAAAATAACTCCTGATACATCAAGGTCATTATTAAAACTTTCTGCTACATTTACTGCATCTTGACCAGTCATTGAATCTACTACAAGTAAAATCTCTGATGGATTTACTGCTTCTTTTACATCTTTTAATTCTTGCATTAAGCCTTCATCTATATGTAGTCTTCCGGCTGTATCTATAATAACTATATTATTACCATTATCTCTTGCATGTTTTATACCAGCCTTTGCTATATCAACAGCTTTAACTTTATCCCCCATAGAGAATACAGGTATATCTATTTGTTTTCCTACAACTTCTAATTGCTTTATAGCTGCAGGTCTATAAATATCACACGCTACAAGTAGTGGCTTCTTGTTGTTCTTTCTAAGATCTAATGCTAGCTTACCACACATTGTAGTTTTACCAGCTCCTTGAAGTCCTACAAGCATTATTACTGTTAATCCATTGCTTGAATAATTAATTTTACTCTCGCTTCCACCCATAAGTTCTGTAAGTTCATCATTAACTATTTTAATAACCTGTTGTCCTGGTGTCAAGCTTTCTAATACATCACTTCCGACACATTTTTCACTAACACTTTTAACAAACTTTTTTACTACTTTATAGTTAACATCAGCTTCTAATAAAGCAAGCTTTACTTCCCTCATAGCTTCTTTTATATCTTTTTCATTAAGTCTTCCTTTTCCCTTTAACTTTTTAAAGGTATTTTGAAGCTTTTCTGATAATCCCTCAAAAGCCATATTAAACCTCCTAATGTATTATAAATCTTCTAGTTCTTTCTTTAGCATATCATATTCTTCATAAGAAATAGAATACTTTTCGCTAATTTTTTTTAGAAGTTCTATAATTTTTTCTTCGCGATTCATACTCTTTTGAAGTAAGTTTAATTTACCTTCATAGGATAAAAGTTGTTTATAGCATCTTTTAATCAAATCATGAATTGCTTGACGACTTGTGCTTGTTAATTCAGCTATTTCTGCTAAGGATAAATCGTCATTAAAGTATAGTTCCATGATATTCTTTTGTTTTTCAGTTAGTAATGGTTTATAAAAATCCATTAGTAATGAAATCTCGACCCTATCTTCCATCATATAATCACCTTACCCACAAAAGAGATATTAACAGAATTTTTTACAGGTGTCAAGCATTTTCACTTAACACCTGTATTTTTTTTAAAATAATGCTTCTGCAAAGCTTTCAGCATCAAATTTTTGAAGGTCATCTATACCTTCACCTACTCCAATATATTTAACTGGAATATTTAATGCTTGCTTAATTGATATTACAACTCCACCTTTTGCTGTACCATCTAACTTAGTTAGTATTATCCCATCAATAGGACAAGCTTCCATAAATTGCTTTGCCTGTATTACTGCATTTTGTCCTGTTGTACCATCTAAAACTAATAAAGTTTGTTTTTTAGCTTCACTATATTCTCTATCTATTATTCTATTTATTTTTTCAAGTTCGTTCATTAAATTCTTTTTATTATGAAGTCTTCCTGCTGTATCACAGATTAAAAGATCTACATTTCTAGCCTTCGCAGCCTGAACAGCATCAAATACAACTGCTGCAGGATCTGAGCCTTCACTTTGCTTTACAATATCAACATTAGCTCTACTACTCCAAACCTCTAATTGGTCTATTGCAGCTGCTCTAAAAGTATCAGCTGCTGCTAATAACACATGCTTGCCATCATTTTTATTTTTAGCTGCAAGCTTACCTATTGATGTTGTTTTTCCAACACCATTTACACCAATTACAAGTAAAACCTCTTTTTCTCCTGTAGATTCACTCTCTTCATTATCACCTTCTAAAAGCATGTCTGTTATTACTTCCTTTAGTGCTGGTTTTACCATTTGTGGATCATTAATTTTTTCTTTTCTTATTTTAGCCTTTAATCTATCTATAATTTCTACTGTTGTATCCATTCCAATATCAGATACAATAAGTATTTCTTCTAATTCCTCATAAAGATCATCATCTATAGTTACAGCTAAATTTAGTGCTTCATTAATTTTATCCTGTAGACCATCTCTTGTTTTAGTTAATCCTGTCTTTAGCTTATCAAATAATTTTCCAAACATATTTATTCCTCCTAATATACTATAAATCTATTTATTCAAATCAACAGATACTACCTTTGATATTCCCTTTTCTTCCATAGTAACCCCATACATAACGTCACTAACTTCCATAGTACCCTTTCTATGAGTAATTACTATAAACTGAATGTTACCTGAGAATTTTTTTAAAAACTCTGCATATCTGTATACATTCGCATCATCTAAAGCAGCTTCAATTTCATCTAATATACAAAATGGTGTTGGTTTCATTTTTAATATACCAAAAAGAAGCGCTATAGCAGATAAAACTTTTTCTCCACCTGACATAAGATTTATATTTTGAAGCTTTTTACCAGGCGGCATAACATTTATTTCAATGTTTGCTGTAAGTTCATCACCCTCACCTAATATAAGTTCTGCTGTTCCACCTTTAAATAATTCTTTAAACGTTTCATTGAAATTTTTATTTAATATTTTAAAATTATCTTTAAATAAAACTTTCATCTTTGATGTCATTTCTTCAATTACAGATAATAATTCCCCTTTAGCTTTTTCCAAATCTTCTTCTTGAGTTGACATAAATATATATTTTTCACTTACTTCCTCATATTCAGAAATAGCTGCAAGGTTTACAGTTCCAAGAGCTGAAATCCTTCTTTTAATTGAAGTTATTTCTTCCTTAAATCTATTTAGGTCATTAATTGGATTTGCAATCTCTAAAGCTTCTGCATATGTTAAATCCATTTCTTCATTAAGCTTTTTATAATGATTTTCAATTTCCATTTCACTCTTTGCTTTAAGGATCTCTCTTCTATTTAAGTCTCCCTCTTCTTTATTTATTATTTCTCTAATCTCAGTAATTAAACTATCACTTTTTCTAAATTCTTCTTTTAAAGTAGCTTTTTTAATTTCATCTTCTTTAAAGACATTTTGAAGAACTTCGATTCTTTTTGTATTTAATCCAATTTTTTCTTTACTAATTTTGATATCTTCGGTGCTTTTTTCTATTCCTTTTAAACTTTCAACATTCTCAAGTTTAATACTTTCAAGTTTTTCATTACTTTCTTTAAGTTCACTATCTTTTCTAGTTATATCACTTTTTTTACTTAATATAGCTTCTTTAATTCTAGCTTTTTTTATTCTATGTTCTGTTAATTCATTTTTAAGAATTTCAATATTATTTTTTTTATCTTTTAAAATATTTTCAAGTTCTAATTCTCTCTCTTTATTTGATGAATTCTCATTCCATAATTCATTTAAATCCGCTTCATATAGCTTAAGTTTGCCTTCTAATTCATCAATTTCTATATTTATAACTTCTTTTTCTTTTTCTGCTGTCTCTTTAGATACTTTAAGCTTATTCATCTCATTCTCTAAATTAGAAAGTTCATTTTTATTAGTTGCTATTTCAATTTTTATACTATGTGCTTTATCTGTATTATTAAGTATTAAATCATCAATAGCTTTTCTTTTAATTTTTATTGTCTCTATTTCTTTATATATTTTCTCTAAATTTTCTTTATCAATTTTAATTCTATTTTGAATATCTTCAATTTCTCTTTTTCTACTTAATATATTAGAAGTCTTACCTTTAATGCTACCACCAGTTAGTGCTCCACCTGCATTTAAAACTTCACCTTCTAATGTAACTATTCTATTTCTATATGAAGTTATTTTTGCAATTTTAAAGGCACTATCCATATCTTTTGCAATAATTGTTCTCCCTAATGAGTAATCAATTATTTTAGTAAATTTATCATCAAAACTAATTATTTCTGATGCAATTCCTAAATATCCAGGTACTGCCTTTACATTATCATTTAAAGTTATTCTTTTTCCATTTATTATGTTAAGAGGAAGAAAAGTAACCCTTCCAAGTCTAGTCCTTTTCAAATACTCAATTAAATCTTTAGCTACCTTTTCAGTCTCAGTTATTACATTAGAGATAGATGCACCTAGCGCTGTTTCAATTGCCATTTCATATCCTTTAGGAACTTCAAAAACTTCACCTAAAACTTGTATACCTTCGCTATGTGGTGCCTCTTTTTTATCTATCTTATCCATTAAATTCTTTAACGACTTATTGTAACCTTCATATTGATTCTCTAAATCCTCTAGCATAGCTTTATTTGCTTCTAGTTTACTTATCTTAATACTTAAGCCCTTACCATCACTTTCCTTCTTAAAAAGATCATTACTTAGTCTAGATAGCGTTTGTCTATTTATACCAATATCTTTTTTAACTATTTCAAATTCATCTTCTTCTGATTCTATTTTAAGGGAAAGCCCATTAATACTAGCCTTATTTATTTTTAAATTATTTGAAATATTAAGAAGCATTCCATCTATTCTTTCTTTTCTTTCATCTTTAGACTTAATACTACTATTTACTTCTGTTATTTTATTTTTTATATTTGAGTTTCCTTTTAAAAGTTCTAATTCACTAGATTTTAATACTTTTAATTCATTTTCTAAATTAAATAAATTCTGATTTAGACTTTCATTTTTATTCTCAAGTTCAGTAATTTCTTCATTAAGTGCTTTTTCTTCTTCTTCTTTTTTATTTAACTCTTCTCTTAATATATCTTTTTCTTTATTAATATCAACTATTTTATTGTTAAGTCCAAATTCCTCAAACTTATTTTTCTCTATTGTAATATTAAAATTATTTATTCTTTCATTAAAAAGTTCTATATCACTTGTAGCTTTTGTTATTTCTTCTTTTTTTGAAAAATATTCAAACTTTTCATCTGTAGTTTTTCGTTCTAATTGTTCAAGCTTATCTTCTATCGTTTTTAATTGTTCTCTCTTAGCTAATAAACTTTCTCTCTTTAAATTTAATTCTTTTTCTCTTTTATTAAGATCTTCATTAAAAATTTTAAGCTCTTCTTCAATAGCTTGTATATTGCTTACTATTAAAGAAACTTCTTTTTCTTTTAAATCTATTGATAAATCCTTAAATTTTAAAGCTTTTTCTCTTTCAATTTTTAGAGGTTCTAATCGTTCTTCATAAGTTGAAATAATATCCCTTATTCTAATTAGATTTTCATCTGTATTTGATAGCTTTTTTTCTGCTTCATTCTTTCTCCATTTATACTTAACTATACCTGCAGCTTCTTCAAGAAGAGCTCTTCTCTCTTCAGGTCTACCACTTAATATAGCTTCTATCTTCCCTTGTCCTATTAAGGAATAACCCTCTTTACCAATACCGGTATCCATAAAAAGATTATTTATATCTTTAAGTCTACATTTACTATTATTTAATAAATATTCTGTTTCCCCTGATCTAAATATTCTTCTTGTAACTGTTACTTCATTATAATCCGTCTGAAGTACATTATCTGTATTATCTAAAGTAAGTGAAACTTGTGCAAGTCCTACTGGTTTTCTATATTGTGTTCCAGCAAAGATTACATCTTCCATCTTACCCCCTCTTAACGTCTTCACGCTCTGTTCTCCAAGGACCCACCTTACAGCATCTGATATATTACTCTTCCCACTACCATTAGGTCCTACAACAGCTGTGACACCGTGTTTAAACTTTAATTCTGTTTTATCTGCAAAGGATTTAAATCCTCTAACTTCTAAAGATTTTAAAAACAACCATTCCACTCCTTACACTATAAAAATATTGGTATTAAGGATACTAAAAACACTACAACTAATAATACTGCAAGAAAGATTTGCATCTTTTCTCTCGTTTTCTTTCTCATATTAATCACCTCTAAAATTAGTTTATATTAAAATACCTAAACTATCAACAAAACGAGAGTCTCCTCCCGCTTTGCATTTAAATATATATTTCTTTTTCAGTCTTACTTTTAATAACTATTCTACCTCTAGTAACTTCATCATCAACTATTACTTTAATCTTATATCCATCCTTTTTAAGCTTATTAAAGTATGTTTTCCTATTTGCATAAAGTTTACTTAAATCTTTATTATTGATTAGAATTTCACATTCAAGCCCTTCAAGATTATCTCGTATCATATCAGCGATTAAGCTACCTTGAACAAGTTCTCTAAATGCAGGGTGAAATGGACCTGCAATTATATCTTTACCTGTATTTATTGTCTCTGTTGGCTGAAGTCCTATTCTAATTACATTCACTCCATTATTATTAAACATAGTAAATATTTCTTTGCTTACATTTACTGCTTTTTCTAATGAATACGGAGTATATTCACCTCTATTATACATAATCTCCATTGGAGTATCTTTAATAACTAGTGATGGATATATTCTTAGTAATTCAGGTTCCATCTTTAATGAATCCTTCGCACTCTTTATATCCTTTTCTTTAGTAGATTTCGGAAGACCCGGCATTAATTGATGTCCAAGTGTAATACCATACTTTTTAATAAGTTTTGATGCATTTTCAACATCCTTAGCTGTATGTCCTCTACCTGCTGCAATTAAAACTTCATCATCTAAAGACTGTATTCCAAGTTCAATTATATCGACATCATATTCCTTTAAATAAGTTAGAATATAATCATTTATATAATCAGGTCTTGTGGACATTCTTATCTTCTCTACTATTCCAAGGTCTTTATATTTTTTTGCAACTTTTAGAAGTTCTTTTTGCTTTTCTTCTTTTATAGCTGTAAAAGTTCCACCAAAAAACGAAACTTCAATAGTTGCATCCTTATTTTCTATAGTCTCATAATACTCATTTATAATATTTTCTACCTTATCTCCATCTACTTTTTCCTTAACACCTGTAATTCTATCTTGATTACAAAACACACAGTTGTGAGGACATCCTTCATGAGGCACAAATATAGGTATTATATAATGACTTTTACTCATTTATTACCTCCAATGTTTTAAGAGCCTTCTTAGCTGAAGCCTGTTCTGCTTCTTTTTTAGAAAATCCTTCTCCTTCACCCATAGCTTCATTGTTTATAACTACTTTTGTGAAGAACTTTCTTCTATGAGGTGGTCCTTCAAACTTAACTAACTCATAAGTTATGTTTACTTCACCATCTTTTTGAAGATGTTCTTGTAATTTTGTTTTAAAATCAAGAACTATTTTATTTTCTATAGCTTTACTTATTATTTCTTTAAAGTGATCTAATATAAACTCTCTAGTAAATTCTAAGCCCTTATCTAAATAAATAGCTGCAATTACTGCTTCTACAGCATCAGCTTGTATTGATGTTCTATTTCTTCCGCCAGTAAGTTCTTCACCCTTACTCATTCTAATATAAGCACCTAAATTTAGTGATTTTGCAATTTCAAAAAGAGAATTTTCACATACAATAAGACTTCTTATTTTTGTAAGTTCTCCTTCAGCTTTATCTTTATAATTAGTATACAAATATTCAGTAATACATAATTGAAGTACTGAATCACCTAAAAATTCTAATCTTTCGTTATATTCTGTATCTTTATATTGATTAGCAAATGAGCTATGTGTAAGTGCTGTCTTTAAGTAACTCAGATTAGTGAACTTTACTTTAAGAGAGTCCTCAAACTCTTTTAACTTTATTTTATTCATTCTATACACTCCTCTAAGTTTATTCTTCAGTTTGCTTTTTTAAACAAATTCAAGAATAAACTACTAAATAATAATAATAAATATAAAATCCCGCATTAAAGGCGGGATTTTATTACTCTTCAACGTGGTTTTTTACGTATTCTACTACATCTCCAACTGTTTTGAATCCCTCAACATCTTCGTCTGGAATTTCCATATCTAATTCATCTTCTAGTGCCATGATTAATTCAACAATATCTAATGAATCTGCATTAAGATCATCAATGAATGATGCCTCTTGAGTTATTTCACTTGCATCTACGCTTAATTTTTCTGCAATTATCTCTTGAATTTTTTCAAACATACTATCACCTCCTATATCCTTCCTTTAGATAATATTATATATTAAATGTACAGTCAATATTCTATATTAATAAAATTAAATTATTTTGTTCCTAATTCATCTTTTATTTTTTGAACTACATTAGCTTTATAGAATATTCTTGTCTGTTTTATAGCATTCTTAAAGGCTCTGTCATCAGAACTTCCATGGGCTTTTATACATATTCCATCAACCCCTAAAAATGGCGCTCCTCCAACTTCCTTATAATCAAATTTAACTTTTAAGCTTTTGAAAACAGGTTTTAATAAGGCAGCTCCAAGTTTTGGAATAAATGCCGCTCCCATAATTTCATCTTTAATTAATCCTAATAAGTTCATAGCAGCACCTTCATAAAGTTTAAGTGCTGTGTTACCTACAAACCCATCACAAACAAGCACATCAACTTCTCCGGTTGGTATCTCTCTAGGCTCTACATTTCCAACAAAATTCATATCTTCTTCTTTAAGAAGCTTATATGTTGCTTTTGTTAAATCATTACCTTTTTCTTCTTCTTCACCAATATTTATAAGACCTACTGTTGGGTTTTCTTTATTAAATACACTTTCATAATAGATCTTTCCCATTTTGGCAAATTGAACAAGATAATTAGGTTTACAGTCAACGTTAGCTCCTGCATCTATAATCATAAAGCTTCCTCTTCTACCTGGCATTATAGGTGCAAGTGAAGGTCTTTCAACACCTTTAATTCTACCAACTATAAGAGTACACCCTGCTAAAAAAGCTCCTGTACTACCACCTGAAATTACAGCATCACATTCTTTACTCTTAACTAAATTAAGCGCCTTAACAATACTTGAGTCTTTTTTTCTTCTAAGTGCCATAACTGGGTGTTCATTAGTTCCTATAACTTCTGTTGCATTTATAACTTTAATTCTATCTTTTGGATAGTCATGCTTTGCAAGTTCTTTTAATATTGCCTCTTCAGGACCTGTTATATATACTTCAATGTCCTTGTACTCTTTTAAAGCTTCACAAGCGCCATCTACAACTGCCATAGGTGCATTATCTCCACCCATTCCATCTATTGCTATTTTCATTTAATTCACCCCTTTTTTTCTTATATATAAAGAAAAGAAAGTCATAAGACTTTCTTTTATTCTGCTGAAGTTACTACTTCTTTACCTTTATAATATCCGCAGCTCTTGCACACTCTGTGAGCTAACTTCATTTCGTGGCATTGTGGACATTCAGTGATTCCTGGTAAGCTCGCCTTAAAAGTTTGAGCTCTTCTTGAATCTCTCTTTGCTCTATATGTTTTTCTCGCTGGATTTCCCATGCTTACACCTCCTTATTTTCTAACAGGGCCTTAAGACCTGCTAACCTAACATCTACATCTGCATCATCACAGGTGCATGTGTTGATGTTTAAGTTGTTACCACAAATGTGGCAAAGGCCTTTGCAGTCTGAACTACAAAGTCTTTTGATTGGTAAGGTTGAAATTATTTCTCTTTCAACAAAGTCTGTGATGTCTAATTCATCACTCTTTACAAATATTACATCACTATCTGTAGTTTCGTCAATACTCGTAAACCTTTCTTCTATTTCAAAATCTATTGGATAGATAAAGGTATCTAAACATCTTGAACAAGTAACATTAAGCTTTGTCTTAACCTTAAGGCTAATTGTAAGCTCTCTTTCCCTTGAAGATACTACACCATCAACTAAAACCTTGTCTAGAGGTTTTATCAAGTCACCTTCAAAGTAAAACTCTTTCATTTCAAAATCATAGTTAATACTTTTTGTTTTTTCTCTTTTTGAGAAAAGACTAGAAATTTGTAGCTTCATAATCTTCATGCTCTGGATTTATTCCTCATGTCATATAATAAGACACATTATGACCACATTATGTAATCATAGCTCGAGCGAAAGCGCTTTTTTCACCCCTTAGCTTAAAATATTTACTGAACAAACACAATTTATTATATAAAGGGGGACATGAAAAGTCAAGAAATTTTATTAATATTTACTATTTTATTAATTCTAAAGTTTCTTTAGCTATCATTAATTCCTCATTTGTAGGTATTACATAAGCTTTAACTCTTGAACCATCTTTTGATATTTCTTGAACTTCTGGCACTTTAGAATTCTTTTCTTTATCTAGCTCAACGCCTAAGAATTCAAGTCCTTCTAAAACCCCTTGTCTTGTTTCTAGAGAGTTTTCTCCAATACCCGCTGTAAATACTATAACATCTACTCCACCCATAGCTGCAGCATATGCACCTATTTGTTTCTTTATGCTATAGAAGAATACATCAGCAGTAAGCTTAGCTCTCTCATCATGCTTCTTAAATGCAGCATCTCTAATATCTCTAAAATCTGAACTCATTTCTGATATTCCAAGTAAACCTGACTTTTTATTAAGCATAGTGTTAACTTCATCTGAAGTATATCCTAATTCATTAATTAAGTAAGTTACTATAGCAGGATCTATATTACCAGATCTTGTTCCCATAACTATTCCTTCAAGTGGAGTGAATCCCATTGAAGTATCAACAGACTTACCACCATCTACAGCAGTTAATGAACCACCATTACCTAAGTGACAAGTTATTATTTTTAAGTCTTCAATATTTTTTCCCATTTCTTCAGCAACTTTTCTTGAAACATACTTATGTGAAGTTCCGTGGAATCCGTATCTTCTTATTCCATGTTTTTCATATAATTCGTATGGAATTGCATAAGTAAATGCCTTAGCTGGCATTGTTTGATGGAAAGCTGTATCAAATACAACTGCCATTGGAGTAGTTGGCATTAACGCCTTACATGCTTCAATCCCAATTATATTTGGTGGATTATGAAGAGGTGCAAGTTTTACACATTCTTCTAAATATGTCATTACTTCATCATCAACTAATACTGACTTTGAGTATTTTTCTCCACCATGAACAACTCTATGTCCTACAGCTGAGATTTCATCCATTGATTTTAAAACTCCATGAGTTTCATCAACTAATGCACCAAGTACAAGACTTATTGCATCTTTATGATCTTTCATAGGTTGTAATATAATATATTTATCTCTTCCTTCAACCTTTTGAGTTAAAATTGAGCCCTCTATTCCTATTCTTTCAACTAGTCCTTGAGCTAGTACCTCTTCATTTTCCATGTTTATTAACTGGTACTTTAATGAAGAACTTCCGCAATTAATTACTAAAATTTTCATTTTGAAAACTCCCTTCGAATGTCATATGAATTTTTTATTAATATTTTTCTATATAATACAGTCTTATTTTGCAGCTTGTGCTTGAACTGCTGTTAATGCAACAACATTTACGATATCATCTGAGCTACATCCTCTTGATAAATCGTTTATTGGTTTTGCAAAACCTTGACATACTGGTCCTATAGCTTCTGCATTTGCAAATCTTTGAACTAACTTATACCCTATATTTCCAGCTTGTAAATCTGGGAATACTAATACGTTAGCATTTCCTGCAACTTTGCTATTAGGAGCTTTTTGGTCAGCAACTTTTTTAACTATAGCAGCATCTAACTGTAATTCTCCATCTATTTGTAAATCCGGTCTTAATTCTTTAGCTCTTTCAGTTGCAATTCTTACCTTATCAACTACTTCGTGGTCTGCACTTCCCATAGTTGAGAATGAAAGCATAGCTACCTTAGGGTCCATTTTGCAAAGGCTCTTTGCTGTTTCTGCTGTAGCTATTGCAATTGCAGCTAATTGTTCTGAATTAGGATTTGGGTTAACTGCGCAGTCTGAGAATAGAAGCATTCCTTCTTCTCCATATTTTGATCCTGGTACAAGCATAATAAAGAAACTTGATACTACTGACACCCCTGGTGCTGTCTTTATAATTTGTAGACCTGGTCTTAAAAGGTCCCCAGTAGTGTGTACTGCTCCTGACACCATTCCATCAGCATCATCTAATTTTACCATCATAGTAGCAAAATAAAGAGGATCTCTAACTATTCTCTCAGCTTTTTCTATTGTCATACCTTTGTTTTTTCTAAGTTCATAGAAAGCTTCTATGTATTTATTTAAGTCAGGTGAAGTCTCTGGATCTATTATCTCTACTCCTTTAAGTTCAACACCTTGTTCTTTAGCAGATTTTAAAATCTCCTCCGTGCTACCGATTAACATTGGTATAGCAATTCCTTCTTGTGCTATTTTTTGAGCAGCAACTACTGTTCTAGCCTCATTTCCTTCTGGAAGTACTATTTTTTTCTTGTCGGCTTTAGCAGCCTCCCAAATTTTGTTCATAAGTTCCATGTTCATTTCTCCTTTCAAAGATCCGTGTATATCTCCATATACTACTATACTCCTAAGTAGTTGTTATTTTCAACATATAAAAGCTAAAAAAATGCCATTTCATCGAATTCGTTAGATTTGAAATAATATGAATTTTCCGAACATTAAGCCTCTTCCCTTTGAAAGTGCCATTTCATTTTTTTTATGATATACTTTAATAACAATATTAATCTAGGAGGATTTTAGAGCGTGAATTTAACAGGTATTATTACAGAATATAATCCCTTTCATTTAGGACATAAGTATCACCTAACTAATGCAAAAAAAGAGACTAATTGTAATGGAGTCGTTTGCGTAATGAGTGGTAATTTTATGCAAAGAGGAAATCCAGCTATTTTTGATAAATGGACTAGAGCTAAAATGGCTGTATTAAATGGTGTTGACTTAGTTATTGAATTACCCCTTATATATTCACTATCCTCAGCAGAGGATTTTGCATACGGCGGTGTTAAATTATTAAATTCTTTAAATTGCATAAATAATATTTATTTTGGAAGTGAAAGTGGCGATATTTCTAAACTAAAAGAAATTGCAAGTATATTATATTATGAACCAGAAGAGTATAAAAAATTCTTAAAAGAAAACTTAAAAAACGGTTTGCCATTTCATAAATCTAGAGCAAATTCCTTACATTCTATTATGAATGATGAAGAAACATATGAAATATTATCAAATTCTAACAACATACTTGGAATAGAATATATAAAAGCTCTACTTAAATTAGAAAGCAATATAACTCCTTTCACATTAAAAAGAGAAGGTAATAATTATAACGATAAAAATTTAAGTAATAGTTTTTCTTCAGCAACTTCTATTAGAGAAACGTTAAAAAACTCCAGTAATTTTAATGAAACTAAAAATTCTCTGCCGATTGAAAGTTATAATATAATAAATAGTTTTAAAAAAGAAAATTACAATTTTTCTTTCGAAGAAAATTTATTTTATTTGCTAAAATATAAACTTTTAACAAAGGGTGATTATTTAAAAAATATAGATGATGTTAGTGAAGGTTTAGATAATAAAATACTTAAAGAAATTTTATCTTCTAATTCTTTAGATGAATTAATTTTAAAATCTAAAAGCAAAAGATATACTTATACTAGAATTTCTAGAATACTTTCTAAATTTTTTATAGGTTTCGAAGATTTTGATGTTCAGTCATTAAAAAAAGAAGAAATTACTTATGTAAGACCTCTTGCCTTTAATGAAACTGGTGCTTCCATTTTAAAAAATATAAAAAATAATTCAGATATAAATATAATAACTAAATTGCCAAAGCATATATCTTCTGAAATACTTAAATTAGACGTTCTTTCTACTAAAGCATATTCAGTATTAAATTCTAATACTAATCCGCTTGATGATTATTTTAAAAGTCCTTACGTACAGAAAAGAATTTAAGTAAAATTTCAGCATATAAATACTATTGATGGGAGTGATTTCATGAATAGTATTTTTATTTTATCAATAATTATCATTTTACTTATTTTCATACTACTTAAACTTTTTAATATTCAAAAAAATTATATTTTTTGTTTTATAATTTCTATAGTTATCATTTTATTTATAGTAAATATAGAAACTTCTATAAACTCAGCAATGGAAGGATGTAAACTTTGCTTTAGAGCTATAATCCCTACTGTTTTTTCATTTTCTTTAATTTGTAATTTACTTATTTCTTACGACGGTATATCCTTATACTCAAAAATTTTAGGACCTATTATGTGTAAACCATTAAAGCTATCTCCTAGCTCATCATTTCCAATTGTAGCTAGTATGCTTTCTGGATATCCACTGGGTGCTAAATACTCATCTGATATATATAATTTAGGGCACATAGACAAAATTGAGTATACAAGACTTATAAACATAGCATCAAATGCTGGACCAATTTTTATAATAGGGGCAATAGGTTCTGCTTTGCTTGGTTCTCCAAAATATGGCTACTTCCTTCTAATTAGTAATTATTTATCTTTTATATTTATAGCTTTAATAACATTAAAAAAATCCTCTTCTTATAATATAAATAAGAAGAAGATTCGAACATCTACAAATGTAAATTTTGGATTTGCATTAGATAATGCAATAAAAAATGCAATAAACACAACTCTCTCTGTATGTGGGTATGTAATTGCATTTTCTGTTATTATATCAATTATTAAAAATAATGCTTTAATATCAATATTTTTTAATAATTTAGAAAATACTCTTAATATTCAAAGCAATGCATTATACGGTACATTCCTTGGAAGTATTGAAATGACAAATGGTTGCAATATAATAGCAAGTAGTAATCTCTCAATAAATATAAAACTTGCAATAATAAGCTTTTTCTGTTCATTTTCTGGAATGTCTGCAATTGCTCAAGCTTCGTCATTTTTTAGCAAAAATAACATATCCATCACTAAATATATAATTTTAAAGCTCATACAAGGCGCTTTTAGCTTCATAGTAAGTTATACACTATCATTATTAGTATTTACTTCATCTGAAGCTTCTTCCATAAGTTATGGCCCTTCTAGCTATAATATGCTTATATATGCCATACCTATTTTATTGTTTTTAATAGTAAGTTTAATAATTTGCATAACAAAAAAATTAATTCATAGTTCTTAATTCTTTAATATTTTCTTTAACAATGGAGCAAGCTTTTGTAAGATTTTGATCAATTTCCTTTGCAGTATCTTCAAAACTTACTTGAAGTGATTTTATAAGCTCCATTTTCTTTTTTTCTAATTCTTTATCTAGTTCTGAAAGTATTTCATCAGCATAATCCCTTGAACCAACCCTTATGTTCTTAGCATCTCTTTTAGCTGTTGCTATAATTTCTTGGCCTCTTATTTTAGCTTCTTTAACAATGTCGTGATTTTCTATATTTTGTCTCATCAATTGCATTGTTTCTTCTTTTACTGAATCATATTCTTTCTTTGCTTCTGAAAGAATTCTATCTCTTTCATTCATTACCCACTGTGCCTTCTTAAACTGGTCAGGTAAATAATTAATTATTTGGTCTATGACATCTAAAAATTCTTTTCTATCTATCATAGTTTTACCGCTCATAGGCACTTTGGGAGAATTATCTACAATATCTTGTAAATATTCTAAAAGTTCAATAATATTAACCTCTTGCTTATCCATTGACAATCCCCCTCTACTAATCCCTCTTTATCTTATTTTCTATATCTTTAACTATTTCACTTGGAACAAGTCCACAAACATTTCCTCCAAATTTAGCCACCTGTTTTACTGATGATGAGCTTAAAAATGAATTTTCTGCTGCTGTCATCATAAATAAAGTTTCAACATCTGAATCTAATTTATTATTCATAAGTGCCATTTGCATCTCATATTCAAAATCAGAAACAGCTCTTAGCCCTTTTAAAATCACATTAGCCTCTTTTTGTCTTAGTAAATCAATAAGAAGACCATTAAAGCTTACAACTTCAACATTCTCTATATCGCAAGTTACACGCTCTATAAGTTCTACTCTTTCATCTATTTCAAATAATCCCTTCTTATCAACATTTATAAGAACAGCAATTATAAGTTTATCAAATACTTTTGCCCCTCTTTTAATAATGTCTAAATGCCCATTTGTAATCGGGTCAAAACTTCCAGGATAAATTGCAGTTTTCATTACTCTTCCCCTCTAAGTCTATAGAAACAAACTGTTGTATTACCATACTTTTTGCTTTTAGTTAGTTCTATATCTTCATATCCTTCATAAATTTCTTCCATTGTATCTATTTTAGTGACTATTATTCCATCATCTTTTAATAAATTATGCTCTTTAATTGTCTCTATTGTTTTTGGTATCATTTCTTTACAATATGGAGGATCTATAAAAATCACATCAAATTTCTTGCCTTTTCTTCCAAGCATTTTAAGCCCTTCATATGCATCTACATTTAATGGATGACAAAAATCTTCAAACTTAAGATTTTGAACATTTTCTTTTAAAAGTGGATATGTTACGTTACTTTTGTCAAATAAATAACATTCCTTAGCTCCCCTACTTGCAGCTTCTAGCCCTAAGCTTCCTGTTCCCGCAAATACATCCACTACAGTTGCATCTGGTATGTATGCTTGAATCATGCTAAACATCGCTTCTTTTACCCTATCTAATGTCGGTCTTGTTTCATATGTTGCTGGCGGTATTAACTTACGACCCCTTGCTTTCCCTGCTATAATTCTCACTTTTCTTCGTCCTCCTTAGTGCTATATAAATAACATTTTATCATAATCAACTTTTTTATACAATTTAATATTAGTTAAAACAGATATATTTGCTACTTTTTTCTAAATTTTTCTCTATTTCTTTTACTATCACTTTATTTTTATCAATTTCACTTTCTAAAATCCTATTTGCTTCCTCTCTAGCCTTAACGAGAATATTCATATCATCATAAAGATCTGATAGTAATAGTCCTTCATCACCACTTTGTCTCATTCCAAACATTTCACCTGAACCTCTAAGCTTTAAATCTTGTTCTGAAATATAAAACCCATCTGTTGATGATGTTAAAATCTCCATTCTTTTTTTAGTATTATCACTTTTCGCTTTAGCAATTAAAATGCAATAAGATGCATATTCTCCTCTCCCAACTCTTCCTCTTAATTGATGAAGTTGTGCAAGCCCAAATCTCTCAGCATTCTCAACTATCATTACAGATGCATTAGGAACATTAACTCCAACTTCTATAACAGTAGTTGATATTAATACTTTAGTCTCTCCACTCTTAAATCTATTTATTATTTCATCTTTTTCAGCACCTTTCATTTTTCCATGAAGATACTCTACATTAATATTTTTAAATCCGCCATTAGTAAGATTTCCATAAACAGTTTCAACAGAGTTAAGTTCTCCTTTTTCATCCTCTTCTATAAGCGGACAAACAATATATACTTGTCTCCCTTTATTTATTTCTTCTAGGGCAAGCTTATAAGCTTTATCTCTCTTATCATCTGTGAAAAATCTCGTATCTATCTTCTTTCTACCTGGTGGTAGTTCATCAATTGCAGATACATCTAAATCTGAATACACATATAAAGCTAAAGTTCTTGGTATAGGCGTTGCTGTCATAACAATTACATCTGCTCGCTTACCTTTATTTATAAGCTTACTTCTTTGTTCTACTCCAAACCTGTGTTGTTCATCAGTTATAACAATTCCCAAATTATTAAACTGCACATCATCTTCTAATAGTGCATGCGTACCAATAACTAATAAGGGGCCTTCTTCTTTTATTCTTTCTTTTATTCTAAGCTTTTCCTTTTTCGTTGTGCTTCCAGTTAAAAGCTCAACCTCTATGTCAAATCCTTTAAATATTGATTGTGCCTCTTTAAAATGTTGATTTGCAAGTATTTCAGTTGGAGCCATAAATGCTCCCTTATATCCATTTTTATATGCATTAAATATAGCAATTAATGCAACTATAGTTTTACCTGAACCTACATCTCCTTGAACTAATCTATTCATTGGGTATTTAGATTTTTGATCTTTCAAAATTGAACGTACAACTTTAGCTTGTGCATTAGTTAAGCTAAAAGGTAATGATTCTCTTAATTGATTTAATTCATTACTCCAATCAAATCCAATTCCATTTTTTATTCTAACCTTCTTCTTTAAAAGCAATAACTTCATTGAGTATGTAAATAACTCCTGGAACTTCAATCTATCGATAGCTTCTTTTAACTTATCTTTTTCTTTCGGAAAATGTATCTCTCTCATAGCTCTATCTAAAGAAACTAATTTATATTTTTCAATAATTTCTTTAGGTAAGTTTTCAGATACTTCTATACTATCTAAAATTTCACCGATTATTTTTGCTAAAAAGTTATTTGTAAGTTCACCCTTTAACGGATACTTTGGTATTATTTCACCTTTTAACGCTTCATTAGAACTTACTACAGGATTTGTAACTTCTAATTTACTTCCTACTTTTTTATATTTTCCTAAAAGATTATAACTTACGCCTTTTCTAAACTTCATCTTTATGAATGGCATGTTAAACCATTTTCCTTCAACAACTGATCCTCTATAACTAAATTCTATAGTTGTTATAGTCTTTCCTGTTCTAGTTCTAAAATCACCTTTGCTTTTTATCATTTCACAAGTTAGAATTTGCTTCTCATCTTCTAATACTTCATTTATTTCTTTATTTCCATTTATAAATTCATAATCTCTTGGAAAATATAAAAGAAGGTCTAATATACTAAATATTCCAGCTCTATTTAATCTTTCTGTAGCTTTTGGCCCAACACCTTTTATACTACTGACTTCAGTATAAATATTCATATTTAAATTCTCCCTTCTTATAAAATAAAAAGCACCTTTCGGTGCTTTTTTATTCTGTGCAGTTTACTTTATTATTATTCTACTGACATTAAGAAGTAATATAAAGGTTGATCTCCCTTATATAATTGTATATCGCAATCTTCATACTTTTCTTCTAATCTTCCTACAAAGTTATTTGCTTCTTCTTCTTTAATATCTTCCCCATAGAATACAGTTATAAGTTCGCTATCATCATCTACCATGTTTTCAAGCACTTTTTCTGCTACATCAAATTTATCTTTTCCAACTTCTTTGATTTTACTTTCTACTAAACCTAGCATATCGCCTTCTTCAATGTTAATTCCATCTATTTCAGTATCTCTAACTGCATAAGTTACTGAACCTGTCTTAACAGCTCCCATTAACTCTTTTAATTCTTCTTCGTTTTCTGATACATCAGCATCACGATTGAACATTGAAACACAAGTTATTCCTTGTGGAATAGTAGTTGTTGGTATTACTATTATATTCTTATCTGAAATTTCTTTAGCTTGATTAGCTGCCATAATAATATTTTTGTTATTTGGTAATATAAATATGTTCTCAGCATTAAGCTTTTCAACACATTCTAATATATCTTGTGTTGAAGGATTCATAGTTTGACCACCTTCAATTACATGATCTACTCCTAAATCCTTAAATATGTTTGTTATACCTCTTCCCATAGCAACAGTTATAAAACCATATTTCTTTGCTTCTTTAATTTCTTCAGCTTCTTTATTTTCCCTAATTTCATTAGCTAAAAGTTCTCTATGTTCTTCTCTCATATTATCAATTTTGATTTTAGAAAGTTCACCAAGTTGAACTGCTTTAGCTAAAACAACGCCTGGATCATTTGTATGAATATGAACTTTTATTACGTCATCATATCCAACAACTATCATTGAGTCTCCTAAAGGTTCGATTTCATTTTGGAATTCAGTAGCTTTCTTAGCATCACCAAGTATTATGAATTCAGTACAGTAACCAAATTTTATATCAGCATCCGCTGTTGCTTTAGCTCCTGTAACGTCTCCGCCACCTTCTCCGATTTTTATATCTTTAATTTCAGCAATTATTCCATCTTTTAAAGCTTCAAGCATACCTTGAAGTATTATATAAAGACCCATACCACCTGAGTCAACAACTTTAGCTTTCTTTAACGCTGGTAACATATCTGGTGTTTTATCAAGCATTACCTTAGCTGCTACTGTAACTTCTTCAAGTAATGATGTTACATCTTTAGCATTTGATTTTTCTCCAGCTTCTGCAGTTGCTCTAACTACTGAAAGTATTGTTCCTTCTGTTGGTCTCATTACAGCTTTATATGCTGAATTTGAACCTTCCTTAAGTGCAATAGCAAATTCTTTAGATGAAACTTCTTCATGACCATCTAAACCTTTTGATATTCCTCTTAGTATTTGAGAAAGGATAACTCCTGAATTTCCTCTAGCTCCCATTAGAGCTCCCTTAGCAAGTTTCTTAGAAACTACTCCTATAGAATCTGATTCTATATTTTCTATTTCCTTAACGGCTGCCTTGAAAGTCATTGACATGTTTGTTCCTGTATCTCCATCTGGTACTGGGAACACATTTAATGCATTAACAAAATCACTATTCTCAGCTAATTTGTTGCTTGCGTTTACTACCATGTTGTAAAAATCACGGCCGTTTATATTTTTAAATTCCATCGGTTTACCTCCTAAACTCTTACCGCTTGAACATTTACTGAAATTGATGATACTTTTAATCCAGTAAAGTTTTCTACATTATAACGTACTTTTTGAATAATATTGTTCGCTATAACTGATATTTTTGTTCCATATTCAACCATAACAAATAGTTCAATTCCTAATCTATCATCATCATCTACGGAAATTTTTACTCCTTTGTTAAAGTGTTCTATTCCTATTAACTCCCAAAGACCTTCTGTAGCATTCTTTGAAACCATACCTACTACTCCATAGCATTCCATTGTTGAAAGTCCAACAACTTTAGCTAATACCTCTTCTGAGTAATGAACTTTTCCATTTTCTCTTGAAAATCCTACCATTACTATTCCTCCTCATACATATCATAAGTCTATTTTATATTAGAAAACTGTAATATTCAAGATTTATATGCTAATATAAGAAAATAATCTATATTTTTTTTAAAATTAGACTTGCAAAAAACGCTATTCCTATGTTACAATGAATTCTGTCCTATTGAAGAGAAATATATCTTCACTTAACAAGGAGGTGTTTTCAAATGGCAAGAAGATGCGAAATTTGTAACAAAGGCGTTGTTGCAGGTGTTCAATACAGTCATTCACATCGTCAATCAAAGAGAACTTGGGCTCCTAACATAAAGAAAGTAAAGGCTTTAGTTAACGGAACTCCTAAGAAAGTTCACGTTTGTACAAGATGTCTTAGATCTGGTAAGGTTGAAAGAGCAATATAGTTCAAATAAAAAAAATGCATTGCAATAGCACTGCATTTTTTTTATATCTTAAATTCTTATGTATTCTATTTTTTTCTTCTAAAAAATCTTATTATATTAGATATACACTTAGGTAATTTTATAGCTACTATCTTCATTTATTCCTCCAAATAATATTATTTCTAAAAAAACAAAGTTTCTTTTATTACATTGTATGCATAAAAGAAACTTTTGTTACTGATTAATCTCTAGTATATAAAACTAATATATTTCCTGAATCAAATTCTATTAAAATATCCTCATCTAAAAATTCATTACATATGGCTCTTGGTTCTAAAAGAGTCATATCATAATTATTAAGTGGATACTTTCCATTTTTTATAGTAAGATTTTTAACGACATCACTTAAAGCATGAAATGATATTACACTTCCTACTTCTTTTTTAATCGTTGAATTTTCATTTACTATAAACATTTTATTATTATCATCAATTATTGTTATTTTTACATTATCTTTTAATCCTTTAAGAAGTATACCTATATTACCAAGCATATGGTCTATTCTGCTACCTGTAACCCCAAACATTATAACCTCTGATGGATTCACTCCTATTGCTCTTCTATAGCCTAAATCTGTGTCTGTATAGTCTTTCTCTGAATTAAACTTTTCAATTTTTACATTACTATTTTCAAAGAAACTTAAAACTTCTTTGTTTATAGAATCAAAGTCCCCCAATATTAAATTAGGTTTAATATTTAATTCTTTTAAAATATTACATCCACTATCTACACCTATAATATAGTCATCATCTTTTAAATAGCTTCTTAAAAGCTCTTTTGATGGCGCCTTGCCACCACTTACTACTATACTTCTCATAATTTAAGCGTTCCTTTTTAATTCACTAATATTTTTAGCTACTTCTCCATTTTTATATACAGCTGAACCTGCAACAGCAACATCAACTCCAGCTTCTTTTGCGGCTTTAATATTATCAAGCCCAATTCCGCCATCTATTTCTATTATTAAGTCTTTATTATATTTCTTTCTCATTTCGTCTACTTGTTTAACTTTTTCTAATGAATGTTCTATAAAGCTTTGACCACCAAAACCTGGATTAACACTCATAATTAATACCATATCTAAATCTTTTATTAAGTCTTGAATCATTAATGTAGGTGTACCTGGATTTAAAACAACTCCAGCCTTTACACCCTTTGACTTAATGTACTTAATAGCTCTATCTATGTGCTTTTCTGCTTCATAATGTATTGTAATTATGTCAGCTCCAGCATCTACAAAATCATCTATGTATCTTGATGGTGATTCAACCATTAAATGAACATCAAATACCTTATCTGTTCTATTTCTAATTGCTTTAACTATTGGCGCTCCAAGAGTTATATTTGGGACAAATGCTCCATCCATAACATCTATATGAATATAGTCTGCTCCTCCATTATGTAATACTTCAATTTCTTCTCCAAGTTTTGAAAAATCTGCTGATAAAATTGATGGTGCTATTTTTATCATATTAATATTTCCTCCCTTTTATTATCTCTTCTAATGTTCTTATATAAAAATCATATCTATATTTATTAATTTTACCTTCTTCAACTGCATTTTTGACAGCACAGCCTGGTTCTTTATGATGAAGACATCCTCTATATTTACACTTATCATTATACTCCTCAAAATCAGGGAAGCAGAACTTTAAGTCTTCTCTTTCCATAAATGTTACATCTAGTGTAGAAAATCCAGGAGTATCCACTATATAACCGTCTGAAACATCAATAAGTTCACTATGTCTCGTAGTATGTTTTCCTCTTCCTATCTTTTGACTAACTTCACCAGTTTCCATGTGTTCTACTTTTGTTAAAGTATTAATTAATGTTGATTTACCTGCACCTGATGGTCCACATAAAACCGTTACATTTCCCTCAAGTCTTCTTTTTAAATCTTCTACTCCAATACCTTTTTTTGCATTTATAAATAGAACTTCATATCCTATAGCATTAATTTTTTCTTTTAATGCTTCTTTTTCTTCATCATTAACTAAATCAACTTTATTAAGGGCAACAACAACTCTTATATTGTTACTTTCACATAATACTAAAAATCTATTTAATAAATCAAAATTTAAATCTGGATTTTTTATTGCAAATACTACAAAAGCTTGAGTGATGTTAGAAACAGTAGGTCTTATAAGTTCAGAACTTCTCTCCTCTATCTCTTCTATTGTTCCTTTGCCATTTTCCATTAAAATTTCAACATTATCTCCAACTATTGGCTTAAGTGACTTATGTCTAAACTTACCTCTAGCCTTACACTCTATTAAACCTTCATCTGTTTTAACGTAATAGAATCCGCCTATACCTTTAATTATTTTTCCTTTCATATATCCTCCAAAAATCTTTCTTTATTATTAATATAACCACTTTTCTTAGCCTTTTGCAACCCTTTGCAAATATATGGAATTTTGTTCAAATGAAAAAAAGAGGCTTAAAAAGCCTCTCTTTTAACTTATTATCAAAATATTTATGATTTATTTTCTTTACGCACTTTTTTTCTTATCGGTTTTCAAAGTAACTGAATCACCTGCTTTAGCTGTAGTAGGACTAGAATTAACTACTGTTCCATTTTCATCATAACCATCTGCAATTGAAGCTGTGATATTTTTCTTTGCTAATGCTATTACTGCATCTTTAAATTTCATTCCACTAACTTCATTCATTATATCAACTGTTACTTCTTTAAACATTCCTATTTGAAGTGTAATTGTATCTCCCTCCTTAGCATTTGCTCCAGATGAAGGGTCTTGACCTATTACTTTTCCGTCTAAATCTTTATCTGTTGTAGTTGAAGTATTAACACTGACTTTAAATCCAAGAGCGCTAAGTTTGTCTCTAGCAGCTCTTTCTGTTAAACCATTTACTGATGGAACTGTAACTTTTTTCACTTCCTTACCTTTACTAACGACTAAAGTAACCTTAGTTCGTTCCTCCACTTGTGTACCACTACTAGGGTCTTGAGATATTACTTGACCTTCTGGGATATTGTCACTGTATTCTTCAGTAATATTTACGTTACTTAATCCTAATCCTTGTAGTTTGCTTTTTGCACTATCTTTATCAGTTCCAACCAAGTTAGGAATAGTAATATTAGCTTTTTTACCTTTACTCACTACTAAAGTAACCTTAGTATTCT
>NZ_JAVXRL010000005.1:0-89978 GCF_036643715.1 Clostridium sp. | reverse complement strand
CTATGTTGAATACTGTGCTTACAATAATTTTAAATGAATAAAGCATAATTATAAAAATACTGTAGTATAATATATATATTTTTTTATTGTTGTATAAAAAATGTCCAATAAGTAATGTTCCAACAATAGTAATTATTAAATTTACTATTCCATTTGAAAATATAGTGCTTATAAATAAAGCTAAAGTAAACATTCCATATGCTACAATATAAATAAATTTATTATAATGTAACCATAAAATCAACTATAATGTATGTAGAAAACATACCTAAAAATAGTGATAATATGTTTCCGATTACCGTAATTGAATTATTTATCATAAATTTATCAATTCCTCTTCTTTAAGTTAAATGCATTTTTCTAAATATTTATTTAACTCTTCTCTAAATTCTACTGACTTCTTTTGTGAAAGGGGAATACTGCTCCCATCCATCATACATATATCATATCCCTTTACGTATTTCACGTGAAAAAGATTAACTGTAAAACTTTTATGAGGCATTTCAAAACCATATTTTTTCATAACTTTAGCAATATCAGTTATCTTCTCTTTGATTTTATATTGTTTATTTTTTGTTTTAATATTAACTTTTCTATTATTATACTCAAAGTAATATATTTCAGTTGTTCTTATTCTGATTCTACCTTCATCAGTTAAGAATTCAATCATCTCTTCTTCTTTAGGACTAGTATAAGCAATTACTTCATTTATTTGATTATATATTTCTTCTTTTTTTATTGGTTTATTTAAGTAACCAAATGCGTGAACCTGGAAAGCTAGGTTTACGTAATCTGTAAAACTAGTTACATAAATTATTTTTACATCTTTATCATAACTTCTAATTATTTTAGCAGTGTCAATACCATTTATTCCTGACATATCAATATCTAGAAATAAAACATGAAACTTCTTTTTCTCTTTTATAAGTTCTTCACCACTATTATATGCAGTTATACTAAAATCACTTTTCTTATAATCATTAATACAGTCTTTCATTTTTTTTATAATATTTTTATCATCATCACATATTCCAATATTGATCATTTTCTCTCTCCATCGATGTTTTGCTATAACTTAAATGCTAGCTTAGTTAAATTATATAACCTATATATTCCAAATACAATATTAGTTACATGATATACAGTATTTTATACATAAAATACAGAATGAAGCATTTAAAATATTTTTATAATTATTATGTTGACTATTTTTCTGTATCGTGTTATATTAAATGAGCAGTTGGTACGTAAGTGCTAATTACTTGTAGAGCTTGGTTGTCTTTCGCCGGATTCCAAGCTCTACTTATTGTACATAACTGTAAAATTTTTACTTTTCTACCTTTATACATATTTCAGTCAAATACTCTTCTTCATTTTCTAAGGCGAACATCTCAAGTAAACTATTCTCGTAAGAATCACTTACTATCTTATATCCATTATCTTTAATATATTTCAAAAGTTTTTCGTATGAATTATAAGTATCTTCATAATTTCCTTTATGATTTATAATTGCATAAGTTCCACTCTCTTTAATTATTAAGTTACTCTTACTAAGCTTCCTATCAACTCTCATTGTAATCTTAGTTATATTAGAGTACTCTCCCCTAATAATGTTATCTCTACTTACCATAACCCCTATATTGTAGCCACAATATATTTCATCATTTACAGACTCTTTTATTAGATCTATTACACTTAACATTATTCCTTCATTAGAACTATCCTCTACATCAAGCTTCACATAATATTCTTCCTGAACCTCTTTTATATACGGCTCTAATTTATCTATAGCACCAATTCCAACTTCAGTTGTATTAATTTTATTCTCCACAGTCTTATATATTTTATTTAATTTACTTATCTTTTCTAAAGTTTTTTCTTTTTCTTTGTCTAATAACTCCAAATATTTATTAGGACTTTTATTATCTAAATATTTCTTTATTTCTTCAAGCGATACCCCAATCTCTCTAAGATCTACTAATATACTAAAGGCATCATATTGTTTTATATTATAAAATCTATATCCCTTTTCATCTTTATACGCAGGCTTAAATATATTTATATTATCGTAAAATATTAAAGTCTTTCTATTAGTATTACATAATTTTGCAAACTCACTTATTGTCAATCCATTATATTTTTTCATATTTAATTCTCCTATTTTTCTTGACTGTATAGTTACTGTACACATTATAATAATCTAATGATATCAAAAGAAAGGATGTTTGTATATTATGGAAAATACTTTTACAAGAAAATTTTCATTTTGGCAATTTATAAAATTTATAATGCCCGCTATAATATCTATGGTTTTTATTTCTCTTTATACAATAATAGATGGCATATTTGTTTCTAAACTTGTTGGGTCTGATGCATTAGCTAGTATAAATATAGTTCTCCCTATTATAAATTTAATATTTGGAATAGCTGTAATGTTTGGCACAGGTGGAAGTGCTATAATCTCAATAAAACTTGGTGAGAAGAAAGGTGAGGAAGCTAATAAAATATTTTCAATGCTTATGACTATTGCATTTTTAGTTAGCTCAGTTTTAGGTGTACTAGCTTTCATATTTATAGAGGATATTTCTATAATGCTTGGTGCAACTTCAAAGCTAATTCCATATGCGGTTTCATATGGTGGTATAATTGCACTATTTTCTTCAGTATTCGTTATTAAATCTATGCTGGAATTTTATATAAGGACAGATGGAGATTTTAATTTTAGTTTGTTTATATCAATCATAGGTGGGGTTCTTAACATTATACTAGATTATTACTTTATTAAAACTTTAAATATGGGAATTTTAGGTGCTGCCTTAGCTACAGGACTTGGTGCTTTAATTTCTGCACTTTTAGGATTATTTTATTTCTTTACAAAAAAATCAACTCTTAAATTTAGGAAACCTTCTTTGAATTTCAAAATACTAAGAAATGTTTTAATTAATGGTTCATCTGAAATGGTAACTGAATTATCAACAGGTATAACTACTTTACTTTTTAATATGATAGCACTTAAATATGCAGGTGAAAATGGAGTTGCAGCACTTACTATAATTTTATATGCTCACTTTTTATTAATATCAACATATTTAGGATTCTCAGCTGGAGTATCTCCCCTAATTAGTTACAATTATGGTGCGGATAATGTAGCTAAAGTAAAGGAAACATTTAAATACTCAAAGATTTTTCTAATTGTTTCATCATTATTTGTGTTTGCTGCATCAATAGCCTTTGCACCAAATATAGTTAGTATCTTTGTATCATCATCTAGTGAAGTTTTTGACTTATCACTTAAAGGATTATACATTTTCTCTTTTGCATTTTTATTTGTTGGTATAAATGTATTTACTTCAGGATTATTTACTGCTCTTTCTAACGGAAAGATATCTTCACTTATTTCTTTTTTGAGAGCTTTTATATTTGTACTACTTGGTGCTTTCATATTCCCTCCTATATTTAAAATAGATGGATTATGGACAATAGTACCTTTTGCAGAACTTGCTACACTATTTGTATCATTATATTTTATAAAAAAATATAAAAAAACATATAAATTATAGGGTGAGCTATTAAGCTCACCCTATTCTATTACTATATTATTTATATTCTATTTTTTAAAGAAGGCCTTCTTTAGCATATCTTTCTAAAGATTTTATTATATAACTTAAAGTACAGAAGTCTTTATCTATTCTGTCATAAGCAATATTTAACCCCTCTATTAAAGCTTTTTCTTTGAAGTTTTCTAATAATCTCATTACACTTATAGCATTTATGTCTCCATCTTTAGTATCAAGTACTCTTGATTTCTTAATAAAATCATTTGTCATAGCAAGTTTTATAGCACTTTCAAGCTTTTCACTAATTTCTAATGCAGGCATTTCTTCTAAAATAGTAACTTGATCATCTTTAAATTTTAAATTTACAGCTTTACTTATATCTGTATCTAAAAATATAACATTTTCAAATTTTGCTCCAGTAAAATCAGCACCATCTATATTTACTGCTTCAAATACTACGTCTTTGAAAGTAGTTTTTTTGAATTTACTCTTTTTTAAGTTACTTGCAATAAACTCAGCCCATTCAAATGAACATTCAAAGAAATCACATGACTTAAAATGAGCTCCTCTAAAACTTGCGTAGTTAAAGTTTGATCCTGAAAAATCACTATTATAGCAATTTGCTCTTCTTAAATCCTTATACATAAAATTTTTATTAGTTTTTTGTGCTTTATTGTAGTTAAATCTATCATTTGTACTTTTATTTATAGCCATATTTACCTCCACAGCTTCATATATCATCTATTGTTCTTATATTGTAACACATTATCATACTTAAATTAGTCACTTTCACAACAATTATTCACTATTCTTCTCTATTTTTTCTGAAATAATTGCAATAATTAAAGATAATATAATTATTGCTATAGTTAAATATAATAGATAATTATAATTTTCTATTGGACATGCACCTGGTGGTAATGATTTTTTAGTAATATAAATCTTATACATACTATATATTGCTAAAACTATTCCTATGTTACTCAAATAATTGCTTATTTTACTAAGTTTCATTTTATTATTCTCCCTTATAACAAAAAAATATTGTACCTTTACAGTACAATATTTTTTTGTTGTTTTTATGAAGAATATTATTTATTTATTCTTTCATCATCCTTTTTCTTTAAATCCTTAACCTTCTTAATTTCTTTCTTTATATCCTTAAATGGCCACCAATTATAGTCACCAAATATTCTAACCATCGCTGGAATAAATAATGGTAATATAACAGCAACATAAAGAATTATCCCTGTTAGAACAACCATAGCAATTTCAACAAGGGAAAGTACTCCTGATGGAATAAGTGCAGCAAATGTACCACTTAAAATAATTACAGCAGACATTATAACTCCACCAATTATCTTCATAGTTTTAATCATACGGTCTTTTATATCTGCATCGTCATACTGATTAAATCTTGTCATTATAAATATAGAATAATCTATACCAAGTGCCATCAGCACTACAAATCCAAAGAAAGATGTTATCCATGAAATACCTGGATATCCCATTATCTTTTGAACAACAATTTGTACTAAACTTAAAGAAGTAAAATAAGTTAATACAAGTGATGCTACTAAATATGTTGGCATAACAAGTGATTTTAAAATCACAACTAGTACCATAAATACTCCAACAACAACAAATATTAATGCTTTATTATAATCTGTTTTTGCCATAACCTTAGTTTGGTATGTTGTACTTGCAATTCCTCCAACTCCAATATTAGCATTTTCAAGCTTTGTTCCTTCTACACTATACTTAACGATATTTTTAATTTTTGGAATTTCATCAACAGCTGCATCAGAATATGGATTTTCATTTATCATTACTTGTATTGTTGTAAGCTTTCCATCTGGTGTAATATATTGATTTAAAGCATCATTAAAATCTTTATTTTTATATATTTCCATAGGAATAGATATTCCAGAGAAAGTATAAGAAAGATTAGCCCAATCATTAATATATCCATTTGCATATTTAATTCCATTTTCAATTTCTCCAATCCCTGAAGCTCCTGTACTTAATCCTTTCCCAAGTTCATTTACTTGACCCTTAAATTCATTAAATCCATTTTTTATTTGACCTTGTCCTGATGCTATCTTCTTTAATGCATCTGAAATTTCCGGAATTTTTCCTGATATTTCATTTCCACCATTTAATGATTTATCAAGCCCATTATTTAATGAATCTAAACCACATTCTACTTGAGAAAGTCCTTCATTAAACTCTGTTAATCCACCCGTTATTTCTTTTGATTTTGAATTTAGTTCATTCATTGACTTAGCTAGTAAGTTAATATCACTATTTAATTCATTTAACTTTACTATATAAGTTTTTATCTCATCATATTTTTGATTAATTCCATCTATATCTAAAGACTTAATATTTTTATTTAAATTTTCTATATCTTGTAAAAATGTTTGGAATTCTTTATCATTAATTAACTCTGGATGGGCTTTAATAAATCTTTCAGCATCTGACTTAGTTACTCCAATCAATGCTTTTAATTTTTTCTCATCAACTTTTATTAAATCATTTTTAACAGTGTTCATTTCATTTAATTGAGCTGCTATTTTATTCAAGTCTTCTCCGACTTCTGAATATCCATTTTGAAGTTCTTCCTGTCCTATTTTTAATTCATTCAATTTGTTTTTAGCACTTACAACTCCAGCCTTTAATTCACTTGCTCCTGTATGTTCTAAATTAATACTATTGTTCAATTCTTCTAACGCCTTTTGTAGCTGTAATACTCCTCCCTGTGTTTGTTCTGTTCCATCTTGTAACTTAGTTGTATCTTTTTCAGCTACATTTAATTTTGATTTAGAACCTTGAATTTTATCGTTTGCACTATTTAATCCATTTTTTATTTCATTTAATCCATCTGTAGCTTTGTTTACCCCCTTTGATACTTGACCCGCTTGATAATTTTCATATATTTGATCTAGTCTATTTCCAACTGGTCTTGAAACACTCATAACTGATTGGATGTTACTATCTGCTTTTAAATTGCTTGATATTTTTTCAACTAGCGCTACATATTCTGGTTCTCTTAAATTATCATCATTTTCAATATATATTGTTATAGGTGAAACTTTGCCAATCCCAAAGCTATCTGATACAATATCAAATCCTTTTTTAGATGGATAGTTATCGCCTATTTCATTTAAGTTATTGAAAGATTCACCCCAATTATTAAGTAAAATTGGAACTATTGTTATTACTCCTATTATAGCTAGTGTAAGATTTCTTCTTTCAAAAGCAAATGTACCTAACTTTCCCCATAGTTTATTCTCTTGCACTTTTATTTTACTTTTCACTGGCCAAAATATATTCTTACCTAAAATCATCATTAATGCAGGCACTATTGTAAATAGCCCTAAAACTAAAAATACAATTCCAATTGCTACTGCTACTGCACTTCTATAAAGATTAAAAGATATAAAATTTAATGAAGCAAAAACTACAAATACAGGTGTAGCACTGAATAGTACAGTTTTACCAGCAGTCTTAAATGTATTCATAGTCGCTGTATATTTGTCTTCTCCACTTGCAAGTTCTTCCTTAAATCTATCTAATATTAGAATTGAGTAGTCCGTTCCAATACCAAATAATATGCATATCATAAATATTTGAGTATAGTTAGAAAGGGGAAAATTATACTTATTAGCTAATATCGCTACTATTGATTGTGATGAGAGATAACTCATTCCAACTGTAAGTAATGGAATAAATGGAGTTACTACAGATTTAAATAGAATTATTAAAACAATAAGTATAAATACAATTGTTATGCCTTCTGTTTTATTTAATCCTCTTTGTGCAGCTAAATTTACATCTGACTCTATAGGTTTATCCCCTGTTAGATATGTACTTACACCATCTGTTTTTAACTTACTCTCTATCCCATCTTTTATCTCTTTTGTTGTCGCTCCACTTGGATCTACTGTTAACATTGCTATAATTGTCTTATTATCTTTTGAAATTAATTGAGAATCTAATTGTGGATTATTAAAGTTATCTAATATATTTGTAACATGTATACTTTTTTTATTTTCTGATATGTTATTTATTGTTTTGTTTATATTCTCTTTATTTTCTTTTGTTAGTTCATTATCAGAATGGAATACAGCTAAATAAGTATTATTACTGTTGAACTTGAGATTATTTCTAAGTTCTTCTCCTATTCTATCTGAATATCCATTAGGTAGCTTAATCCCACCTTTTGTACTAACTAAATTAGTTAAAGATGGCGCTATAATCAAAAGGACTGTAACCATAATGATCCATAGTGATAATGCTATAACGCTAAATACTATTTTTTTATTTTTTCCTTTCATCTCACTCCTTCTTTCACTTTTTAATTTTCTAACACGACATATTTAAACATTTTCAATAATCCAATACTGTATCCTCAATTTTTCATTATAAGAAAAATTATAATACTATAGCAAAAAAAGTCAAAAATAAAAAAAGTTATATAAAATAACTTTTTTAATAATAATTTACAATGTATTATTTCTATATTTTTTATTAATAATATCTTTATCATTAACTTCAACAAATCAATTTATAATATTAATATTTCATATAAACTGCTCTTATTTAGTTAATAAACCATTAATATAATTAAATTTTTAGTCCTATAACTTCTCACTATTTACTAAAGGTGTAACTCCACCTTTTAGCACTAATGTTTTAGCTCCAAATACATTTACAAACATTGCAATTGATCTACTACGTATTCTTGCATGCCTGCAACCTAAAACAACAATACCATTTTCTTCATACCTTTTAATTTCCTTTCTAATATAAGATAATCTAGGCATTATATAAAATAATCCTTTTATAGCTGTAGTAAAATATGTTCTATTTAAAAACATACCTTCAAGTTTTATAGATATAGAATCACTTAATAAAGGAAAATTTATGCTATCTTCTAAATGTTTTTCATTAAATTCTTTCATTGTCCTAAGGTCTAGGATCAAATATTTATTATTCCCTTTAATTTCATCATAAGTTATATATTTAAAAAATTTATCTATAAACTTCATTTTCTCTACATTAAATAATTCATTAACCATATCATCCTCCGACTTTACTAATATCTTTAGTTTATTCTAGAAAGTATTATATGGTTACAACAAATTATTTTACTCACAAAGTTTTTTCATAAGCTCATAGTTTTCCGAATGTTCTTCACCCCAAGCACACATAGCTTCTAATATTGGATATAAAGTTTTCCCCTTTTCAGTTATAGAGTATTCCACTTTAGGCGGCACAGTTGGATATGCAACTCTAACGATTAATCCATCACTCTCAAGTTCTCTAAGCTGAGTTGTCAAAGTTTTTTGAGATATATTTTTAATAAATGATTTAAGTTCTCCAAAACGTTTTGTTCCTTCTTCAATTAGCATATATAAAATTATAGGCTTCCATTTACCTCCAATAACATCTATAGTTACTTCCATTTCACATGTAACAAGCTTTTTTTTCATAAGTATCCTCCGTAATTTTTTCCTCTTTAGTTACCTTTACTTAACTAAGTAACAAAATAGTGCTTACTTATATTTGTATAAATTTATATGTATAATCACAATATAAATTATATCATATAGAAACGAGGAGAATAAAAATGAAAAAATTAGTTGTAATAACAGGCGCAAGTTCAGGAATAGGTAAATCAATTGCAAAAAGGCTTTCAGAAAATGGCCATCCAGTTCTATTATTATCAAGAAGACTTAAAGAAATGGAAGCTTTAAACCTGAATAACTCATTATGCAAATCAGTTGACGTAACTGATTTTGATAAAGTAAAAGAGGCCATAAAAGAAGCTGAAGAAAAATTTGGCAAAGTAGATTGCTTAATAAATTGTGCTGGAATAATGCTCTTAGGACATCCAGATACTCAAGCTTACAATGAATGGAGTGACATGATTGATGTAAATGTAAAGGGAATTCTTACCGGAACTAATGTAGTATTAAAGGATATGAAAAAAAGAAATGAAGGAACAATAATAAATATTAGTTCAATCGCAGGAAGAAAGACCTTTGATAATCATGCTGTATACTGTGGTACAAAGTTTGCAGTTCATGCAATAACAGAAAATATACGAAAAGAAGTTTCTGACTCTAATGTTAGATTAATAGTAATAGCTCCTGGAGTAGTTGAAACTCCATTATTAAGTCATACTACTAATGATACAATTAAAAATGATTATAATGAATGGAAAAACACAATTGAAAGTGGCTTAGATCCAAATCAAATTGCAAATTGCGTTGAATTTGCTTATAATCAACCACAAGATGTATGTATAAGAGAAATTGTTATAGCAAAAACTAAGCAAGCAGATTAATAAAATACATATTATTTTTACAATTTATCTATTGATAATTATTATTACTTAATATATAATGTAATCATAAAGTGATTGAGAAAACTTATGATAGGAGATGTTATTATGGTAGATAAAAAGAATTTAAAAAACGATGATGTCTATGATAAGATTGTAGATAATGAAGAAAAGAAAGTAGATCCATCAAATCCTTGTGATGAATCAAGTCCTGATTATCCTTGGGTTCCATGTGGACTAAATAAAGATGGTTCTAAAGATAACAAATAATCCACATTTAAAAACTAGCTAGTTATACTAGCTAGTTTTTCTATTATCTTCGTCTTCCTTTTGTAGTATCAGTTATAGCTTTATCATATATATATTGAAGATAAATTTTTTCATCAATTTCTAAATCTAACATATTTATTTTGTTTAAAGCGTCCATTAATTTAATAGACCTCTCTGCAAATTGTTGATCTTTTAACTTTCTTATCTCTTCCCTAGTTTCTAGCGTAAACTTGTTTTTAACTTTAACAACTTCATTAACTATTCTATCTAATATTACATCAGTTAACTCATCTGCATTTATAATATCATCTATATATGCTAATACTTCATTTTTATACTTTTCTATATCTAAAATGTTATTAAATTTACTTATTAAACTTGTTTCACTTATATTATGTTTAACTGAAAAAAGTTTTTCTTTAAAATCATGAATTCCAATAAATCCTACGTCCTTATTTTCTTTATTAATTATTTTATAATATAAATCCACAGTAAAACTTTCATTTTTTATTTCACTATTTTTTATAAGGAGTCCAAAATTTAATGTATTAGTATCATCTAATATATATTCCTTCCTTTCTTCAAAAAACAATCTCATACTTGAGTCACTTAAATAATACTCAGAAACTTTAAAATTAATATCTTTTTCTACACCTAATTTATGTAGTATATAAAGTGACATATACAGTACAAGCTTATTATCGTAATTTTTATACTTATTTGATGAAGTTACACTTCTAATACACCATCTATCCCTTTCTTTAATAAGCCTATATTGCCTTTCCTTATCTGGAAACTCTTCCATTAAATATTTGATGTTATAACTTATTAAATCATCTAACCTTGCTTTAAAACAAAAATTTATAAATTTATCTATTTCAAATAAACCTTGAAAAAAATCATTTCTTGCATTATAAATACATTCTGCTCTATACTCATTATTTATATTAAAGATAATATTATCGCTTTCTTCTGACTTACCAATGTATCTTACATTTCCAAGGCGTTCTATTATATCTACCTTACACACCTTTGCTTCAATTCTTTTATAAGTTTCAATAAGATTATAAGACCCCTCTATATTTATAAACTCTTCTTCTATATTTCCTAAATAATATTTACGTAAAACAAATGCGTCTGTTTTCTTTCTAAAATCTAAAAGAGTTTCTAACTCCTCTTTTCTAACTTTATTAGAATCTATTTCAAACTTATCTTTATATTCATACACTAATTCTTTTGCCATAAAATCATCACCTTCCTTTAGTATTAAATTACACTAATGTTTTAAAATTCCTTTTTATTTATCATTATTATTTAAATTTATTACTTTCTTTGTACTATAAATTTGTTATAATATATATAAATTTTCAAGATTATATAGTTTAAGAAGGTGTAATATATGTACAAAGGCAATTTGCTTAAAAATGATGATGTTATGGATAAGGATGTATTATTCGATGATGGTGGTGACTCAAAAAATCTTCACTCCTCCGATTTATTTCATATTCTGTTAAAACGTTTCTATCATGAAGGGAATTACAATAAAGCTGAAGATTTAATTTTTGAGGAACTTTCAAACAACCCATCAAGAGAAAAATATTTAGTTGCAGTTGGCTTTTATAATTTATTATTAGAAAAAGATGATTCTGAATTAATTAAAAGTGATTTTTCTCGTGAAGAAGTTCTTCGTGGTTTAGATGATATTAAAAAGTTTTCATAATATAAAAAGACACCTGCATCTTATAAAATGCAGGTGTCTTTTTATTACCCAAAATGAGCAAGAGTTAACTTATTTAGAGAAGGCTCCAAGTACTAACTCAGAAAGTTCATCATTTTCTTTAATTTTCCACTCTTTATCAGACTTATCTAATGTAACATTTCCTGTTCTTTCTTCAAGTTTAGCATTATTAATATTTTCTAATAAACAACTATCAAGAGCTTTCTTAAGTTCTTCATCACTCATCTCTTTACCTGAAAACATTGATTCTACAGCTTTCCCCATTGATTGATTTATTGTATCTGTAATTATTTTAAATATATTGGCTCCATTTACAGTAACATTTACAGTTGCTATATCTCCATCAATTTTTTCATCATTAATTTTATATTCTGTCTTTTTCATTAAATTAGATAGCGCTTCCTCTGTCTCTTTTGAAAAAGAATCTTCATCTATATTATCACTTGTTTTATTTATTACTTCATTTACTAAATCGTTCTTGTTTTCATCCCCAGCTTTAATTTCTTTAAAGTAAGTCTCCACAACACTTTTGGGATTTTCAGTGCCACATCCAGTTAGTCCAAAGACTAACACACCAAGCATAATTGATCCAACTATTTTTTTAAATTTTTTCATAATGTACCCCACCTTATTTCATTAGATTATTTAATTTTCATTTTATATAAAGCTATCTAATAACTTTAACTTGTAACCCTTCTATTACGTCTAAAGACTTATTATGAAGTTCCATATTAAAACTACTACAAAGCTTACCATCAACAATTATATTTGCATTTTTATATTGTGATTGAAACATTACAACATTACTTATAACGCACATATTAGTAACTATACCAACAAACTCAATCTCTTTAACTTCCCCAATTTCTTCATATAAACAAATCATACTATCTGGTGAAATTCCAAAGGCTTCTTTATTATAATGTATTGTATTATCTATATTTTTAAATTGTTTTAACTTACCATATAAAGCATGTCCATCACTTCCACATATACAATGCTTAATCGGTAAATTCTTTCCTTCCCTCGTTTCTAAATAATTATCAAAATGAGTATCATAAGTAAATAATACTTTATCTCCATTTTTTAAGTAGGTCTTTACCTTATCAAATATCTTATCTTCTAGAGATTTTGCATCTTCAAATCCTAACGCACCCTTTACGAAATCGTTTTGATAATCTACAACAACTAATAGTCTTCCCATATTACCCTCCTGCTTCATAAAAAATTCATAATATACATTGTTTATTTTTATATAATAACATATTTTTTTTGAAAAATCTTCCTTAATTATATCTTTTGAATGAATACTTGTTATATTTCGTGGAAACTGGATATTCTAGGTTATTGTGCTATAATGTATATATATCAATTAAAGGAGGCGTATGCAAATGGTGGAGTTTGAACTTCAAGCTCTATAGCATTACCTATAAATAGATATACTATAGACATATTCTTAAAATTGCTTAGAGCTTAATGAAGTAAACTTATAATTTCAAAATTTAAATTTATGAAAAGAGGAATTTATTATGTCAAATAAAGCGTTTAAGATTTGTGAAAGAAAAAATTGTGAAAAAACTCATAAAATGAGAAGAGATGGTGAAGTTCCAGGTATTATATATGGTGAACATTTAGAAACACCTATTGAAATTAAATTACCTTTTGGTACTTTAACTAAGTTATTACAAGAAAATACCTTCGGTTCAATAATATCATTAGATCTTAATGGAACTACATTATTATGTATTGTAAAAGATGTTCAAAGAAATAACTATGGTAAACTTATGCATGTTGATTTTCAAAATGTAAGTCATAATGAAATTATTAAAATGAAAATCCCAGTAGATTTTATTGGTGAAGAAGCTTTAACAACTAAAAACTTACACTTAGAAACTTTCCAACCAGTTTTAGAGTTTCATGGATCAGTAGATAAAATACCAGAACTTATAGAATATAATGTTTCAGATATGAATTTTGAAGATAAAGTATTTGCTAAAGATATTTTAATTCCAGATGGAGTTGAACTTTTAACTAATTGTGATACTTTACTTGCTGTTGTTAATGCTTAGCATTTTAAAATTAGCTTGCCCTATATAGGACAAGCTAATTTTTTTCTATCATAATTCTTTATCTTATTAAATATAATATAATTAATGCTTATTTTTTAAGGAGGTTATATGAATAAAACTTTAGTAATATATAAGTCTAATTACGGAAGTACAGAACAGTATGCTAAATGGATAGCTGCATCTTTAAACGCTGATCTACTAAATCACTCTAAAGTAAAAAAAGATACTTTTTCAGAATATAATACTATTATTTATGGTGGTGGTCTTTATGCAAGTAGTATAAATGGAATATCTGTAATTAATAAAAATTTAGAATTAATAAAAAATAAAAATATTATTATATTTACAGTTGGACTTTCTAAAACTACTGATAATAAAATTTTCGAACCAATTATAAGTAAGATTTTTGATACTAATGAAATAGATAAAATTAAATTTTTCCACCTCCGTGGTGGCATAAATTATAAAAAATTAAACCTTTTACATAAGACAATGATGGCACTGTTACACAAAACGATGCTAAACAAGGATGAAGATACTTTGTCATCAGATGATAAACTAATCCTTAAAACATATGGAAAAGAAATTGATTTCTCTAATGTAGAGACAATATTACCATTAGTTAAGTACGTAGAAACTTTGTAAATATGAAAACAAAAAGAATCAAGGGATGTCCCCCTGATTCTTTTTTATTAAAATAATTCTTCAAACTTATTCTTATTTTCTTTTATAACTTCAATAAAAGCTTTCGCAATTGCTGGATCAAACTGAGTTCCACTACATCTCTCAAGTTCTTTAATACCTTCACTGTATGTTTTCCTTTTATTATAAGGTCTGTTTGATGTCATAGCATCAAAACTATCAACAACAGTTAAAACTCTTGCAAGATATGGTATATTATTTCCTTTAATGCCTTTTGGATATCCAGTTCCATCATATTTTTCATGATGATATAATATTAAAGGTTGTAAATCATTAAGTGATTTAACTGGTTTTACTATATCCACGCCATTTTGTGGGTGTTCCTTTAACATATTCCATTCATCATTAGTTAATGGCATCTTCTTTATTAGTATTTCCTTAGGTATATTAATTTTTCCTACATCATGCATGTAAGCTCCCCTTAAAAGAACTAATTTATCATTTTTATCTAAATCTAGTTTATCACCTAGAAGTTTACAGTAAAATACAAGTCTTTCACTATGTCCATATGTATATCTATCCTTTGCATTTATTACACTTATTAAAGTTTTAATTGATGTAACAAGTTCTGTATCTTCCTCATCTATATCTCTATTAAATTCATCAAAAATAGATGTGTAAGTTTCCACTCTATTTTTGTTAAAGAACTTAGCTCTATATAAAGCATCATCTGCACTCTTTATAAGCTCTATATCACTTCCTGCCTTATCTGGATATACAGAAATACCAATTGATACTGTTAAATTACCATTTGGTTGGTTTTCTTGACCTTTAAAGTGTGTACTTTCAATATTATTTCTTATATCTTCAGCAACAACACTAGCCTCTTTCTCATCAGTAAAGGGTAGAATTACAGCAAATTCCTCACCACCGTACCTTGCAACAATATCCCTTTTTCTTGTTGACACTTTTAATATTTCTCCAATCTTCTTAAGAACTTCATCTCCAGCTTGGTGACCATAAGTATCATTATACTGTTTAAAATAATCTATATCTATAAAAAGCATTGCTATTTTAATATTAGCTTCATTTGCTTCATTTATTTTTTCACTTAAGGCATCATAAAAATACCTATGATTATAAACACCTGTTAAACCATCTTCATTTGCAAGACTCATAAGTCTCTTAATATGCTCACCTTCTATTCTTACGTAAAATCCTAGAGGAAGTGCTGTTAATACAAATATTCCACAAAGAACTAAATCATTCTCAAAATAAACATTTATTTGTGTATCTGGCATATATATTATATCAATACCCAAAATTATACATGATGATACTGCTGCAATTATAAGTCCTTGTTTCATACCAGACTGAATTGTAGTAGTTATTATTATAAATAAAAATAATATTTTATATTCACTAGTATTACCTCCAGAAATAATTATTGCTCCAGTAAATATTGAAATAAATATTAATCTTTCAATAATTTTAAATATCATAGATGACTTTTTCTTCATTTTATATTTAATAGATAATGTCCACAAAATATAAATTGATAATAATAGCATTATTACAAAACTAAATGCTAAAACAATGTATTCTGAATATATCATATGATCAATAATATTATCATTATCTCTAAAAACAAATTGAATAAATATCATTCCAGTAAATAAAAGTGATGCTAACTTTACAATTGCAACTATATCATTTATCTGCTTACATTTGTCTTTCTCTATATTACTCATTTATTTACCTCATATTTAAAAAAGACTGGTTTAGAACCAGTCTTTTTTAAGATTATACTATTCTTCTCTTAAACTTTTTGGCTCTTCTGGTTGATATGCACACCAAAAACAAGCTGATGTTGCCATAACGCCTGCAAATACTGTTGCCATTGTTGCAATTCCCATTAATAACTTACTATTTATTTTTTTCATCTTCAGTTCCCCCTAATTTTGTATATATTCTATTTAAAAAATAGTCAATTTTATTTACTATTTTGTGACCTACTTTTGTAAGTGAAGTAACTTGCCACAAAATACCTCCATATAGGCATGTACAATAAACGAGAGCTTTATATGAATTAAAGAAATAAAAATTAATTATAAGTATACAAGCTATAATCAAATAGACTGTTAAAATAATAATTGATTCTCTCTTTAACTTTTCTCGTCTTTCTGCTTTTTTAATAGGTTTGTTTTCACTGTCAACTGGTGCTAGTTTAAATATTAAGTAATACGACAATGCGAAAACAAAAATTCCAAAAACTATAACTATACTACTATTTAAATTAAATAATAATATCACTTTTGGAATTAATATACATATAACTGTTCCAATAATTGCACAACGTATTGGACTCGTAGCATGTACACCTCCCGAATATTTTCTCAAAATACTTATGGAAAATGATACTATAAGAGCTTCAATTAATATATCAAATAGTAAACCAAAAATTATTACTAAAATTATTGATATTGCTATTTGAAACATTGCAAATATTCCATATGCTATAATACTTCTTTTCTCATCATCGCCATCAGTTTCCATAACTATTTTGCTTGCTATTTTATTAGAAATCTCACCTATGTCTAACATCATTTCTTAAATTCCTTCTATTAATTATTAATTTGTAAATTGATAAAATAATCAAAAATGCTACTAATGATGGTAATCCACTTATTACTTTACAAACTGGATTTTTAAATATATTTATTAATTTATCACCATATGCACTCTGTAAAATAAACATATTTAGTCCCTCACATATAAAAAGTAAAACAATAGAAAATATTCCACCTGCAACTGCTTGCAGTAAGTTAAGTTCACTTATGTAAATACATATAACTATTAATACTATTATGCTAATTATTGTATTCATTCCATAAGATATTGGTAAAAATCTAACCACATATGTAGATGCTGCAAATAATAAACTTGAAATAATATATTTTCCAGGTTTTAAAGTAATATTTGAGAATAAATAAACTCCCAAAATCAAAGCAAAACTTTCTGGAATAGCTCTAAAAATTAATTCTAAAAAAGATAAATGTAACATTATGTCCTCTCCTTTGTAGCTAATTGTGAATACTTTTAATCTTTTAAGTATTATTAATACTTTTAATAGAACTATATATAATTATAAAAACATAAAACCTTATAAATATATCACCAATGCTTAATACACTATATCCTAGATCAAATATATCTGTTAAAAATTTCAACTTAACGTTTCCATCTCCAAGTATATGTATATCATTTACTTTACTAAATGAATCTAAATTTGCGTATCCTGTTAAATATGATAACTTCGGAAATACTGGCATACATCCTCCATTTGCTTTTATTGCAATATCATTTAACAGTCCCCCTATAAACATTGATATAGATCCTATAATTGCACTTACATATTGTTTATATTTATAAATTAAAGGCAAATAGGATAATATATATACGATTTTTAAAGTCTTTGCATATTGTATAACTGCATAATTTCCTTTAAATATATTAATTTGAATAATTATATAAAGTACTTCTATAAATAAAGGAATATATATAGCATAATTTTTAAATAACGGTGCTATCTTATATCCTTTTATTTTGCAAAATAGTAAAGCTATTATTACAGTCTCTAACATTTAATTTCCTCTTTCCATATTCAATTTTACTTAATAATTTCTATTCTTTTAAGGATTATTATACTATATTTTTCTATATTTTTCTATATTTTTTTAGTTTGTTTAAAATATTGTAACCAAACTGAATAATATTCGACTTTTAGTTAATACTTAGTAATGAAATATTTTTAAGGAGTGTATGTTTTGAAAAAGAATGTAATTAGAATAGCATTAGTTTTATTAGTACTTTTAATACCTTTAGTTGCACTAATTATTAGCAATAGTCCTTTTATGGATGAAGGCATAGCAAATAATTCACTTCCACCACTAGAATATCCTATGCAAGAGGATTATATTAATAGTTCAAATAATACATCAGATCCGCATCTTAAAGATGAAGAGTATGACCCATCACCAAATGCTAAACCAACCACAACTGGTGTTCAAAGGTCAATTACAGTAACTTCTTTTTTAGAAAACGTAGAGTGTATTACTGTTACATTGAATCAAGGCGATACTTTAAGCACAATTGCAGAAAAATATAAGGATACTTGTAACATAAATTCTACAATTAACATATTAAAAATAGTTAACAACTTAGATGACGTTGAGGATTTAGAGGTCGGTGAAACAATATTAGTTCCTCATTCAACCTTAATAAGCGGTTCATTATATAAAGTATCCAAAGATAATACTTGGTATAATATATGGGCATCAAAATATTCTCAATATGACCAAAGTCAATTAATCAAATTTTTAATTTCCATTAATGACTTACCAAATGGTGATCTTCCTATAGGTGAAAAAATCTTTTTACCTATTTTATAACCTATAAAAAAAAGAGGTGAAAATTAATTTCATCTCTTTTTTTGCATTTAATAACATTTTATATTACATGTCCGAATAACTTTATAACTATTAATATAACACCAAATATTATTAAAAAAGCACCTGTTATCCTATTTAGTTTTCTATCATTAGTTTTATTTGCAAAAATTGCAGCTCCTCTTGAACTAACTAACGCAAAAATCACACAAAATCCCATAGCTACAAAATCTGTACCACCATGAATTATATGTGCGACAGATCCTGTAAGTGCTGTAAATGCCATAATAAAGACGCTCGTCCCTACTGCTGTTTTTAAATCATATCCTAGTATCGAAGTTAAAACCAATAGAAGCATAACTCCTCCACCAGCTCCAATTCCACCACATATGATTCCTATTAAAGCTCCAAATATAATAGATAAAAGTATTTGTTTTTTTCTACTTCTATTCTTATTTGAAACACCTTTTCTAGCAGTTATTGGTTTTACAATTAACTTTATTCCTAAAAATATAGTTACATATATAGATATACTTCCAAGGGTATCATTTGGAATATATTTCGCAAAATAACTTGCGATATAAGTAAATACCATTGTTGAAATCATCATTATAATTCCATTTTTCAAATCTATATTTTTATTTTTAAAATATGTAACTGATGAAACTAAAGATGCAAGTACATCTGCCGCAAGTGCTATACCAATTGCCTCATATGCATTAAATCCAAGGACAGCTACAAGAATTGGTGTAATTACTGATGCTGCTGATAAACCTACAAGTCCAATACCAGCTCCTGCTAAAATGCCTGCTATTATAAATACAATTATTGCTACCATATAAACTTCCCTTCTACTATTAATTTACCTTTATTATAAAAGTCTATATTAATCTTATTAACAAACACTACCACTTACTGTAAAATTTTTATAAATTATAATCATTCTTATCAACTTTTAATATATACATATTAACAAGACCTTTTATAATTAAAATTTAGGAGTGTAGTTATGAATATAATAAATGATAAATTTAAATCTTTAGAAAAACTAATTGGAAATACACCACTTATAGAAATTTCTTTTAAATATAAAGAAGAACTTATGAGAATATTCACCAAATTAGAATATTATAATTTTAGTGGAAGTATTAAAGATAGAGTTGCACTTTATATACTAAAAAAAGCTTATATGGACGGTAACATAAAAAAAGGTTATACAATAGTTGAAGCTACAAGCGGTAACACTGGTATATCTTTTGCTTCAATAGGTAAATTTTTAAATCATAATGTATCAATATATATTCCTGATTTCATGAGCTATGAGCGAATTAATTTGCTTAAAAGTTTTGGTGCAAATGTAAATCTTGTATCTCGCGCTAATGGTAGCTTTATAGGCTGCATTTCTAAAGCCTCTGATTATTGCAATACTCACAAAAATGTGTTTTTACCATCACAGTTTTCTAATAATGATAATACCCTTTCACACTATAACCTAACTGCACCTGAGATATTAAATACATTAACTAAAAATTGTATAATCCCAGATGCATTTATTGCAGGTGTTGGCACCGGTGGAACAATAATGGGCGTATCTAAGTATTTAAAAGAAAATGTACCTGGAATAACTGCATATCCTTTAGAACCTGCAAATTCTCCAACGCTCTCCTCTGGATATACGGGGTCACATCACAGGATTCAAGGAATATCTGATGAATTTGTTCCTCAAATACTTGACTTGTCATCTTTAGATTCAATAATTTCAGTTGATGACTCTGATGCGATTATTATGGCACAGAAATTATCTAAAGATTTAGGTTTAGGAGTTGGAATTTCTTCTGGAGCTAACTTCATCGGAGCATTAAAGATCCTTTTAAAACTTGGTCCTAACAGTAATGTTATTACTATTTTTGCAGATGATAATAAAAAATATTTATCTACGGACTTAATGAAAATAGAACAGGTAAAACCTAATCTTTTATCAAGTGATGTAGAACTTATAAGTATTAAGGTTTTATAATTAAAGAAAGCATATGTAAAGATACCTAAACTTCTTTACATATGCTCACTAAATTTATTTGTATTCTATTTTTTAAATAAAGCCTTCCACGTATTTGCTCCAACTATTCCATCTACAACTAATCCTTTTTTCTTTTGAAAATCCTTTATAGCTTTTAAAGTTTCATCTAAAAATATACCATCAACACCTGAAGGCATATGAGTATATGCAAAATATACTAATCTTCTTTGAATTATTTTAACTATATCCCCTCTTGTTCCGATTTTTATTATAGGACATCCCTTTAAAGTATCCTCTCCAAAATATCCATCAACAGAAAGTTTACAATTAAAGTTGTAGTTTAAATCTATTTGAAGATCTTTTACTATTTCCCCACTTATACTTATTTTCCACAATTGTACTTGTGAATTACTAGTATTCACCCTTTGAATAAGTATAGCCTCTGTAAATTCATTAAGATCACAATTGCCATTTACTCCATTTACCGCTCCTTTATCTGTAAATTGGAATCCTACCCAATCTGTCCATATTCCATTGTCTGCGGGCTCATTTACACCATAATGCGCTATCCATAACGGATATTTTTTTAACCTACTATCAAGTTTACCTTTAGCAAAAGATGTATAAGTATATACGACACAATCATATCCACTAATTTTTTTAAATTCATTTAAAAAATCAATACATCTAGTTGTTATCTCCGTACTATTTCTTCCTTGACTATCATTTTCTATATCAAGAACTGGATATAAGTCAAACTTTTTATCTTTTATCGCATTGTAAAAATCATCAGCCTGTGCTTTTGGATCTGTTTTATCACTAAAAAAATGATAAAATCCAATTTTCATATGAGCTTTCTTTGCATTTACATAATGCTCTTCCATACTCTTGTCAATATAATCTATACCTTCAGTTGCTTTAATTATAACAACTTCAATTCCAGAGTCTTTCACTTTAGAATAATCTACATTTTTCTGCCAACTACTTACATCTATACCTTTTATATTTTTGTCACTTTTACTTTTCATAAACAGATCAACTCCTAATTATTATTAGTTTATCCTTCTCTATTAAATATGCAAAAGTGATACAAAAGAGACTCTATTTTATATATTAATTTACTGCCGCTGTACCACTTTCTAATATTGATACAATTGAAAATAATGTAAAACACACTCCACCAAGTCCAACCATTACACGCGCTGGTACAAAATAAGCTGGATTAAATACAGCTACTTCAAAAAGAAATGCTGATAAAAATAAACATATAAGAGCAGTCACAACTGGTATTAATGGTATTCTGTTTGAAACAGAACATGTTTTTCTCCAAACTGCCGCAAGTAAAACAACCTTACTTGAAATACTATAACAAACAAGTCCAAGTCCAATCAATACAAATCCTGGTGCAATCCAAGCATCTGTATGGCGAGTAAATAAAATAACTATCCCCCATATTATATCAATACTTCCCATTAATACTACAAAATATGTCCACTTATAACGTTCCTTATTTGTAAATGAATTTTGAATTTGTCTTAATATACTAGCTACTAAAGCAACTAAGCTTGCGCATATAAGTGCTATTCCTAAAACAACATGACCTGCAACAAAATAAGATGTTTTTCTTTCACCAAATAATAAATAACCTCCTCTTATTAAAGCTATTATTGTGCACATAACTGGCACTAATATTAATGCCTTAACTTGTCCATTTGTATAAGAATCCTTTTGTCTTTCTCCCTGTTTTAAATCTTTTTCATTTTTTGTTATTAATACAAATTTTGTTGAAGCTGTTGCTACTGTAGATACACAGCAAGATATTAAACCAACTGCAAATATTATATTTCCTGATACAAAAGCTGATGGATTATTATAGTTAACCTTCCAATCCAAAATACCAAAAACTATTGTACATCCACTAACGATATACCCTACTATTGGTAGTATCCACCTGTAAAATTTGTTATACCTCCCTATTAATTGTCTTATTATTGTTGCAGCAGTAGTAAATAATGCTATACAAATTGCAGTTAACGCTATAAGAACATGACCTGCAACAATATATCCTGTTCCAACTGTTTGCTTCAGTGCATTAATGTAAAATCCATATCCTAAACATATAGCTCCCATAAATAGTGGAACTAACCGAAAGAATATACTCATGTAAAAATTCATATAAATCCCTCCTAAACTTTTCACACTTATTCTATTATTCTGCCTAATCAAAGTCAATTGAACATTAGTTAACCTTTTTTTAAGTTAGAAACATTTATTTTATAAAGTACTATTTTTATAATATTTACTTCATTAACAATCTAATGTATATGAATAAATTGTTATCAATTTAGAAAAAAAAAGCCCTATTCACCATTGTAAAATGGTAAATAGGACTTTTTTTCTATTTCATACTTTATAAACTATCATTTTTATTAACTTTTAGAAATTTTTTTACATTTTCAATAGTTTTCATTGACTCTTCTAGAAGCTCTTCCATTGAGTTATGAATCATTATTGCATTACCACATGCAAATATTCCATTTTTTGAAGTCATATATTCACTTGATACTTCTGGTCCCATTGTACTCGGATTCATTTTTAATCCACTTCTTAATGAAACTACCCCATCGCACACCATAGGTTTTGCTAATATTAAAGTATCACAATCTATATATTCTCCCTTTAGATTTTTAGATACTTTTATCTCTTCTAGTCTACCATTTCCGATTACTTCCTCTAATTTATATCCTAAATATAAATTTTTAGTTAGTCCAAGTATTTGATCTCCAAGTTTTTCACAAATTACACCTTTTATATTTACATTATTTTTCTTAAGTTTATTATATATTTTATATATATTATCAGTGCCATATATCATAACTTCTTTACCTGGTAGTAATCCCATATTGAGGATTTTTTCAGTCATTCCAACAGTTAATACTCCAGAGCATCTATCGCCTGTTACCATTAGCTTATTTAAGCCAACTTCTTTTCCCCCATTAGCTATTATTATAGCTCTACCTTTTATTTTTTCAATTCCCCGTTCCCTACTAGTACATACAACTTTTCTATCATCCTCTATATTTAATACAGCTGTATCTAAGTATGTATCAATATCTAAGTTATTATATTCACCTAGCTTCTTTTCTCTATATTCTTCTCCAGTGAAATTACTTCTTTCACTTAAGTTATAATCACCTTTAGTTAATGCTCCACCTAAAGTTTCTTCTTTTTCAATTAATAAAATATTTTCTATTCCTGAAAGCTTACCGAATATTGCACAGTTAATTCCAGCAGCTCCCCCACCTATAATTATTAAATCGTAGTGTTTCATTGATTATACCTCCTTATAGCCTAAAACATTTGATCCTCTACTATCTTTTACAACTTCATCTAATTCACAATTAAGCTCATTTTTTATTATCTTCGCAATTGGTATTAAACAACCAACTCCTTGACAGCCTCCCATAGTAGCTCTAGTTCTTCTCTTTACACCATCAACTGTCTTAGCCCCAAGTGGTCTTCTTATTGCATCAATAATTTCACCTTCTGTAATTAGTTCACACTTACAAACCAATTTCCCGTAACTTGGATATAACTTTATAAGTTCATTCTTTTCTTCTATTGAAAGATAATTAAATTTTATAATCCCTTTTCTCTTAGGTTTAAAATTATTTTTCTCTTTTAATTTAATATTTTTTGAAATCATATCTTTAACATATACTGCTATTGCTGGTGCAGCTGTAAGACCTGGTGATTCTATACCTATTACGTTTATAAAATTCTCACTTCCACTTACCTCTTCTATTACAAAGTCTTTCTTTAAATGCGGTCTTATTCCAGCGAAAGTTGTTATTACCTTATTCATTGGCAGTCCATTTATTGTATCTTTTCCTTTATTTATAATTTCATCTAAGCCTTCTTTTGTTGTTTCAAGTTTATCTTTTTCATTAACCTTGTTTGCATTTGGTCCAACAAGAATATTACCATCAACAGTCTTTGTAACTAGTACACCTTTTGTAACTTTATTTGGCATTCTAAATAATGTTTTGTTTACAAGCCCACCGACTGATTTATCAAATAATATGTACTCCCCTTTTACTCCTTCAATCTTATATTTTTCAGTATTTACCATATTGTTTATTACATCACCGTTTAATCCTGCTGCATTAATAACTACTTTGCTTAAAAGACTTTCTCCATCTTTTAATTCTACTTTATAACCAAATTCTGTTTTTAATATATTTGATACTTCAGAATTAAATCTAAATTCTACACCATTCATATTTGCATTTTCAGCTAACGCTATAGTCATTTCATATGGACTAACTATTCCTGAAGACTTTGCATATAAAGCACCTTGAACTCTATCTGAAACATTGCTTTCTAAACTTAAAACTTGATCTTTATTAAGTATTTCTAAACCCTTAACCCCTAATTTTTCACCTTTTTTCTTAATATCTCTTAATTCATATATCTCTCTATTGTCAAGTGCTAGTACAAGCGCTCCATTTCTTTTAAATGGAAAATCTAAGTCTCTTGACAATTCATCAAACATAGTATTTCCTAAAATATTAAGTTTTCCCTTTAATGTTCCCTCTTCCTCATTAAACCCAGCATGTACAATTCCACTATTTGCTTTTGAAACACCTTCAGCTATATCACTATCTTTTTCAAGTAAAGTTATATCTAATTCATATTTTGAAAGTTCTCTTGCTATTGAAGCTCCAATAACTCCCCCACCAATTATAATTACATCCTTCATATTAATTCCTCCTCACTGTCTTATAATGCAAACTTTCTTATAGCTTTTGCTACACCATCATCTACATTTGTAGCTGTTACATAGTCTGCTGCATTTTTCACATCATCTGTAGCATTTCCCATCGCAATACCTGTTCCTGCATAATTAATCATTGATAAATCATTTTCACTATCACCTATACACATTACTTGATCTTTAGTAAATCCAAAATATCTTGCAAGATGGCGAACAGCTTCTCCTTTTGTACTTCCCTTTTTCATAACTTCAAAATTATCATTCCATGAAGATACAATTTCCATATCAGTATTTAATTTCTCTAATTCTTCTCTTGCTTTTATAAGTTTGTCTTTATTATTTTTATCTGCACAAACTCCTTTAAGAATTTCTCCATCATACTTCTTTATTTCTTTATTTATATTTTTTGATACTATTAATTTAACTTTATTATTTTCTTCTAATGTTTTATTTAAAATTTTATAAACATGATTTTCTGGGAGTTCTTCTTCTGAGATTATTCCAAAATTTGCTGTAAGATATGCCTCTAATCCATTTTTCTTAGTTACTTCTAAGAACTTTTCAATATCTTTAATCTTTAATGGATTGTTATAAATAACCTTATCTCCGTCACCAATAAATGCTCCATTAGATGCTATTATAGGGGTATTTAACCCAATTTCCTTTGAGTACATTTTTGCACAATCATATATTCTTCCAGTTGTTATTGCAACTTTTATTCCCTTTTCCATCGCTAGCTTTATTGCTAATTTATTTTCATCTGAAACAACTTGTTGATCTTTTAAAAGAGTTCCATCCATATCTATGCAAATTAATTTAATACTCATATCCATTCCTTCTTTCATATTTCTTATAATATAAGACTATACCTTTGAACAATATAAGTAAAATATTAATATATTATATTATGAATAACTAAATACCTATATATATAAAGTACCTTTCTATTACTATCCTTTTTTGATTATAACTCCAATAAGTTTATTAGTGTTTTAACATAATATTAACTTAAAAGGTAAAATTAAAAAAAATTTCATAGTTGTACATAAGTTTCATCTATTAATAATTTTTATAATATACTCTAATATGATAAAATTAAATATCCAAGAAAATATATTATATTTTATAAAGGTGGTCTCGTTTTTGAAAGATTTAAATTTAAATTATTACAAATCAATTATTAATACATTAGATGATGCAGTGCTAACTATTTCTAAAGATTTAGACTTAGTCTATGTGAATACTAAAGCATCATCATTATTATTAAAAGAAACTAGCTTCGAAGAATTTGATATTCTAAAGTCGTTTCCTAAATTGAAATCTATTTTTCTACCACAACCTATAAATTCACATATAGACACAATATCATTAACTATAAATAATATAAATTTTGAATGCGATATTAATAAATTGATGTTAGATGATTTAGATTTTGTAGGATACATTATCATATTAAAGGAAACTAAAAAATTAATAAAAGTAGCAAATAAATTGATTTCTTCTGATGCACCTTATACTTTTGACAACCTAGTTGGTAACAGCCCTCAGTTAAATGAGGTGATTAATATAGCAAGAATAATTTCTAAAAGCCCCTCCACTGTTTTAATTACCGGTGAAAGTGGTTGTGGTAAAGAATTAATGGCACAATCTATACATAATGCAAGTTCTAGATTGAATGAACCTTTTATAGCATTAAACTGTGGTGCCATTCCAAAGTCATTAATTGAAAGCGAACTATTTGGTTATGATGAAGGTGCATTTACAGGAGCAAAAAAGGGTGGAAAAATAGGAAAATTCGAACTTGCAAGTGGCGGTACTTTATTTTTAGATGAAATTGGAGAAATGCCTTTAGAGATGCAAGTACATTTACTAAGAGTTCTTCAAGAGGGTGTAATAACTAAAGTTGGTGGTAAAAACCCTATAAAAATAGATGTACGGATTATAGCTGCTACAAATAAAGATTTAAAAGAGGAAATTAAAAATGGAAAGTTTCGAAGTGACTTATATTACAGATTAAATGTAATTCCACTACATATCCCTCCTCTTAAAGATAGATTTGGAGATGTTCCAATATTAATTGATCACTTTTTGAAAATTAAAAGTGAAAAATTAAATAAACCTATACCTAATATATCTGATAGATTATTTAAAAAAATGATTTCCTACTGTTGGCCAGGAAATATACGTGAACTTGAAAACTGTATTGAAAATATAGTTAATCTTAATGGTGAAACAAGTTATGAAATGAATTTTGATGAATGTATTTGTTTGAAATATGATAATCTAGGAAATATTATAGAACATTTCTGCGATGATGGTAGTTGTCTTATATGTAATCCTATTACCCCTAGTGTTGAAAATGAATTACCATTAACTACTTTATTAGAATTAGAACAACATGCAATTAAACAAGCAATTACTCACTTCAATGGAAATATGACAAAAGCAGCTACAAGCTTAGGCATTAGTAGAAATGCTTTATACAATAAAATTAAACGATATAACATAAATAAATAATATTTTCTTCATAAAATAGCCTTATATTAACTATACTATGATTATCTACTAAATTCTCTATTTTACATTATTTAATTAATATGACATACATGAAATATTACCTTATAATATAATTGTAAAATATTGTAATTGATTGGAGGGATCTTTTTGTTAAATGCACTAACAATTTTAATGTTACAAATGATATATGTTCCTCTTTTAACCTTAAGAACTACATTTGTTGTTAAAGGCAAAAAAGGGCAAGCATCTTTAATAGCCTTTTTAGAAGCAATAATTTATATTTTAAGTCTAGGAATTGTATTTTCTGACTTAACTAATATATTAAATATTGCAGCATATATAATAGGTTACAGCATTGGAATATATATAGGTGGTATGATTGAGGAAAAATTAGCTTTAGGGTATCGAGCCGTTCAAGTTAATATTACAAATGAAAATTTAGAATTAATTAACTTACTACGAAGTTTAAAGTTTGGGGTTACGACATTTGTAGGTACAGGAATAAATTTTGAAAAAAGGTACCGCCTAGAAATTATTTCACATAGGAGTAGAGAAAATGAATTAATTTCTTTAGTAAAGAACATGGAACCTTCTGCATTTATAGTTTCCTATGAACCTACTCAATTTAAAGGTGGATATTTGATGAAACAATTTAAAGAAAAATAAATGAGTTGTTTTATAACAACTCATTTATTTTAAAGTATATTTATTTATTATGTGATTCAAACTTAACTTTAGTTTGTAATCTTCTTTTCCACATTTCTTCCTCTGATTTATATCCTCTGATTTTCTTATCATTAATCATATGAGTGTCTCCATACATTAAATCTAGAATATGAACTGCATCCATTCCGGCAGCTTCCATAGTCCCTCTACATGAACCACAGTAAGTTACTACTTGATCACTATTAAAGTCATTCTTTCTTCTATTATATAATTTTTCATAAAGTTCTGGATTTGAGCTACAAGCCATTCCGCCAACTCCACAACACCTTGTGTTCTTTCTGTTATGGTCTATCTCTGACCATTTGTACTTCATTTTATCAAGTATCCATCTGACACTTTCATGGTGAGATTCAATGTCTCTAGTTACACAAGAATCATGAATATTTAACACTATATCAGATAGTTCTCCAATCCCAATCGCTTCATGTGGCATTCCAATTTCTTCTTTAATTAAATCCCAATATGATATTACCTTTTGATTTTTACATGTTTCTGAATAAACTTTATAACATGACGGACATATAGTAACTATTACTTCTGCTCCTATCTCATCAAATTGGTCAATAACTTTCTTATTGATATCTAGGTATCTTTCCTCTTCCCCAACTAGCATTGATACTTTTCCACAACATTGTAATATAGCTCCGACATTCTCTTCACCTAAAGTATTTTTCAAATGACTTAGTACTTTATCACAAGCATCTGGAATATAGGCTGGCACCGTACAACCAGGCACAAATACATACTTTGTCTTCTTAGCTCTTCCATGCTCAGCCTTTACTGTAGTTGAATATTCTTTAGCAGATTCTTTTTCTTGCTGTGGTGCAACATATTCAAGTTCTTTAAGAGGAGCATAACCATTATTTTCTTTTGCAAATTCTTCTTTCATTTCTATAAAATTATCTTTTATATTAAAATTCTTAGGACAAACAATAGTGCATTGACTACATTGATTGCATGAATATGCTATCATCTTGTCCATATTCTCATATCCTTTTTCTAGATATTCTTTAAATAACTTTTTAGGGCATTCTGTATATTCTCTAAGCATTAAACATTCCTTCATACAAAGCTTACACTCACATTGTCTACATCTATCTGCTTCTCTTCTTGCTTCTTCATCTGTATATCCAAGTGATACTTCATCAAAAGAATTTAATCTATTTTCTACAGAAAGCTCCTCCATATCTTCTCTAACTCTTACAATCTGCTCCCAATTAGTTGGCATATCAAGCTTAGTTTCATATGTCCAAGTTTCCTTTAAATCTCTTCCTTCTGTTAATGATTCACCATTTAAAAATCTTTTAACGGACTCAGCACCTCTTCTACCTGTTGCCATAGCTTGAATTACTATAACAGATTCTCCTGAAGCATCTCCAACAACAAAAACTTTTGGATTTGACTTTGATTGAAGTGTTTCTTTATCACATTCAAAACTTGTGTTTTTTCTCTGCTCTAAATTCCCTTCAGCAAAATGTCCATCGACACCTTGTCCTATAGCAAATACTATAGTATCAATTTCGATTTCCATAGTTTCATTTTCATCAAATATCGGAGAAAACATTCCGTCTTCATTAAACATACTTAAACATTTTTTTAAAATGACTTTTGATACTCTATTATTTGAATCTATTTCTATTTCCTTTATAGCCTCTGCATGATTAAATATAATACCTTCTTCTAAAGCTCCTTTTATTTCATGTCCAGATGATGCCATACTATCAAAACTGTCTTCTAAACATATTGAATATACATCTTCAACACCATTTATTCTCTTTGAAACTCTACAGCAATCCATTGCGACATCGCCACCACCAACTACTAGTACTCTCTTTCCAGCATCCTTTATATCTCTAGTAAGTGCCACTTCTTTTAAATAATCAGCTGCACTAAATATACCTTTTGCATCAAAATTCTTTAAACTTTTATCAACTCTTCCGCTATGTTTTCCAACTGCGACTATAACAGAATCAAAATTTTCTATTAATGCATCAAATTTTATATCTACACCCACTTCGATACCAGTTTTAAACTTAACACCGATTTTATCTAAATAGCTTATTTCTTTGTTTAAAACATTTCTTGGAAGCCTATATTCAGGAATACCAACAGCCATCATGCCTCCTCGTACTGGTAGTTTTTCAAATACAGTTACATCTATCCCTTCTTTTCTTAGTTCAAGTGCTGACTGTAACCCTGATGGTCCGGATCCAATAATCGCTACTTTTTTTCCTATATCTTCTTTTGTTTTCAAATCCCAATTTTCTTCTCTATCAAAATTATCTGCAGCATATCTTTTTAAAGATGCAATAGCCATTGGACTTTTGCCTTCATTCCATTTACATTGCTTTTCACAAGGATGAGCACATATTCTTCCTAAAGTTCCTGGTATAAATAAGTCATTTCTTATAACCTTTATTGCCTCTTCTCCATTACCTTCTTTTATTAACCTTACATAAGACTTAACATCAGTATGCATAGGACAAGTAGCTACGCATGCAGCTTCAGAATCCCCCATGCAATTCTCTACAATATCTTTCATATTTTCTATTATTTTATCTTTTAACATTTAAATTCCTCCAGTTGTTCTCTGATTGTAGTTCCGTTCATCCATTTTTTCTACATTATATTTTCACTTGATTCCTCTTCATCTTTAGACTTCTTCTTAAAAGATTTTGGGTCTATAGCAAAAATAAATACTCCAAGTACTATAACTACTCCCCATAAAGCTAATGAAGGTGTTATTTTATCTCCAAATAGTAACGCACTAAATACTATTACCCATAGGGCCGCTGTACTATTTAATGCAGTTCCCATAGCTGAACCAATTAAATCAACAGCCTTATACCATGATAAGTAAGTTATCGCTCCAAGTATCGCTATTGCTGCATACTTATAAACTAATCCAGTTTTTATTATGTATCCTGCTAATGGGTATCCTCCAATTAATGGTAGAACTATAACTGCATATGATACCATTGCTATAAAATATCTAAGTGCTAAAAATTGTTGTGGTGATGCTTCAACATCATCTTCGCCTTTTATATGTTTCATTGCAAATCCGATTATTACTCCTTCAAGTGCCCATCCAAATACTGCAACTATTGCAAACATAATTCCCATAAAAAATGTTCCAGGAACATTTCCTGATGGATTAAATCCAAGCATAAATGAACCAAATAAACTTACGGCTATACCAATCACTGCTCTTCTTGATAACTTCTCTTTTAATACTAAATATGAAAGGATTGCACCAACTCCAGGATATATTACTGAAATACTTGATGCATATGGTGCTGTTGCATATTTTATTGCTAGCAAATATGCACTCATTCCAATAGGAGAACCAACTAGTGCCGCGATAGCTGCCGCTTTTCCCTTTTTTGTTTTGAAAAGTAAATAAAATACTTGTTTTAATTGCTTTCTAAATAAAAGAACTAATGCAACCCAAATAAAACAAAAACTCTCATGAAAGAATGCTGTCACAAGTGGTGAAAATTCAAAACTATTCCCAAATACACCTTGTGATAATGCAAATGCTTTATCTGTAAATATTTTATCTAATCCAACTCTCCCCATTAATACTCCATCTAATCCCCATGCAAGACCAACTAAAATACCAAACATTAAACCTTTTTTAAATTTCTTATTATCCATAACTCTTTCCTTTCTTTTGTTCAAAATTTATTTTTTTATTTGCAATTATTTATACTAGCAAGTTTCATGCCAAAATTAGAAATAGCTATTTTGTTAAATTTATATCTAACCTCACTTCTGTTTCATTCAAATAGTTACACTTCTAGCTAAAAATAGTGTAATTTATAATTACACTGTCATTATAAATTACACTATTATCAATTTATTTTTCTCATTTAATGGTATTTTTACTATTGGTTAATTTAAACAATGTATTTTTTTGTTAAATGAATAACATTTTAAACGTATGATAAACATTTATTTAAAATAAATGCAAAAAAGAAGATCTTAATACATCTAAGTATCAAAATCTTCTTAAATTTATTAACGGTTTTTAATTGTTAAATAAAAATTGGCTGTTGTTACTGAGTAGTATGGTGCTACCCATAAAAGCCCTATGCCACAAGTAAATATCCCTAATAAATACCAGCCTATAAAACTAAGTTGTAAAACAAAATAATCCCATTTGTAACCATTCATAATCATTGCACTTTCTTTCATACATTCAGTAATAGACTTACTATTATCTTCTGCTAAAATAAAATAACATTGAGATAACATTAATCCAACTATTATTCCTGGAATTATAAAAAGAAAAGTTCCAATTATTATACTTATTGTTACTAATAAATATAAGCATAGTGCTTTAGGTAAAATCTTAAATTGTGAAAAAAGATCTCCTATAGTTGCACTGTCATCATTTCTTGTGAATTTTAATAAGAATTTTGAAAAGCCTACATTTATAGGTCCTGCAATTATAAAGCCAATTATTCCAATTATTCCACTTGTAATTGCAAACCTTGTATTTATATCATCTACATCAGTTGTAAATTTTAACATTCCTGTAGTTAATCCAAAACATAATGTTACTAAAATAGCTAGGCCCCATCTACCTTTCAACTGATCTTTTGAATTTTGTTTAAGCTCTCCTCTAAATATCATAATACCACCTACTTAAAGTTATTTTCTTTACCATTATACACCAAACTTTTTAATTTTATTAATGATATCACATATTTTAACTTCATATATTATTTTTGCATCATTATCCTTAAATATTTCTTCACCACTAAAAACAACATAGTAAAAACAAACCCCAAGTTTTCTCTTAATTAAAAGTACTTCTTCGCCTTTAAGGTTATTATAAGCATCAGAACTTCCACTTACTATATTATTCACTTCATTAATATTTAAGAGAGCTGTATTTATTAGTTCATCATAAAGAAATAGTTCAAATAATTTGCTACTATTATATACTTTATACTCACCCATAAGCCCCTCGAATTTTTCTAATACATTTAAACTTACAACACCATTTTCAATAATATATCTTCTTAATAGAGATATATTTTCTATATTTGGATTTGAAAATCTTTCAGCTAATTCATCTAATGATAATTCATCTTTAAGTTCTATTATTTGCTTAATTCTATCTAATATCTTTTCTTTTGGGAAAAATGTTTCTTGCCCTGTTGAAACACTCTTCTTAATAAACCATTCTTCTGGAATTATATTTTTCCTCTTCCATCTATATAATTGTCCATATGATATTTCTGTATCTATTAATAAATCTTTTTTTGAAATTAATTCTTCATGCATATCTTTTCCCTCACTATACTTTTATCATCTACCGTTAATTCATTTGAATATTCTACTCTATCAATTTTGCATCCTTTTCCAATAGTAATATTTTCGCCACGCACAACTTTACATATGGTGTTCTCTAGAAATATTGTATCTCCTTCAATGCAGTCGCACATAACATCTCCTCTACCATAAGGGGTAAATATTCTAGTTAAAATTCTTTTACTATCATTATTTCTTATGCTTATCTTTTCTCCACCAATTTCTTTTATATTACAATTTCTATACGTAATTATTTCTACATTATCAGCAGAAAGTAAATTATCAATATTTATTGCCCCCCACCCATAAAAAGATGTACCTTCAAAACTTCCATTAACACGTAGTTCTCCCATTACTTCTATATTTTCAAAGGATGAATCTTCTTTAATACTTAATTCTCCTCTTACTATAGTATTATTTTTAAAGTTACCTTTTAAAACTCGTGCAGAACCATTTATACTAAATAAGTCACTTGAATTAACCTCCCCATCTGAAATAAAAGAACCATTTATTTTAATCTCATTTGCCTCAATACTTTTCTCACTTTTGCAAGATCCAGAAATTTTTAAAAGTTTTGCACTGATGTCATCCATTATTCTTCCAGAACCAGCTATTTTTATATTATTATAAGTTCCTTTACATACAACTCCATCACCATATATCTTCAAATCATTATACTCATTCATTATTAATATCTCCTATCCGATTAATATTTTTTCTTTTACTATAGCGCCATCATTAATAGATAAATTTTTACTATATTCAACTCTATCTATTACAGATCCAATTCCAATAGTTATATCTCCACCTCTAACTACTTTAGCCTTTGTTCTTTCAAGATAAATCTTATCACCTTCTATTAGATCACTTACAAGATTACCTTTGAAAAATATTTCACTAACCCCCCCATGTGTTCTTCTTCGTACAACTATTTCTTCTCCGCCGATTTCCTTTATCTTAGAAGTTTTAAACATGTTAATATTTATATAATCTGCTGAAAGTAATCCATCAATATTTACTACCCCTTCAGATACGAATTTTCTTCCCTCTGCTCCATTTAAACCTTTGATAACACCATTTATTTCTAAATTATCAAACTGAATTTTAGACAATACTTTTGCATATCCATTAATTCTAATATCTTTTCCTTTAATTCCATCCTTACAAGTTATACAACCGCTTATTTCAATTTGCTTAGTGCTTTCAATAAATGCATAAGTTGTAAATTTACCTGATATATTCATATTTTCTGAATTTATTACTCCAATTGACTTGCCAAGACCTGATACATCTAAGCTTTTACTTTTAATATCACCCACTACCTTTCCCATTCCAGAAATAGTAATTCTATCGTACTCTCCACTGCCTACAGTACCATTGCCTGCTATATCCATATTATTTAACATTTATACTCCTCCTTTAACGTAACATTGTTTTATAACTTATTATAAAAAAAAGAACATATTTATATTTTATGCCTTTTTTAACCTTCATATCATTTGTTTATCTCATTATAACGTAACATTGTTTTATTGTAAAGAATAATAATCATCAAAAAGATGATTATTATTCTCCAATAAGTTTTTTTACAAAATCACTTTTAGGATTTTCCCTAATTTCACTAGGAATGCCTATTTGTTCTATTTCTCCATCTTTCATTACTACAACTTTACTTCCTAGCTTTAAAGCCTCTTTAATATCGTGAGTAATAAAAAATATAGTCATATTAAACTTCTTTTGTATTTTTAATATTTCATCTTGTAGCGACTTTCTAGTAATTTCATCAACTGCTCCGAAAGGTTCGTCCATAAGCAAAATATATGGGTCTGATGCAAGGGCTCTTGCAATACCGACTCTTTGCTTTTGCCCTCCACTTAATTCATCTGGATATTTATCTATTAACTCTTCATCTAATTCTAAAATATCCATAAGTTCCAATACTTTTTTACGACTTTTATCCTTATCCCTCTTTTCAAGTTCTAGTACAAATGAAATATTTTTAGAAACTGTCATATGAGGAAATAGTCCTATTCCTTGGATTACATAACCAATATTTTTTCTAAGATCTGAAATATTTACTTTTGATATATCTTTTCCATCAATAATAACTTCTCCACTATCTGGCTTTAAAAGCCCATTTATAAGTTTTAGTGTTGTAGTCTTACCACTTCCTGAACTTCCAATTAAAGTTATAAACTCTCCTCTATCAATTTCCAAGTTAAAGTTTTTTAATACACCAGTATCACCATAAGCCTTAGTTACATTATTAAACTTTATTATAGTCTTCTCCATTTCCCCCTCCTATTAATCAATAAGCCCTTTATTATTTAAAAATTCCCTAGCTATATCTTTATCATCTCTTTTATCCACTTCAACCTCATAGTTCATTTTTATAATGTCTTCTTCACTTATCTTTCCTTCTAACAAATTTAATATATCAGCTAGTTCTTTATTTTCTAATAAAGCCTCTTCTCTTACTACAGTTCCAGCAAAATAGTCTTTAAAAAACCTTTTATCATCTTCTAACACAGTATACTCCTTATCAATAAGTTTCCCATCCGTTGTTGAAGCTGTTATTACATCAACTTTTCTTGAATGAAGTGCTTCATATTTAAGTCCCATATCTAAATCAAGCTTATCTTTAAACTCAAATTCATATAGTCTTGATATAGCATCATATCCATCTTCTCTTTCGTAAAAATCATATTCAGCACCAAAGATTAATTCATCACTTAATCTTCCAAGGTCAGAATATGTTTTAATATTATATTTTTCACATGTATCTGTTCTCATTACTATTGCATAAGTACTGTTGTAACCATAAAGGTTTAACCAGTTTAAGTTATATTTATTTAAATAATCTTTCCTTAGTTCATCATAAAGTTTGTCATTATCATCTAAAGGTTTGTTTTTAAGTACATATTCCCATGAAGTACCTGTGTATTCTGGGTAAATATCAATTTCACCTTTTACAATCGCAGGATGTATATTTGCTGTACCTCCACCAATCCCTTTCTTTATTTCAACTTCTATATCCAATTTGTCTTCTATTAACTGTCCTATTATTTCTGTTAAAATATATTGTTCTGTCATTGGCTTTGATGCAATAACAAGTTTATTATCATCTTTAACTGAATTTACTATAAATAAACATATACATATTACTAAAATACATACTGCTACTAACTTCATTTTGAATGTTACGTTTATTTTTTTATTTCTTCTATTTGATGTTCTATAATTTAGATATTTTTCTATCTTAGATAATAAGCCATCTACAATTAAAGCTATAAGTGCAATTAGTATACTACCAGCTATAGTCATCTCAGTATTATTAGTAGTTATACCCCTCCAGATACTAACCCCAAGACCTCCTGCCCCTATAAATGATGCTATACCACAAAGAGCTATTGTCATAACTGCCATATTTCTAAATCCTGAAAATATAACTGGCACTGCAAGAGGTAATTTAACTTTATATAGAAGTTGAAATTTCGTAGTCCCCATTCCCCTGCCAGCTTCAATTATATTATTGTCAATATTCAAAATTCCTGCATTTGTATTAGTTACCATTGGAAGAAGGCCATATATGGATAACGTTATAATTGCAGTAATATTACCAACTCCTGATATTGATACTAAAAATCCTAAAATCGCAATTGATGGTATTGTATATAAGAAATTTGTAATGCCTTTTATTAATGGAGATAATTTCTTATTTTCTGTAATTAATATACCAAGTGCAATACCAATTACAGCTGCAATAATTATTGATATAGTAGATAACATTAAATGCTCAAATATTAGTTCTAAGAAAAAGTCACTTTTATCCTTATATAGATTTAATACCCCTTTTATAAATTCCATACTCCCCCCAGTTTTAATATTGCTTACAAACATTATATTTTACTTAAGTTTAATTTATTACTTAGAGAAACACTTTCGAATAATGTTTATATACTAAGTAAATACTAATGCTATTAAATATCTTTATATACAGGGGGGCAATAATGAGCGTTAATTATAAAGCACGTGACCTTGAGCTAACTGATAAAATAATTGAACTTAGGAAAATCAGAGATAATTTATACTCTAAGAAAAAAGATACATTATTGCAAAGAAAACATGCAAATGAAAGTGAACTATTTAATCAAACAATACATAATAACAATAGCTTAAAAATCCATTCAAATTTTACATATAAGTGTTATAAGTTTGTAAGTTTTAAAAAACTATACTTTGGTAAAGCATATGCATTAAGTGAATCTAATTATATAACAGTTAGCAATATTGAATTTTACTTTGTTAAATTTGATCACTGCAGTTTTAATAATATAGTTTTTAGCGACTGTCACTTTTATGGTTGTATATTTAATGGATGTACAACTACTAGTGGTAATTTCATATTTAAATCTTGTTACTTTAGAGGTGCTGAGACAAACTGCATTAATAATAGTCATATAGTTCAAAATACTTGTACCGAATTTATTGAATGCATGCTTAGTATTTCATTTAACAATTGCTTTGCTGCTTATTTATTATTTGATAAATGTAAATTAATTTCTAGCAACTTTACTTCCTGTGATATTCCAGATTCAATATTTAATAACTGTGGTTTCTATTCAGTAAATTTTATTAATTCAAATATTAATAAACTATCAATAAAATCTATTGAACATTACGAATTAGAATTTCATAATGTTTTTGATATTTGGGATGTTGATAATGAAATTTATATTAGTTTCAAAGGTATTAGACAAATAAATAAAATATGTAAAAAGAAAACACCAAAAGAATGTATAGATTTTTATAAGAACTTATCTAAAATGTATTTTACTCTAAGCAAGTTACTTAATAAAAATAATATTAATGATGAGTTAGCTATTGAATATACATATTTATATAATTATTTTTCAATGAAAACTAAAAAGAACTTTTTAGATAGGTTTATATTCTATATAAGTTGGAGTTTGTGTGGATTTGGAGATAGAATGAGTAGATTCCTCCTTTGGTTTTTAATATTTATTTTATCTACAAGTTTAGCTTATATGTTCTGTGGACTTTCTCTTGATGGAAATGGAGTGATAAAGTATTCTATTTCAACTATATTATCAACTCCCGTTTCCCAAATAATAGCTGATTTTTTAACATGTATTCACTTTAGTATCGTAACATTTTCAACTGTTGGCTACGGTAATATAACCCCCTACGGGTCTAGTTATGTAGTATCAGCTATACAAATAATTATGGGAATAGTATTTGTAGCTATTTTCACATCAGTTATAGTTAAAAAATTTCTTAAAACCCTTTAGTCTTTTATAAATATTAGTATCAAAATAAATAAAACCACACCTATAATAGATGTGGTTTTACATATCATTTAGAAATTGTACCATTTACTTTGTGCTTCATACATTTCTTTATACTTACCATTTTTATTTATTATTTCTTCATGACTTCCAACTTCACTAATTTTCCCATCATCAAGAACTACAATTCTATCTGCGATCTTTACAGTCCCCATTCTGTGGGTAACTATAATAGCCGTTTTATCTTTAGAAATCTCTTTGAATTTATTAAATATTTTACCTTCTTCTATAGGATCAATAGCTGCTGTTGGTTCGTCTAATACAATTATATTATTAAAATTATATAGACCTCTTGCAATAGCTATTCTTTGCCACTGTCCTCCTGATAAATCTATTCCATCAAATTCCCTAGATAGCATTGTATTTAACCCATCAGTAAAGCACTCTCTATTTAGATCAACATCAACCTCTTTTAAATTTTCCTTTATACTATTTAAATCTACTCTATCAATATCACTAATAGATATATTATCTGCTAAAGAAAATTTATATTTTTGAAACTTTTGAAACACTGCCGATGATTTGCTAAAAATTGATTTTTGACTAATTTCTTTAGTGTTGTAATTATCATAAATTACATCACCTTTAGTTGGAAGATATAATCCAAGTATAACTCTCATTAATGTACTTTTTCCTGCTCCATTTTCACCAACAATAGCAATAGTTTCTTTTGCATTTATTTTTAAATTAATACTATCTAAATTAAGCTTTTCACTACATGGATAAGAGAAAGAAACATTTTTAAGTTCAATTTCAGGAGCTTCTAATAATTCAACGTCCTTTCCTCCTCTTTCTTCTAAATCTAAGAAATTAATAAGATTTTTTACTGCTCCAAAATTTCTTGATACATTTCCTATATGCATACAAATAGCCTCTTCTGTTAACATAAATACCATTCCAACTGATGATAAAACGGCACCAAAAGCACCAATAGTTATTTTACCATCCATTAAACTAATAAATAATAAAAATAAAATTATTCCATATCCTACAAGAGTAAAACATTTCATTAATAGTTCAAGTGAATTAGTCTTTTTCTCAGCCTTCCATATTTTCTTACTTAAAATATCTAAAGATTTTTTATACTTCTTATTAAAATAAGAAAAAGCTCCAAGCAATCTAGTTTCTTTAAAGTATTCTTTGTCAATTATGCATTTTTCATAATATTCAAACTCTCTTCTCGTATTTGCAGATTCATTCTCAAGATTTGCAAAAAGTTTAACTTTTATAAATTCATTTATTATTACAGGAACAAATGCACACAAAATAGCAAAAATAAGTATTGGATTTAAACTATATAAATATATTCCCATAAAAACAAAGTATGGTACATATGTTGTAATTATCATTCCTAATACACCAATTAGTTGTATTCCTCCCATAACCCCTTGATGAGCCTTATTAATATCATCTAAAGTTTCTGTTACTTCAAAGTTAATTGGTTCAATTTTGCTAGCTTTCTTATTAACAAAGTTAGTTATATATCCAGCTGCTACATTAAATAATTTATTACCATTTAAATTGATCATAACATTTATTATATTTGAAGCTATAAATATAAAAGCTAAAAATAGTCCTGCAATAATTGTAACTTTTATTGTTGTCTTGCCACTTGCTAAATCGGTTGCTGAGTTAAAAAACTTTTCAGTTGCAAATGTTGTTCCTACCATAAAGATACTTCCGACTATTCCCAAAATAATCATAAGTAAAAAGTTAAAAGGAGTTGCCTTAATAACCATTGGCAATATTTTTTTAAATACTTGTAATGTAGATATGTTATTATCTTTCTTTAACACGCATACCACTCCTTTTGACTATCATACATATTTTTATAAACTCCATTGAGTTCCATAAGTTCATTATGAGAACCTTTCTCTGCAAGCTTTCCATTTTCTATAACAAATATTTCACTTGCAAGTTTAGTTGAACCTAATCTATGACTTATAAATATTGTAGTTTTATTCTTACTTATCTTTTCAAAGTTCTCATAAACTTTGCTTTCACTTACAGGATCTAATGCTGATGTTGGCTCATCTAATATTCGAAGTTCAGCATCACTTACAATTGATCTTGCCATGGCTATTCTTTGCCATTGACCTCCTGATAAATCAACTGAATCCTTTTTAAGTTTTCCTAAATTGCTATTAATACCTTTTTTAAGAGAATTAATTTTCTCATCAATTTCAATAGTTTTAGTAGCATCTTTAATAGCATAATCAAATTCTCTATCATCCATAGAATTAATATTTCCAAGTGCTATATTATCTTTAACTGATACGAAATACTTAGCAAAATCTTGATATACAACAGAAGTTAGTCCTTTAAGTTCACTTTGAGTATATCTTTTTATACTTTTACCATTAACTAATATATCTCCATCGAATTCATTGTAAAGACCTGTTATAAGTTTTGTTAATGTTGTTTTACCTGAACCGTTAGCACCTACTATTGCATAATGTTTTCCTTTTTCAATTTTAAAAGATAAATCTTTAAATATATAATTATCTGTTCCTGGATATTTAAATGAAACATCTTTGAATTCTAAACTATCTAAGTTCACATCATTAGTTGGAAGGTCAATTGCTCCACCTTCTTCCTCTAATGAAAAAAATTCATTAACCTCTTTAAAGTATTCCTTATTTTTAGTTAATTCCTCAATTAACATTGATAATCTCCATGACATATCTTTAATTAAATCCATAACTCCATAACCAATTGAAATGAAAACTCCAATTGTTATAGTGCCTGCCTCAAGAGGTTTTAAAAATATAAATAAAATTATAATAGATATCATCGATGTCATAAGACTACCTAAACTAGATTTAATATTCCAATCCCTTTGAACTTTATATTCTAGTTTTCTAACATTCTCATAAATACCGATCCACTTATTACTAAGTCCCTCTCCATACTCAAACAATGTCCTTTCATCTACAAATTCCCTATTAGTTAATACTAAACCTATATAATCTGACTTTCTTCTCTCTTTTGCTACTCCTTTTGTTACTTCATATATAGCTTTTCCACCTTTTATTGCCAAAATAAATAACGGTAAAGAAAGAACTAGTATAATGATTGCTGCCCACCAAGCATAATAAAATAATATTCCTAAAATACCAATAATTCTAACTATTAAAGCTACCATAGATAATAATGAGTTAAATGCATTTTTAATAATAATCTCAGGCTCTTTTGAAACTCTTGATATAAGGTTCCAGCTTTCTTCATTTTCAATATAAGAATATTTTAACTTTGCTATCTTTTCAGTTATTGAAACTCTATACTGTTTCTTTAATTTAATTTCTAATTTCACATTTACAAATCCAATCAATTTTTCAGAAATCCAATTGATTGCTACAACTGATACTAAAGTAAGTATAGGTAAATATATTTCATTATAATTAGCATTACCACCTGCAATAGCTATTGATTTATTTAAAAATGCTGCTATTGATATCATCTCTAAAGTTGGTGCTAATCCACTAAATATTTTTTGTATTATAATGACTATTGATTCTAAAGTAGCACACTTAAACGGTATTAAAATGACTTCTTTTAAAAAAATGCGACCATCCCCCATAAATATAACCCCCTTTTGTTAAATGTTTACATTATAATTATAACCCAAGTGTTGTAATCTCCTATAGTGGACATACTACATATTAAGTGGATTTTTTATATATAAGGGAAATAAAAATAAGGACAGTATTACTATCCTTATTTTCAAATCATTATATTGCCTTTTCTATCTCTTCTACCATAGCTTCTGTAGCCATAATTCCACTTCCACCTAAATACCAAACTTGTGTATTTAAATATTTAATATTGCCATCTTTATATGCCTTAGTATTTTTAGTTAATTCATTTTCAATAACATCTTTAGCAGGCTTTTGATTACCACCTGCAACTATTCCTTTATCTATAACAAATAAATAATCTGGATTTTTTGATGCTAAATATTCATACGAAACATTTTGTCCATGGCTTGAAACTTCAATGTTATCATCGGCTGGAGTAAATCCAAACTTATCATATATAGTTCCAAATCTTGACCCTTGTCCATATACACTAATATTCCCTTCATTAACCATCGCTACTAATGCAGTTTTCTTATTAGAAGAAACTTTCTTTGATACTGCTTCAATTCTTTTATTTAAACCCTCTATCTTTTCATTAAGTTTCCCTTCTTCACCATAGATAGCTCCAATAGCCTTAATATTTCTATCTAAAGAACCAAAGTGATCTGAGCCTTCTGTCCCAAGCATTATAGTTGGTGCAATTTTATTTAATTCATCATAAAATTTTTCTTGTCTTCCTTCTATAATAATTAAATCTGGCTTTAACTCATTAATTTTCTCCATATCAAACTCTTTTAATGTGCCAAGATCTTCGTACTTACTTTCTTTGTACTCTTCTAAATAGCTTGGAAGTCCTGACTTTGGAAGAGCAATTGGTTTTTTTCCTATTGTTTGCATAATATCTAATGAACCAAAATCTAAAACAACAACTCTTTCAGGATTTTTAGGTACTTTAGTCTCACCTTTTCTATGAGTTACTAAAACAGTCTCTTTCTCCTCTCCAAAAACATCCTTATCCTCTACAAATTTAGAATATCCAAAGGCTCCAATCATAGCAATTACAATTACCAAAACAATTATTCCAATTTTCTTATTCATATTATTATCTCTCCTTCTATATTTTTAAAAATATACACATATTCTCTTATCATTAATTTCTGTTATATTAAAATCCATATCATAGATTTCACAAAGCTCACATTTTCTAATAACATCTTCTGATTTACTATTTTTAACTACCTTTCCATCCTTTAAAGCAACTATATTATCTGAATAACAAGATGCAAAATTAATATCATGAAGCACGATAATTATTGTTTTTCCAAGATCATGTACCATTTCTTTTAAAAGTTTCATCATCTCAACTGAGTGTTTCATGTCAAGATTATTAAGAGGCTCATCTAAAAGTATGTAATCTGTATCTTGAGCTATAATCATTGCAATATATGCTCTTTGCCTCTGTCCACCACTTAATTCATCTAAATACTTATCGCTAATATCACTAAGTTTCATATATTCAATTGCACTATTAACTAACTTCTCATCCTCTTCCTTAAGTTTTCCTTCGCAATACGGAAATCTTCCAAAAGAAACTAACTCTTTTATAGTTAACCTAATATTTATATTGTTACTTTGTCTTAGTATAGATATCTTTTTAGAAAGTTCCTTGCTATCCCATTTCTTAAGTTCAATACCTTCAATGTAAACTTCGCCTGAATCAATATCCATTAGCCTTGATATCATTGATAATACTGTACTCTTACCAGCCCCATTAGGTCCAATAAATGAAGTTATCTTACCTTTTTCTATATTAAACGTAACATCTGATACTACACTTTTATCTCCATAAGACTTACATAAATTTTTAATTTCTATCATACTCTGCTCTCCTTTAATAAAAGATAAATGAAATATACTCCTCCAATAAAATTAATAATTATTCCAATAGTTGTATTAAATTTAAATACTCTTTCTACTAAAAATTGTCCTCCAACTAATGCAAGTACACTTATTATTATTCCTCCTAATAGCATTTCCTTATGATTAAAAGTTTTAAATATTTCATAAGTTAAATTAACGACTAATATTCCAAGAAATGTTATAGGACCAACAAGTGCAGTAGAAAGTGCTACTAGTGATGTTACTATAATTAATATTTTTTTACTTAACTTATCATAATTTATTCCTAGATTTATAGCTTGATCTCTTCCAAGCGACATAACATCTAATTTCTTAATGTCATCATAAAGAAATGCGAAAATTATAAGAAGTATGATTACAGCAATAAATAATATATTAGTGTTTACTGAACTAAACGATGCAAATAGTTTACTTTGTAGCGCATCAAATTCATTAGGATCTATTAACACTTGCATAAAAGTTGATCCACTTTTAAATAGTCCCCCAAGTACAGTTCCAACTAATAAAAGAAATAATATATTCCCCTTACCCTTATTAAAAATTACTTTGAAAAGGATAGTTGAAAATATAACCATGAGTCCACCTGAAATTAGAAAATTTACGGTGCTATTTGTCATCATTATAGAACTTGATCCAAAAATGAAAACTGTAAATGTTTGAATAAGCCCATATAGAGAATCTAATCCTATTATGCTAGGTGTTATTATTCTATTATTTGTTACTGTTTGAAACAGTATTGAAGAAACTGCAATAGCTCCTCCAGCTATTAAAATACCAATTACTTTTGGAATTCTCTTTTGAATATTATAATCAAAGTTATTACTGTTTAAACCATACAAAATATATAATGCTATACATATTATAGCTACTATTCCAAGTATAATTATTTTCTTTTTGTTTTCTCTCATTACTTATTCCTCCTAAATATTAGGTATAGGAATATTACTCCACCTATAACTCCAACAGTTAAATCTATTGGTATTTCATATGGGAATATTATAATTCTACTTATAACATCGCATATAAGTAAGAATATCGCTCCAAGGAGTCCAACAATCGGCATATTCTTAGCTAAATTATCCCCTGAAAATATTGAAACTATATTTGGAATTATAAGTCCTATAAATGGAATAGTACCAACTGTAATAACAACTAAGGCTGATATTAGAGAGACTATAGTAACACCTACATTTGTAACTCTTTTATAGTTAAGCCCTAAGTTTGTTGACATTTCCTCTCCCATTCCGGCAATAGTAAACTTATGAACATATAAAAATGCTATTACAACCATAGGAATACTTAAATAAAGCATTTCGTAATTTCCTTTTATTATGCTTGAAAAATTTCCTTGAAGAAATGAACCCATATTTTGTATTAAGTTAAACTTAAAAGCAAAGAAATCAGTTATTGATCCAATTACATTACCAACCATAATACCAACAAGAGGTATAAAAATTGTATTCTTAACTTTAACTTTTTTAAGTATGATCATAAATATGAAAGTTCCTATTAAGGAAAAAATAAAGGCTAGAATCATCTTTTGTGTCATAGTAACTTGTCCAAATAGTATTATAGAAAATAATACTCCAAGTTTCGCTGAATCTATTGTGGCTGCTGTAGTTGGTGAAACAAACTTATTATTACTTATTTGCTGCATTATTACACCGCAAATACTCATTCCACAACCAGCTACTAAAATACTTATAAGTCTTGGTATTCTACTTATTAATAATATGTTAATCTCATCTTGTCCCATACTGAAAATATTTATATTAGCAACTCCTATAAATAGTGATACTAGAGATAATATAATAACAATTGGGATTAAATATCTTTTTTTCATTATGCCCTCCATAGTTAACTGATAATTAATCTCATTTAATTATTTATATATTATCCTGCCTACTTAACATTGTCAATAGTTATTGATAATTATTTTCATTTATTTTTATTTTTGAATATATTTATAATAAAAAACATTAAAATTGGAAATAAATATAATAAGCAATTAAATACTTGAAAGGAATTATTATGTCTAAAAAATTTTTCATTTTATTTATAACCTTAAGTTCTCTTTTACTGTTAATTTTTAATGGAACTTCATCAAAAGATAATTTTCTTGATTCTAAAGAAGTAACTCAATTTGATAAAATATTAAATATTATTAATAGTATGTCTTTAGATGAAAAAATTGGTCAACTAGTTGTAAGTGGCTTTTACGGAACTAGTACTGATTCTTCTATTACAAAATTAATAAAAGAAGATAAGATTTCTGGTGTCATTTTATTTGGGCGCAATGTTTTAGATGCCCCTACTTTACAATCTTTAAATAAGAATTTAAAAGAGGTTAATAAAAGTAACAAACTACCTCTATTCATATCAGTAGATGAGGAAGGAGGCTTAGTTTCAAGAATGCCAAAAGAACTAAAAAAGCTTCCAAGTAATAAGTATATTGGAGATTTAAATAGTGAGACTATAAGCTATAAAGTTGGTGAGATTATTGGTGAAGAACTTTCTTATTTCGGATTTAATATGGACTTTGCACCTGTTTTAGATATAAACAGTAATCCAAACAATCCAATAATAGGAGACAGAGCCTTTAGTAATATTAAAGATGTTGTATCTAACCTTGGAACTTCTACAATGCTCGGCCTAACTTCTAAAAATATTATTTCAGTAGTTAAACACTTTCCAGGCCACGGTGACACATCAGTAGACTCTCACGTGAATTTACCTTTAGTTAATAATGATATTAACAGACTTAAATCTTTTGAATTCATTCCTTTTAAAAATGCAATTGATAAAGGTTGTGATGCAGTTATGGTATCACATATAATGCTTCCTAAAATAGATAATAAATATCCAGCTACTATGTCTTCAAAAATTGTAACTGATATTTTAAGAACTGATTTAAATTTTAAAGGGCTAGTTGTTAGTGATGATATGACTATGGGCGCTATTGCAGAAAATTATTCTTTAGATGATGCATCTGTTCAATCAATAAATGCAGGAGTTGATCTTCTTTTAATATGTCATAATTATGAAAATACTAAAGCTGTTCTTCTTGCATTAAAAAATGCTGTTCTTAACGGAACTATCACTCAAGAACGGCTAAATTCAGCCCTTTATAACATTATTTCAATTAAGAATAAATACTCATTATTTGAAGAGAAATCACCTTCTTATAATATAGAATCAATTAATGAAAAAATAGTAAATTTATTTAAATAAAAATTTTCCATTTTATAATTGACACTACTTTTACTTTATGATAAAATATAAAATTCGCCATTTTACATTTAATATGATATAATAATAATATAACCATATATGGAGGTGCTTTATTTGTTCAATATAGGAGATAAAATTGTTTATCCAAGTCAAGGTGTCGGTATCATTGATAGTATAGAAGAGAAAGAGTTTTTAGGTAATATGAAAAAATACTGTAGTATTCACCTAATTAGTAATAGTCTTAAACTTATGATGCCACTTGACCGCTTATCAGCCTCAAATATACGACCAATAACTGATTCTGAAGCTTTAGATAACGCTTTAAATCATATGGAAAGTTTCGCTGATGCAGTAGATGCCTTAAAAGATAGTACTTGTAAGGAAAGAATCCTTAACAATACTGCTAAATTCAAGGCTGGAACTTTACAAGATTTCATTGAGGTTGTATATAACCTTACAGAAATCAAAAAGGGTCATACACTAAATACTAGTGAAAATCAAATGCTTAAAAGCACAAGAAAATTTTTAATTGACGAAATCAGTTTAATTAAAGATATTAGTGGCTCTGAAGCTTCTGATTTATTAGATAGTTCACTATCTGTAATTTAGTACTTAAATAACTTTAGTTATATTAATAAAGCCGTATACATTTTGTATGCGGCTTGTTTAATTTATTTTATTTAGTATAAGTTAATCCAATCATTACTATAAGTAATTAATATTTCTTATAAAGTATGTAAAGGTCTATAATATTTATTAAGCAATAATCTATGAAAGGAGTTTTTTAATATGATACCTATTGAAGATTTTGTCCCAAAGACACTATCAAAATTAAAAATCATAGATATTGGAGACTCTTTAGATATAAGAACTTTCAAAAAGGACCGGAAAATATTAATAACTAAAATATCAGATAATAAAGTTAATATAATTGAACATGGTTTTTTAGATGTTACTTATTTAGATATTTCAATATCTAGTCTACCAAAACTTTTAAAAGAAATTAAAAAAAGAGAATTTCCACGAAGTAATAGAGCTCATTTTTCAGTTATAGATAAAAATTCTAAATTAAGATTTTAATTAAGAAGGTGCATACTATGGATAAAAAAGTAATTATAGAAGATAATATATCTTTTAGAAAATTTTTTAATAAAAATGAAAATTTCAAAACAAAAGTATTGGAGAATATTTATCTAGAACTTCCAGAAATAATAAAATACAAGCCTCATAAAATTAAAACTGCATATAATTTTAAGTATCACAATAAAACTATTTACGAATATAAAATAATTTTAGACGCTTATACAAATTGTAGAGTAGCCTTTATATATGAAGAAGATACATTACTTGTATTTTTTATTTCTAATATTATTATTAAACGTGAATTTGTTAAACTTTTAAGTAAATTTAGCGGAGTAACTCATAGTTGAAAATTTAAGGAGTAAAATAACATAGATTATGCTATTTTACTCCTCTTTATTTTACTTTACAGTTACATCATATATATTCATTCCGGCAGTGTTACCTTCACAACTTCCACCTATTGTAATCTTGTCCCCATTTTTTATTGTTCCATTCCAAGGTTTATTAGTTATTTTATAATACTCACCATCCTTTGTTAAAACGCCATCAGTATTTGATAATATCTTTTTATCAAACTTAAACATAAGCTCCCATGAATTAATATCCTTACCTGAGTTATTAGTTATTGTAATTGAGTAATTAGCGCCACTTCCCCAATCTGAAATTATTGCAAAGTCCACTTTAATTCCGCTTTCTGGTGCAGTATCTCTATTAACAACAACTACTATTTCATCACTTGAAGTAGTGCCATCTTTATTAATAAGATCTACTCTATACTTGAAACTTCCATTTTCCTTATTTTTAACTTTATGAATAAAGGATTCCTCGTTGATACTAACACTTCCACTCTTAACTATTTTCCCATCTTCATATAGTCTATAAGTTTCTCCTTTTGAGTTTTTAGGAATAGTTGCATTAATTACATAATCACCTTTGTTGTTATTATTATCTACACTTATTAAAGGTTTTAATGGAACTTCAACTGGTGGCGTTACATTATTATTTACATAAACAGTTATTATACTACTACTAGTTGAGCCATTCTCATTAAATAGCTCAGCTTTATACATATAAGTTCCTGTTGGCTTGTTTATAATATTTTCTGTTACTGTAGTTTCATTGTTATTTAAATTTCCACTTTTAATAATTTTTCCATTTTCATATAATTTAAATGTTGTACCTTTTGAATCTTTAGGTATTCTTACTTTTATATCATAATTACCATTACTATTCACTTCGCTTGTCTCAATAGTAGGCTCTAATGGTAAATCCTTATCTGGATTTCCATTTTCATTACTATCTAACATAACAACGTTATCATAATAATGTTGTGCTTTAGTAATCCAGAAATAATCATCTGTTGGAGGCGAACCAACTGCATCAGTACTAGCTCCTACCCCTGCACCGAAAAGTATTGACACTATACCAGCTTTCTTAGCTTCTTCAATATGGTCACCCCATGTAATCTTATCACCTTCAACTTTTATCTTCTCATCTTTACTTTCATTCTTACCAAAATAATTAGTTCTATTACTATTGCCTCCAGTAAATGTATCCCCAAAGAAATAAGTTGTTGCAGAATCCTCATAGTAACCTGCTTTGTTTTCTAATTCATTAAATTTCTCTCCATCATATGGACTTAACGAATCTGAACCATTTATATGACCAACTGGTATTTGCCATAATACCACAGGTAACTTTGTTTCTTTATGAAGTGTTTCTGTGTAAAGAAGATAGTTATTCCAAATATCTGCATTCCAGAACCACTTAGATTTCTCTGGATCTTCAGCTGCTCCCGATTCAAAAGCACCATCTAATCCATATTTATCTATAGATATAAAATCAGCCCCATAAGATGTTATACCAGCACTATAATAATAGTCCGCTGTCTCTTTTGCTACTTGTTTTATAAATTCTCTTCCAGCATCCCATCCAAGAGATTCTGTTTTATGAAGCAATCCTTGATTTGGTATTTCATGACTTGAGTAAGACCAAATATTAAATTGCCATCCAAAGTAAGCCTCTTTGTAATATTTATCAACTGTATAGTTAATCGCTTCCACTAAACCCTTTACATTATTTTCAAATATAGGGTCTTTTCCTTTTTCTAGTACTCCAGATGAGTATACTGAATCAACTAAGGCTGATATTTCCTCAGGTTTTTTCCCTGATTGTTGCATCATGTAACCTAAAAAATCAGGTTCAAATACCATCCCTATTGTCTCATCTTTGCCATACTCTTTACATATGTCTAGAAGGAATTTTAAATCTTTAAAATATGCTTCCATATATTCTTTATCGTTAATATGTTTTAAATCGGTTTCATAACTTTCTTCATTATCTGGAATGTTATAGTATACAAAGAATGGTACCATACCCATTTTAAGACTCTCTGTTATATATGTCTTAGCTCTTGCACCATCTTCTGTTGTCCATGACCTCCAGCCTGTAAATGGACCTCCATTCATATAAATATATCTTACATCTGTTCTTTTATTTGTATAGTCTTCATCTGTATCTCTCCAGAAATTCAAATCTTCCTCTCTATCTTCTGAAACTTGTCCAATTGAAACATAGTCAGGCATTCCTGGAAGTTCTCCATTTACTTTTTTAACCCTTACTCCAACCTGTCTTTCATCTCCAGTTTTTGTATCAACAATTTTCAATCCACTTCTTCCATGGCTTATTCCAGAAACTTTAAGTTTATTTCCATTTACAATTTCTGCTTTAACAACATCCCTATTATTTGAGATAACTTTAAACTGAGCATCCTTATTATTAGAATTGCTTAGTTCATACTCTTCTATTCCTTGTCCAATTGTGAATTGAGCTTGTATTCCATTATCATCAATTTTATCGATAACTATTTTTGTGTTACCATTATTTCCAACGATAACTGATAACTCATTACTATTTGTTGCACCAAATTCATTAATGAATTCAGCATAATAATAGTAAGTTCCTACATTAGTTTTTCCTGTTACATTTATAATCACCTCTTGTGGTGATGGTGTGTTATCTTCTAGTTTCCCTTCTTCTATCATTGCATACTTTCCATTAGCTCCAAATTTTTCGTAAACCTTATAGCTTGTCGCATTACTACCATACCAAAGATTACATTTGATATTATAGTCACCATCAACATCTGTGCCCCACTGATCGTGAGTTAATGTTGGAGCTGATGGCTTGCTAGTTGCAAAAGCAAAAGCTTGTACTGGTGCAATAGACATAAACATAAAGAAACTTATCATTAGTGACAAAAGTTTTTTAGATTTTCCCCTTTTTTTCAATTTAAACATCCCCTTTTGTCAAATTATTTTCATAAACATACGCATTTTGTTAAAATTTGTATGTTTATATTTAAATTATCTCACCTATTTATTATGTATTCAACATTTTATTTAACCTAATTTTTTACATATTTCGCCTCCTAAAAAGTTTAAAGGCTGTTACAAGTGATAACTCACTTGTAACAGCCTACAATTAAAAACTTTCAATTATTTGTATCTTTTTATTTCTTCTAATTAGTTTCTTAATACTTATATAATCTTCATTTTTGCATTTTAATATATTTATTCCTTTATCATTACTTATATATAGGGCTTTTCTACTATTCCATAAAGCCTTTTTAACCTCTACCTTTTTAATTTCTTTAAAGGTAATATATTTGCAATTCCCTAAAAAAATCCCATCGACATAAACTATATCTTTAAACTTAATCATTTTATATATATTTATTAATATTATTGCAAAAGTAAGTAAAATTAAACAAAACATTATATTATTAGATTCATGTAACTTTAATATGCCATCAGTTTCACCAATACCTCTTAATTCATTAATTTCTTTATAATTCCTATTAATCTCTCTACAAAGTACAACCATTATTATTAAAATATATGAATTTATTAAAATACTATCAATATTTATCTTTTCATATATCTTTTCCTTTGTATTTAAATTGTTTTTCTTCAAATCTTCTTTTCCTTCAATCATGTCTATTATCGTATCAATTAAATTAGAAATAAATAATGTTCCTAGTCCTAAAACAATAAAAGTTTCGTTATTTTTAACTGCACCAAAAAGTAATATCATTATTGATATGATCATTACAATTCCAGAAATTTTTCTCTTAAACCTTTTTAACACCACACTACACCTCCCATTAAAATTCGCCTTAACATAATATTAACATATTAGTATTATAATTCCAATAATTATGATCAAATAAAAGTGGTTTTACCCTGTAAAACCACTTAAATATTATTTTAAATTAAATGAAATTATAACTTTAAATAAATCTCCATCTACTTTAATTTCAAAATTTCCACCCTGTAATTCAACAAAACTCTTAGCAATAGCTAGGCCAAGCCCTGAACCTTCTGTATTTCTTGATTTATCTCCTCTTACAAACCTTTCTAGTAAATATTCTTCATTAAAATAAATTTCTTCTTTAGAAACATTTTTAAATATAATAAATAGCTGTTCTTCTTCTTTTACAGCATCTATATATACTCTTGTATTTTCTAGCGAATACTTTGTTATATTTACTATAAGATTTTCAAAAACTCTAATCATCCTTTTTTGATCAATCTCTAATATAGTTTCCTCTTCTTGAAGATTCAAGTTAATAAATAAATTAGATTCTTTTATCTTATCTTCTAATTCATCTAAAGTTTGCTTTAATAAATATATAATATTTACACGTGATAAATTAAGCTTAACATCATATCTTTCAGCTTTACTTACTTCAAAAAGATCTTCTATTAATGTTTTTAATCTTTTAGACTTTCTATCTAATGTATAAATATATTCTTTCCTTGTTATATAATCCAAATTTTCATCTTTTAATAATTCAGTGTAATTTATTATAGAAGTTAATGGTGTCTTTAAATCATGAGAAACGTTTGATATAAGTTCTCCCTTAACCTTTTGGCTTTTAACTTCATCATTTAAAGCTTTCTTATATCCTTCCTTCACTTTATATAATTCTCTCTTAAATGGTTCAAATTGCTCTAAATCTTCATTTACTTCATATTCTAGATTACCTTCTGATATCTTAACTGTAGCTTCTAATAATTTATTATAATTGTTAAAAATCTTATTCATATACTTATTTAATACAATATAAAGTATAATTGTGTATACAATCATAGCAACTATCCCCAAAAACCATAAAGCACATATTGCTGACACTATTACTAGATTTATAAAAATTATTAATATTAATCTTCTCTCATCTTTCTTTTTCAAATCAATTCCTTTTATATATTTAAAAATTCTAATAATACTTCTAACTATTATGGAATTCTCTTTAATATATTTTATAATTTTATATTTAAATATTTTCTTAATTAAAATCACGGTATAAAACATTATAAATAATAAAATAAATATTGCTACAAAGTTTATTAAAATAACTAGAACTTTACTAAGTTCAAATCCAACTGGATTAGTGCTTAAATTACTTGCTATATTTTCATTTACTGTACCTATTATAAGACTTCTCAAATATACCAATGTAATAAAGCAAATTAGTCCAATTATCATATTTAATTCTAAAGAAACATTTAAAAATTTTCTTATTATATAATTATCTTTTACTTTTTCGTATTTAGTTACACACCCAAGTATAATTACTAAAACGAATGCTATAAGTATATACTTATATACTATTTTTTCTGCATCCATTTGATATATTAAATAATCAGTATTTAAATAAGTAAGAGCATTAATATCCTTTATTCCATATATAAAAACTGTATTTTTAATTGGTTTATAATTATAACTTTCATCATTCATAACGTAATTATAATTAACCGTTGAATATAAGTAGTCATCTCGCGAAGTAGTCTTTTCATCCCCACATATATAATTCAAAGTAACCATACCTTTCTCATCATAACTCATAACTATATATGTTTCATAAAAATCAACTATATATGGTGTGCTTAATAATTTATCATCTTTTAATATATTTTCAATCCAATTGTTAGAATCAATATTGCTTAAAGTTACCTTTGTATCTTTATTAAAAATATAATAATCTATTATACCTTCATTAAAATTATTATAAAATTTCACTCCATCAGAGTACATTGAATTTATATATTCTTTAAAATCTTCCTTTGTTTCATTATTAATTTCTTCATACTCTTTATCAGTCGTAGTTTTGTTATCTTCTAAAAATAACTCAAATGCACTTATTTTCTTGTCTTTATTTTTATTTACAGTTTCTAAATAGTTTATATGATTTGTTATTGTTAAATCTGACAAAAACCAACTATTTTGTAAAAGAGGCTCATTGGTTTTAAATATTTCCTTCTTTATAAGTGGATAGCAAGCAATTACCCCTATCGTAATTGCTGCTATTAAAATCATCGTAATAACACTATTTTTATTCTTTACTTTATTATTCAAAACCTAATTCACCCCCATATTAAAGCTAATTATAACTTTAAATAAATCCCCATCTACCTTTACTTCAAATTTACCACCTTGTACCTCAATAAAACTTCTTGCAATTTGAAGTCCAAGCCCCTTATCCTCATAATTTGATATTTCTTCTCTTGAAATATTTTTAAAGCTTATATATACTTTTTCTTCTTTATTAATAATCTCAATATATACTCTTGTATTCTCTAATGAATATTTCACCATATTATCAATTAATGTTTCAAATATTCTAAATACCTTCTGTCCATCAAGACAAAGAATTACCTTTTCATCTGGAACATTTAAGTTTAGTTTTAATTTAGAATTATCTATTTTCTCTCTCATTTCTACTATTGTTTGCTTTATTAATGACACGATGTCAACATTATCAAGATTAAGTTTTATATCTCCACTATTTGCTTTACTTATTTCAAATATATCTTCAATTAATTTCTTAAGTTCGTAAGATTTTTTTTCTAAATTTTCTAAATAATATTGTTTTTCTTTGTCACTTAAATTATCATTTTTTAAATTTTCAACATAATCCATAATTGAGTTCACTGGAATGTTTAAATCATTTGATACATTGCTTATAAGTTCACCTTTCAGTTTTCTATTTTTCACTTCTTCTTCAATTGATTTTTCGAGACCATCTTTCAAATTTAAAATTTCATCTTTTAAAGGCTCTAATAATGAAAAATCTCCACTTAATTTATTACTTAAATCACCTTCACTAATTCGCTTTGTTTCTTCTAAAATCATTCTATATTTTTCAATAATATTTTTTATATACTTTCTTATAAAAACATACAGTATTACTGAATAAACGAAGGCTACAATTATACCAAATAACCAGATTGTACACATAAGTGATACGACTATAAAATTAAATACTAATATTATTTTAATTATCTCTTTATTTTTACCTTCTAATTGCATACTTTTAGCTTTATTTTTCATTTTTCTTTTTAACTTAAATATTAGAGATTTATTCTTTATGCCATTTATAAATAAATCTTTAATAATTACGATTGAAATAAATAATACAATAAATTGCATAGTAAACAGTAAAATGTTAATTATATAAGATATATTTTTAGAAAAATCATATCCCATTCCTGTATTATTAAGGCTGTATGCAGTTCTCATACTCATAACATCTGCAGAAATATCTAAAGTAAATATTCCAATTATTATAGTTAAAATTGGAATTATTACTTTTAACTCTACTGACTTTTTTAAAATTTGCTTTATTATGAATATATCTTTTTCTTTTCTATATGGAATACATAATGCAATAGTTAAAAGTATTATTGTTAAAACCATACTAAATACACTTATACACATTCGATATTCATACCATATATCTTCCGTGAAATAATCATAAGGCAAAGTTGATGATCCAATATCTTTTATTCCATAAATAAATGTTGCATCTTTAACATTTACATCATATAATTCAACTGGCTGATACTCTGTCTCATAGCTGCTATTTTCCAATAAAAATCTAACTTTTATATTTCCATCCTTATCATAATCTGATATTATACATACATCATAATCATCATTAGTATATGTGAAGTCTTTATTATCCAATATATTTTTCACTAAAGTATCATCTGTAAAATCAGATAACACACTATTATTTTCTTTATTTAATATATAGTAATCTGAATTAGTTCCATCATCTAAAGGAGCACTTATCCCTTCTTTACTGTTAATATAGTTTGAATAATTTAACGAATCCAAGTAATTATAAAAATTCATATTACCTAATAAATTCATATTATTCTTTAAAATAGTTCTCCGCATTGTTCCATATGTTGAAACTATACCTACAGACATAAGTAATATTAAAAATAAAACAATTAATGTAACTTTTAAATTCACCTTTTTATTTTTCAATTTTGTATCCAACTCCCCATACCACCTTTAAATATCTCGGATTTTTAGGATCTATTTCTATTTTCTCTCTTATATTCCTTATGTGTACCATTACAGTATCTGTATTAACTGCGTACTCATTCCAAACCCTTTCGTATATTTCTTCAGAAGAAAATACTCTCCCCCTATTTTTTATAAGAAGATGTATTATCTTAAATTCTATTGGTGTTATCCTAATAACCTTATCATCTAAGATTACTTCCTTTCTATCAATATCAACGGATAATCCCCCTACGGAAAAAATACTTTTATTTTCTTCCTTATCATTTAAAAACTTTAAATACTTTGAATATCTTCTAAGTTGAGAATTAACTCTTGCTATAAGTTCTAATGAGTTAAATGGCTTAGTTATATAATCGTCTGCACCTATATTAAGACCTAAAATTTTATCCATATCCTCTGATTTTGCAGATAACATTATAACTGGAAAGTCGTAACTTTCCCTCATTTTCATTGTAAACTCTATTCCATTCATTTTTGGCATCATTATATCAGCTATAGCTAAATGTATTTCTTCTCTTTCTAGTATATTTAACCCTTGAACACCATTAAAAGCTCTAAACACATTATATCCTTGGTTGTGTAAATATATTTCTATAGCATCTCCAATTTCTTTCTCATCTTCAACAACTAAAATATTATATGACTTCATTTTAATTATCCCCTTCCCACATTTTAAAATCCCCTAATTTTCACCATATTTTGCTTTTATATAATACCATAGAAATCACTATATTTACCACTTATTCTTTATATTACCTCCTTATAATTATTTTAGTTTTAAAATCTAAAGATAGATTATATGTAAATCTAAAGAATTTCTAAAGTTTAACATTTGTATGCAAAAAAAAGCAGCCATTATTTTGGCTGCTTCTCATAATTCTTATTTATTAGATTGTAAAATATTATTTAACGCTTCTATTTTAACCGTTAATTCATTTAAAGAAATATTTTTAGGATTTGTTGTTAACTTATATTCTTTTATCCAAATATTCCCATCAACAATTGATGATTCCTCTATATCCACTCCTGGATCTATTTCATATACTTCCTCAATATTTTTATCTTTAGTTAAAATAGCAATACGTCTGCACGGCTCATCTGACTCATCAAATATATTGAAAAAACTATTATAATTTTCAAAAGAACTTACTGATGTAACAACTTTCAAGTATAATCCATATTTTTTCGCTGCTTCTTCTGCTTTTACGTAATTTTCATTCATAAGTACATACCTCTTCATCTTCTTTATCTATATGTTTATTTATATATCTTTTTAGACTATTAGTCAATTAAAGATATATATTCACCATACCCTTCTTTATCCATATATTCTATAGGAATAAATCTTAAAGAAGCAGAATTTATACAGTATCTAAGTCCGCCTTTATCTAGAGGCCCATCATTAAATACATGACCTAAATGAGAATTCGAATTTTTACCTTTAACTTCGATTCTTTCCATATTAAAACTAGTATCTCTCTTTTCCTTTATAACGTCCCTTGTTATAGGTTTTGAAAAGGCTGGCCATCCACAACCTGAATCAAATTTATCACTTGATAAAAATAATGGCTCTCCACTTGTTATATCAACATATATACCTTTTTTAAAATTATTATAATACTCATTACTATACGGCCTTTCTGTTTGGCTATTTTGAGTTACTTCATATTGAATATCTGTAAGTCTCTTTTTTAACTCTTCATCTTTAATTTTTCCATATTTTTTCATCTTTAGTTCACCTACTCAATTTTATTTATATATTTTAGTTTATTCACTTTACATATATATATCCGAGAATTCTATCTTCATTCTATCTAATTGAGTATAGTCTATGTTCATACTACACTCTTTATTTAGTAAACTCTTCTTTTCTCTTAAAATATCAGGTATTTTTATAATTACTTCAGTTCCAACTCCAAGTTCACTTTTAATTTTAAGATCACCTTGATGCATCTTAGATAAAGATTTTGCAATATAAAGACCAATTCCACAACCTTCACTAATCTTTGTCATCCTACTATTTATCATCTTTACTCTATCAAAAATATTCAATAGGTTGTCCTTAGAAATCCCAACTCCATTATCTTTAACTGAAATTTCAATCATGCCCTCTTTTTCTGATACCATAACATTAATTTTACCATTTTCATTATTGAACTTTATTCCATTTGAAAGAACATTCAATATAATTCTTTCCATATGTTCCGGATCAAAATATACTAGTCTTTCTTCAAAATCTGTATCAAAAATTATATTAATAGATTTCTCATTAGCAAATTTACCTACTCTAAAGCACAGTTCTTCTACAAAATTAACTATTTCAATATTAACTGGATTATATCTAAATAGTCCTTCATCTATTTTTATACTATCAATTAAATTAGTCGTTAATTTAATCATTCTAAATGTGTTTTGATTACAAGACTCAATATAATTTAAGTATTTCCTCTTATCTTTAGCATCTGAATTAGAAATGCTCAGTTTTAATAACTGAAGTGATGAAACGATTAAGTTAATTGGCGTGTTAAATTCGTGAGAAATATTAGCGAAGAACTCCATTCTAAGCCTATCTAATTCTTTCTCCTGAACTACTCTATTAGTTATATCATTTATTATTATTATTCTTTTTAATGTTGTTCCATTCTCATCTTTAAGTGGATTACTTCTAAACCAAACCCACCTTATTTCATTATCTGCTCTTATAATTCTAGAAATGCGTTCTAAAGGCTCATCAAAATTAATGTCTTCAAAAAGATGTCTATCTTCTGGATGAATATTCTTCTCTGAAATTAAATAACTCTTACAGTCATATACTTCCTTAGAGCTTATCCCATAAATTTTCTCAAAGGCATCATTAACAAACATTGTCTTATCAGCTTCTTTTATTATTACGGCATCATCTAAATGATTTAATATTTCAGAAAAAATATCTTCATTGCTTTTAAGCCTATCTTTTACTGCTCTTTTATATGATACATCACGTACTACACCAATAATACCTGCAATATTATTATCTTGATCATAATAAGGCACTTTTACAGCTTCTTCTACATATAAGCTTCCATCTCTTAATTTACACTCATCTATATATACTAAAGTACCATTATTAATTGCTTCCGCATCTGTTTCTTTATACTTATTTGCATTTTCATCATCATATAAATCATTATCATTTTTACCTATTATATCTTCTCTTTTCATATTTAAAGTTTCACAAAATCTTTTATTACAATTTAAATAATTTCCATTAATATCTTTATAAAAAATGTAATCTGTCATTGAATCAATAAATAGATCTAAGAGTTTCTTTTGATTTCTAAGTTCATTTTCATATAAAGTTGTTTCTTTTATAAATTCCTCATTAACCCAAATAACAATGTATTCTTTACCTGCCCATTTAACTTCTACATTATTTGCTTTATATTCCTTATTTTCATTAATTGTTTTAATTATTTCACTATAAATATAATAATACTTATTTTCTTTAGACACTAAATCATTTACTCTGCAGCATATTACATCTTCATTACAATAATTGCTCTCTTCAACTATTAAATCAAGAATATTACCCAATTCATCCTTGTCTACTTTGCAATAAAAATAAGTGCTAGATATGGTATTTAATATCGTCCTACTCTTATCCTCCATAAATTTACTCCTTCATCGTTATTCTAATCCCTTTTTCCATAGTTTTATTTTTACATAAGATACATAAATTATATTATTAATTTCCATTTTATACAATATATTTTTACATTTTTTTTATTAAATGCAAAAAAGCACTACCTTAATACAGGTAGTGCCCCATAGTTATCATATTGAAACCGGAGATTTCTCATATAACTACAATATTATTATAACCGATATAATAATTATTATCCTTTTAATTCATAAATTTATAAACTATATTTCCAATTAACTTATTAAAAGTACTTATCTCTATATCCTTATAATATACTAACGACTTATCTTTATAAAATTTATAATCTGCATTATCAGCTCCATCTTTATGAGACATTCCTCTCCAAAAATTATACATTACAACTTGTTTAAGTCCTGCTTTATTTTTCTTTTTCTTCAATATATACTTTTTAAAAGATTTAGCTTCTTTTATTATTAAATTTTTATTTTTTTCTGTTAAATTCTCTGCTCTATATGCAACTGGAATTGTAAAAATTTTAGTTATTCCCCAATATTGCAATACTTTTTTTAAATAATTTGCAGTTTCTTTATGTCCAGCTCCAGCTGTTGTTGTTATTATTAGTGCTTTTTTATTATATAATCTTTGCCTATGGAAATTATATGACATATGATCGATAAAATTTTTCATAAGTGCTGATACTTGCATAGAATACACAGGAGATGTAAGTACAATAATATCTGTTTCATCCATCTTATCTATTAAAACTTTCGTCTTATTTGTATGTGGACACTTTTCTTCCCCTTTAAGAATACAATTAAAACATCCTATGCAAAAATCCAACTTTTCTTTTCTAAGTTCTACTATTTCATACTCCATGTCTTCTATATCATTTAATTGTTCTTTAACAATATTTAAAACATCCCATGTATTACCTCTCCTTGGACTTCCATGAACTATTAGGCACTTCATAATAACTAAACCTCCATTTTTATTACTTTAAACTGTTCCTCTTTCAATTAAGTATGGTTCAAGCTTTATAATATCAGTTTCTACAGCTTCTTTATTAATAAGCTTTAATAAAAGATTAATAGACTCCTCACCCATCTTTGATATAGGTTGTGCAACTGTTGTAAGTTCTGGTTCTATAAATGAACAAATATTAATATTATCAAATCCTAAAATACTTATATCTTCAGGAATCTTATACCCATTTCTAAGTAAATATTTCATTCCACCTATAGCCATAACATCACTACTATAAAATATAGCATCAATTTCAATATTTCTTTTCATTAAACTTTCCGTTGCAGAAAATCCGCCTTCCATTGAATAATCAGCATATATTTTCAAATCATCATTTAAAATTCCAAGCTCGTTAACTTTATCGATATAACTATTTAATCTTCTGTTTGAAGTTTCAAGTCCACTATCTCCTCCAACAAAAGCTATTTTCCTCTTATCCTTTTTATAAAGAAAGTCTACTCCTAAACTAATGCCCTCTCTATTATCACAAAAAACTCCATTGAATTTTTCAAAGTCTTTTACAAGTCTATCTACTACTACAAACGGAATCCCATTACTTTGTAGCATTTTCAAACTTTCATTTTCATCTGATACTGGTGCTATAATAACCCCATCTATAGATTTACTCATTAATAGATTGATATGATTCTTTTCTTTTTTTATGCTATTAAATGTATTACAAAGCACCATGCTATAACCATTCTTCTCTGCTATCTTTTCTATAGCCTTAGCTATTTCACTAAAGAATGGATTTTGTATATCTGGAACTATAACTCCAATACTATATGATTTGTTCGTAATTAAACTTTTAGCTAAATAATTTGGAACATAATTAAGTTCCCTTGCTTTTTTTAATATTTTTTGTCTTGTTTCATCTGATATATTATGATCTTTATTATTTAATACCATAGACACAGTTGTCTTTGAAACATTTACTTCTTTTGCTATGTCTAATAAAGTTGTCTTTCTCATTTTTCACCTCTTAAAAATACATCTACGTAAATTATACCATATATAAAAATTAGAGCACTACCTCATTTACGCTCACATCCCTTTGAGCTAATAAGTAGTGCTCCATAATTTCAAAGTTTATATTAATTTGTATAAACTTTAAGATCTGCTGCTATATTTCCATTTACCTTTTCACCATTGTAAATCTTTGATGCAAGTTCCACTCCTAAAGCGCCGATTTCATCTGGTTGTTGTGCTATAGTTGCTTCCATTTCTTTTGACTCTATTGCATTTTTTGCATCATCATTTCCATCAAATCCAATTACCATAGTATTAAGCCCTGCAGCCTTAATTGCTTTTGCAGCACCAAGTGCCATTTCATCATTGTGTGCAAATACAACTTGTATATTAGGATCTCTTTGAATTATATTTTCCATAACTTGAAGTCCCTTTTGTCTATCAAAGTCTGCTGCTTGAATTGATATGAATTTTGCATTCTTATCTTTGTCTAAAATATTATGGAATCCTTGGCCTCTATCTCTTGTAGCTGAAGCTCCTGGAATACCTTGTATTTCTACTATATTTATTTGACCTTTTCCTTTAAACTTATCTAATACATACTTCCCTGCCATTTCTCCACCAACAACATTATCTGAAGCTATATGACTTGTAACCATTCCACCATTTGCCTGTCTATCTAAAGTTATTACTGGTATATTAGCCTTATTTGCAACTTCTATTGTCTTTACAACAGCATCACTGTCTGTTGGATTAATAAGAAGGGCTGTTACACCAAGTTGTATTAAATCTTCAACATTTGATCTTTCTTTAGCTGGATCATTTGTTGAATCAAGAACTGTTAATTCAAAACCTAACTTTTCTGCTTCTTTTTGTGCACCATCTTTCATTGCAACGAAGAATGGGTTGTTAAGTGTTGATACTACCATACCTATTTTCTTAGGATTATCCTTTTTCATACAACCTGTTAAGGAGCCTGCAAAGAAAATACCAATTAACATAAATGCAAGTAATCTCTTTTTTCTTTTCATTGTCTTTTTCCTCCTTAAAGCTAATTATTTATTTCTGCTCTTTTTGTCTAATAATACTGCGATTAATATAACTAACCCTTTTACTATTGATTGATAGAAAGGTGATACGTTCATTAAGTTAAGTCCATTGTTTAACACTCCGATTATTAGAGCACCGATTATTGTACCAGATATTTTTCCTTCTCCACCTGCTAATGAAGTTCCTCCAATTACAACTGCTGCGATCGCATCTAGTTCAAATCCTGTTCCTGCATTTGGTGAAGCAGATCCGATTCTACTTGTTATAATTACACCTGCGATTGCTGATACAAATCCTGATACAACATATGTCATCATTTTTATTCTATCTGTGTTTATTCCTGATAATTTTGCTGATTCTTCATTTCCACCTAAAGCATAAAGGTATCTACCAAACTTAGTTTGTGATAGTACAAATATCGCTATAGCTGCTATAACTATTGTTATTATAACTGGTACAGGTATAAATCCAAGCTTTGCATTACCGATCTTTGCAAATGTTTCTGATAACTTTGATATCGGAGTACCATCTGTATATACTAGTGTAACTCCTCTAAATATTGTCATAGTAGCAAGTGTTGCTATAAATGCCTGTAATTTCCCCTTAGCTATTAAAATACCGTTTACAAATCCTATAATAATACCGCATGCTGCAGCTCCTAAAATTGCTAAAGTAATACTTCCTGTTGATTTTATAATTGAAGCAGAAAGTGCTCCACTAATTGCAAGTGTTGAACCTACTGATAAATCTATTCCTCCTGTTAATATAACAAAAGTCATACCAACTGCTATAATTGCATTAACTGAAACTTGAGTAAATACATTTGTTATGTTTGCTACACTTAAAAATTTTGGTGTTACAAAAGTTATAATTATGCATAATAACACTAACCCTATAAGAGATTTGTATTTGTCTAAGTATACTTTATAATTTTCTTTCATTATTAAAAACTCCTCTCAAATTAAAACTATTTTATCTCATGTTTTTTTATTTTATTCCAACTGCTAGTTTCATAATTTTTTCTTGTGTTGCTTCTTCCCTGCTAACTTCTCCTGTTATCTTCCCTTCACTCATAACCATTATTCTATCACTTATTCCAAGAACCTCTGGCATGTCAGAAGATATCATTATTATTGCTTTCCCGCTAGCTTTAAGCTCATTTAGTAATTCATATATCTCTTTTTTAGCACCAACATCAATTCCTCTTGTCGGTTCATCAATAATTAAAACTTCAGGTTTTGTTAATAACCATTTAGCTAAAATAACTTTTTGTTGATTACCACCACTTAGGTTTTTAATATATTGTTCTGGACTTGGTGTTTTAATTCTTATTTTATTAATATAATCATCTACGTCACTTGCTTCTTTTTTCTTATCTAATACAAGCATCTTGTTTTCATATCTGTTTAAATTTGCAATTGTCATATTATCAGATACTGATAATCCAAGAACACAACCTTCTTTTTTTCTATCCTCTGAAAGATAACATATACCATTTTTAATGGCTTCTCCTATATTTCCCCCATGAAGTTTCTTTCCGTTTATTTCAACTGTTCCATCTGTCTTTTTATATGCACCAAATATTGTTTTTGCAAGCTCTGTCCTACCTGATCCCATTAGCCCTGCAACTCCAAGTATTTCGCCTTCTTTAACTTCAAAGCTTGCATTTTCAACCCCAGCCTTAGAACTTAAATTTTTAACATCTAAAATAACTTTACCTTTTTTTACTACTCTATATGGAAATTGATCTTCAATCTTTCTTCCAACCATCATAGTAATAAGTTTATCGTTATCAATATCTGCAATTCTAGCTGTTCCAGCATACTTACCATCTCTTAATACTTCAACACTATCGCATATTGCAAAAATTTCTTCCATTCTATGTGATATGTAAATTATAGCAAGACCTTTGCTCTTTAAATTTTCAATTACTTTGAAAAGATTTTTAGTTTCTACTTCTGTAAGAGCAGTTGTTGGTTCATCCATAATAATAACTGCAGCATTTTTTGTTAAAGCTTTTGCAATTTCAATCATTTGCTTTTCTCCAACATTTAAGTTTCCTGCAAGTTCGTTTGGATTAACGTCACAACCGATTTGTTCTAAAAACATCTTACTTCTTTCAAGCATAAGTTTCTTATCTATCTTTCCAAATTTGTTAACCTTTTCATTTCCTAGAAAAATATTTTCAGCAACTGTTAGATTGTTTATTACACTAAGTTCTTGATGAATTATTGTAACTCCTAAATCTTCTGCTGATTTAATTCCATGTATATTTGCTTCAACGCCTTGTAAGAATATTTTACCTTCATCCTTTGTGTAGACTCCACTTAATATTTTCATAAGAGTTGATTTACCTGCTCCATTCTCTCCCATTAAAGCAGTAACTTCTCCCCCATAAGCTGTTATATTTACATTATCTAGTGCTTTAACACCAGGGAATGATTTACTCACTCCCTCCATTTTAAGCATTGGTTTTTTTGAATTCATACTAAACTCCTCCTCTTAAAATACAACTCCTGACTTCAAGATAATATTTGCATAAGGTGTTTGCTCTCCTGTTCTTATTACAGCTTTGCATTCCTTTAAGCCTTTTTTAAGCTCTTCATGACTTACAAAAGTTATCTTTACATCTTTAATTTCTTTCTTTATTTCTTCATAAAGTTCTTTACTTACTTCTGGTGTTTCTGTTGCTAATACTACTTCTTCTATTTGTAGTTCTAATAATACTGCTTTTAATGTATCCATAAATGTTGGTAAATTTTTAATTATCGCTAAATCTATTCTTTTAACATCTTTTGGTATAGGTAATCCACAATCACCTATTGCTAAAGAATCCGTGTGCCCCATCTCTGATATTACTGAACTTATTTGACTATTTAATAACTCTGTTTTTCTCATATTTCTATTCTTCCTCTCCATACATTTCAATAACTTCTTCTATACTTGCTATAGATGGCTGTGCACCTTCTCTTTGAACTGTTATTGATGATACTTTATTACCAAACTTAACTGCTTTCATAACATTTTCAAAGCTTAAATCTTTATAATCTAACTTTGAACTTAATCCTCCAATGAAGCTATCTCCTGCAGCTGTTGTATCAATGGCATTAACTTTGTATGCGTTTACAATTCCTGCTGAATCTTTATTTATAACAGCTGCTCCTCTTGAACCTAAAGTTATAATTACATATTGAACTCCTTTTTTAAAGAATTCTGATGCTGCTTTTTTAGCATCTTCTAATCCATTAACTTCTATTCCTGTTAAAAGTTCTGCTTCTGTTTCATTTGGAATTATTATATCTGTATATTTTAATAATTCATCACTTATCTCTTTTGCTGGTGCTGGATTTAAAATAGTTATTTTGTTGTTTTCTTTAGCCATTTTAAAACCTTCAATTGTAATATCTTCTGGAGTTTCAAATTGAGATATTATTATATCGCTTTCCTTAATTACATTTTCACATTTCATTATTTCTGCTTTTGTTAATGTCATATTTGATCCTGAAATAACAGTTATTGAATTATTTCCTCTTTCATTTACTGTTATCATAGCCATACCTGTTGGCTCTTTTTCATCAATAAATATTAGTTCTGTATTTATTCCTTCTTTATCTAAAAGGTCTTTTAATATAACCCCATTTTCATCTTGTCCAATTTTACCTATCATTGTAACTATATTGCCACATCTTTTAGCAGCAACCCCTTGATTAGCGCCTTTTCCTCCAGCTATCTTTTCAAAGGATTTTGAAAGTATGGTTTCGCCTTCCTTTGGCATTTCCTTAACCTTTATAACTAAATCCATATTTATGCTTCCAAGTATACAAATTTTATTCATATTCTCCATCCTTTCTCACTTAACCGTTTCACTAAATCGGTTAAGTATATAATAATACATATGTAAACCTTTTACAACCCTTTTTTATTATTTTTTTATAATTTATTTTAATTAATAGAAAAAAGTTGTTCCAATCCTTCCAAATTAGAACAACTTTCGTAAATTTATATGTTATTTCTTAATCTATAAACTACAGGCGCTATAATAGTTGCTATTATAATTCCAAAAACAACTTGAATTAAGTCACCAGGTACATGTGCTATAGCATAAACTACACTTCCATCAAACCCATTTGATGCATTAACTATAATTCCACCCATAATCGCATTTGCTATAAAGTAACCAATAATATCCACTAGTCCCCCAATAACAAAGGCAATTAAAAATGTTCTTATATTTTTCTTCTTATATTTAAGTATTATACTTGCTGCACATAGTGCCATACATCCCTTAATTATAAAGGTAAACGGAATCCATGCAATATATCCTCCACTAGCATCAACTAGTGCCATACCAATACCAGCTGCTAAGAAACCATATTTCCTTCCTAAAAGCACTGCAGATAAGAATACCATGCAATCTCCCATCTGCATAAATCCATTTATTGTCGGTATCTTTATTATACTTCCACTTACAAAAACAATTGCTATCATCAATCCTGTTAGTGTAATTTTTTTTACTTTATCATAAGTTATATTCTCCTCTTTTTTCATAAGTATTGCCTCCTATATATATGATCACATAATATATTAAACTTATGAATTCCATAATAAATAACTTATAAACTTCTATTAAATAGTTAGTAGTTTAGTACATCACCTTCATTAGGTATTGAATCTATAGCTCCATAATTAGTGCAAGTTATTGCACCGACTTTATTTCCATATTCTATTATTTCCTTAAAATCATTAAAATTAATATCTTTCTTTATATTTCTTTCACATATTTTCTTAAGTACCGCTCCTACAAATGCATCTCCTGCTCCTGTTGAATCAACTTGATTTATTTTTATTGATGGTACGATTTCAACATTTTCTCCATTACTTATTAATGTTCCTTCTTTTCCTAGGGTAACTGCAACTACTTTTCCACCATAGGAATGAATAGCCTCGACTCCCTTATATAAATCAGTTTCTCCAGTTATTAATTTTATTTCTTCATCACTAACTTTTATAAAGTCAGCATATTTAATAAAATCTTTTGAAAATCTAATAAACTCAGCAATTTTACCTTCTGTTATTAAAGCATCCCTAAAGTTTGGATCAAAAGATATAAAAATCCCATTATCCTTTCCATATTCTAATAGTTTAAAATAAGTATTTCTAAGTTCACCTTCTAAAAAGCCTGTTGCAGAGCCAAAGTGGATTATATCATTTTTATCTATCTTACTAGTATCAATATTTTCGAATGAATATTCACCATCGCTACCTCTATGGAATTCAAAGTCTCTTTCTCCATTTTCATCAATAGCAACAAATGCTAATGTAGTGTAACCTTCCATCTTAGTCATTCTTGTTCCAATATTCTCTCCCTCAATCATTTCTATTAGAAACTTACCAAAGGAATCATTTCCAACTTGTCCCAAGAATTCTGACTTTCCTCCAAGTTTGCATACAGCAGCAGCCACATTTGCAGGCGCTCCACCTGCCTTCTTTTCAAAGTTTGTACCATTTTTTAAACCTTTATTAATATCCTTTCCTATGAAGTCAATTAATAATTCTCCAATGCAAAATACTTTACTCATAATACTTAATCTCTCCCATCTTCCATATATTAATAGAATTAATCTTTAGATTTCCTTTATTAGATTTAATACTAAGTCCTGTAGCATCTTCTTCATTGTATATTTTTAGTGATGCTACTTTTTCGCCATCTCCAAAGTATATTTCAACTGCTGATTTATCAACAAACATATTAATTCTAAGTCTATCTTTAATGTATAGCTTAAACTTTCTTTCTTCTACTTCATTAGAATTACAATTAATTCTACTTAATATGCATATTTCACTATCAAAATTATATATTATTGAAGTCTTACTATCTTTCCCTTCCATAAATGATATATTAACTTCTTTACATTCTAGTCTATTTAAATCAAGCATCATTTCATAACTATTCATTTCAATATTATCAACATTTAAATCATCTGTTTCAATATTTTCTAAACATACTAGTTTCTCTTCTCTTAAGTCTTTAAATTCTTTTATTGGTGATTGATATAATACTCCATCTTTAATAAATAGTTCCCTTGGCATAGTTAACGAATGCATCCATCCATATTTACTAGTTATGTGAGTGTCTTCAGTTTCTGGAAGTCCCATCCATCCAATCATTATAGTTCTATCATTATTATCTTTAAATATTTGTGGCGCATAAAAGTCAAACCCACTATCAAATTCTATAAATTCACCATGGTTATAATCTAAGTTTTTATAATTTAACTTTCCAATCATATAACCTGACTGATATATATTTTGATATTTAAATTCTTCATTTTTCAATCCTTGAGGAGAAATTGCTAAAATATCAAGTCCATTTATTTGAAATAACGAAGGACACTCCCACATGAACCCAAAGTCTTTATATCTTGTATTAATTTCACCTTCAAATATCCATTCATTAAAGTCTATAGAACTATACATTAATGCTCTTCCTTGTAGCTTCTTATTTTGAGCTCCAATTACTATATAGTATTTTTCATCTTTTTCAAATATATATGGATCTCTAAAATGTGCTGTATAGCCCTTTGGAATATCATTTATTATTGGTCCTAGCTTTTTAACATCATCTTCATTTGATAATGTAGCTAAACATTGATATGATTCTCTATTACCTTCTGCATCTTTAACATTTCCTGTGTATACAAAATTTAATATATTATCTTTAACAATAGCACTTCCAGAGTAACAACCATTTTTATCATACCAACTATTAGGTGATATAAACACTTTTGGGTATTTAAAATTTATAAAATCCTTTGTTTTAATGTATCCCCAGTGCTTATAATTATGCTCACACCCATAAGGGTTCCACTGAAAGAATATATAATATTCCCCATTATAAAAACTTAACCCATTTGGATCATTTATTAATCCTAATGGAGAGTCAAAATGAAAATTATTTCTCCATATATCTTTATCTCTATTTAAAAGTTCCATACTCTCTTTATTTATTTCATCATTACTCTTAAAATTCATTATACTTTCACCTTTCATATTTTTATTTGGTGAAAGTAATTAAATAACAAATTTATAAGAGCTCCTTATTTATCTTCTTAACACTCTCTCGTGTCATAAGTTCTAAAGGTATATTTGAATCTATTTCTAACTCTTTATCATCTATTAAATTTAAAATCTTTTCTGCTGTCTTTTCACCAAATAAACTGTAGTCAATTTTCACCGTTGTAAGTGATGGATATGTTATTTGAGAAACATCATATCCTCCAAATGCTGCAACTGAGATATCATTAGGTATTTTTATACCTCTTTCGAGTAAAAATCTCATGAGCCCTAATGCTATATTATCAGTAGCACAAATAACAGCTGTTGGATTATGTTCTAATACTTCATCCCCAGCTTCATATGCTCTATTAAATGAAAATGTAGTTTTAACAAAGTTAATATTACATTCTTCATCATTAAATGCACTATAGAAACCTTTTTTTCTAAGAACTCCAACAGCCTTATCTCTTTCATCCACTCCGAGGAAAACAATATTTTTATGACCTTGTTCTCTTATATATTCCCCTAGAATTTCTCCTATTTTAAAATCATCTAAAGCTATACAATTCAAATATTCAGAACTTTGCCCTGAAAAAACAACAGGTATAGGTAGTTTACTTGCAATTTCCACATGTTCCTTTGATATTTCAAAGGACATAATAACGATTCCATCTACACCCTGTTGATATAGCTTCTTTATGTTACTTAATTCTTTTTCTTTATTTAATTCGCTAGTTAAAATAATACTTTGATATCCTTTTTCTTCTAGCTTGTTGTTTATTCCTTTTAATGTTTTACCAGCTGTAAAAGAATCTATTCTTGGCATAATAATTCCAATTAGTTTACTCTTTTTTGCTTTTAATCTTTTAGCAAAGAAATTAGTTTCAAATCCTGTCTTTTCAATAGCTTCTTTTATTTTATTTACATTATCTCCACTAACATAACCACCGTTTAAGTATCTAGATACTGTACTCTTTGATACTCCAACCATATTAGCGATATCTTGTATTGTTACTTTCATCTCTTCCTCCTAAATAAAGGTATAATATTTATTAATTATACCATTATTTAAAGAGTAATCCATCTTATTCTTCTGGCTTAAAGAATAGATAAGTTAATGAGAATGCAACAGCTATCCCTATAGCATTTACTATAATATATCCAATAATATTTGAATTTATATATAAAAGCGTTCCTGGAAGTGCTGTTATTCCCATTCCTGTTCCTGCTAACTTCATAATTGCTGCAGTCATACCTGACGCTGCTCCACCAATACATGCAAATATAAATGGCTTTATAAATCTTAAGTTAACACCAAATATAGCGGCCTCAGTAATTCCTAAAAACGCAGGTATTGCTGATGAAATATATAATGAACGTTTTTTTCTATCTTTTGTTTTAAGTCCAACTGCAAGAGCTGCTGCTCCTTGTGCTACAATAGCACCAGTTATAACCGCATTAAATGGATTTAATCCAGTTCCTGAAATAAGCTCAACTTCAAGGGCATTAAATATATGATGTACTCCTGATACAACAATTATTTGATGTACTCCACCTATTATTGCTCCACCTATTCCAAATGGTAATCCTAAGAACATTTTAAATAATTCTAAAATATATACTTCGCTTGTATGCATTATAGGTCCAACAACCAATAATCCAAGTATCATTGAAATTAATAATGTTAAAAATGGTGTTAATATTAAATCTAATATATCTGGCATTATTTTTCTAATATTCTTTTCAATTTTAGATGCCAGAATACCAAGTACTAACGCTGGAAGAACTGAACCTTGATATCCGACTATAGGAATACTTAATCCAAGTAATGAAATATAAATTGGATCTGCACCACCTGCAACTTGCCACGCATTTGGAAGCTGTGGTGCCACAAGCATAAGACCAAGTACTATACCAACTACTGGTGTTCCACCAAACTTTTTCATTGTTGACCATGCAACTAAAGCTGGTAAAAATATAAATGCTGTATCTGTTAATACTTCTGTTAATGTATTAAATGTTGGATTTAGTTCAACTCCAAGGTTAACTAACAATCCTCTAAGTCCCATAAATAATCCTGTTGCCACAAGTACAGGTATTATAGGTACAAATATATCTCCAAGTGTACGTGAAATTTTCTGTGGTAATGTCATATTACTATATGCTTCCTCTTTAGCATTACCAGACTCTATTCCCTCTTCTGACATTTTCGCGTAAACTTTATTTACGAAGCCTGTCCCTAAAATGATCTGATATTGAGCTGCTGCAAAAAATTGACCCTTAACTCCATCAATATTTTCTATAGCCTTTTCATTTATAAGTTCCTTATCTTTTAATATAAGACGTAATCTAGTTGCACAATGCTCCATAGACTTTATATTATCTTTGCCACCAATATTTCGTAATATCTCTTTAGCTACTATTTGTTCTTTACTCATAACTTTCCTCCCAAACTTAAAATTTATGGTTTTATGGTATCAGTTCCATATATATTTTGTCAATAATTTATTTTTCCTATTTTATACTAAAATACTGTATTTTATAGTAATTCATTTTATATAATCCATAAATATTTATTATTTTTTTAAAATTATCATTATTTTCGTATCATTTACTTATTATTATAAAACCTTTACATTTATTTTATGGTATCAGTATCATATGTTGTTATGCAAAAAAATACACCTTCATTTAGTATATAGTGAATCATTACATACTAAATGCAAGTGTATTTGGTATTATAAAAGTTTAATTATATTATATACGTTTATTAATACTACTATCAATAATGTTCCATTAAATATTTTAAGTAAGCTTCTTTCAGTAACTTTTTTATTTAGTTTATACCCTAATAAACCTCCAGCCACACCACCTACAAGCATTAATGGCAATACTTTTAAATCATAGCTTGAAAATCCTGTAGATACAGCAATCGATAAAATCTTTGCACCTTGAGAAAAGAATATTACTATTATAGAATTTCTCGCAGCTGATTTTGTATCCATTCCAAATAATAATGCAAATAGAGCAACATTCATTGGTCCTCCACCTATTCCTAGAAATGCAGCTATAGCGCCAAGAATTATTCCAATTATTGAAATAAGAGTATAACTTTTTATATCAAACTTCTTTAAATTATCTTTATTTTCCATATAAAAATAAACAAACAACAAAAGAACTATAAGCATTACGCTTTGCAAAATATTAAGCCAACTACTATTATTACTTAATCCCACTAAATATCCAAGAATTTTTTGTCCAATAACTCCACCTAAAATAGACCCCATTGCAATTACTGTAGTATTTTTTATATCTATTTTATCTTTCTTCATAAGTTGTCTTACTATAGAAACAATAGACATTATAAATATAGTTGATGAAGATAACAAGTTAATAGTTGAAAGTGAAAATGTACTTACAGAATCAAGAACCGGTTTAATTACTACTCCTCCACCAATTCCTGCTGCAGCACCAATCGTTGTAGCTATTATCGCTACTAAAAAATATAGTATATTCATATCTTTTTACACTTAATACCTTTAAGGCTTAACATATGCGTATCCTTCATTTTGTTTTTCAATAAGTTCCATAACTCCTGCTGGAACTATTTTTACAAAAGTACACATTTCACTTTTATCAATATTCATTTTTGTCATTGTATTATTACAAGCTGCAAATTTAACTCCTTTTTCTGATAATCTCTTTAAATCATCATATAGTTCCATTTTCTTTGATGTTTCTTCTTTTAAATTTACTATTGGTTCTCCATGAACTAACATTTCAATCTCTAATTTTGGATCTAAATTTAATAAATTATGAACATTTCCTATTGCCATATTCCATCTGTCATTTTGATTAACGTGTATAATTACTTTCATTTCTATCCTCTCCTTCTTTTATTTGTATAATTAAATTGTAGTACATAATCATGTTACTATTATTTCCAAACTATAAACATTGCTTAAAGTTCTATATGAATTAATTATGATAACTATGGGATTTTGTTATTTATAAAAATTCTTATAAAAATAAGCCTTAGAAATATTCTAAAGCTTATTTTTGTAATTTAAATTTACTATTTTAAGTATGATTGTAATATATTTTTAGCTCTTGGTGTAGCTGCATGAGATCCACCTTGATCTTTAACATCTTCTAACAATACAGCAATTGCTATTTTTGAATCCTTAGTATCCACTGCTACAAACCAACCATTTTCTGTTCCTTTTTGATCATCTTGAGTCTTTTTAATTTCTGCTGTTCCTGTTTTACCTGCAAGACTTACCCCTGGTATTTTGGCATCCGTTGCAGTTCCACCAGCTCCGTTTATTGGCGCTTCAAAAGCAGTAATAAGATCATTTAGATCTTTCTTCTCTATAGCTGATTCTTTCCATACTTTAGCTGTTCCATTTTCACTTGTAACTAATCTTGGCTCCATTATATTACCACCATTACCTAAAGCACTATATGCTAATGCCATGTTTAAAGGTGTTACTAAAATTTCACCCTGTCCATATCCTGAATCTGCTAATGCAATCTCATCTTTTATTTTTCCATCATTTGATATTTGTGAGTTCTCCATTGGATATCCAAATTCAAGCTTATCTCCAATACCAAATCTCTTAGCACCATCAATAAATTTATCTGCGCCTATATCTAGTGCAGCTTGTGCAAAGTAAATATTATCTGAATACTTAACAGCATCAACCAAATTTACTCCTTTACCTGGGTCATCTACTCTTGTTACTTTATAATCTCCCCATGAACTATCTTTCTGCCATTTAGTACCTTTAATGTCTTTAACATCATTTGGATTAATCTTCCCATCTCTAAGGCCTGTTGCAGCTGTTATAAGTTTAAATGTTGATCCTGGTGAGTATGCCTTATTAAATCTATTCACTTCACAAGCATTTTTTGTATCTTCTAATTCTTTCTTTTGAGTCTTAGTCATATATGTTGTGAACATATTAGAATCATATGAAGGAGCACTTACCATTGCAAGAACTTCACCAGTCTTAGGGTTTACAGCTGTTACTGCACCTTTTTCTCCATTCATTTCATCATATGCTTTCTTTTGAAGTTTTGAATCTATAGAAATCTTTATATCTTTTCCGTTCTTAGCATCAGATTTCGCAACTGAAATCTTTTCAGATCCTCTTTCTATATATATTTCTCCACCATCTGTTTTTCTTAAAGTATCTTCATAAACTTGTTCTAAACCACTTTTTCCTATTACACTTGTTGCAGTGTAACCTTTATCTTTCATTTTATCTAATTCTTCTGCAGTTATAGGTCCTATATAACCAACTAGTCTTCCAAAGGCTTCTCCACCTTCATATGTTCTTGAAGTAGTATTGTTTATTAGAATACCGTCTAGCTCGCGATTTTCTAATGTCTTAAGTCTGCTATCTGTTGGTAGTATTTTTACTATTTCAACAAAATGTCCTGGATCTGTACTAGCATCTATTTTCTTATTAATAGTATCTTCGCTAATATCTAAAGCGGCTGCCATCTCTTTTACTTTCTTCTCTTTATCTTCCTTACAGAATACTGCCGGATGTATTCCAACTACACTTACTTTTCCATCTTCCGCTAAAACTTTGCCGTCTTTATCTAATATTTTACCACGCACACCCCTTTGTGTGACAACCTTCACTTTATCGCCTTCAACCATTTGAGGCAAAATTAAATTATCATTCCAATTAACTTTATATTCTTTATCATCTTTAACCATAACTGCTTTAAAGTCTTTTAATTCAACTTTTCCAGCAACAGTATTCATAGTTAATGTAAATGGTACAGAAACAGTTCCATCGCCTTTCTCTGCTTCCCCATCTTCTATATTCATATTACTTGCTCCCATAGCACCATATATATTGCTGAATCTTTTTACAAATTGATCTTCTGTTATTTTGCTCTTTGAATCATTACTAAGCATTTCATACATGCCTTTATAATCATTTTGGGCCCACTTTTCCTTATAACTATCAAATGCTTCTTTAGCTTTATCGGTTCCTGAACAACCAATTATAAACATTGACATTCCAATTACCATAACTAAAGCTAAACTAATTTTCTTAAAAAACTTCATAATTTCTCCTCCAATTTACATAATTGTATAAATTATAACATATTCATTTTAATATTACACTTCCGCTAATTTACTTTTAAGTCTAATAATCTCACTATCTTTCTCATCTAACAACTTCTCGTAAGCCTGTTCTTTGCAATCCCATTCTTTACTCAAAGTATTTATCAACGATGCCATTTCATCGGCACTTCCTACTATTCTATTAAATAAAAGTAAGTTTGATTTTAATATTTCAGGTATCTCATTGTGAGAATATCTAAGTCTATGGTCTATTTCCCCATACCCCTCTTCAAATATTGTTCTAACTTGTATTTCTGCTATAACTTTTTGATTTGTAGGATAGAATTCTACTAAATAATGAACCGATCTATACCCTGACTGTCTTGACCTTACCTCTATCCCTAAATCATCAAATACTTTAGTATTATCCCCATCTCTTACATTAGCTGTTATCTCTATTACTTTCCATGTATTTATAATAAATTCATGAATAGCCTCCCATTGATCTTTAAATATATGTATTACTCTTATCCCTATTAAATCGTTTATTTCATTCTTATAATTATCTACAGTAAATATAAATTCTTCACCATACTTTTCTTTTCGCTCCTTAGTCTTCCTTATAATCTTTTCAATCAACCTATCTGGTGCTTTTACTCTTGATTTAACAGAATGGATATTGTTATCTGAACGAAGAATGTTCGCTATAAAATTTGCTTGATTTTCATAAGAATCTCTATACTTTATATAGTCCTCATATATCTTTTCTAAATAACTTATTTCAATTTTATTTTTTTCTATTAATTCAATACAGTATTTATATTTAACTAAAAACTGTTTCATATCAAAATTATAACTCATTAAAATTCACCTCTTATACCTTTTATATTATTAATCATCACTACATACGCACATGCTATTCATTATTTTTACTATCTCTTCATTTGAAAGTGATGCATAGTATTTATCGTAATGATCTTCCGAACAAAAATCACCTATCTTATTTTTATATCCCTGCCCTTTAATTTCTTTTTTGCAATATAAACATTTTTTCATCTTATGATTCACCTCTTTATGTTAATATATTATTTCATTATACTACTTCAAAATATTTTTTGAAAATTATATTATAAAAAAATGTAAACATTTAAGTTTACTATTAGTAGTTTACTAAATTAATAATGTATAATCATTTTGGAGGGTGATTTTTATGAATAAAATTAAAAAATGGAAACTAGAATGTGATGCTAAAGAAATTGTAGATATTTTAAATGAATATAATTATAATGCAATTTATTTAGAATCAAGTGATTTAGTTAAAGATAAAGTTTTAGAACTAATTCCTAAAGGGTCTTCTATAGCACTTGGAGGTTCTGTTACATTAGATGAATTAAATATTGTACCAGAATTTAGAAGCGATGATTATAAGCTTTATGATCGTTACATAGATGCACCATTTAGTGAAATAGTTGAAATAATGAGAGAATCAATGACAGCTGATTATTTAGTTACAAGTACAAATGCTATAACAAGAAATGGAGAGCTTGTAAATACTGATTCAGGTGGAAATAGAGCTGCTGGTATTTTGTTTGGACCTAAAAATGTAATAATAGTTGCTGGTGCAAACAAAGTTGTGGATAATTTAAGTGATGCCTTTAAACGAATTAATGAAGTTGCAATTATGAATGCTAAAAGAATAAATCATAAATGTCCTTGTGTAACAGATGGTAAATGTCACGACTGTTCAGTAAGAGGCAGGATTTGTAATTTCACATCTATAGTTCATAATGGAATGAAATTTAAAGGAAGAATAACAATAATCATAGTTCCAGAGGAACTTGGATTTTAAAAATATTTAAAAAGTAAACCGGTTAATATGCTAAAAAATAAAGAGCTAATTAAAATTAGCTCTTTATAAAAGTATCTTATTTATCTTGTAAAATCTTATTAATAATTTCTATTCTTTCTTCACCTAGAACATTTGCAATTTTCCCTTCGACTTTACCATTCTTATAAAATCTATCTTCATTTGTTTCAATTATTCTAGTGATTTTAGCTTTTAGCTTCTCATACTCCATAATATCATCTAAATACTCATCAATCTGATCCTTTAAGCACTTAGCTAATTCTTTAGGATTTTTATAAGTTACTCTCATTTTCATTCTCCTTTGTATTAAAAAATATTTATTCTATAGTTTGTATTATATAATTTAATTAGTACTACTGCAATGATTTTAATCCTTTTATTTTATACAATATCCAACATTCTTCACTGTAACTATTAAATCTGTTGGAAGTTTCTTTCTTAAATTCTTAATATGTGCATCAACTACTCTATCACTTCCAAAATAATCGTATCCCCATACTTTATCAAGTATTTTTTGTCTTGATAGTATCGATCCTTTATTTTGTATTAAAACTTTTAGTAATTCATACTCTTTCATAAGTAATTGTAAATCTTCATCTTTATAAAACACAGTATAGTTACTTAAATCAATTTTATAATCTAAAAATAATATTTCATTACATTCCATCTTATTAGCGCGTCTAAATATAGCCTCAATTCTTTTAAGTAGAATATTAGGTGAAAATGGTTTTCTTATATAATCATCAGTTCCATACTCAAATGCTTTTATCTCAGTATTTTCATAATCTATTGCAGTTATTATTAAAACTGGATTATTTGATATACCTCTTATCTCTTTTAGTATATCAAGGCCATTTCCCATTGGTATCATAAGATCTAATATATATAAGTCGAATTCTTGTTTATATATATTATCTGTACATTCCTTACCATCAAAACAGTTTACTACATTATATCCATAGTTTAATAAATAGCTCTTTACTATTTCATTTAAATTTTTATCATCCTCAAGAAGGAGTATATTAAGCGCCATATTATTTTCCTCCTAATACTATTGTAAAAATAATTCCATCTTCAAAGTTACTAATATAATGATGAAACTTTAAAGCATTTAAACATTCTCTTACAATAAATAAGCCAATCCCCTTTCCTTCTACATCATCACTTATATTTTTAACTCTATATAATGGATTGAAAATTAAGCTTATATCTTCTTCACTTAAATTCTGTCCATAATTTTTTATTGAAAGCACATCCTCATCTAATTTAATTATAACTCCACTATTTTTATCACCATATTTTATAGCATTCTCTATTACGTTCAATATTGCCTTTTCAAATAATCGCCTATCTGCATTTACTTTATAATCTTCAGCTATAAAAATATTATATGAAATGTTTTTTTCTAGTAATATAATTTTATAACTGTCAATAATAGCTTCAACACAATCTTTTAGCGGTATATTTTCCATTACAGCCGGTATTGCTTCAAGCTTTGTTATATCAAGCATTTCATTAGCTATTTTACCAAGCTTTGCTGAAAGCCTTCTACACTCTCTTATATATTTATCCCTATCTGTATATGGATATACTTCATCTAACATTCCTTCAAGAATACCATTCATTGCTGCAATTGGAGTTTTTATTTCATGAGATAATCCGAGCATTAACTGCTTTTTATATTCCTTCATATTATTAAGCTCATTTATATTTTTTCTAAGAGTTTTATTTAACTCATTTATATCTTTTGATAACATTGCAATCTCATCATCACTATTAACTTCTATCGTTATATCCTTATCTAATTCTTTCATTTCCGATGTTTTTTTTGAAATATACAATATAGGCCCTGTTATATATTTAGAATATATATAAGAAAATACCGCTGAAAATAAGAGCATTAAAAATATTGTTTTAGGAATTAACGCATTTAAATTTTCTTTTAAATCTTTTTGCACATGGAATCTTCCAAGCACTTCAATTATATATCTTCCACTTCTTATATTAATTGGTTTTCTGATTATTGATAACTCAGTACCATCTCCATCAATCTTAATATTATCAATAGAATATCTATCCATATCATTTACATAAACTTTATCTATTGATGGATCATTTAGTAATACTTTGCTTTTTTCCTTAACTTCTTCTAAAGTACTATTACGCATATTATCAATAAACTCATCAATAATCTTTTCTATTCTATTAAATTCAGTTACATAATACGTTTTATATATCATTGCATCATTTACTAAATAAATTATCATAATTATTACAAATAGAAATGTTGTAGTAAATAAAAACGTTCTATCCCTATGTTTCAATTTCATTTAAATATTCACCTGCTAATTTACAATATTTAAAATATTATACCACAACTTCCTCATTTTCCATAAATAAACTTTCGCATTCCTTTGAAGTTTCTTCTACAATTTTATAATAAAAATCTCTATGTGTCATAGCTCCTCTATTTAAAGTTGCATCTACCTCTCCATCTCTTATTAAGAGTAATTTTTTGCAATAACTTCCTATCACTGAATCATGAGTAACAATTACAATAGTTATTCCATCTTCCCTATTAAGCTTACTTAATAATTTTATAAGTTCATTAGAGTTTTTTGTGTCTAGCGCTCCTGTTGGCTCATCTGCAACTATTATTTTCGGATTTGATATAAGCGCTCTACAAACAGCTGCTCTTTGGTTTTGCCCTCCTGAACATTCTGCTGGATATTTATCTAAAATAGCTTCTATATCCATCTTTTTAGAAACCATTTCAAGCCTCTCATCACACTCTTCTTTAGAAAGTCCAGCTAATATTACAGATGATAATATATTATCTTTTATAGTTAATGTATCTAAAAGGTTAAAATTTTGGAATATAAAACCTATATTTTCTCTTCTAAATGCACTTAAATCACAATCAGCCATTCCCTGTACATTTTTACCATTTATTAGTAATTTGCCTCTTGATGGTACATCTAAAGTTGCTAGTATATTTAAGAAAGTTGATTTACCTGATCCTGATGGACCCATAATTCCAATAAAATCTCCTTCATATACTCTTAGAGAAACTTTATTAAGTGCATAAAAGCTATTATCTCCAACTCCATATATTTTATCTACATTATCAACAATTACAATTTCATTTAAACCTTTCATTACTATTCCTCCTAAATTTTAATTAAATATTTGATTTACTATTTTTTCTCTATTTTTCATTGAAGAAACTATTCCAGCTAGAACTAATGGTACAAATACAATTACTAGGACTTGTACAGTTAATGTAATTGTATATGCTCCAACACATGTGTAAATTATTAAGTTACCTATTAGAAGACTAATTGGTAATAAAAGCGCTATACTATAAAATAATAAGTATTCTTTTTTTAATATTTCTACAACTTCTTCCTTTGAATACCCAAGTATTTTTAGTTGATTATATAACTTCATCTTCTCATCTGTTTCAACCATTAGTTTATAAAATAAAGATAACCCTACTATTAGTGAAGTTCCAAATATACAGAACATTAAATTACCCTTCATTCCATCAAACTCAATATATTCAACTATTGAGTTTGCAAAATAATTTAATGCTATAGTAAGTGCAAGAACATATATTAGAGAATCTGATAGCATCTTCTCAAAGTTACTTATATATATTCTTCTAAGCCCTTTATACATAAATCTTTTCTTCTTTAGATTCTTTATAATTTTAGGAATAAAGTATTTTATAATCCCATAAACTCCTATACTTCCTAGTATAAAAGAAACATATGCTGCACCTTCTGCACCTTCAAAACTTGGTAATGTTAAACTATATACTATCGGAATTAAATACAATATTAAAAATAGAGTTCCAGGGACTCTTACATTTCTACTATCAGTGAAGCCTTTAGTATTTTCTACTTTCATTAAATCTATTATTTCTTTTCTGTAAGCGTATCCAAAATTCAGTGAAACTAATAGCAAGTATTGTATAACTACATATACAGCTACTATAAGCAACCCCTCAGTATCAAAAGTGAATAATGGTCCATCACTACCTAAAAATTTATACATAATTGTATTAAATATAGGTGTTAATATTAGTCCTATAACTAATCCTATTGACGCTCCAATAATATATGTTCTACCATTTATATACATTAAATATCTTGATACATCTACAATTGATGCTCCATTTGTAATTGCAAATGCTATCTCTTTACCCTTTCTTTTTATATGATTTTTATTACATATAACTGCAAAAAAAGTAGCTACAAAAACAAGTATAAGTAAGTTTTGTTTTTGCAGAAGTGGAATTGGATAAACAAACGACTCTACAACACCTATGTAATCTGTTGCTTTTTCAACGACAACCTCTCCTTTAGTTGAATATATTGATTGGTTATATGCAAGATTAATAGCATTAAACATAAATGCTACCGTTATAGAAATTGAGAAAATATAGAATAAACTATTTTTAAAGTCTGCCTTAAATGTCTTTTTTGCAAAATCATAAATACCCATTTGTAATACCCCCTAATATTTCTTACCACTATATTACAATTCTAATATGAAACCTAAATGAAATAAAAAAGTTTGTTTAGTTATAAACTAAACAAACTCATTTGTTTTTCATTATATTTACTTTTATAATCTACTATTATATCTTCCATATTATAAAGTATCCCATACTTATCACATTCAGCTATAAATCTATTCATTAAATTGCTAGCATTTTCTACTCTGCATTCATATCTATTTCCAAAAGTATTAATATACTTTTCTACAATATTTCTTTCTTTGAAATTTTCAATTAATTTTTCGTAATAATACTCTCTTTGATTTCCTCTTAAAGTCACACCAAATCCAAAGGTATAAATAAACTTTGCACCACACTCATACGCTTTCTTAACTATATTTATAATATTTTCTTCATTATCATTAATAAATGGTAATATTGGCATCATTAATATACCAACATAAATACCATTATCACTTAATTCTTTTATTGCTTTAAATCTTTCTGAAGTTACAGCAACATTTGGTTCAAGCTTTCTGCAAAGTTCATCATCAAATGTTGTTATAGTTATTTTAATTAATACTGGCGAGTGCTCACCTATCTTTTTTAGTATATCTATATCCCTTTTAATAAGTGGGCTTTTTGTCGCAATTGCTACTCCAAAATTATATAAATTTATTTGTTCTAATGCCTTTCTAGTTAAATATAATTTTTTTTCAAAAGGATTGTACGGATCACTCATAGAACCTGTCATGATTACACCTTTCTTCTTCTTACTTTTTAAATCTTTTATAATTATATTAATAGCATTTTCTTTGCTGCGCACTTTATCGAAATTCTCTATATTATAACATTCACTTCTAGAATCACAATATATACATCCATGAGAGCATCCTTTATAAATATTCATATTATAATCAACCCCAAACCAAGGATTATTTTTTAAGTAACCTGATACAATATTTTTAGATTTTATATATTCCATTAAATCACCACCGTAGAGTTTAGTAATCATATATATTATAAACTTTGAAATCTTGAACCCTCTTATCATCAGTTCCAAAATAATCTTTTTTTACAAATACTAAATTATTCTTTTTATTAGTGTATATATAAGTATTACTATTTTCATCTTCTTTATCTTCTGAAACTTTTCTTATCTTTTCTATTCCATCCCCTTTAAACTTACATAAATAATAGTTTTTAATATTATTTCCTTCAGATAATAAGAAAAATCCATCTATATAATTTAAAGTATTTATATCAGTATCTTTTTTATCCTTATATATAGATTTATAGTCTTTACTCGATGTGTCATACTTAAGTATTCTTGAAACATACATAGAACTTCCTCCATCATCTGATGTTAGAAATTCTATATAATTATCTTCATTTGATGAAATGACTTTATTTACATACTCATCTTTTTTTGTTCTTATTTTATCATAATCTTCAATCTTAATTTTTTTATTTTCTAATATTAATTTTTTAATTTTCCCATCTGGGTTTATTCCATATATACTATCTGTCCCTTTATCATAAAATACAGATTGAATATTTCTATATTCAGTATTTTCTCTTGCTAAATCTAATAATTCACTTACATAAAATTCATTAGTCTTACCATTAATAATTACTAATTCTTGTTTTTCATTTTGAAAAATTTTATAAATATAATAGTTCATATTTCCAGTTACATAATCAAGTGATGTACCTCTCTCTTCATCATTTAACTTTAATGCACTTCCATCTAGTATTGCTTTTGGCAATATATTTTCCTCATTAAAATTATCAGCTTTAACAATTTTAATATTATGATTTTCTGTAGAATTTTGATATACTAATTCATCTATCATATTATCTTTATCTATTTTTTCTCCTGTTACATTTAATACGCCTTTGTTATCAAAATAGTATGTCTCTTCCTGTTTTGTATTTTTATTCGAAAAAGCATATAGAAATAATTTTCCATCTTTAAATCCAACAGATTCATAATCAGTATTGTTTTCTTTAATAAAGCCTCCTGTTATAGCCTTTGAGTTATTATACTTCGTTTGATCTGTAATACTATTAAACCCATTAGCACTACATCCAATAAAAAGTACTGAACTTATAGTTAAAAGTAACATATATCCCTTCCTAAACTTACCCATAAAAACCTCCACATTTAATATAAATTAATACATCTTAATCATTCCCAAATTCTCCTGTATTATTACATTTATAATATAAGAAAGGTATTTCCATTTCTTCTTTTGATGCACCACCATGAACACCTTTAGTAAATATCTCAAATATACCTTTTTCATACCACCATATATTATTTTTATATTTTGGAAGTATTAATAAATTTCCACATCTCTCTTTAAGTCGATGGCTACCTTTTTTAAAGAAGCCGTATTTAAATAAATCATCATATGGTATTACTTCCACTTTATCATTAAAATATTTTTTAATAATATTACAGCATTCTCCAATCAATTCCTCTTTAACATTTAAAAATAGATCTCTACAATATCCAGATGGTAAATCCATGCCTCTAGAATTTTTAACTAAGTAACTACTTATAGTTGGAATAATTTCATTAATATATTGTTTATCATTTAAATCAGTTTCTATTTGACCATGATCTGCTGATATTAAAATCGTAATCTTTTCTGTATCTTTTATTTCACTATAAAAGATATCTAATGCATTTAAAAATTTAATAACTTGCTCTTTAAACTCTTTAGATTCACATCCTTTTTCATGTCCTACACTATCTATTTCCGGCAAGTAAACGTAAATATATTCTTTATTAGTATTCTTATTTATATTTTTAGCTAAGCTTTTAAATAAATCATCATATTTTTCATAACCTACTATTTCAGAGAATCTTCCCATAGTTTTACTATATATACTGTTATTTATATATGAAGGTTGAAATATTTTACTTGTTATACCATTTTCTTTTAATGTTTTAAATATACTCTTCTCTGGTAAAAATTCTTTTATATTAATATTGCATTTTTCTAAACTTCCTATTTCCACATCTCTTGCCTTATTAAATAAAAAAGCAGTAACTATATCATCTGCTTGCTTATCGTAATAAAACCATTCAAACAATCCATGTTCATATACACTTTCATCTGAAAGAGCTGTTGTTACATGTGCTGTCGTTGTTGATGGAAACTGTGATGTGATTTTTGATACTACACCATTTAATTCTATTTCCTTAAGAAATTTTGAATATTCTTTGTATTTTTCATAAAAACACCATCCAAATGCATCAACTAAAAAAAATATAACTTTATCAGTATTCTTACTATTTTCATTAATAACATCTTCCGGCAAAGATTTATTACTTTCTATATTAAATAAATTTTTAATAGTACCATTTATATTCGAAAAGCAATAACTATCATATAAAGGTATTGTAAACTCTTTATATCTACTCATATTCACTTTTTTTATAGACTTTTTATTTATCATAAATTCTCCTTAATATAGCTATAATTATTTTAAGCAATGCATATACTCTTTAGCTACTTTTCCTTCTACTAAATAAGATTGTCCTTTTGAACAGAATATTGAAACTGATGTATATTCAATATCCGAATCTTTGCTATATCCTTTATTCTCTATTACTTCTTCCTCATTATGACATAGATCATAACCTTCAAATACTAAATTAATATTTCCTTTGCCTTTAGTAAAACCAACGAACTCTAAAGGATAATTCATTAAAGTTTTAACTGGTCCTCTTCCGGTTATAATTACTCTATCTCCCAAGTTCCAAGGTTCGTTAAATTCTCCGCTCATCTTTTGAATATCTGAAATAACTCTACCTATAAGCTCTATTGGAATTGTAATTTTAAATTTATAATAAGGTTCTAGTAATTTGCATTTAGCACTTTCAAGGCCTTGTCTTAATGCTCTTTTAGTAGACTCTCTAAAGTCCCCCCCACTAGTATGCTTATTATGTGCTCTTCCTGTAAGTAAAGTTATTTTTAAATCTGTTATTGGACTTCCTGTTAGTATTCCTTTATGTTCTCTTTCAAATATATGAGTTTTAATAAGATTTTGATTTCCTGTCGTTAAATTATCTGCGTGACATTTGTTATAAAAAGTTATACCACTATCTCTATCGCCTTCTTCGATCTTCAAGTGTACTTCACTATAATGGCCAAGTGGTTCAAAATGTCCATATCCAAACGTTTCGCCTTCAATTGTCTCTTTATATAAAATTTCAGGTTCTCCAAATTCAACATTCAATGAAAATCTCTCCAAAATCACTTCTTTTAAAACTTCAAGCTGAATTTTACCCATAATGCTTATGTGAAGCTCTTTCAATTCCTCATTCCAATTAACATTTAAACTCTCATCTTCACTTTCTAATATCTTAAAATAATTCAAAACCTCTTTATCGTTAATTTTATTATTATAAATAACTTTTGAAATGAGTGCTGGCCTTAAATCATTTATCACACAGTCATCAGTATTTATTCCCATTCCTTCTGTTAATTTTGTAATACCAACAACCCCAAAAATCTCACCAGCATTTCCAAAATCTACGCCTTCAAACTTATTTCCATTATAACTTCTTATAGAATTTACTTTTTCAATAATTGTTTCCCCATTTACAGTATATTTTATTTCATCCTTCGTTTTTAATTTCCCAATAATACCTTTTATAAAAGTAACCCTATTTCCTTTGTTATCATATCTAACTTTAAATACTCTTCCTTTAAACTGACCTTCACTTTCATAGTCAGTGAAAGTCAGTTTGCTAAAGATTTCTAAAAACTCAGTTATACCTTCATCTAAAAGTGCTACACCTTTAGAACAAACAACTATTTTATTATTTTTTATGAGCATTTTAAGTTTCTCTATCCATAACTTTTTATTATATCCTTCTTCAAAATATATATTTAAAAGTTCTTCATCTTTTTCTGCAATAAATTCGATATTTTCTTCACTTAATTTATCCAAATCATCTATTAATAATATTTTAGTATTTAAATCTCTTTCAATTGTTTTTATAGTATTTTCTATACTATCTAAAACTAAATCCATTTTATTAATAAATATAAATGTGGGCACATTATGTTTACGTAAACTATTCCAAATAGTTTCAGTATGTCCTTCTACCCCATCTCTACCACTTATTATTAAAATCGCATAATCTAATATACCAATTCCTCGTTCCATCTCTTTTGAAAAATCAATATGCCCTGGTGTATCAACTAAAAAATATGTATCCTTATTAAAATCAAACTTTGCAACATCTGAAAATACAGTTATACCTCTCTTTTTTTCTATATCATGACTGTCTAAAAAAGAGTCTTTATGGTCGACTCTTCCTCTTTTTCTTATACTATTAGTATGGTACAGTATCTGCTCAGAAAATGTTGTTTTACCTCCATCTACATGTGCAAATATACCTATTGTTTTATTCATTTTTATTCACCTTTATCTCTCTATCATCAGTTAATTATTATTAATATTATACCACCAATAACTCACTATTTAGGAATATTTAATGGATTGAAATATATGTTTATTGGTAACCATTTTGAATTCATTAAAACATTGTATACCTTTCCTTTTTTATCTATAAAAGCTGAAATGTATGCTCCCTGTGATTTTGAATACTCTATCTCCTTAAACTCTAAGTTTAAAGAACTATAATATTTCTCAATATAATTAATTGATACCGTTTCCCCTATAGCCTTTGGAATTACCCCTAAAGTCCAAAACAATATAATTACTGTTAATATTAATATAGTTATCTTTTTGTA